>JAFWYB010000059.1 GCA_017517865.1 Clostridia bacterium | reverse complement strand
CCTTAAACTTATACTCTGTGCCTGCTTTAAGGTTTGTTGCTTTTCTGTAAGAAGTCACTCCCTTAACAGAAGCAATTTGCACATACTTACCTTTTGAAGGGCTGTATTGATAAACTCTGTAGCCTGTTGCGCCAACAGAAGTAGACCATTTAAGTTTGATAACCGAAGTGCTTTGTGTTGCCGAAATAGTTGTCGGTGCTTTGGGTAAGATTGTGAAAATGAGCTTCTTTTCGCCGCTGTAATTACCTTTAAAGGTCACTTCAACAGTATATTTTCCTATTTCTGTTCTTTTTTCGGGCATAGAATAAATGTAATCCACACTGTTAAGAAGCTCTTTGCCCTTACTGTCCTTGATAATAAGCTTGGGCGTTTTTTGCTTGCCGTTGTAGACAAATTTTGTGGCGGAAAGCTTTACCGTTTCAGGATAATATACGGTTTCAGTTTTTGAAACATAGCCGCATACATGGCACTTGGTAACAATTTTGCCGTTTTTGCTGAGAGTTGCTTTTGTAAGGTAATCTCTCAACGGGTGCGGAAGCTTTTCAACCGCGGTTACAGCTGTTTTTGCATCACAGCCGTAGTTTTCACAATGCCTTGATTTTGAGCCGCTCTTTGTGCAGGTGGGCTGTACGTCAACGGTATACTTGGTTGAATATTTGTGAGGAAGTATTTCTACTGCGGTTACGTCGGTTTTTGCATCGCAGTAATTGTTTGTACAGTGCCTTGATTTTGAGCCCTCCTTTGAGCAGGTAGGCTGCTCATCAACTGTATATTCGTCTGAATAGTTGTGTGAAAGCCTCGGTATAACCGTAACGTCTTCCTTCATATCACAGCCGTTTATACAGTGCTTTGACTTTGAGCCCTCTTTTGCACAGGTAGCAGGCACATCAACTGTATATTCCTCTGAAATTTCGTGAGGAAGCTTAGGTATTACCTCTGTGTATGTATCACCGCAAAGGCAGGTGTATGTTTTGAGTCCTGTTTTAAGGCAGGTTGCCTCTTGGATAGTGAGCGTATAGTCGTGCTCCTCTTCTGCGGGCTTGTTTATTTCAAGCACATTTGACCACTCTGAAGGTCCGTGTGTACCTAAGAAGCGTATACGAAGCTTTATATGTGAGGTATCCTTAACGGTAACGTCGTCCGCTCCTGCTGTTCTTATTCCGTCCCAATGGCACCAATCACCCCATGAATTGTATGTACTGAAGCTTATCCAGTCGCTGCCGTCAATGCTTACCTGGGTTTCAAGTCCGTCAAAGCTTCCTTCGCCCTTCATCATATAGTAAATGTTTGTAAGCCATACTGATTCCGGTGTAGTCTGAACATAATCAAGCTCAAGCTTTCTGTTACCTATATCGGCTAATTTAACAGAAAGGTCAGATATAACGGGTGCCTCGTAAACCGTAGGCTCCTCGGGCACTATCTGGGTGCTGTTTCTGCCGAATACGGCACTGTCTGACCACTCGGAGACTTTGGACTGCCTATCACCTATGGTTTCGCCGTCGTATGTTTCCCATTCAATATAGTAACGACAACGGATGTAAAGGTTGTGGTTTGCGGTATCAAAGGAGTAAACGTCCTTTTCGTAGCCGTCGCCCCAATAATATTTTTCGCTTGTAAGAGCCGGTCGATAGGCTTTAAAGGTATCCGTATCAGGTCCCTCGTAAAAATAAAGATCAAAGAATCCGAATTCCTCCATCAGCTCGGAGCGGAGAGATTCGCTTTGAAAACCTTCGCCGTAGCTTCCGGTATAGGGAGTACTGTCCCATTCGCTTGTATACTGCCAGTTGTCCTCACCGTCAAGGGATACATCGTACTGCATACATGCATCGAAGTGATAAAGCCCGTATTTTTCGTAAAAGGCATCACTGTCGCTGTCCCACTCCGAGGTAAGGTCTATTACGCTTCTGTCGGCAACCATAATCATTCTCAGTTCGTCAGCGCTTCCGTCTGTACCGTTGCCGTCGATATACATAAAGTAGTTGGGTGTCTGAGGCTTAGGAAGCTGAATTTTTGAAATGTCCTTTTCCTCTGCCGCAAATGCCGAAAGGGAAAGAAGGCATAAAAGCAAAAGGGTCGCAAGTAAAATAGAAATGCGTTTCTTCATAGTGTTTTCCTCCGATCTTTAGTTAAGATAAGCAAATACCTTTACTTCATTCTTGCTGGGATAATGCAAAATGGTAATCTCCATCGTGTCCGTGGAAATGATATATTCCGTATAGCTTGAAAGTCCACCTTCGCTTGCCTGGACACCAATTTCCTGTTCAATGTAATCGACAAGTGCATCAACGTCTACCTGAGCTACTTCTATGTAGTTGGCTTCATAGAGAGATTTATAAATGCTTGCAAACGTGGAACCGGGATCGCCCAGGTAAATCTGTGCCTTGGATTGTGTACCAATGCCTTTTTTCAGTCCGGCAGGCACGATTGCAACATCGTGGCCTTCGTTCAGAATTGTAATGTCAGCGTCTGCGACATCCCACAGCTCACCTTTATCTTCTTCACGATTCAAAAGGCCATCGTCGGACTGAGAAGTGCCGGGGGTGCCGCCTTCACTACCGGAAGGGGTTTCATTGTTACCGCAAGCGGTGAGAGTAAATACCATCATAAGAGCCAGTAAAAGTGCAAATAATTTTTTCATTGTAATTTCCTCTAATTCGTTATTTGAATAAATCTAAAAAGCTTGTTTTCTTTTTGGGTTCGGGCTTTATGTAATCGTAGCCACCTGTGGGACCGTTTTATTTAAGTATCTTATACTTCCCGATAACGGGCAGCTCCTTGGCCTTTCCGCCGAGTGCATTTACTATGCCGATTACCGAAAGCACCGTTATGGCAAGACCTGCAATTGGGGCAATAATCCAGCCGATAATGGGAACAGCCGCTATTACGGATGAAAGTATTGCTCCGATGAAAAGCACAAGCCCCTGGTTTGTATGGAATTTTGCAAAGGGAGAGTCCTTTGCAGCAAGAAGAGGAATAAGGAAAATTATGTAAGCAAGAACTGCCATAATTTTGTTCTTTTCAATATCCTCGGGTGAATAATCTGCAGTCGTGTCCGCAGTATTGTTAAGCTCGGTGAGCTTTGCGGAAATATCCTGCTGAGGGGCGGAAGCCTGCCCGGTTGGTGCTTCTAAGGGTGCACCGCAGGATGTGCAGTGAGTTAAACCGTCTTCTACCTGTGCGTTACATTGTTTACAAATTAACATTATTTTTTCCTCCTTTTATTTAAAATTTAAACAGATCCTTCAGACCTACCTGTTTTTTAGGTTCAGGCTTTACATAATCATATCCGCCTGTGGGCTCGTCAATATTAAAATAAATATTCGGGCAGTCGGGGTCACCCTCAAAGCAGTGCTCTGTATCTGCGTGATAGCATACTCCGTTCACCCTTTTGTAAAGGTGTGCAATGTTCGGGTACTGTCCTGCCTGAATAAAGCCGTTCTGCACAAGTGCTTTTCTGTACTGTGCAACAGCCTGCTCGGCTGCAAAGCGGTTACCCTCGAAATCGGCAGAAAATCTGATATAACCATCCATATCCTCTATGCAGTAATTTTTCCCTCCGCAATTCCATTTGGGATACTGCGGAAGCTTTGTATCCCATTCTGCTATTACAGCGGCGTTGCGGTCAGCCTGAGCCTGCTCCTCGGAGATTGCGGCGGGAAGCTTTGCTCCGCAGGCATCGCAAAATTTGGCTCCCACGGGATTTTGCTTGTTACATTCCGTGCAGACAGCTCCTTCGGAGACGGTCGTTTCCGGAAGCTTTGTGCCGCAGGAAGGGCAGAAGGTCTTTTCTTTATCCGACGGTTGATTGCAGTTCGGACACACTTTGATATTTTTGCTCATCTCAGTTGCATAGCCCTGTGCAGCTCTCTCAAGGTTTGCAAAGGCTCCCTCAAGGCCGGAAGCTATCTGTGCTTTAGGCCTACTGTTCTGCTGAGCCGCATTGTCAAAATGCTGAGCTGCCTTGTTTGCAAGCTCAGTAGCAGTCGGCTCAACAGCCTTGGTGATTGCCTGTCCCACCGCCTTGCCTATGCCTTCACTTACGCCACGTCTGATGGCTCTTTCTAAAAATCCCATAATGCTTCCTCCTTTATATGTCTTTGTATTTTATTAACAGCTGTCGTCTGCTGTTGATTTTAAGCTTTTTATATATATTTTTACAATGAAAATGTACGGAAGAATGTGTAATAAACAATTCATTGGCTATCTGTGCCTGCGTTTTGTCGGTAAGCAGCTGAGCAAAAACCTCAAGCTCACGTTTTGACAAGGCTTTCAGCTCAGGATAAGCTTCAAGCAGTCGCTTATGCTCGCTTTCTGCCAAAGCCATATACTCAAAATAGTTCAGTATTCCCATAAGCCACCTCCTTGAAAATATTATACTTTATCAAGCTAAAATTGTAACCTACCCGAAACAAGTGGATTGAACAAATATACTACCTGTTTGGGTAGTGTTTCTAACATATTATTGAAAAATTTAAAAATCTGATCTATAATATTAGCGGATAAATGTGTTAACGTAATTTGATTATATTGATTTTTTTACTCACTTTGTACCCCCCGTTCGGGGGGTTTTTAGGAAAAACTCACCCTTTCGGGTAGGGTTTATCAGAAAATTTGAGATTTTTACGGTTTTGCGATTATTTCGGCAAAAAAAGGAAGGTGCACTTTATGAATCACCAAACTCTCATAGAAAACCAGAAAAAGAGGATAGAGCTTCCGCTTTGGATGCTCGTCTGCTTCTCTATGTTCAGCTTTTGGCAGATGGGGTTTATTTATTATTTCCTTGAACCGTCCTCGGCAGTGGACGGGAAAATCCCACTGCCCATTAACATCGATTACGGTACCACACTGACAGCAGTTTGTTACATTCTGGGCATCCTTACGATGATATTTTTACCGAAGATTATCGTGTGGATACAGCGGATCGCTACGAGTGTTGCGCTCCTTTCAGCAATCGCTTTCTTTCTCCCTCTGCCGGACGATATCCTGCGCTTTAACATTTACCTGCAGATTTTCTGTTGCTGTCTGATGATCGGCTTTGAAACCTTCCTTGTGGTCAACTGCTTTTCTGAAAAAAGCAGTATCAAGTATCTGACCTTCGGCTACGGCATAGCGGTGTTCCTGATCGCGTTGGTTCAGAACGAGATCGTATCTGTCCCGTTCTCCACCTTCCGCTTTGGAATGGTAGCTGCGCTTGTACTTTTGTTTATTTTCTTTCTCCGTATGCCCACGGGAAAGGAGCATCTGCCGCAGTTTGTGAAAAAGAGCGACGGTCTTATCCCGCCGAAGAAGATGATGTGGGGGGCTTATCTTATTGCTTTCATTGCTGCGCTGATGGGCGTTGGCGGTCCTGCGGTTGTAGGCAAGGTCGAGCACGGCGTGTCTATTATGTATTTAGTAGTGGCTCTTTCAAGCTTTACTATGTATTTTCTTCATAAGAAAGCGAATATTCATCCCTTCCGCATAGCACCCCTGTTTGTCGGACTCGGTGGGTTCGGTTTTCTTGTAATGCTTGTGTCCGCATACGTTCCCGCACTTTCCTATGTCGCCTGTGCACTCATTGGATTCGGTATGACGGTATGTATGCTCGCTCCGCTTTACGGTGTGCCGATTATGAAAGCCTGTCCGTCAAGATACGTAGCCTCCGTAATTATCGGGCTTGCCATCACGGCGGTTCTCATCCATGCGGTTATTGCCGAGATGTTCCTCAGTACGCCTATTGCGCTGTATATCTTTTATGCAGTGATCATGGCGGTGCTTGTGTTCGTTTTTATGCAGGTGGAGCCGTTCCTTATGTTTGCCCTTCGCCGTCGCATTGCCGACGAGGAGACCACTGTCGCAGCAGAGGCTGAGGAGCCTGCTGTTCAGGCTTCACAGACCGAGGCAAAAGCCGAATCCAAGGTCACTGCCGATACAGATACCACGGATGATCCGCTTTTAAAGCTCAGTCCGAAAAAGCGCGAGGTTGCAGAGCTTATCTGCATGGGGTATACCAACAAGGATATTGCAGAGTCCCTTGTTATTTCCGAGCATACCGTGAAGGATTACGTGAAGGATATTTATTATGCACTTGATGTTCACAGCCGCATAGAACTCGCTGCCCTGGTGAACAACTACCGTTTGACAACCAAGAAATAACAAAAACATTTTTACATTCGATAAATTCAGAAGATATAACCCGTAAATCGCAGTTACTCCTGTTATAGTCCGGATTATCGCACCGAGCGTAGCACTTACCATAACGTCATTTACGGTAACTTCAGTAATTATTAATCCCGCAGGTAGTTGCCTGCGGGATTAATTTGTTGTTACGGTTATAGTATTTTTCGGTCTGTTTATACATATATCAGCTCATCGCATACGATTTTCGTAGCTCTATGCTGAATATTTCCCATTCTCTGCACCCATTCAAGCTGGTCTTGCTCTTTAAGTTGCTCTGTGATGCCTTCCGCTTCTTTCATCTGCTCAATCAAAAGGCCGTACATTTTATTTGCTTGTTTTTCTATCTCTGCACAGTGCTGATACAGCTTACCTTCCGCAAGTAGCACAGAAAACACTACTTTCTTGTTATTGGAAAGGTAATCCTTGTGCATCATGTCTCGCCTGCCGGCTCGGTCGGTTTGCCTGTTTGAGTGCCACCGGCACTCGCTCACCCCATTTGCCGAGAACGATATTTTCTTCAGGAACTTTAATATCTGACAAATAAAAGTCTCCATGAAGACTGTAACGGATTCCTGTTTGTTCGTTTGTATAGTGCTTTTTGAGTTCCATAATCACATCATCCTTTCCTATTTTCCACAAAAGTATCGTATGCGAACCTTGCTCCGAGCCTGAATCCGACCATAAAGCTATCTGCACAGCAAACACTTGTAAAAGCAGTGCAAGAGCTTGTATAATCCGCAAACAAATCTTTCAATTCGTCGGCAAATTTTTCATTAAGACATTCTTCCTTTTTAGTTAGTTGACTTAGTTTCTTTTTCATCTCTGCTGTAAGCTTGGATGAACATTCCTGCGGCTCAATGTTTCCATAATAAAACTGTTCAATAAAGTTAAACATATACTTTTACCTCGTTTGATTATTTTATTTGCGAGGAATTTTGTAAACAGCGTATATGGTTGTTTTCTTGAATATCCTTAAGTGAGGTAATCCCCGTGAAGGGTGTAATGGATACAAGTTTGCTCGTTTGTAATGTGTTTGGGTAAGTTCATATAAAAATCCTCCTTGAATTTTGGTAAGATCATTGTACAAGGAGGAGTGAGATATATCGAATGTGTAAAAAATACATTTCACACACAATGTAAAATAAATCTTTTTATAGAAATTTCCCTAATCATAAATCTTCTAACATCGACTCAAAAGTTCTTTTACGTCCAAATGTATTCGTATCAATATTTTTTAATTCTTTTAAAACAAAATCGATTTGTTTAACTGCCCATTCGACACATTTTAATGCCTTCTCATACAACCCATCTTCTATTAATTGTTCAAAGTCTATAGAATATTTACCACAATACTTATTTAACAATTCCTCGGCAATATTGTTAATTTCATCTTTTTCCTCATCAATGAAGTCATTAAAATCATAATGTGCATATCTTAACATATATCTAACAACTGTATTATAGTACGACTCTTTGACGGTAAGGAAGAAAGAAAAATCATTTTCATTATTTCTACGTACACCAATTCCAGAAAACAAATATTGTATTATCCAATTATTATCCTTATTATGAGATTCATATTTTTTATTCAAATCACACAATGGATCATATAATATATTTTTCATAAACCTATCTGGTTGTAAATCATGTAAAATATCTAAAAAGTCTGTCGTTATTCTTCTACTAGTAGTTTTCAACCAAGAAGTAACAAATTTTTTCTGTTCATCATCGCTTAATTGTGTCGTGTATACAGCAGCAAAGTATTCTTGAAAAGAACGATGCGAAAACCGATAATTTAGGCCCTCATGAACTAATACACACGCCGCCTTAACCATATCATTCAAAAAGTTTGAATCCTCAAAAGTTCCAAAAGAATATGTCTTTTCTTTAGCTTTTGCTATGTTTTCCAATGCAGTCTTCTCTGTAAACTCATATTGGTTTTTGAAAAATGATCTAAAACAAAAATATGAAAATACTTTTTTAAAATCCTCATATCCAAGTCCAGACTGTATCTCCCTCTTATATCCACCTCTTTTTCGAGCATCATGTCTATGAAATAACGTTGAAAAAGCCTGTTCATAAAAATCAGTTTTACTGTCAGGTATTGATACTCTTCCTTCAAATGTCATTAACATTATTGTTAATAAAAGAGGATTGGAAGCAAATGAATTATACTTATCGTATAATTCTTCATCCAATTTTTCATAAAACTTTTTCTTCAGTTCCTCGTCGTATTCTAATTTTGATATTAAAGACAATGCCTGTTCCTTTGTTAAATTCATAGAAGAAAATTCTATAAAGTCAGACCATCCAACAAATTCCTCTAAAGGTCTTGATGAAACAATCATATAGTTGTCCATGTATTTATTACTAAAATCTGTTATTTCTTGCGTTACTTTTGAAGAAAGCGAGTTTTTAACCTCATCATATCCATCAAACAAAAACAAATAACACCCCGTTTCCAGACTATATCTGAAATACTTTTCTTCGAGTTTAAAACCGAAAATATTTAGAGTATTATAGATATACTTTTCTATAGAAATATCCTCAAGTGCATACTCATTTAAACCTCTAAGTTCTATCAGAATAGGAATTAAGGTTGTGTTTGTTATCGCATCTAAAAAACAGTGTCTCATTAACATGCTTTTTCCTATTCCACCCGTTCCGGTTATTATTAATTTATGACCTAATGATAATATATTATTCACATTAGATGTATCTATTTCTTTATCTTTGTTTTTTATACCCATACATTCAAAAAATGAATACAAATGATGGGGGATTTGACCATATAAAATGGTTTTTGCCATACTTATATATTTTTCTGATTCTGTTAAATATTTTTCAAAAGCCATACCATAATCGATGTCTCCTTTATTGGAGATATCTTTGTATGTTTGAGTAATTTTACCCCAAACTGCTTTTGCCGAACTTTTTGCTAAATCAGTTATTACTTCTGCTGTAATCTTGTTGTAATCAAATTCACTCATATTGCTAGCTCCTTATAAATTTTTAATTAAAGGTTATTCTTATATTTAATCCTTCTATATAAATAAGTTCTAAAAACTATCAAAAGTAACGCAAAAAACTACTTTTTTGTAGAATTTTGTCATAACTAACAAATTATTTGTTGAACATTAGTAGGCATATTTCATAATATTGGATATACAAAAGCAGGACGGCAAAAATACCGTCCTGCTTTGCTATATCACATATTCATTTGTCGTAAATTTGTCGTAAAACCGACTATTTACATTTTTACTATCTCTCGGAACCCTTGATTTTACTGGGCTTTCGGGAGATTTATTTATCTAAGCTCTTCATTGTGGGGAGTCCCGCTTCCTGTAATTCATATTATACTGTATGCTACCATAACTTACTGACCCCATCAATGAAAATTTGACATTTTCCTGCTTTTCGCCTATATATTACTGCATTTTACGTTCCGATTGATGTACGATTTGATGTAAGCTTGGCAGCATACATTTTTTACTTTATGCCTCCTTAAAGAACCTGTCAAGTCCTTCGAATTCCACCCTCTTAAGTTCCTTTGTAACATCAGTATAAATGTTAAGTGTTGTTGAAACATCTGTATGTCCGAGAGCATCCTGAATTACCTTAACATTAACACCGGCTTCGCACATTCTTGTTGTAAAGGTATGACGAAGAGTATGACAACTGAAATGAGGCAACAGCACCTTCGGATTATCACTTTTCAGAAACTGCTCATCATTACAGTCTCTTATTATTCTTTTGATAGCTTTATTAAGAGTACCCTGATGCTGAACATTACCGAATCGGTTAACAAATATAAAATCTGTATAACCATCGATTGTGGCTTCGCATTTTATATCAAGAAGCTCCTGCACCTCCTTTTCCATAATAAAAGCCTCTTTTACAAAATCAAGCATAGGCACCTGTCTGTTACTTGCAGTAGTCTTTGGGGTATTGACATTGAAATAACAGCCTTGCTTACTATCCGCTGTTCTATGAGAGTAGTAAATAAGAGTATGGTTAACATCAATAATCCCGTTTTCCAAGTCAATATCACACCATCGCAAACCCGTCACCTCACCTACTCTGAGACCTGTACCAAGCATTACCGCAAAGATAGAATACCAATGGTTATATATTCTGCTGTTTTTCAGGAAATCAAGGAACAAATCCTGCTCCGCTCTTGTAAGTGCCATTCTTTTTTCACTTTTTGCAAAGCATGATTGCTTAAGCTCCTTCAAAACCCTATCGGAAGGATTGTTGCGTATATAATTATCATCAACTGCCATATCAAGCACCTGATGAAGAACAGTATGAACGCTGTCTATGGTAGAACCTTTCAGGCACCTTTCATCTGCAAGATAATTGTAAAAACGTTTAATATCAGATTTTTTGAATTTCGTTACGAATTCATTACCTATAACATGTCTTACAAAGGTATCATACATATAAGTGTAGTTCTGAAAGGTATTATCCTTAAGACCTCTTTTCAGTGTTTTCCATAAATCGAACAGGTCATTCAGCGTAGTATATCTTGCCTCAGCCTTTATACCGTCACTTTTGTCTTTTTCTATCTGCTCTTCCTTTATTCTGAGCTCCTCTAATGTTTTTGCATATACGAAATGTCTTTTGCCGTTGCTGTCGGTCCATGAATAATTATAAGTGCCGTTGGCTCTCTGATATTCTCCTTTGCGGAGAACAACTCTTGATTTGTCTTTTCTTTTTGTCGCTGACATAAAATTTCCTCCTATATTCTGAATTGTTTATCCGTAAAATCATCCAGCTTTTCCCTTATAATATAAAGCTTACCGCCCAACCATACCGCAAAGGGACAGTTTTTCTGCTGTGATAATTCTCTTAATTTGTTTCTGCCTATCCCCGAATAAGCTGCCGCTTCTTCAAGGGTAAGGCAGTTCTTTTCCCATATGGGAACATCATTTTCTTTAACTGCTGTTTCAATATTTTTATTGTTATTCATTATTAGGCCTCCTGTTATAAGCAGTTTGTTTCTTCAAGGTATTCTTCTAACTTTTTGCGTTTAAAAAGACGCTTTGCCCCGTTCCACAGCACAAAGGAACAATCCTCTTTGTCTGACAGCTCTCTGAGTTTGGTTTTACCTATACCCGTGTACTCAGATGCCTCATCCAAGGTAAGATTCATTTTTTGCCATAACGGGAGTTCAATTTCTTTGTTCATATAAGTACCTCCTTCTTATAAGTGTGAATAAATCATAAAACTAAAAGTGCGGCAAGACCAATGTGTGGATTTTCTCACCGCACAGAACACCTTAAATAGAGTACATTTTATCAATATATGAATCGAACACTCGTCTTTTTATCATTCTTTTGTTGCCTATCCACAGAACAAAGGGACAGTCCTCTCTGCTTGTAATATCACGAAGCTTATCTCTGCCGATACCCGAATATGCGACAGCCTCTTCTATGGTAAGATTAGACTTTTTCCATATAGGTACATAATATTTTTTCTTGTTTTCTTCTCCCATATTTCAACCTCCTTATCTCGCATCTCTGCCCTGACGGGCTCTGTATCTGCTCTCACAGATTTTTATGATTGCTTCTTCAATCTGTTCAGTTGTATAGCTTTTCGGAAAGAATTTTCGTATTCTTTCAGCAGGAATTTTGATTTTCTCACGCTGATTAGCTTTTTCTTCCGCCAAGATTTCACCTATATCCTCAGGAGTAAGACCTTCTTCTCTGCTGATTGCACGAAGCCTTTGTGCCTGAGATAAATTAGGTGTAGCATCACAAGCAGAGATTTCTTCAACCAAATCAGCCTGCTCCACATCATTGAGATATGAAAGCTCTACCGCAGGTGTAAAGGCAATTCGTTCTTCATCAACAAGGTTAAGAAGTTCAGGAATGAGATAAGTCAAACGGATATAACGTCTGACCTGTGTTTTACTGTCATCAGATTTATTTGCAATAAGCTCTGCTGATTCCAACTTCCGACCAACTTGGTCGGAAGTTAAGTCTGTTCGTTCACCTTGTCTCTTGATTGCCTCAAGCTTCAGCTTGTAAGCAAACGCCTTCTCCGACGGAAGAATATGCTCTCGGTGAAGATTACTGTCAACAAGCATAATAGCCGCTTCGTCACGGGTGACGGCATAAATAAAAGCAGGGACTTCTTTCATCCCTGCTTTGACTGTGGCGTGTAAGCGTCGGTGTCCGCTTATCACCTCATATTCATCTGTGTTTTCAATAGGTCGGATAATTATAGGAGTAAGAATACCTTGCTCCTGAATGCTGCATATAAGAGTATTCATTTCATCGTTATCCAAAACCTTATACGGATTCCCCTCAAAGGGATGAATTTTTGATACCGGAATGTTTACCGGTGATTTGATGTTTTGATTAAACATAGTTTACCTCCATAAAAATTAATAATTTCTTTTATACTTTTTCTGTTCAGCTCTGATAATCTGTAAGTGTTTTCTGACAGAGTACCACGGTGTACCCGAATACTTGGAAAAATATTCGCTTGATGACATTTCTTCCTCATAACAATTTTCACTGTCAGACTTTTTCTCTTCCTGCATTTTCTTGCAAAGCTCTTCAGCATTCATAGCATCTACCTCCCTTCATAATGTTTTTCTTTGACCTGAGCCCTCTCGGGGAAGTACCATTCACGGATAAGTGCCTTCTCCGCTTCAAGACTTTCCTCAAGCCCCGGTCTGTCTTTGATGATTCTTTTTGCAATGTTAATCTTTTCACGCAGTATGCCGATTTCACACGTAAGAAAATCCCGACGGTCAATAAGGTCTTCCTTAGCCGTCGGGTCTTTGCATCTTCTTATCTGATTGTAAATTTTGTTTCGCTGAGTTTTAAGCTCCTCCATACGAATCTCTGTCCTTGAAATGAATTTGTCAACCTCGGCAAAGTCATAAAGCTTTTCGTTTATTGCAAGCTCAATTTGCTTATGCATAAACTCTATCCTCGGTGCAGAATATTTCATCTTCGGTGAGAACGGGTGTGGATTGCAGTTGTTCTTTTCAGCTATTGCTCCCACAAAGAGAAGAGCAATAAATAAAAGTGATATAACAGGTGCACCGAGTACGGCGCCACCTACAAGCAGTTTTGAAAAATCTGAAACCGTTTTACTGAAGGTTTCAGGGTGACGGTAATGCTCGGCTGATTCCTTGAACTCATAACCCTTGTAACAATAAATAAAGGTTTGGTTACGCAAATAATTATTTGCACAGGTGTAGTTATAAAAATTTTCATCCACCTCATAAAGCCTCTGATGATTAATCCTATCCCAAAGACTTTCATAAGAGTATTCGTCACCAAGGTTTGAAAGCTTAACGCCGTGCTTGTCGGTACGGTAACCAATCTTTCCGTCATCAAACCAATAACCCTTCTGACTCATAATTCTGAAAAACTGTTTTATGCTTCTGCTTCTCGGAATAGCATAATCAATATCTTCACGCATATAATCATATTTTGTTTTGATACCTTTCTGCTTTGCTTTGTAAACATTGTAAGGAATTCTTTTTCCTTTCGGATTTTCAATAACAGACAAGCCGTGCTCAAGACAGATTTCATCACTCGTCTTTCTGAAGAGCCGGTACATCGCTCTGTCTTCATTCATCTTTCTTCCGTCTGTTATTGAAACAGAATTAATTACGATATGGCAGTGAACACAATTTGCATTTAGGTGAGTAGCAACAACCATTTCGTAATCAGCTCCCCACATCTTGTTAGCAACTTCCATTGCAACCTGCTGTGCTTCTTCGGGTGTAACCTCTCCCGGCTTGAAGGAAATATATGCGTGGTAAGCAACAATGCCTCCCGTCTTTCCATACATCTCTTTTGTGTCAATCATCTGCTGTGCAGCAATGTCAGGGTCACAGTTAATGCCGTCAACAAGAAGTCTTTGTTCGCTTTCAAGATTTGTTTTATCCTTATCGGCGGCATAGTGAAGCGAAGAAAGAAGGTCTGAATATTTTGATAAATCAGTTTTGCTTTTATTAGCAGCATAAGACACAACCTGATGAATGTTATTTTTTATTGGCCATATTCTTGTAACTGCCATTAAACAAATCTCCCTTTACCCGGTTTAAAATATTTTGCGATATCCGATTCAAGTGAACGGATATCTGATAAAACTTCTCTGCATTCAGCACGGTCAATAAAACCGATTGCATTAGCTTTAGCAGTAAGCTGATTAAGATTAGTACCGACTCTGCGAAGCTCAATAATAAAATGTTTGTAATCAATTGGCGGAGCTTCAACAAGCCTTGTACCTAAAATCATTGCTCTGATAATTTTGCTTCGGTCAGTTTTCATTACCTTACAAAATTTGTTTAATACTTCGTTTTCTTCTTCATTGAGATATACATGAAAATCAATTTCTCTTTTTCTTTTTGACATAGGAATTCTCCTTTCTTTGATTTTTGTGTTGGGGTGTGGTCATAAAAACGCTCTGTTTTTACGGATTTGCGGATACAAATCCAATGCTTGCTAAACTTCGGACCAAAATCCAAATTATTAAAGCAAGCATCGGTTTGTCCTCGTTTAATTACCTGCCGCATAAGAAAAGGCGAGCTGTTCAGGCTCGCTTTCTTCAGTGGCTATTATCTTACCTGGACCAAAGGGTAACTCTTCATCATCAGAAGCTTCATCCTCATCAATCGGTAAATTTTTATTAAATGTTTCTTTTGAAATACAGATAAGCCTCTTGGGTGTACCGAACACTCTGACATTCCTTGTGCACTCTCCCTTTGAACAGGTGCTGACACCTTCATTCTTCAGAGCCTTTATTAATGCTTTCTGTGTTAAAGGGAAATGCTCTCCGACATCATAACAGGATTTTATAACCGCTGCATAAGCTGCATCGGATTCGAAATAAAAGTTTTCATCGTCATAATAGCCGACAAGGTTTCTCGGCAATTCAACAGGTCTTATCATTCGCTCAACAAGATTTACTTTACCCACATCCATCAGACAGCGAAGCTTATGAATAAATATTTCTGTGGGTTGTTCCGTTTCTGTGAGTGACTGCTGTGACACTGCGAGCCTTAATAAAATTTCATCAAGCTCTTTTAACATTTCAACTTTCTGTTCATAGGTGATACCTTCATAGTACGAAAGCGTTTCACAATAAAGTTCAAAGCCGATTCTTATGTTTGCAAGATCGTCACATAATCTCGGTCTGATATGAAAATTCATTTCATCAGCTTTGGCTTTGTAAAACTTTCTGTTAGAAAGAAAACCGCTTTTGAGTTTTTCTAAAAGGTCTTTCACTCCGTTTTCTTTGTCAAGAAATTTTGCCTTCAGCATTTCAGTTGCAAGGAAAGTGAAGTGGGATAAGGTTCCTTCCTCCGCTTCCTTCTGATACTTTGTAAGCTCGTTAAGGTTAATGTCACCGGGCTTAAGCTCAAGTGAAAGAAATCTTGCCACACCGCTTTCACCCACATTGGGAAGATACTCTGCAGTCATTATCACATTACACTGCGGTCTTTTAGCTGCTCTTTGTCTTCCGCTTTTGTCAAGAGCACCTCTTGCCTCTCTGTTACATATTCCTCGTATAAGTGCTTGAGTTGTTGCATCCTGTGCCGACTGTTCTCTACCTGAGCCGGGATGATAGTCGTCAATGATAACTGCACAGTCCTTAAGAGTGAAGCAATAGTTTAATATGCTCTTGGGTGTGTCACGGAAATTCATCGGGATATTATCTTCATTGAACCTGCCGAAAAGGGAATTGATTAAAAGTGATAGCGTTGTTTTCATTGAGCCTGTTTTGCCGTAAAGCATAATTACAGTTTTCGTTTCCTTACCCGCCTTAGCCATAAAGGTGCCGAGTATGCTGACTAATGTGTAAGAAAGCATAGGGAACATAATCTCTTTCGGTGCTACTGAGTACGGCAAAGCTTTCATAAGGTTCATTGTTTCTGTAATATCTGCATCAGTTTTGAACGAATAACCCTTTGTCTTTTCAGTAAGCTCAACTTCTGCATTGCTGTTACCGGGCATACAGAACTGCCAACCCGTTGATGTTTCCCACCAGCCTGTTGTACCGTAAATAGTTTTCGTATCAGCATATTTTGCCGTTGACTGAATAGCCTGACGGAGATTATCACGGTTACCGTAGCCCGACTCGATAACACAGTTGATTCCCCAATGCTCCTGTGCCCAATCGAGCTGCGCGAAGTTTTTCAAGGGTACTGTAATTTTGCGAAGGTCTTTTCCCTTATCATCTGTGCCGACAATAGAAAGGAATCTTTCGTTCTCTGCGCCGTTGGTGCAGGTAATGTCCTCGGTTATCCTCGCAAGGAAATTGCTGAGCTTAATGTTTACCGGCTTGCCGTTTATAGTCTTTTCAATATACAGCGAGTTGTTATATGCAAAGAACGGGTCTGAATAGTATAAATAATTTTCCAAATTTTTACCTCTTTCTTGAAATGATTTTCCGAACATCCGTACAAGACGCACACAAACAAATAGCACAAAGCTTTTATCTGTTCGGGTTTTATCCGTACAATGTGCCACAGTGTTCGCTACAAAGCCGAACGCCGCAAAGCAGTAGCACAGGGCTTCATAGCAATTTGTTCGTTTGTTCGGGTTTTAGATTTTTGTTGTAAAATGTTTGTTGTTTGTGTGGATGTTTTAGAATGCAACAGAATAAAAGTATATTGCCTTATCCTTTCTGCACTTTTCAAGCCTTTATTTTGGCGGCTTCAGGGCATCATAAACATCCACCCGAGACCTTTTTGCAGACATATATTCTGCATTTCTCTGTCTCTGTTTCTTCTTCGCACAGGCAGGACAGAACTTCTGATTTCTGCCTGTCCTCTCAGTTTTACTGCCGCACAAAGCACAGACAACCGTTTCGGCAGGTGTCTGACCTGTGGCGCTTTTCATAATGGCTTTATCACTCGGCAGCACACAGTCAAGAAAATATCTGCAGATAATATGGCTCGGTGTTATGAGTTGCGGACAGGTGTGAGTGTCACCGTCATCAAGAAGCAGACAGTTGCCTTGATAACAGTTACAGCATCGGCTTTTAATCATTGTCTTGATTTCTGCAAATTGCTTAAGGGTAAGGTTGATTGTTTGCATAATGGGTTCCTCCTTTCTTTAAAAATTTAGTTGTACTGCGAAAAAATGTGACGCAGTATTCATATACCCAAAATCACGGTTTTGGGCATAAAAAAAGCACCTGCTACTTTTGGGGTAACAGGTGTATGTAACGGATTGAAATTTGTGATGTGGTTGTGGTATAATGGGTTCGACAAATAAGAATTTGGTGGTGAGATAATAATGACATTTGGTGAACGTTTATATGAATTACGTAAGAATAAAAATATTTCACAAGAAGAGTTGGCAGAATTGTTAGATGTGTCCCGACAATCAATTTCAAAATGGGAAAATGATAAGGCATACCCAGAAATGACAAGACTACTATTTATGAGTGAATATTTTGATGTTTCTTTGGACTATTTAATGCGAGGTGCCGATAGTGATGAAAGCAATAATGATTTAACGGTAGGCTACAAAGCTCAAAACATGTTAAGAGTTTGGAATAACTTTATTTCGAATCTATCAGATAAGCAACGAAAACTAATTATGATATTATATATTTTATTGATATGCGTGAGTGTTGCTATTGTTGTTACTTTCCTTTATGGAGCTGGATATGCGATAGGACAATTCATCGGACATATACAAAATGACCTGAAAATGTAAGTGCAACTGTAAGTTTACACAAGTGCAACCTTGATTTTATGGTGTTTTATAATTAACAATGTTACTTTCTAGGTATAAATTCAATATAGGAGGTAACTCAAATGAGTAAAATTAGTAATATCATAAGTGACATCAAGGCTTGGATAAATGCAGGAACAAGAAATGAGATTTTTATTAGGAGAGTACTTGTTGTTAGTTTAACACTACTTGTAATTTATAAATTAGGGTATGCTATAGGAGTGTTCTTGGCGCATATCGGTTTATAAACATACAATAAAAAGGTTGTAAACTTTCAGT
>JAFWYB010000058.1 GCA_017517865.1 Clostridia bacterium | reverse complement strand
CGCAGACCCAAAAGTGCGAATTTTTGCAGGATTTTTGGATATTGAGGGTGCCGACAGGCTGACGCCTTTCAAAACCGAAATGCCGAAAAGCCGCGAAAATACACGCTTTTGGGCGGGTTCGGATTATACTCGTCACCCTAACGAAAGGAATGCATATATGAAAACACTTCACGAAAAATCAAAAGAAAATATAATAGTTGTTGCCCACAGAGGTGCGGCGGGGGGTAATATACCCTGCAATACAATGGCGGCATACGAAATTGCTCTCAGACAGGGGGCAGATATGCTTGAGGTTGACCTTAACTGCAGCCGTGACGGCAAGCTCTTTTTGTTTCATCCTATGATGGAGCTTTCTCATATGAACGCACCGGTACTGCTCAACACTCTTTCATATAAGGCTGTCAGCAAAATACACTATGTCAATTTTGATCGCACCAAGACTCAGTTTACCGTATCGGCTTTTGACGATTTTCTCGAGCAGTTCAAGGACAGATGCTATATAAATATCGATAAATTCTGGTCGAATCCCGAAAAAATATATAATGCAATCAAGCGTCACGGAATGGTTGATCAGTGTCTCGTAAAGAGCGCACCCTCTGAAAAGGTTTTTGATTTGCTTGAAAATCTTGCGCCCGAGCTTCCCTTTATGCCCATAGTTCGTAACGGTCACAGCTGCCATGAGGAGCTTCTTAAGAGAAACATCAACTATGTGGGTGTTGAGGCTCTTTTTAAAAGGGACGACGAGTTTCTTGCCTCTGATGAGTTTATTGATAAAATGCACCGTGACGGCATACTTGTATGGGCAAACGCTATTATCTACAATTACCGTCAGCAACTTGCGGGCGGTCACAGTGACGACACCGCACTCACGGAAAGCGAGGATAAGGGTTGGGGCTGGCTTGCGGATAAGGGCTTCGATTTTATTCAGACCGACTGGACAATGATGCTCGTTGACTATCTTAAGCGTACCGATAAATATTACAGATAAGGTGATAGAATGAAAAACAGACTCATAATTTTCGATTGCTTCGGCGTTATATTTGAAGAGATTGCGCCTCCCTTTTTCAGAAAGCATTTTGAAGAAGAAACTGCCGCAATCCTCAAGGAAAAATATTTTGTACCCGCCGACCTTGGCGAAATAACAAGAGACGAGCTTTTTAACCGTATGTCCGAAGAGCTCGGAATTGAAAAAAGCACTATACTCAAAGAGTGGGATGAGCTTACACGCTTCCGCCCTTATATGGCGCCCATCATCGAAAAGCTTGGTAAAACTGCAGACATAGCTCTTCTTTCCAATGCGCCCTTGGGTTTTGTTGAAGAAATTTTCGAAAAGAATAATCTTACCCGTCTTTTCGATAAAATGTTTATATCGGCAAACCTTAAAATGGCAAAGCCGGACCCTGCATTTTATCTTCACTGTGTCAATTCCTTCGGCAAAAAGTATGATGAGATATTTATGATAGACGACAGCCCGAAAAATCTTGAACATCTCATAGAAATCGGCATAACCCCCATTCTTTTCACTGATGCTGAAGCTATGCTTAGCTCTCTTGGTGAGTGCTGACCGAAGAGTACTTAAAAAGTGACCGATAAGACAAAAAAAGCTCATTAAACCTGTTTGTGTGATATATTTGTTACGCAGTTAAGGTTTTTATTAAACTTTTCTTACATTTGTTTCATTTCTATTGACTTTTAAAAGGGTTTATGCTAAGTTTATTTTGAAGCAGATGCTTCTGAAAAAATAAAAGGAGGAAATTTTTATGAAAAAATTTATAGCTGTTATACTTACGGTCATTATGTTCATCGCCGTATGTCCGCTTCAGTCACTTGCTTTTACCGTCAAGCTTCCCACGGTTGAAAGCGTGAGATTTATTGACGATGTGCCCGTTTCCGTAAAGGATATAGAAACAGGCAAGGAAATGATAGAAGAGTTTATCGACGAAATGCTGAAAGAATTTGAAGAGGAATTCGGGGAGCTTGAGTTCGATATTGAAACAGTTCTTAATATTCTC
This sequence comes from Clostridia bacterium, assembly GCA_017517865.1. GTDB lineage: Bacteria > Bacillota > Clostridia > Oscillospirales > Acutalibacteraceae > UBA6857. The sequence goes on along the minus strand of JAFWYB010000058.1, from coordinate 44,124 downwards.
GGATATGAATCCAAGGAAGAACTTTACGATTTTTACCTTTCAGACTGTGATTACGGATACAAGGTAGAGGCGACTCTCTCTGACGGAAGCGTTTACGAAATAGATTTTCCGGAGGGAAGAGCGGAGATAGACAGATATACCTACATTTACATAGATGCAGTTGTTAAATATAAGGATTTTGTTGCCGCTAAAGAGGCGGGAGAAAGCGAGATTCCCGTAACGGTCAGCTGCGAGGTTATAAGTGATATTTCCGGCATCGGTAAGGAATCCTCGTTTGTACTTTACAAGGATACCGTTGACTGCTTTGTAAAGAGTATTGCACCTGTATCAACTCTTGACACTACCTATTATGAAGATTCCGTTATGCCTAACCTTGAGGGCGAAAGCTTTGTTATTACCTTTGCCGATTCAACTCAGAAAACCTGTAAGGCTAAGTTTGACCCCGCAGAGGACGAGTTTGTTCTTGACGGTGCTGTGCTCAGCAGTTTAATTTTCGGCAATAAGGCATATATAAGCTATTACGATGCGGTTTATGAGTTTGACATTACCTATGTTGATTCACCTTATGAGAGTATTGAACTGACAGATTATGATTTTGATGAGGAGAACGGTCTTACCTCTGTTTCATATAAAATTGTGAAGAACAACGGAACAAGCAAGAGTTTTACGGTTGATGTTACTCCTTATCTTTGTGAGGAGCTTTATCCGTTCTATACAACTGTCGGTTTTTATGATTCAATGCCGGTAACGGTAAGCTGTGATGAAATTATCGATTGGGAAAGCCCTGATTACGAGGTTATCGGAATGGAGCTTTATGTTTCAATCGGATATCTTTACAGTGACTCGGCAGAGCTTCCTTATGTTGAGAAAGCAGAGGAAGAAGAGGAAAAGGATATTCTTACGGTGATTGAGGATATTATCGCTGCAATACTTACAAGGTTTTTCAGCGTTTTCTCCTTCATCAAAGAAATGATCGCCCCGGAACAGTTTTAAAGCTTTATAGTAAATACGCCCGATTTTACGGGCGTATTTTTTATGCCTTAATTTATAAAATACAGTTGTATTTTTTTATCTTTTAATGTAAAATTAAAAAGAATGTACAGTAAAATGCAAAGAGGTAAAAAATGGCTACAAAAGAATTTTTTGACTTAAGAAAGCAGATAATTGAAAAAGATTTTAAAAATATGAACGATAAGCAGAAGCAGGCTATATTTCAGGTGAAGGGTCCTGTGCTTATCTTGGCAGGTGCGGGAAGCGGCAAGACCACGGTGCTCGTTAACCGTATCGCAAATATCGTAAAATACGGCAACGCCTACGAGAGTAAGAGGGTTGATTTTGAGCCCACCGAAAGAGATATAGCCAATATGAAGGCTTACCTTGCAGGCGACGAGGATAAATTCTTCGACATAGAGGACCTGCTCATTGATGAGCCTGCAAGACCCTGGCAGATTCTTGCCATTACCTTTACAAACAAAGCGGCAAACGAGCTTAAGGAAAGGCTTGAAAAAATGCTCGGTCAGAAGGATGCGGCCGATATATGGGCTTCCACCTTTCATTCAAGCTGTGTAAAGATTCTTCGCCGTGACGGTGAGGTTTTAGGCTACAGCAAGAGCTTTACCATTTACGATGCCGACGACTCAAAACGCCTTGTTAAGGAGTGCCAGCGTCAGCTCGGTATAAGTGAGGGTAACCTTTCATATAAGACTATAATCAACGAAATAAGTAACGCCAAGGATTCAATGATTTCTCCCGACCGTTATGCCGAGGATGCGGCAAAGGGCAAGGACGCGAGAAAGAGTCAGATTGCCAAGGTTTACGCTATGTACCAGAAGGAACTTAAAAACAGCGACGCTATGGATTTTGACGATATTATCTTCAATACCGTTAAGCTTTTAGAGCAGAATCAGGAAATCAGAGAGTATTATCAGAGAAAGTTCAGATACATTATGGTTGACGAGTATCAGGATACCAACCACGCACAGTATAAGCTTACAGAGCTTCTTGCGGCAGGTCACAGAAACATCTGTGTTGTCGGTGATGACGACCAGAGTATTTACCGCTTCAGAGGTGCAACTATCGAAAATATCCTTTCCTTTGAGCATCGCTATGCGGAATCAAGCATCATCCGTCTTGAGCAGAATTACCGTTCAACACAAACCATTCTTGATGTTGCCAATGAGGTTATCTCAAACAACAAAAAGCGTAAGGGCAAAAATCTCTGGACCGCAAACGGCGGCGGAGATAAGGTTGTTATAAACAACGCTTATGACGAGGGAGATGAGGCTCGCTTTGTGGCTGATACCATAGAAGAAAACGTCAGCTCCGGTAAATACGTCTTCAGCGACCACGCTGTGCTTTACAGAATGAACGCCCAGTCCAACGCCATAGAAAGAACCCTCGTCAAGGCGGGTATTCCTTACCGTATTATCGGCGGTAACCGCTTCTATGACAGACTTGAAATCAAAGATGCCATTTCCTATCTTACCGTACTTAACAACCCGGGCGACAACATCCGTCTTCGCCGTATTGTCAACGTACCCAAGAGGGGAATAGGCGACACAACAATCAATAAGGCGGCTGAAATTGCATCGGGTATCGGAGTGACTCTTTTCGATGTGCTCAGCCACGCCGACGAGTACGAGGCACTCAGAAGAAGCGCGAAAAAGCTTCAGGAATTCTGTGAGCTAATTGAGAGCTTAAGGCAGTATGTTGACAAGGTACCTCTTGAGGAGCTTTTCAAAAAAGTGCTTGAAAAGACTGAATATATACCTCATCTCAGACTCGATAAGGAAAAGGGCGCCGAAAGAGAAGAAAATATTAACGAGCTTATCTCCAACCTTATGACCTACGAGAAGGAAAATGAGGGAGCAACTCTTTCAGGCTTCCTTGAGGAAGTTGCTCTTATGACCGACATTGATAATTATAACGCTCAGACCGATGCGGTTGTGCTTATGACAATCCACTCGGCTAAGGGCCTCGAGTTCCCCGTTGTATTTATTCCCGGTATGGAGGAAGGCATATTCCCCGGTGTTCAGAGTATGTATTCTACCGAGGATATCGAGGAGGAAAGACGACTTGCTTATGTAGGTATTACAAGAGCAAAGAAAAATCTTTACCTTTCCCACGCACAGACAAGAATGCTTTTCGGTACCACGTCGAGAAATATTCCCTCGCGCTTTATTGTTGAAATACCCGATGCCCTTACGGAAAAAACAGGCAGAACACAAAGCTCGAGAATGTCCTTTGAGCAGCTTGTCAGAGGTGACTATGAAAGAGACGATTCCCGTCAGGTTTATTCGGGCAACGGCTATCTGTCAAAGCAGAGAGCAGCGGTAAAGAGTGCTGCCGAAGCGCCGAAGGTTTCCTTCAGTGCGGGCGACAGCATAAGACATAAGGTTTTCGGCAAGGGTGTAATTGTTTCTTCAAAGCCTATGGGTAACGACTCCATGCTTGAAATTGCCTTTGAAACAGCCGGTACAAAGAAACTTATGGCTAACTATGCTAAGCTCGAGAAAATATAGTCCTGCAGTGTCCGATGCCCTCGGCGGTCCGCGATTACAAAAATACAGCAATAAGGAGTATTACCATGATTTTATATAACGTAAAAAAATACGGTGCACTTGCAGACGGTGTAACCGATGACGGCTGTGCTATACAGAAGGCTATTGATGAATGTGCAAAAAACGGCGGCGGAAGGGTTGTGCTGGAAAGCGGCAACTATTACAGCCACTCGATTCAGCTTCGTGAAAATGTTGAGCTTCATCTTCAGAAGGGTGCAACAATCAAGGCAAGCAGTGATATAAATTCCTATATCAGACCCTGCGAAACCATCAACGATCCGAAAACCGCCCTTGTGGGTAATCCCGTAACGGGCAAGCCCTCCTTTGCATTCATTTACGGCTACGGCGCAAACGGGGCAACAATCAGCGGCGAAGGTGTTATTGATGCCAACTGCTATGCCTTTGTTGAAAGAAAAGACCAATACTACGTAACGGGTAATTTCTACCCCCGCCCGACTACCATTTATATCGAAAACAGTAACCACATCACTGTTAAGGATGTCAAAATCAAGGATGCACCCTTCTGGACTCTCCATCCTGCAGGCTGTGACGATGTGCTTATTTCACATATCCGTATTCTTAACCCGCTCGACGTTGCAAACAGTGACGGTATTGACCCTGACCACTGCTCAAACGTAAGAATTATCGGCTGTCACGTTACCTGCGCCGATGACTGTATCTGCCTTAAGGCTTCAAAGGGCAACAGTGAATACGGACCTACCGAAAACATTCTTATCAGCGGTTGTACTCTTACCTCGACCTCAGCCGCAATCAAAATCGGCACCGAGGGTGTGGGCAATTTCAGAAATGTAATTGTTGATTCCTGTGTGATTTCAAAGTCAAACAGAGGTCTTTCAATACAGATACGTGACGGCGGCAACGTTGAAAATGTATCCTTCAGCAACATCATTATTGAAACAAGACGCTTCTGTCCCGATTGGTGGGGCAGTGCAGAGCCCATAGCTATTACCGCCTTCCGCCGTGACACCAATACAAAGTGCGGCCACATAAAGAATGTACGCTTCTTCAACGTTACCTGTAAGGGTGAAAACGGTGTACTGGTACACGGTACCGAGGACAATATGATTGAGAATGTGACCTTTGAAAGAGTAAGCGTTGAGCTTACAAAAACCTCAAAGTGGAATTGCGGCATTTACGACCTCAGACCCGGTATTGATGTGGGCATTATGGATAGTGAAAATTCCTGCTTCTATATAAAAAATGCCGAGAATGTAACAATAGAAAAAAGCTCGGCAAAATTCGGTACACTATGTGACAGCTATGCTCACGGACTTTATGCTGAAAATGTTAAGGGCCTTGAGATTATCCGCTTTGAAAGCGTTTCAGCATCGGAAAAATACGAAAACAATAAAATTATATAAAGAAAAAGCGCAAAAAGGCTTTACACTTTGACGGATATTTAGTAAAATAGAAGTCAAGAAAAATAAATACGGAGGATACTCAATATGCAGAGTAAATATAAAAGAATTCTTCTCAAGCTCAGCGGCGAGGTTCTTGCAGGCGAGGCAGGAAAAGGACTCGATTTTGACGTTGTAACAACCGTGTGCAAGGTTATTAAGGAATGCGTCGATATGGGAACTCAGGTAGGCATCGTTGTAGGCGGCGGCAATTTCTGGCGCGGACGCTCAAGCGGCGAAATGGACAGACCCAGAGCTGACCAGATGGGAATGCTTGCAACTGCAATCAACTCACTTGCTCTTCAGGATACCCTTATTCAGCTCGGTGTTGATGCCAAGGTGCTTACAGCGCTTCAGATGCCCCAGGTTGCCGAAATTTTCACAAAGTCAAAGGCTGTTGAATATCTTGAGGCAGGTAAGGTTGTTATTTTCGGCTGCGGCACAGGTAACCCCTTCTTCTCAACCGATACCGCAGCAGCTCTCAGAGCAGCAGAGATTGACGCTGAAATCATCTTCAAGGCAACAAATGTTGACGGCGTTTACGATAAGGACCCCAACAAATTTGCCGATGCGGTAAAATATGATGAGCTTACCCACTCTGAGGTTCTTTCAAAGGGCCTCAAGGTTATGGATAGCACTGCTGCATCACTTTGCAGAGATAATAATATTGCCATTCTTGTTTTCAATCTTGATGACCCTCAGAATATTGTAAGGGCTCTCAAGGGCGAAAATATAGGCACTGTTGTTAAAGAATAATCAAACAAAAAATACATAGAAAAGAGGACTAAATCATGAAGACAGTATTTGAAACCGCAAAAACAAAGATGGGCAAAACAATTCACGCCCTTCAGTCAGAATACGGTGCAATCCGTGCCGGCAGAGCGAATCCCCAGATTCTCGACAAGGTGACTGTTGACTACTACGGCTCAATGACTCCTATCAATCAGCTCGCTTCAGTGTCAGCAACAGAGGCAAGAGTGCTCACAATTCAGCCCTGGGATAAATCAGTGCTCAAGGCAATCGAAAAGGCTATTCAGACCTCAGATATCGGCATCAATCCTCAGAATGACGGTTCTGTTATCAGACTTACCTTCCCTCCTCTCACAGAGGACAGACGTAAGGAGCTTGTAAAGGATATTCAGAAGATAGCCGAAAACTCAAAGGTTGCTGCCCGTTCAATCCGCCGCGACTGTATTGAAAAGCTCAAGGCTATGAAGAAGGCATCAGAAATCACAGAGGACGACCTTAAGGACGGCGAAAAGGAAATCCAGAAGATTACCGATAACGCAATCAAAGATATCGACGTAATTTCCGAAGCAAAGCAGAAGGAAATCATGGAAATCTAACTAAATTAAAAAAGAGGACTGTAATCCATACAGTCCCTTTTTGCCTATTATAAATAGATTTAAGGAGAGCATAAATGGAAAAGAAATTCGAAAATCTCCCTAAACATATTGCCATAATTATGGACGGAAACGGCAGATGGGCAAAGCAGAAGGGCCTTCCCAGAACAGAGGGACACAAGGTAGGTGCTGAGGTTTTCAGAAAGATATGCGAATACTGCGCTGAAATAGGTGTTGAGTATGTGACCTTCTATGCTTTTTCAACGGAAAACTGGAAACGCTCTAAGCTTGAGGTTACGGCTATAATGAATCTTTTCAGACGTTATCTTGAGGAAATGCAGGAAAGATATCTCGAAAACGAAGAGGCGGGTTACAGAATCCGCTTCCTGGGAGCAAGAGAGGGTATGCCCAAGGACCTTATAAAGCTTATGGATACGGTTGAGGAAAAAAGCGCAGATAAAACGAGAATAAATATCAACCTTGCCGTAAACTACGGTGGCAGAGATGAAATAGTCCACTCGGTAAAAGATATTGCCGCAAGGGTAAAGCAGGGTCTTATCAGACCCGAGGATATCACCGAGGATATGATTTCACAGGGGCTTTATACTGCAGGTCAGCCTGACCCTGATTTAATCATAAGACCCAGCGGAGAATACCGCCTTTCAAATTATCTTCTCTGGCAGAGTGCCTATGCCGAGCTTTATATCGACGATGTGCTCTGGCCCGATTATACCCCTGCCGACCTCGACAGAGCGATTGAAGAATACGGCAGAAGAAACCGTCGCTTCGGTGCAGTGTGATTCACTTGACAATCACGGATAAAAACAAACACGAAAGGTAAAAATCAAAATGGAAAAGACTGAAAAAAAACAAGTTTTTAAAAAGGATAGAACCATATCCTTTGCTATAATAGTTCTTGCACTTGCAGGCTTTCTTACTGCGGTAGTGTTTGATGTTCAGCCTGTTATTACAGTTATTCTCTCGCTTCTCGCCGCAACGGCAACCTATGAAATAATCAGAGCTGTTGGCGGAAAGAGTAAAATTCTTTTCACCGTTGCCTGTACCGTAAGCCTTTTTACCGTATTGGCTCAGGGCTTCGGCATAGCATTACCTTCCACAGAGGCACTTTACGGTGTTTACGTGCTCTTGCTTATGACTCTTATGGTGTTTTTCCATAAGGATATCTTATTTACACACGCATCGGCAGCCTTCTTTGCTTCTGTTACGCTTCCCTTTGCCTTTTCATGCTTTTTAAGACTTAATAACATCGGTGACTGGTTCGAAGGCTTCACCCACGAAGAAGGTGTTTACTTTGTCGGTCTTGCTTTTTCCTGCTCATGGTTTACAGATACCTTTGCATATATAGTGGGCGTTAAATTCGGCAAGCATAAAATGGCTCCCGTAATCAGCCCTAAAAAGTCAATAGAGGGTGCAATCGGCGGTGTTGTTATCACATCTTTACTTAATGTACTTATACTCTACCTTTTCACAATCGGCTGCAAAAATCTTTACGATTACACTATTTTCGGTGAAAGCGCAACGAAATATCTCATAATCATTCCCATTTCAATGATACTTTCACTTGTAAGTATGCTCGGTGACCTTTCCGCCTCTGTTATCAAGCGTAACTTCGGCATAAAGGATTACAGCAAGCTTATACCCGGTCACGGCGGTATTATGGACCGTTTTGACAGCTGTATTTTTGTTGCTCCCGCTCTTTACTGCATTCTTAAATTAGCATCAGAATTTATAGCTTAAAGCAGATTTTAACTTAGCTTACTATTATCTCTGAAAGGAGCTTTTTATGACTGAAAAACTTACAATATTAGGCTCAACCGGCTCAATCGGCACACAGGCTCTTGATGTTGTTGATATGAGAGGCTATGAGGTTGTTGCCCTTACTGCCGACAGTAACTATAAGCTTCTTGAAGAGCAGATAAGAAAATATAAGCCGGAATATGCGGCCCTTTCCAACGAGGAAGCGGCAAAGACCTTGCGTACTCTAGTAGCTGATACCGATACAGAGGTACTTTCGGGTAAGGAGGGTATTATCGAGTGTGCAAGGCTCGGTCACAGTGATACGGTGCTTAACTCGATAGTGGGCATAGCAGGTCTTGCACCTACTGTTGCGGCTATTGAAGAGGGCAGGAATATAGCTCTTGCCAATAAGGAAACCCTTGTCGCAGGCGGTAAAATCGTTATGGATAAAGCCAAAGAAAAGGGTGTTGCAATTCTTCCCGTTGACAGTGAGCACAGCGCAATTTTTCAGTGCCTTGAGGGTATGAATAAAAAGGATGAGCTTAAGTCAATCATATTAACAGCATCGGGCGGACCCTTCTTCGGCAAAACAAAAGACGAACTAAAAGATGTCACCGTAGCTCAGGCTCTTAAGCACCCCAACTGGGAAATGGGCGCAAAAATCACCGTTGACAGTGCATCAATGATGAATAAGGGTCTTGAGCTTATAGAGGCGGTATGGCTCTTTGATGTTGCACCCGATAAGGTGGATATAGTAGTTCACCGCGAAAGCATTATACATTCACTTGTTGAATATAATGATAATTCAGTGATAGCACAGCTCGGCGTACCTGATATGAGAATTCCCATACAGTATGCTCTTACCTATCCCGACAGATATCCCTCTCCCGTTAAAAAGCTCAATCTGTGGGATTATCAGAATCTTACCTTCTATAAGCCCGATTATGACACCTTCCGTTGTCTTGAGCTTTGCCGTCAGGCAATAAGCAAGGGCGGAATTTATCCTTGTGTTGCTAACGGTGCAAACGAAATGGCAAATGAGCTTTTCCGTAAGGGTGAGATAGGCTTTCTTGAAATAGCAGACAAGGTTCAGCTTGCTATGGAGGCTGTCACTGATATTAAAAACCATACACTTGATGATGTCTTTGAATATGACGGTATTGCCCGTCAGCTTGTAAAGGACAGCGTTAAATAAACTCAGAAAGGAACGGGTTTACCCGTCGGCACAGCAAATGGAACTTATGCTTCTTTCCTTAAAAACAACACTTGCAACAAACGTTGTTCCCATTTTAATTGCGATTCTCTTTTTCGGATTGATTATACTCATTCACGAATTCGGTCACTTTATTTTTGCCAAGCTTTTCGGTGTAAAGGTCAACGAGTTTGCAATAGGTATGGGTCCGACCATACTCAAAAAGCAGGGTAAGGAAACCAAGTACGCTCTGCGTCTTTTCCCTATAGGCGGCTTTGTTGCTATGGAGGGTGAGTCTGAAAGCAGTGATGACGAAAGAGCCTACTGTAATCAGAAAATATGGAAAAGAATGATAATTCTTTCTGCAGGTGCCGTATTCAATCTTATATTGGGTCTTGTTGTCTGCTTCTTTCTTGTTTCAAGTGAGGAGCTTGTAGGTACAAACGAGATACTTCAGTTTTACGAAGGCTCCGTTTCCTCACAGAAGCTTCAGGCCGGCGACGAAATTATAAAAATAGACGGTAAGAGAGTTTTTTCCGATTACGATATCAGCTTTCTTATGCAGAGAAACGGCTCAGGCAAATACGATTTTGTTGTAAAGCGTGACGGTGAGAAGCTTGAGCTCAATGAGGTACCCTTTGCCAAAAGAACGAGCGGTAATTTCAGCTATACACCTGAGTGCTCAATAAGCTCTGTTTCCGCAAAGCTCAAAAAGGTGGGTCTCAAGGACGGAGACACAATAACCTCTGTCAACGGCACTTCGGTTGCTACGGGCGAGGAGCTTATGGCGGCAATTCAGGCCGATACAGATTATATCTACGACCTGACCGTAAAAAGAGGGGAAGAGACCTTAGCTTTTGAGGACGTTGAATTTATGACGGCCACTGTTTTTGATTTCATCATTTTGGGTGAAGAAAAGAAGGTGGGTAACGTTATAGAATCTGCCTTCGGTTATGCTCTTTCAATGGGCAGAATGGTTTACCTTTCACTTTTTGATCTCATCAGAGGCCAGTACGGGCTTAACGACCTTGCAGGTCCTATCGGTACTATTTCCGTAATTACAGACATAGCCCAGGAAAGCGTGATTTCCACAGACTGGAGTCAGCTTTTTATGATCCTTGCTATGATAACCATAAATATCGGTCTTTTCAATCTGCTTCCCATTCCTGCTCTTGACGGCGGACATCTGTTCTTTATGCTTATAGAGCTTATTGTAAGAAAGCCCATACCGCAGAAATACGTATCCTGGATTCATGCGGCGGGACTTGTTCTGCTTCTGATATTTATGGCAGTAATATCCTTCAGCGACCTCTGGAAATGGATTTCGGGAGTCGGCTTCTATTGATATGAACGGGGGGATAAACGATGAAAAGAGAAAGCAAAAAGGTTAAGGTAGGTAATATTTATATCGGCGGTGACAGCAAAATCACCGTTCAATCAATGCTCAATATACCTGCTCACGATATTGAGGGCAACGTTCAGCAGGCGCTCAGACTTCAGCAGGCGGGTTGTGAAATTATCCGTGTTGCAGTGCCCGACGAACAAGCGGTAAAGACAGTAGCCGCCCTAAAAAACGCTCTCACCGTACCCGTTGTTGCCGATATTCATTTCAACCATAAATTAGCACTTATGAGCATTGATGCGGGTGTTGATAAGGTGCGCATCAACCCCGGCAATATCGGTGCTGACGAAAATGTAAAAGCGGTTGCAGAAAAGTGCCGCTTACATAATGTGCCTATAAGAATAGGCGTAAACTCGGGCTCGGTTGAAAAAGAGATTCTTGCGCGTTTCGGCGGACCAACTCCCGAGGCTATGGCAGAAAGTGCTATGTATCACGTGCGCCTTCTTGAAAAATACGATTTTGACGATATAGTAATATCAATCAAGTCCTCTGATGTAAGAAATATGATTGCCGCCTATGAAAAGGTTGCTTCAATGTGTAATTATCCCTTACATCTGGGTGTTACCGAGTCGGGCACCGAAAGGATGGGGCTTATTAAATCATCGGTCGGTATCGGCTCACTTCTCACAAGAGGAATAGGTGACACAATCCGTGTTTCCCTCACAGACGACCCCGTAAAGGAGGTCTATGCCGGCAAGGATATTCTTAAGGCGATCGGATTTGATAATTCGAGTCCGAGACTCGTTTCCTGCCCCACCTGCGGCAGAACAAAAATTGACCTTATCAGACTTGCAAAAGAGGTTGAGGAAAAACTCAGAGACGTAAATAAAAGCATTACCGTTGCAGTAATGGGCTGTGTTGTAAACGGCCCCGGTGAAGCAAGAGAAGCGGATATCGGAATCGCAGGCGGTGACGGCTGTGCGGTTATCTTCAAAAAAGGCGAGGTACTGCGCAAGGTTCAGGAAGAAAATATAGTTGAGGAGCTTTTCAGAGAAATAGCTCTTTTGTAAAATAAAACTACGGAGACAACAAATGAACAACAGATTTGAGGAGCTCTTCGGAACTTTTCACGATGAAAAGCTGCACGAGGTGTTCCGGGATGCACAGATAGAAAACGTAAGAATATCAATGGAAAAAAAGAGCATCGAGATTGATGCTTTTTTTCCCGTTATTGTAACATATAAAATATTGCAGAAGGCGGAGGCTACACTGAGAGAAAACCTTTCGGTAAACAGTGTAACCGTTTTTCCGAAGATGCCTCCTGAAATCTTCAGCGAGGCATATTTCGGCACTCTCGTTGAGGAAGCAAACCTTGCTATTGCCGCTACCAACGGCTTTTTTGCTGACAGCAGTGCAGTGTTTGACGGCAAGGTGCTTCGCGTTGAGCTTTTCCACGGCGGCGGAGATATCCTCAAGGGTGTAGGTGCGGCTGAATTTATGGAAAGGCTTATTATGAAGCGCTTCGACAGAAGCATTACTGTTGAATTCTGCGGTGCAACCGAGCTTACCATGAGCGACGAGCAGATTGAGTCCTTCCATAAAAAGGCTGAGGAGGAAAATCTTGTAGCCAAGGGCTTTGACCCGGTTATGATTGCAACGCCTAAGCCGAAAGAACACAAAATAGTTGAGGGAATACCTCTCTATCTTGAAACTGCAAAGCCTATCTACGGCAACAAGATAACAAAAAATCCCGTTAAGCTTATTGATATCACACCGGAGGACGGCTCCTGTGTTGTATGGGGTGACGTATTCGGCTTTGAAAGCAGAGAAACAAGAGACGGCAGAAGCAATATCATCACCTTTAATATAACAGACGGAACTTATGCTTATACCTGCAAGGTCTTTGAAAGAAAGGAAAACTGTGAGGCAATCCTTTCAAAAATCAAGGACGGAGTTACGGTTATGCTCAGAGGCGATCTTGCCTTTGATAAATTTTCAGGTGAGAACGTAATTTCTCCCAGAGCAATAAGTCTTGTTGATAAAATTCCCAAAACAGACGATGCCGAAGAAAAGCGTGTTGAGCTTCATCTTCATACCAAGATGTCTATGATGGACGGTCTGACCGACGCAAAGTTTCTTGTCAAGCGCGCCATCGATTGGGGTCACAAGGCTATTGCCATTACCGACCACGGAGTAGTTCAGGCTTACCCCGAGGCTGTTAAAGCGGCAGGGGGTAAGATAAAGATTATCTACGGTATGGAAGCCTATTTTATGGATGATACCGACATAAGCTTTGATGATTGGAAAAAGGCTAAGAACAAGTATTTCCATCAGATTATTCTTGTAAGAAACCTTACGGGACTAAAAAACCTTTATAAGCTAATTTCTCTTTCAAATCTTACATATTTCCACCGCAGACCGATTATTCCCAAGAGTGAGCTTATAAAGCACAGAGAGGGACTTATCATAGGCTCGGCATGTGAAGCCGGTGAGGTTTACAGAGCTATTGCTGAGGGCAAGAGTGACGAAGAGATACTTAAAATCGCATCATTTTATGATTACCTTGAAATTCAGCCCTGCGGCAATAATGAATATATGATACGCTCAGAAAAATTCCCCAATGTAAAGAGCAGAGAGGATATTCAGAACTTTAACCGTAAGGTTATCCACGTTGCCGATGCACTCGGAAAGATGACCGTAGCTACCTGCGACGTACATTTCATTGACCCGGGAGATGCAAAGTTCAGAGCTATACTTATGGCAGGTCAGGGCTTCTCCGATGCGGATAATCAGGCACCTCTTTATTTCAGGAACACAGAAGAAATGCTCGCCGAATTTGATTATCTCGGTGAGGAAACAGCAAGAGAAATTGTTATAACAAACACAAACAAAATTGCGGATATGATTGAAAAAATCATACCCATTCCCTCGGGCAACTATCCGCCTCATCTTGAGGGCGCCGATGATGAGCTGACAAGACTCTGCTGGGAAAAGGCAAAGTCTCAGTTCGGCGATCCCGTGCCCGAGTATGTTGCTAAGCGTCTTGAAAAAGAGCTTACATCAATTATCAAGCACGGCTTCGGTGTTCTTTATATGATTGCACAGAAGCTCGTTAAAAACTCCGAAGAGCACGGCTATCTTGTAGGCTCACGAGGCTCCGTAGGCTCATCATACGTTGCCAATGCTTCGGGTATTTCAGAGGTTAACCCTCTTGCTCCTCATTACAGATGTCCAAACTGCAAATACAGTCAGTTCTTCCTTAAGGGTGAGGTAGGCTCAGGCTATGATCTTCCGCCTCTTGACTGTCCCGAATGCGGCACACCTATGGTGCGTGACGGCCACGACATTCCCTTTGAAACCTTCCTCGGCTTCAAGGGTGACAAGAGCCCCGATATCGACCTTAACTTCTCGGGTGAATATCAGTCGAGAGCCCACCGCTATACTGAAACTCTTTTCGGTGACGGCTATGTTTTCAAGGCGGGTACTATTGCCTCGGTTGCCGATAAAACCGCCTACGGCTATGTTAAAAAGTACCTTCAGGAAAGAAATATCGTTGTTTCCCGTGCGGAAGAGGACAGACTCACAAGAGGCTGTACCGGCGTAAAAAGAACAACGGGTCAGCACCCGGGCGGTATGGTTGTTGTGCCCAATGAATTTGAGTTTTCAGATTTCACTCCCGTTCAGCATCCTGCCGACGATATCAAGAGTGACAACACAACAACTCACTTCGACTTCCACGCCCTCCACGATACAATCCTCAAGCTTGATAATCTGGGTCATGATGTTCCCTCACTTTATAAGCATCTTGAGGACCTTACGGGCATACCTCCCATGGATACCGATATTTGCGACCCTAAGGTTTATGAGCTTATTCTCAGCCCCGAGCCTCTTGGTGTTACCGCTGAGGATATTGACTGTCCCACGGGTACGCTTTCAATTCCCGAAATGGGCACACCCTTCGTTATACAGATGCTTCTTGACGCACAGCCGAAAAATTTCTCCGACCTTCTTCAGGTTTCCGGTCTTTCTCACGGCACCGACGTTTGGCTCGGTAACGCACAGGATCTTATCAAAGACGGTATATGCACCATTTCCGAGGTTATCGGTACCCGAGACAATATAATGGTTTACCTTATGCATAAGGGTGTCGAGCCCAGTATGGCGTTCAAGATTATGGAAATCGTACGTAAGGGTAACGCCACAAAGCTTCTTACCGAGGAGCATATCAACACTATGAAGGAAAACGGCGTTGAACAGTGGTATATTGATTCCTGTATGAAAATTAAATATATGTTCCCCAAGGCTCATGCGGCAGCTTACGTAAGCGCGGCACTCAGACTCGGCTGGTATAAGATTTACTATCCTCTCGAATACTATGCTGCCTTTATGACGGTGCGAGGCGGAGACCTTGAAGCTGTTACGGTGCTTCAGGGCAGAGAAGCCGTGAAACGCAGAATGGCAGAAATCAAAATGAAGGGTAAGGATGCTCAGCCCAAGGAGCTTAATATGTATCCGACCTTGCAGGTTGTTAACGAGATGATGGCAAGAGGTGTTGAGTTTTTACCCGTTGACATCTATAAATCCACAGCTACAACCTACGAAATAGAAGACGGCAAAATCCGTATGCCCTTCGGTGCCCTTGCCGGTGTCGGTGAAAACGCGGCTATTGCTCTTGCCAATGCAAGAGAGGGTAGTTCGGAGTTCGTTTCAATAGACGACTTTGCTCAGAAGGCATCGGCTTCAAGTGCGGTTATTGAAGCTCTCCGTCAGGTCGGCGCCTTCGCAGAGCTTCCCGAAACAAGACAGATGAGCTTGTTCGATATGTAATTACTGTCTGCCTCTCGGCGCACGAAAGATTAAAAACTCAATCCAAGAAATATAACTTTCAGATTAATACACTTAAAGGAGATTAAAGCTATGTCAAAAATATTTGCTCACAGAGGATTCAGCGGAAAATATCCCGAAAACACAATGCTTGCATTTCAGAAGGCAGTCGAGATCGGCGTAGACGGTATCGAGCTTGACGTTCATCTTACGAAAGACAACGAAATCGTAATTATCCACGACGAGGATATCAAGCGCACCTGCGACGGTGAAGGTCTTGTCAAGGATATGACACTCGAAGAGCTTCGCAAGTTTGATGCATCAGCCACCTTCAGAGGTGTTTACGGCTTCTGCGGTATTCCTACCTTAAGAGAATATTTTGAGCTTGTAAAGGATACACCGATTATCACAAATATCGAGCTTAAAACAGGCGTTTATGAATATCCCACCATTGAAAAAAGAGTTATCGATATGGTAAGAGAATACGGTCTTAGTGATAAGATTATTTTCTCTTCCTTCAATCACTTCACCGTTAAGCGCTGTGAGGAAATTGCTCCCGAAATCAAGAGAGGCTTCCTTACAGGCGACTGGATTTACGATTTCGGCAAATATACAGCAGAAAGAAATGTTCAGTGCTGTCATCCCTGGCACGTTTCCTTAAGTGAAGAAGTAATAAAGGAAATGCACGAAGCGGGCTGTGAAATCAACACATGGACAGTCAACGAATACGCTGACATTGAAAAGCTCAGTAAGTGGGGCGTTGACAGCCTTATCGGCAATTTCCCTGACAGAATGATAGAGGTTTTAAGATGATTCATAAGTTGATTAGAAAAATTTATGAGCCCTTAGTATATAACCGTGCCGACGATATGGGAATTCTTTACTATTTCAGCGAAAAGGATTTCCCTGCTCTCAAAAAAGAGCCCTATTCCTTTATTTCAAAGGACGGGCACACTCTCGTTGGCGGATTTTATTTCTATGAGGGCTACAAACCTGACCGCCTTATAATCTTTGACCACGGTATGGGCTCAGGTCACACCGGCTATATGAAAGAGATTGAAATGCTCTGCCACAAAGGTTACAGAGTCCTTTCCTATGACCATACGGGCTGTATGGAATCGGGAGGAAAAACAACGGGCGGCTTTCTTCATTCTCTCATCGACCTTAATGATTGCATAAACTCTCTTAAGACCGACGAAAAATATAAAGACCTTGATATTTCTGTTGTGGGACACAGCTGGGGTGCTTTCTCAGCTCTTAATATCTGTGCTTTTCATCCTGAGGTCAGCCACATTGTTGCGATGTCGGGCTTTATAAGCCTGGAAGCGGTGCTCAAACAGTTTTTATCGGTGTTTTATAAAAAGTTTTATCTTGAGGAAGCAGCCAAGGAGCCTGATTTTGTAAATACAAATGCAATAGACTCTCTTAAAAACAGCCCTGTCAAGGCTCTTATTATCCACTCTGAGGATGATAAAACCGTAAACTGTAAAAAGCACTTTGATGTTATGAAAGCGGCTCTCGGTGACAAGGATAATATTGAGTTTTTAAAGGTTACGGGCAAAAATCACAATCCGAACTATACGGAAAACGCAGTAAAGCTCAGCGGTGAAATGTTCAAGGCATATTCAGATAAGCTTAAAACAGATTATTTTGATTCTGAAGAAAACCGTACAGCCTTTCGTGAAAGCTATAACTGGCATAAGTTAACGGAGCAGGATATGGAAATCTGGGATAGAATTTATGACCATCTTGAAAAATAAGTGAAGCGTATGAAAATTGGAAATATAGAAATAAACTCACGCTCTGCGGCGCTGGCACCTATGGCGGGTGTTGCGGACAGAGCCTTCCGTGAGCTTTGTGTACGCTACGGCGCAACCTATGTTGTCAGCGAAATGGTGTCAAGCAAGGGGCTTACGATGTGCGACAGAAAAAGCAGAAAGCTTTTATATCTTTCCGATGAGGAAAGACCTGCGGCGGCTCAGATTTTTGGCAGTGACCCGAAAATTATGGCTGAAAGTGCAGTCAGCTGTCTCAGCTATAAGCCTGATGTAATCGATATCAATATGGGCTGTCCCGCACCGAAAATCGCAGGCAACGGCGGCGGAAGTGCACTTATGAAAAATCCTCAGCTTGCAGAAGAAATTATGAGAGCTGTAAAGGAAGCGGTAGACGTTCCCGTTACGGTTAAATTCCGTCTGGGCTGGGACAGTGAAAGCATAAACTGCATTGATTTTGCTCAGCGTGCCCAGAAAGCAGGTATGGCGGCGGTAACTCTTCACGGAAGAACCCGTCAGCAGATGTATGCTCCACCCGTTGACCGGAAAATGATTGCTGAGGTCAAAAGAAATATAGATATACCCCTTATTGCAAACGGTGATATAGTTGACGGCATAACCGCGGCACAGATGATAGAAGAAACGGGCTGTGATTACCTTATGGTCGGCAGAGGAGCCCTCGGCAGACCGTGGGTGTTCAGTCAGATAACCGCCTATCTTGAGCACGAGGTTATTTTGCCCGAGCCTCCGGTGAGTGAAAGAATGCGGGTTATGGTAGAGCATATAAAAAAGATATGCGAATATAAGGGCGAGCGGGTCGGCATACGCGAGGCGAGAAAGCACGCCGCATGGTACATAAAGGGTATACGCGGGGCTGCGGCATACCGTCAGCAGGTGGGTATGCTTGAAAGCGTTGAGCAGCTTGAAGAATTAGCCTTTAATATAGTCAGAGAAAATATGTAATCAAATCAGGAGTGAGAAAATGAAACTTCTTGTAATTGACGGAAACAGTATAGTTAACAGAGCCTTTTACGGAATAAAGCTGCTGACAACCAAAGACGGACAGTTTACTAACGGCATTTACGGCTTTCTTAATATACTCATAAAGCTTCGTCAGGAATGTGAGCCTGACTGTGTTGCTGTTGCCTTTGACCTTAAAGCTCCTACCTTCCGTCATAAGATGTATGAAGAATATAAAGCGGGCAGAAAGGGTATGCCCGATGAGCTTCGCAGTCAGATGCCGGTGCTCAAGGAGCTTCTTACGGCTCTCGGCTATAAAATAGTTGAAAAAGAGGGCTACGAGGCAGATGACATACTCGGTACTCTCTCGGCGCAGTGCAAGGGCGAAGACAGATGCTTTATCGCCACAGGTGACAGAGACTCTCTTCAGCTTGTCAGTGACAACACAACCGTGCTTCTTGCCGCTACCAAAATGGGCAAGGCAATCACCACACCTTACGACAAAGATAAGCTTAAAGAAGAGTACGGTGTTGAGCCCAAGGGAATGATTGAAATAAAGGCTCTTATGGGTGACTCATCCGATAATATTCCGGGCGTTGCGGGTATCGGCCAGAAAACAGCCGGTGACCTTATTCAGAAATACGGTAGCATTGATTATATCTATAACCATCTTGATGAGCTTGATATAAAAAAGGGTATACACGATAAGCTTGAAGCGGGCAGAGAAAGTGCATATCTGAGCCGTAAGCTCGGTACAATCTGCCTTGAGGCACCTGTTTCGCTTGATATGAATGACTATCTTATCGGTGTGGGTGATATTTCAAAGGCAATAAAAATGTTAGTTAATCTTGAGATGTTCGGCATTATAGAAAAGCTTGGACTCACAAGAGAAAAGATAGAAATTCCCGCAGAAGAAAAAGAAGCTGTAAAGTGCAGCTTCGCTGAAGAAGACGACCTTTACGGCTTTATCGGTGAAATCAGAAACAGCGGCAGTGCTTATTTCGTTACCGACTATGCGGGCGACGGAATAAAAGGAATGTACTTTATGACTGACGGGGGAGTAAGGTATGTTGATGCTGCAAGACTTGATTTTTACGATTTCTTTTCGATGCTTGCTTGTGGTGAATGCGAAAAGTACACAAGCGATGTGAAGGAGCTTTATAAATTTGCATTTTTGCACAGTAATGAGCTGAAAAATGTCAGAACTGACACATCTCTTATGGGTTATATTCTCAACCCTGCGGCGAACAGCTATGATGTTTTGCGTCTGGCAGACGAATACGGAATAACCGTGCCCGAGGTGGATTGTGCCGATGAATATAAAGAAGGCGCAATGCGTGCGGCGGTTATGAAAAGTCTCAGTGAAAAGCTGGCAGATAAAATATCCGAAAACGGTCAGCAGATGCTCTTTTACGATATTGAGCTGCCTCTTGCAAAGGTGCTTGCAAGTATGGAAAACGAGGGCTTCCTCGTTGACAGAGAGGGAATTGAGCATTTCGGCGAGGATATGTCTGAAAAGATAGATGTGCTCACAGAAAGAATATATGAGCAGGCAGGCTGTGAATTCAACATCAATTCGCCCAAGCAGCTCGGCACAGTGCTTTTCGAAACACTCGGTATTCCTTCAAAGAAAAAGACCAAAAGCGGCTACTCCACCAACGCGGAGGTGCTCGAAGAGCTTGCAGACGAATATCCCATAGTAAAGGATATTCTTGAGTACCGTACTCTTGCAAAGCTTAAGTCAACCTACTGTGAGGGGCTTCTTAAGGTAATCTGCGCCGACGGCAGAATCCGCTCTACACTCAATCAGACGGAAACCAGAACAGGCAGAATTTCTTCTCTTGAGCCCAATTTACAGAATATTCCCGTCAGAAGCGAAATAGGCAGGGAAATGAGGAAGTTTTTTGTTGCTTCTGAGGGTAACGTGCTCGTTGACGCTGACTACTCACAGATTGAACTGAGAGTGCTTGCCCATCTTTCTGACGACAGTATAATGATTGACGGCTTCAATAAGGGCGAGGATGTACACACAATAACCGCCTCTCAGGTTTTCAATATGCCCGTGCATATGGTTACTCCGCTTATGAGAAGCAGGGCTAAGGCAGTAAACTTCGGCATTGTTTACGGTATCGGCGCCTTTTCGCTTGCAAAGGATATAGGCGTTACCCGCAAGGAGGCTGACGCTTATATTAAGGGCTATCTTCACCATTACAGCGGTATCAGAGGCTATCTTGACGAGGTTGTTGAAAAGGCAAGAGAGGACGGCTTCTGCAGCACGCTTTTCGGCAGACGCAGATATCTTCCTGAGCTTACTGCAAGCAATAAAATGCTTCAGGCATTCGGTGAAAGAGTGGCAAAGAATATGCCTGTTCAGGGTACTGCTGCCGATATAATCAAAATTGCAATGGTAAGGGTTTATGATCGCCTCAGAAGCGAAAATCTCAAAGCAAGGCTTATTATGCAGGTTCACGATGAGCTGATTGTTGAATGTCCTGAGGCTGAGGAGAAAACAGTTTCTGAAATAATCCGCAGTGAAATGGAAAATGCTTGCGAAATGAAGGTAAGGCTTCTCGCAGACGTGCACAGCGGAAAAAACTGGTATCTTGCAAAGGGATGATAAAACCTATGAATATCAAAATAACAGCCGGGAGGACATCCGTATCCTTCCGGCTGTTTTTTTGCAAAAAGTGACACTTTCGGCTCAAAGGTGTCATAGTGGGTTATATATCTGAGTCAGTCGCAAACAGATTCTTTTCGGTATGTATAAGTGATATTGCAATTTAAAATTTGCAGTGAATTTTCTGATAAATCAAAAGTGTTATTGAAGCCTTAGGGCTTCAGTTTTATTTTATACGCATAAACCTCGCGAAGCGAATAACACTGTGCAAAGCGCAACAAGGATCTGACTTCGTCATAACCTTGTTATCCGTTTCACTTATAATGAAACTGCGAAGCAATAAAGCTCGCCGCAGGGCGAATAAAACTGCCGGGTGTTCTTGTGAACACCCGGCTGAATAGCCGTGCATTTTTTGCACCGTAAAGCCGTTGATTTTTACTGAAAATATTTGAAAATATTCACAAAATCCCATTGACAATTGAGGTCTATAATATTATAATAATAGCTACAGGGTGGGGGAAAGTATCATCAAAGTGTTGTTATTGGGTGATTTTTGGTGAAAAAATGCTCTCACCGACGAAATTCCAAGTGAAAGAGAGGTGCTCAGAATTATGCTTATCGGTACGTTTGAACATAATCTTGATGGTAAAAACAGAGTTTTTATACCTGCAAAGTTCAGAGATGATTTGGGCGAAAGCTTCGTCTATACTTACCACAGCTCGAAATATCCTTCAATTCAGCTTTACAGTAAGCACGGTTTTGAGGATGCTCTCAGTGAAGCACTCGAGGAAGCCAAGGACAGAACAGAAAAAAGAAATATCCGTGCCGAGTTTATGATGGGCGCAGGTGAGGCCTCATACGACAGCCAGGGCAGAGTGATTTTAAGTCAGATAGTCACAAGGCAGGCAGGTATTGAGAAGCAGTGCATTTTCGTCGGCTTCGGCGATTATGTTGAGGTTATGAGCCCTGAAAACTACAACAAATATCTTGAGTCCATCACTCTTAACAACACTCTCGACGAGGAAGCAATTGAAAGTGAAAAGAAAATACTCCGTTCCTATAAGGCAGAAGGCAAGCTTCTTGATTATAAGGGCGAGTGATATAAAGGATGAACGAAATGGAATTTTCCCATGTAAGCGTTCTGCTTAAGGAAACCGTTGATGCACTGAATATCAAGCCAGACGGAATATACGTTGACTGTACAACCGGCGGTGCGGGACACAGCAGTGAAATACTCAGAAGACTCGGTGAAAAGGGCAGGCTTATAGCCATAGATCAGGACCCTGACGCTATTGAGGTAATAAAAGAAAGAATCGGCGGTGACAAGAGGGTTACGGTTGTTCACTCCAACTTTTCACAGCTGAAAGAAATTCTTTCCGGGCTTGAAATAGATTCCGTAGACGGCGTTATGGCAGACTTAGGCGTTTCTTCACATCAGTTTGATAAGGCTGAAAGAGGCTTTTCCTACAACAACGATGCCGTGCTTGATATGAGGATGTCACAGCAGGGTATGAGTGCAAAGGATGTTGTAAACACTTACAGTGAAAGAGACCTTACAAGGATTTTCCGTGATTACGGTGAAGAAAAGTTTGCTTCAAGAATAGCAAGAAGCATAGTTAGCATAAGACAGGAAAAAGAAATAGAAACTACACTTGAGCTGGCAGAGATTATAAAAAATGCAATACCTGCCGCAACGCGAAGAAGCGGAGGACATCCTGCGAAAAGGTGCTTTCAGGCAATAAGGCTTGAGGTTAACGGTGAGCTTGAAAAGCTTTCGGCTACCCTTGACGATATGTTTTACAGTCTGAATAAAGAGGGCAGGGTAGCAATAATCACCTTCCACTCACTTGAGGACAGAATAGTAAAAAAAGCGTTTGCAAAATACTGTAAGGGCTGTGAGTGCCCCCCGCAGACTCCCATATGTATCTGCGGCAAAACTCCCGACGGTCGCCTTCCGTTTAAAAAGGTACTACCGTGTGAAAGAGAAATTGAAGTTAATCCGCGCTCAAGAAGCGCAACGCTCAGGTGTGTTGAGCGCATAAAGTAAGGCTTTCAGAAAGATATGATATAAGGGGTGAGAAAAATGGCAGCAGAAAAAGCATACGATTACTATGCTTACGGGGCAGCTCCTCAGAGAGCACCGGAAAGAGTTCCCGAAAATGAAAAGAAGCCCGAGCTCAGAAGAGTCGGCAAAACTCAGCTTGAAATCCGCATAAGCAGCGAAAAGAAGGCTAACCGCAGACTCGTAAAAATAGCCGCTGTCGTTTTATCCTTCCTTATTCTTTACGCTGTTGTCTGTGACAGCTTTGTTGCAAGGGATACAGCAAGACATACTCTTGATAAAACCAAGGAGGAATATGTTTTTTCCGAGGCAAGAAACAGAGAGCTTAAGGTGCAGCTTAACAGCCTTGTCAGTGCAGAAAACATTGACAGAATTGCTACAGAGGAATTAGGGCTTGTAAAGGCTGCGGCAGACAGTGAGGTTTATCTTGATACCGCAGGCGGCAACAAGGTTATTTTCTCTGAGAAATGATGAATATAATAATATATGGAATTTAAGGGGGACTGTTAAAAGCGTAAAAGCAAACAGCCCCTATTTTAACTGACCGAGGTGTGAACGGTGAAATTTGTTATTTTTAAAGGCAGAATAAAAAGAAAAACAGATAACAGCTTTGTAAAAAGAAGCAAAGGCATAATTGCCTTTGTTCTGGCTTGCTTTCTGGCACTTAATCTTGGAAGAGTGGGATATATTATGATCGTTCACGGTGATGAATACCGTGAAGCGGCTGCGAGAAATCAGCTTTATGACCGTACCATAGAGGCGGTAAGGGGTACTATTTACGATTGTAATATGACTCCCCTCGTAACAAGCACCTCAGCGTGGATTCTCTGCGCTAACCCCGATGAAATCAGAAGCGCCTTCAAGGCTTATCCGGAAAAGCTTGAAGAGTTTTACGCTTACGTTTCGGAAAATCTCTCAGAGCTTCTCGGTGTAAAGGCCGAGGACGTGGATTATCTTTTAAGAGAAACCAAGGGCAGATATGTCAGAATCAAAAAGGCTGTTTCTGCGCAGATGAGAGTAAGCCTTGAGGAATTTTTCAATGAGCCTTTCAGCTTTGACGTGTTCCAGAAGGCAGAAAAGTTCTGGCAGAAGGATAAAACCGTAACAAAGAATTTTTATCCCGTAAACTATTTTTACTATGAAAGTGACAGCATAAGGACCTATCCCGACAACAACTTTGCTTCAACGGTTATAGGTGTTGTAAATGCAGATAACAACGGCGATACGGGCCTGGAGCTTTACTATAACAAAACTCTCAGCGGTGAAGACGGCAGAGTTGTAACTGCAAAGGATGCCAAGGGTAATGCCCTTGAAACGGGCTACGAAACCTATTTTGACGCTGTTGAGGGTAACGGTGTGGTTTCTACCATAGATGCCAATATTCAGGGCTATCTTGAAAATTCTCTGAGTCAGGCTCTCACGGATATCGGAGCCATCGGCGTTTACGGCATAGTTATGGATGTTGATACGGGTGCGGTGCTTGCTATGAGCGACAAGCCGGACTTTGACCTCAACAATCCCCGCGTATTGCTTGAAACCACCGATAAAACAGATCTTGAGGGTCTTGAACCGGGCACACCAGAATACAGTCAGAAGTATTCCGAGCTTCTTTTTGAGCAGTGGAACAGCTTTTGCGTAACGAGCACATACGAGCCGGGCTCAACCTTTAAGATTTTTACCACCGCAGCGGCTCTCGAAGAGGGGGCTGTAAGCCTCAATTCCACTTTCAACTGCACGGGCAGCTACAGAGTTGCAGATATTACCTATCACTGTGTAAACCGCTCGGGTCACGGACATCAGACCTTTACAAAGGGACTGATGAATTCCTGCAATCCGGTGTTTATCGAGGTAGGTCAGAGACTCGGTGTAGAAAAGTTTGCCAAATACTTTGACGCCTTCGGCTTTAACGAAAGAACGGGCATAGATGTTGCAAACGAAGCCTATCCCGTTGTTCATAACCCGGATAAAATGAGCATAGTTGACCTTGCAAGTACCTCCTTCGGTCAGTCTGTGCGAATAAGTCCCCTTCAGCTTATAACCGCAACCTGCGCTATTGCAAACGGCGGTGAGCTTATGCAGCCTTATCTTGTAAAGAGCATAGTAGACTCTGACGGAAACCTTATTTCTGAAACAGAGCCGGTCGTTAAAAGGCGTGTTATTTCCGAAACAACGGCGAATACGGTATGCTCAATGATGGAATCGGTTGTTGAAAGCGGCACGGGTAAAAATGCCTATATTGCAGGCTACAGAGTAGCAGGTAAAACCGCTACGGCTGAAAAGCTGGATGTTCGTGAGGGCGAACAGCAGGATGTATACGTAGCATCCTTCGTGTGCTTTGCCCCTGCAGACGACCCTCAGGTAGCAATTCTCATCGGTGTAGAAAATCCTCCCGGTGACTCACGTGGCGGCGGTGTACTTGCCGCACCTCTTGCCAAGGAGGTAATGGAGCTTACACTTGACTATCTCAATGTTGAGCCTCAGTATACTGCAAGTGAGCTGGAAACCGTCAGCCGTACTACACCTTCACTTACAAATCAGAAGCTTTCAGAGGCAAAGGCAGCCGCTGCAAGCGAGGGCTTTACCGTAAGAGTTGTAGGCTCAGGTGATTCGGTTGTTTCACAGGTACCCACTGCGGGTGAGAGCATACCCAAAAACGGTGTTATCGTTCTTTATACAAAGGACGGAATAGATACACAGAAGGTCAAGGTACCGGATTTCTCGGGTATGAGTGTAAGTCAGGTTAACAGACTTGCTGTTGACAGCGGTATTAACGTAGTATTTTCGGGCCCCACCGATACGGCGGGAATAAAAGCATATAAACAGAGCGCCGAGCCCGATACTATGGTAGCCGCAGGCACGAAAATAACAGTATATTTCAGAGGCGAAGATATTCAGGAAGATTGACGGAGGTTTTTATGTTACTATCCCGCTTGCTTAAAGCTGTCGATGTAGTGTATAAAGGAACGGATGCAGACATAAAATTTATAACGGATGACTCGCGCAGATGCTGCGAGGGATCTGTGTTCGTCTGCGATAAGAAAGGAAGCAGCTATATTGAGGACGCTTTAAAAAGAGGAGCAGTAATTGCCGTGTGTGAGCAGGAGGGTGAAAACCGTGTTACCGTACCTGATGCGAAAAAGGCTTACGCTCTTTTGTGCAGCAGCTTTTTCGGTGATGCTCACAAAAATCTTCGCATTGTTGCAGTGACGGGAACGAACGGCAAGACCACAGTCTGCGGAATGCTTTACAGTATTCTTACTGCCGCGGGTAAAAAATGCAGCCTTATTTCTACTGTTGAAAATATAATAGGCGGCAGAAGCGAAAGAGCAGATTTTACCACCCCGGAATGCTTCAGCCTGCACAGAATGCTGAGTGATATTTACGAAAGCGGTGCAGAATACTGCATAATGGAGGCTTCGTCCCAGGGCTTGAGTGAGGAAAGACTTTACGGTATAAATTTTGATATGGCAGTGTTCACAAATCTTACCGAGGATCATCTTGACTATCACGGCTCTATGCAGGAATACAGAAAAGCCAAGCTGAAGCTTTTTGAAAAGGCAGACAGAGCTGTCATTAATATAGATGACCCGAACGCACAGAGCTTTATAGACGTCTGCTCAGGCAAGGCAACAACCTGCTCTGTGAAGAAGGATTCGGCAGATTTTACCGCCAAGTGCATAAAGTACGACGAAAACATAACGGATTATGCAATAGTCGGTGACAGTATGATTCACAGAATAAGGCTTAATCTTCCCGGTGATTTCAATGTTTCAAACTCAATGGCGGCAATAGCTGTTGCAATTGAATACGGAATTTCACTTGAAACCTGCGCCGCGGCACTCAGAAGCTTTTACGGCGTTAAGGGCAGAATGGAAATAATGAATATAAATACCCCTTTCAGGGTGATAATAGATTATGCCCACACTCCCGACGGAATAAAGCAGGCACTGTTATCTCTGAGGAGCTTTAAGCGTAACAGAATAATTACTCTTTTCGGTTGCGGCGGTGACAGAGATAAAAGCAAGCGTGCTCTTATGGGTAAGGCGGTTGCAGAATATTCCGATATGGCGATTGTAACAAGCGACAACCCGAGAACAGAGGACCCCGAAAGCATAATTGACGATATTCTTGAGGGTATGAAAAAAGCAAAAATACCCGTCTATATACAAAAAAACAGAGCGCAAGCTATTGAATATGCCTTGAAAACAGCGCAAAAGAATGATATTATTTTATTATGCGGAAAGGGGCACGAAACCTATCAGATTGTAGGCGAGGAAAAAATAGCCTGCGATGAAAGAGAAATAGTGCTCGGTATATTAAACGGTGTATAATTGAAAGGATGTTTTTTAATGAACGAAATTATTGCAATAGTAATCTCACTTGCAGTTTCCTTTGTGCTTACTGCAGTGCTCGGATATTTTCTTATCCCCGTGCTTCATAAGCTTAAGTTCGGCCAGAATATACTTATGGATATCGGACCCAAGTGGCACGCCAAAAAGCAGGGCACTCCCACAATGGGCGGTATTATGTTCATAATCGGCTCAATAGTGGCGGTTGCAGTGGCTCTTATTGCCTGCAGTCTCGGCTCGTTCAAGGTGTTCAGTGATCTTGCCGAATTGAAAAATCAGCAGTACACAAGGCTTTTTGCAGGTATTGCGATGGCAGTTATGTTTGCTCTTGTGGGCTTTGCAGACGATTATATCAAGGTTGTAAAAAAGAGAAATCTCGGCCTTACGGAGATACAGAAAACAATTCCCCAGGTGCTTATAATCGGCGGCTATCTTGCCTCTCTGGCTGTCTGCGGCAGCACAAGAATGTATATTCCCTTTTACGGTATAGTAACTCTTGATACCGTTCCCGGAATGATATTTTTCTTCATTTTCGGCATCTGTGTTATTTACGGCGCAATCAATGCCGTTAACTTTACAGACGGTATTGACGGACTTTGCGGCAGTGTAACTATTCCCGTAGGCGTTGCCTTTACCGTAATGGCACTTATGATGAAAAACACCTCGGTAGGTATTCTCGGTGCGGCACTTGCAGGCGCCTGCGCAGGATACATTATCTGGAATCACTACCCGGCAAAGGTTATGATGGGTGACACGGGCTCGATGTTCCTGGGCGGTATGATTGTTGCTCTTGCTTATGCAATCGAGTGTCCGCTCATACTTCTTCCCGTAGGTATCGTATATGTAATTGAGGCTGTGTCGGATATTATCCAGATAGGCTCAATCAAGCTTCGCAAGAAAAAGGTATTTAAAATGGCACCCATTCACCATCATTTTGAAATGTGCGGTTGGAATGAAAAGAAAATTGTTGCAGTGTTTACACTTGTCAGCACAATAGGTTCAGTTATAGGTATAGCACTTATTTATACCGTAATCTGATTTATATAACGGGCACAGAGCCCGAAGGGAGGAACGTATTATGACGAATAAGAGCCGGAAAAAGGGCGGCGGACTATCTAAGCTGAGGTTTTCCACCAACCTTGTGCAGCACGGTAATTTTGATCTTATTTTCGCCTGTACGGTCCTTCTTCTTTTTACCTTCGGAATAATAATGATGTATTCCGCATCCTATGCCTATTCGGCATCAAACCGCGGCGGAGCAAACGCTCTGTTTTATTCACAGCTCGAAAATGCGGTAATCGGCTTTATCGGCCTTGCGGTTCTGAGTAAGCTCGATTATAAAATATATAACGGACGCTTTGCACTTCTGGCTTACGGCCTTACTATGGCGGTGCTTCTTATTACACTTGCCGTAAACATAGGTAAGGACGAAAAAAGATGGATTGAAATAGGCAACTTTCAGCTTCAGCCCTCAGAGTTTGCCAAGTTTTCACTTATTCTTGTGCTCGCCTATGTGCTGTGTGCTTTGCAGAAGCCTCTGAGAGCACCTAAGGGCGCGGTAGCAAAGTTTGACCCGAAGTCAGACGGCCTTACAGGGCTTGAAACAAGGGTGTTCGGCTTTGCGAGAACTCCCTTCAAGGCCTGCTTTGTGGTTGCCTGCATAATAGTGTCCTATTGCGGACTTATTTTCCTCGAAAGCCATTATTCGTGCACCATTCTGATGTTTGCTATGGGTGTGTTTATGCTGTGGCTCAGCGGTACGAGGGTAAAATATTTTGCGTGGTTAGGGCTTGCAATTGCGGCAGTTGTTACGGTTGTGCTTATGTACCCGCAGATTCTTGAAAGTCTCGGCGGCTTCGGAGCATCGCGAATTTCAGCCTGGCTTGAAAAGGATAACAGCTCCTGGGACAGATATCAGACTGTGAACGGCCTTTATGCAATCGGCTCAGGCGGACTTTTTGGTGTGGGTCTCGGAAACTCAAAGCAGAAGCAGCTTTATATTCCCGAGCCTCAGAACGACTTTATTTTCCCCGTTATCTGCGAGGAGCTTGGTTTTGTGGGTGCGGTGCTTGTAATTCTGCTTTTTGCCGTTCTTATATGGCGAGGCTTCATAATTGCAAGAAAAAGCCGCGACTATTTCGGCTCACTTGTTGTTATGGGTATAATGATTCAGGTTGCACTGCAGGTAATAATAAACATCTGTGTTGTAACGGATATTTTCCCGAATACGGGTATAGCTCTTCCTTTTTTCAGCTACGGCGGAACGGCTCTTATAGTTCTGCTTTGTGAAATGGGAGTAGTGCTTTCCGTTTCAAGAGAAGCTTCAATGGAAAAAAAGTAAGATGTAATAAGAGGAGGATAATATATGAAAATACTTTTTGCGGCAGGAGGCACCGGGGGACATATCAATCCTGCACTTGCAGTTGCAGGCGAAATAAGAGAAAGATATCCCGATGCACAGATTCTTTTTGTAGGCACTAAGGATAAAATGGAGGCAAAGCTTGTTCCGAATGCAGGCTTTGATTTCACTACGATAAAAATTTCGGGCTTTCAGAGAAAAATATCCATCGTAAATATTTTCAGAAATCTTCTTACAGTGTGGTATCTTCTTACCTGTAACGGCAGAGTAAAGAAAATACTTAAAAGCTTCAATCCCGATGTTGTTGTAGGCTTTGGCGGCTATGTCAGCGGCCCGGTTGTAAGAATGGCGGCAAAGCTCGGTATACCCACGGCGATCCACGAGCAGAATGCTTATCCCGGAATTACCAATAAGGCTCTTGCCAAGGTTGTTGACAGAGTGATGCTCACAGCAGCTGAGGCTGAAAAATATCTTGAGCCTAAAAATCCCGTTACCGTTACGGGGCTTCCCGTAAGAGGTGCCATGCTCAGAGCCGACAGAGATATGAGCAGAGCACAGCTCGGTATAAAGGATAATCAGAAGCTTATTCTTTCAATGGGCGGCAGCCTCGGTGCTATGACAATCAACAACGCAATGGTTGATATTATTACCGCTCACAGCAGTAATAAGGAGCTTTATTTCCTTCACGCTATGGGTCAGTACGGACTCTGGGTACCCGAAAAGCTTAAGAAAAACGGTGTTGATACCGAAAACACCTCAAATGTTGAAATCAGAGAATACATAAGCGATATGGACGTTTGTATGTCGGCGGCAGACCTTGTTATATGCCGCGCAGGTGCAAGCTCCCTTTCAGAGCTTCAGGCTCTCGGCAAGGCATCAATTCTTATTCCTTCGCCCAATGTTGCCGAAAATCACCAGTACCACAACGCTATGGCGCTTGTAAATAAAAATGCGGCAAGAGTTATTGAAGAAAAAGAGCTTACCAAAGAAAAAATGGATGAGCTTTTCCTCTCTCTTGTAAACGATGATGAGCTCAGAAAAGAAATTGAGCTCAATGCGAAGGCCATGGCTGTAATTGATGCCAAGGAAAAAATAGCAGACATAGTGGTTTCGCTTATCAAATAATAAAAAATCAGATAAAAATTCACTGTTTTTCACCCTTTTGCATATCATAAGGTGAAAGGGTGATTCTATATGCAGAGCATTATTATAGAGGGCGGCAGACAGCTTAACGGTGAAATTGATGTTCAGGGCTCAAAAAACAGTGCCCTACCAATACTTGCCGCAACCGTGCTTCTCGACTCGGTGAGTGTTATTCATAACTGTCCGCTTCTGAGTGACGTTGACGCGGCGGTGGCAATTCTTACCCATCTCGGGTGCAAGGTTGAAAGAAAGAGCCATACTGTTACCGTTGACTCGCGTGGTGTCAGTGAATACAGAATACCCGACTCGCTTATGAGGGAAATGCGCTCCTCAATAGTCTTTCTCGGCTCAGTGCTCGGCAGAACCGGCAAGGCCGTACTTACCTCTCCGGGTGGCTGTGAAATAGGTCTCAGACCCATTGATCTGCATCTTTCCTCGCTGAGAAAACTGGGCGCATCAATTGACGAAAGAGGCGGAGAGATAATCTGCTCAATGGCGCAAAAGGCCGAAAACACCGTAATAAGTCTGTCATTTCCCAGTGTCGGAGCGACGGAAAACATAATACTTGCCGCCGCATTCAGAAACGGAAGAACAGTTATTCTGAACGCCGCAAGAGAGCCCGAAATAACCGACCTTGCAAGGTTTCTGAACAGTGCGGGATGTCGCATTGAGGTCGGAAGCGAGGGTACGGTTATAATAGACGGCATAAAAAAGGCTCACGACTGTGAGCACAGAGTAACCGGTGACAGAATAGTAGCTCTTACCTATCTTTGTGCAGTTGCCTGCACAGGCGGAGCAGTCAGACTCAACAAGGTAAATACCCGCGATTTTCTTTCTGTGCTTCCGCTTTATGAAACGGCAGGATGCAGGGTTAAAAGTGATAGCCACACTGTCTTTCTTTCTATGAAAAGGCGGCCGAAGGCTCTCAGAGATATAAGAACCATGCCTTATCCCGGCTTCCCGACTGATGCTCAGGCACCCTTTATGTCCCTTGCGGCAATATCTGAGGGTACGAGTGTTATAGTTGAAAATATTTTTGAAAGTCGCTTCAAGCATGTAAGTGAGCTTACGAGAATGGGCGCAAAAATTAAAATTGAAGGCAGGGTAGCACTCATTGACGGTGTAAGAAGCTTACACGGCGCCTGTGTTACTTCGTCAGACCTCCGTGGCGGAGCTGCTCTTGTGGTTGCGGCTCTCGCAGCTGAAGGCAGAAGCGAGATAAACTGTCCGCGGCATATCGACAGGGGATATGAAAAAATAGAAGACTGTCTTAAAATGATAGGTGCAGATATTTACAGAGAAACAAGGTAAAGCATATATTAAGTAGGGCAGCAGTATTACACCGCGGTGAGATACTCTGCCCCTTTTTCTTGGGATTAAAAGATTTTAAGGAGGTATTATTATGGCTGATAACAAAAAAAGCAACGTTTCCGAAACCTTCGGTAAATATGCAGGCTCTTCATCAAAGGGCAGGGGCAGTGCCGCAGAGCCGAAAAACGTAACCTCCGATATGTGGACTCCCATAAGCGGAGGAAACGATGCCTCTTCGGGCAAGGCACAGAAAAAGGCTCCCGAAAAGAAGCTTCAGCCTAAAAAAGCGGCAAAGACTGCAAAAGCAGAGCCGAAAAAGGGTGAGTTTATTTCCGAGGGCAGGGGAGCGGCCGCCAAAGAAGGTAATAACAGAAAGAAAACGGCATCCAAAAAAAAGAAATCGAGAATTCCCAAGGGTAAGCCCATATCCGAGCTTACTCAGGAAAAGCTTTCAAAAAACAGTGATGTAAAAAAGCGTCAAAAGCTTTCACAAAGAGAGAGAGCCTACGATGAAAGAATAAAGGAAGGCAAATCTCCCGGTGAAATCAGCAGGGAAAGAGCAGAAATCAAAAGAAAGAAAAGAATAAAGCGCAATGTTATTACGGTTGCACTGTTTATAACCTTTGTTCTTGCTTTCGTTGGCATATACACCTATGCCAAGGGTGCGCCCGTTGCAGAAATAACCGTAGAGGGAGAGAGTATTTACACCTCTGAGGAAATTATAAGCGCGGCAGAAATTGAAATAGGAGCAAATATGTTTGCCTTAAGTGAAAAGAACATAAGTGCTCTTGTTTCAGGAAAGCTTCCCTATGTGCATAGTGTTGAAATAAGCAGAAAACTCCCCGATAAGCTTCTTCTGACTGTTACTGCTTCCTATGATAATCTTCTTCTTGTGTGCGGAAAAAGTTATATCTCCGTTGACTCTGAGGGAAAGGTTTTAAGCTTAAAAAAGAAAAAGCTTTCTGACGGCTTATACCGAATTAACGGCCTGAGCGAGCAGACGGCTGAGGTCGGTACCGCTTTTGAGCCGTCGGCAGAAAATCTTGAAAAATATAATCTTGCCGTAGAGCTTGTCCGCGTTATGGAAGAAGAAGGTGTAATTCTCAAAGGCGTTATAAATGTAAAAAGCACAAATAATGTAAGAGTGCTTTACGACGACAGAATTATGATTTATCTGGGCGACTGCAGCAATCTTGCCGAGCGTATATCTCTTGCAGGTAAGGTGCTCAATTCGCCTCAGACAGAGGGAAAAGAGGGCTATATTGACCTTCGCTTTGATAAGGCGGCATATTTCAACGAGGGCTCAACTAAGCTGAAATAAAGCTAAATTTACCCTTTTTTTACAAAAATAAACTGAAAAAACAGAAATCTTCTGCGAAATTTTTATTGTAATTTAAGAAAAGTCGTGGTATAATCTTAAAGATACTAAGATATTATGCCCAACTGCGGGTATATTGCTTAATTTGATTTTACACCAAATTGATATATTACAGGAGGAAGTAAAATGGCATTTATCATTGATAACGAAAATATCGCTTACAACCAGATTAAGGTAATCGGTGTCGGCGGCGGTGGCGGTAACGCTGTTAACGGAATGGTTGAGTCAGGTATTGTCGGCGTTGAATTCCTTTCAATCAACACAGACAGACAGATCCTTGAAAATTCAAAGGCAACCCATAAGATTCAGATTGGTGAAAAGGTTACGGGATGTATGGGTGCAGGCGGTGATCCTGCTATCGGCAGAAAGGCTGCCGAAGAAAGCAGAGACGTTATTGCTGATGCTCTCCGTTCAACAGATATGGTATTCATCACAGCCGGTATGGGCGGAGGCACAGGTACAGGTGCAGCTCCCGTTGTTGCAGAAATTGCAAGAGAGCTCGGTGCTCTTACCGTAGGTATCGTTACAAAGCCCTTCAAGTTCGAGGGCAGAAAGAGAATGAAACAAGCCGAGGACGGTATAAGAGAGCTCGAAAAGCACGTAGACAGCCTTATAGTTATTCCCAACGAAAGACTTAAGCTCTTAGGCGACAAGAGCCTCAGTATGAAGGATGCATTCGGTAAGGCAAACGACGTTCTCTGGCAAGGTGTAAAGAGCATTTCAGATACAATCAAGGTTCCCGGTTACATCAACCTCGACTTTGCAGATATCAAGAGCGTAATGAAGGATGCAGGTCTTGCTCATATGGGTATCGGTCGCGGCAGAGGTGCAGACTGTGCTGCTGAGGCAACAAAGCAGGCCATTACAAGCCCCCTTCTCGAAACAGCTATCGACGGCGCAAGCGGCGTAATCATCAACGTTACCTGCTCTTCCGATATGTCACTTGATATGATTGAGCAGGCAGGCTCACTTATCGCAGATGCAACACATCCCGATGCAAATATTATCTTCGGTTCAGTCTTTGATGAGGATATGGGCGATGAAATGCTCATCACCGTTATCGCAACAGGCTTCGGTATCGGTGAAAATGCAAAAACAGTTGCTTCAGAGGCTGCTCAGGCAGCAGCACA
The DNA here is from genome assembly GCA_017517865.1 of Clostridia bacterium. Classification (GTDB taxonomy): domain Bacteria; phylum Bacillota; class Clostridia; order Oscillospirales; family Acutalibacteraceae; genus UBA6857. Next base: position 9,603 of record JAFWYB010000058.1, on the reverse strand, counting down.
GCCGGAGCAGAAGGCAGCCCCCGAGTTCATCAGCCAGTCAACAAGAAAGGACACAACCTCAATCTTCTCTTCAATGGATCCCGAAACTCTTGATTTTGCATCAACCAAATTCGGTCAGAGCTTCGTTTCAATTTTTCAGAAGGCAGCAGAGGCAAACGGTGCCAACAACGTAACTCCCGCAGATTTTGCTCCCGTTCAGCCCGTACAGGCTCCCGTAACGGAAGCAGCTCCCGTTGAAGCTCCTGCAGCAGCTCCCGCTGAAAAGAAGGCAGAGTCAATTTTCGACGATACAGACGATGATGACAGTGATATTCTTCCTGTTTTCAAGGGCAGAAACATCTTCGGTAACAACTGATTATCCTATGAAAAAGCTACAGTGCAGCCGTAAATTTGCGGCTGTACTTTTTTTCTTTGTCGAGGATGTAATTTTATTATATATAATTGTAAAAATTTTTATTTTTACTTGACCTTTTTGATAATATCTGTTAATCTATACTATGTATTAAAATATAATAGATTATTATCTGTAATTATGTTCTTTTTTCGGAGGTTACACTATGTCAAAGGATAAAAACAAGTCCGCATTACTTGTAGTTATAGCGGTATTAGTGTTCTGCGTAGGCTCTTTTATCGGCGTAAGCGCAGTCATTAACAGCAGCGATAACACACCGGTACCCAAAACCACACTTACCCCTACAAATCATAACAGCGATGCCGGCAATAATGTTCCTGCAGGCGATGACGCTTCAGATATTACTACAGATGACCTCCCTGCAATAATTGTTTCCGACCCTACAGACAATACCACATCTGAGCCCAGCTCAGAGTCTTCGTCGCAGCCGAGCTCAGAGCCTTCGTCAGAGCCCTCGTCACAGCCGAGCTCAGAGCCTTCGTCACAGCCGAGCTCAAAGCCTTCGTCGCAGCCGAGCTCTAAGCCTTCATCACAACCCTCAACCGGGGGAACAATATCTCCCGATGCAGATAACGGTGCAATTTTTGATAACGGCCTTGGCGGCTATCAGTACGACCCCGAGGGTAACTATTACTACACAAGCAGTGACCCTTGGCAGCGCTATGGCGGCTACAATGAGCTTTATGACCTTGGTGCTCCCTTTGTCGGTATCTATATGGATACGGTAAGAATGAAGTTTGAATACGGCGACAAGGATTGGATGATTCAGCTTTGGAAGGGTCAGTACGGATATCTCTTTGTAGGTCACGAGGTAGGCGTATATACAAAGCCTAAGGACAGAACAGTTGACCATTATGATGCTGCAAGTAATGAGGATGCACTCTTTATGGCTCTTACAGGCTACCGTAAGGGTGAAGAGATTTATACCAGAGAATACGGCAAGTATTGGTGGTGCACGGGCTTCGTTCCCGGCAGGCTCGACAGCTTTGCAGACCGCTCAGAGCTTTCTATGAGTTGCAGAATCACCGCTAAGGATTACAAGATGCTTGTAGCAATCTGCGGTGCTCTTAAGGAAAGTGGCTTCGTATTGGGCGAAAACTTTACAACATCCGGTCTTGATATCTATATAACTTGGTAAATTTTAGCAGAAAAGTTTGTAAAACTATTGAAATTTCGCACAATATATTGTATAATACATAAGTTAAAAGTATATTTTCAGCCCTTTGGCTGTCTATATAAATATTATGAAAGGAATGGATATAACGTGAAAAAGTTTCTTGGTATAATCGTTGCAATTATGCTTTGCGCTTGCATGCTTGTTCCCACTGTTTCAGCAGCAGACGATCTTGAAAGCCTTCTTGGGGGCGTAGATCTCGGCGCACTTACTGCAGAGGATCTTGAAACAATTTTAGGCGACCTTGATCTTGAAGGCATTGATCTTGAGGCTCTCGTAGACAGCTTCGAAGGCGATGACGACGATACAGTTGCTAAAATTGAAGGTGCTTTACAGGATATGAACTCAGTTCAGGCTTCAAACTCAGGTAACGGCACAGCAGGCGGCTTCGATCTTACATCAATCATCAGCCTCATTCCCGTTGAAGAAGAAACTGCCAACCTTCTTACAGGTGTAGTCAGCGCTCTTTCAGACGGCGGTCTTGAGTCACTTATGAGCACAGTTGTAGGCATGTTCAACGGCCAGGGCATCAACCTTGCTTCATACGAAACAGGTTCATTCAATATTGCTCAGCTTGCAGAAACAGCAACACAGTCAACAGCTACAATTGCTGATATGCTTTTCTCAGCTCTTGAAAGTCTCGGTCTTGATACCACAACAATCGAAGGCTTACTTGACAACGAAATCGTTAACTTCTTCGCAAACCTCTACATCGGCTTCATCGGTAAGGTTCCTGAGTCAACAGTACCTCCTGTTGTAACTACAAAGCCTCCGAAGACAGGTGATACATCTGCAGTAATAGTAGCACTTGGCACTCTCGCAGTAGCAACCGGCGCAGCTTTTGTTTGTATGAAGAAGAAGGAAGAAGAATAATCTTCCCAATCTCTTTTAACTTTTTATAAAAAGCTATAAACAGATAAAAAGCACTCACTTTACGGTGGGTGCTTTTTATTGTTGACAAAACTTTTGTGTAATGCTATAATCAAAACAGCGAATGAGGAAATACGGGTGCAAATCCCGAGCAACAGCCATTGCCGTAATCCTTAGTGTAAGTCGGAATGCTCATTTGCCTTACATATCGTACCGCGCTTTCGGGTAATGGAGAGTGCAACGAAAAAAACTCTGCAAAAGCAGAGTCTTCTTTGTTGTCTTCTCACCGTTGTACGGATGGGAAGTATTTTTTTGAAAGGATGTTGTAAAAAAAGAAAGACTAAGCAAAAAATAGAATCAAAAAAACAAAGCAAAGGAGTAAAAAACAATGAAAAAATTAACTGTTATTATGCTTGCCCTTGTTATGCTTATGAGCTTTGCCGCTTGTGCAGACAAGGCGAACACACCGACTGATACAAACACAACAGCACCGGAAAATACGGTTAATCAGGCTGTTGGCAGCGAATCAGAGGAAAAAACAAGCTTTAAGTTTACAGTAATAGGTCTTGACGGTGCTGAAAAGGAATACACGGTAAAAACCGATAAGGATACCGTTGGTGCTGCACTTCTTGCGGAAGGTCTTATTGCAGGTGAAGAGGGCCCCTACGGTTTATATGTTAAAACCGTTGACGGTACAACTCTTGACTATGATAAGGACGGTAAATACTGGGCATTTTACATTGACGGAGAGTACGCGATGAGCGGTGTTGATGCTACAGAAATTGATGAAGGAAAAACCTATACCTTCAAGGCTGAATAATGAAGATATCAGTTAAAGAAACTGCAATATTCAGTATGCTTGGTACGCTTATGTACGGCTCTAAGCTGATAATGGAAATGCTTCCGAATATACATCTTATAGGCGTGCTTACGATTGCCTTCACTCTTGTGTACCGTAAAAAGGCATTATATCCTATATATATATTTGTTTTTCTTACAGGGCTTTTTGGTGGCTTCAATCTGTGGTGGGTACCTTATCTTTACATATGGACTATACTGTGGGGGATAACGATGCTTCTACCGAAGTCTATGCCTAAAAAGGTTGCTCCCATAGTCTATATGCTTATCTGCGGTGTACACGGCTTCGCCTACGGTGCTTTATATGCACCTGCCCAGGCGCTTATGTTCGGACTTGGTTTTGACGGTATGGTAACCTGGATAATTGCAGGTATACCCTTTGACCTGATACACGGAGTAAGCAATTTATTATGCGGCATACTTATTGTACCTGTGACATTGCTGCTGAAAAAAGCAGACAAGGCGGCGCGACAGCAATAGCTGTGCGCCGCATATAAAAAAGCGGAAAATATATTGACAAACCTTATTCTTTTGTGGTAATATATCCGAGTAATAAGAGATTATAAATTTACTTTTTCTCTATTCACTATTACTTATTACTTCAGATATGGGGGCGTAGCTCAGCTGGGAGCGAGAAACACTCAGAAACGCACCCCACCAAAAACTTAATAAATAAATTACTCAGTGTGCCCTTTTATGGGGGCGTAGCTCAGCTGGGAGCGAGAAGCACTCAGAAACGCACCCCACAGAAAACTTAATAAATAAATTACTCAGTGTGCCCTTTTATGGGGGCGTAGCTCAGCTGGGAGAGCGCTTGAATGGCATTCAAGAGGTCAAGAGTTCGATCCTCTCCGTCTCCACCACAGCATACTGAGTAATTATTTTTTTGTCCACTTTCTTTGGAGAGTGGCTATTTTTTATGCCATCACATATGTTCCTTCGCAGTGGGCAATAACAATTATTTTATTCTTTCAACATTTATGATATAATTTTTTAAGATTTAAAAATTTTTTCAACCAAACTTTAACCAAAAGCAATTATGTTCCACTATACAAGTGAAATCACCGGTGAATCAAAAATCAAAGGAGGTGTAAAAATGGATAAACACGAACTTGATACAAAAATAACAGACATAGCAAAGACTATATTATCATATTGTATTGCTCGAACTTCAAACCATTTTGAGGCAGAAGATTTAGCACAGGATATTATATTAGAGATTTATAAATCTGCTGATAACATCCGCAACGCAAACGCTTTTTATGGATTTATGTGGGCGATTGCAGGTAATGTGTATAAACAATGGTGCAAGAAAAAAACAAAGAATAAAGAGTGCGAATTAACCGATAATCTGATTGATGTAGCAGAAACTTTTGACGATGATAATTCAGAATTATATCTATTGCGTCGTGAGTTGACATTGCTCTCTGAAAAGCACCGAAAAGCTGTTATTTTGTATTACATTGAAAACAAATCTTGTTCGGAAATATCCAAGCACCTCTCAATCAGTGAAAGCATGGTTAAATACCTGCTTTTCAAATCAAGACAAATCTTGAAAGAAGGTATGAGTATGGAACGAAATTATGGTCAACAGAGTTATAATCCGAAAGAATTATCAATTCTTTATTGGGGCAACGGAAAAAACACCTATAACACTGTTTATGAAAACAAAATCAGTCAGAATATTCTTTTTGCGTGCTACAATGACAAACTGACAGCAGAGGAAATAAGTCTTGAGTTAGGTATTGCATTGCCGTATATTGAGGACAATCTCAAACAGTTGGTAGAGTGTGAGGCACTCGGACTTGATGGTAGAAAATATTACACCAACATTGTAATTTTTACTGCAGAATGTGCTGTTGAGGTTGCTAACAAGACACGGGTATTCAGAAACAATATTTCAGATACGCTTTCTGAAATTATAACCAACAGAAATCTCTCAAATTCTGAAGCATGGCTTACTGTATGTTGTATCCTTTACAAAGCAATTTTTGAAAACTTACAGTCAAAAGTCAATATAGAACTTCCCGAAAACAAATTTGGTGAAAACTGTATTGTTTGGGCGGTTGAAAAATCAGTAGATTCAATGAGAAACAAAGGTTTTGAATTTGGTGTATCAAATACAGAAAACGAAAACGGTGACAGAGTGCAGTTTTTTGATTTTAGCGTTAATGGTGATATGGTGCATCACAGCTTTTACTCCTCAAAAAGTTTGACAAATGTATTTCTCGATATCGCAAAAGGCAAAAAAGATTTTGATAATGAATTTGAAAAGATTGTCGTTGCTGAACTTGTTAAAAAAGGTTATGTATTAAATGAAAATGGTAAGCTCATGGTCAATGTTCCTGTGTTCACAAAAGAGGAATTCGAACAATTTATGAGTCAGTTCAATTCTGAAGTTGAAATTGTTGAGCAAAATGCTAATGTAATAATGAATGAGGCAACAAAGATAATTAAGAATTATATACCTGTTCATTTGAAATCACAGGCATATCAGATGGCATACTTCAGAATTTTTGAGGATGCAATTTCTGTGCCTGTTGGTACTCTTGCAGAAAATAAGGTTTTGTTTCCATATAACGGCAATAGTATTTTACCTACAACATATATAGTCCTAAAATAAAAAATTGGCAGAGAGTTTTTAGCTCTCTGCCTTTACTTTTTACGCCACCTTATCAATACCCACCATAAACTGCTCAAAGTCAATGTTAAACTCAACTTTCAACTTGTACCCTCTGCTTACCTCAACCCGTTTAATCAGGCAGTTCACAATCATTTTCTTCTTTTCAAAGCTTGCTTCATCATAAAGCTCTGCCCAAGAAATCAGTTCATCAAAGCTGTCGGATAAGTTTTTGAGAACACTTTCACCGTCGGCAACATCTTTTTCAGCATCAGTACATAAATCAAAAAGTCTGCTGCACTCCTTTTCAGATTCCACAATCAGCTCCGAAAGAGTATCAGCCGAAAATGAGCTTTCGCCCTTGATTGCTTTGATAACCTCTGCTTTCAGAATAGTAAGATTTTCAAATTCTTTACTGTAATCAGCTTTCACCATATTGAGCCTTGCTTTTCTCACTTCAAGCTCATCAGCATAACGGAGCTTGATTACATCACTCTTTGACACACCTTTCATCTTCCTGAAAATATCACGGACAATTTCATCAATCAAATCATCAAGAATGTGAAGTGTGTAACCCGACTGCCCATCACACTCCGTCTGCTTCCTGCTTTTGCCGTAGCAGGCATATCTGATGCGTTTTGTTGTATCAACAGAACCGTCTTTTCTTTTACGGTATCTTCCGCTTGTTGTAAGATTCAGCCTTGAACCGCAATGCCCACAGTAAACCTTACCGGAGATAAGAGATTTCCCTTTTGTGTTAAGGGGTACTGTGGGATTTCCTTTTTTCCTGTCTGAACGTTCTTTCATAATCATCATTGCTCTTTCAAATTGTTCGGGTGGAATTATCTGCAGTTCGGGAATAACCTCGGAACGAGCATCACCGCTGCGAAGTACACCTGTATATGTGAGGTTACGCAGAATGCCTCTTATTGTTGCCTCGTGCCACATTTTACCTGTTCTTGCTCGGTAACCGTTATTATTCAGCCACGTTGTAATTCTGTGAGCACCGTAACCCTCGGTAGTGTACTTATCAAAGATAATCTTCACAACAATCGCCTCATCGGGATTTACCTGTAAATCGTAAAGCTCGTGTTTTCGTTTATTGAATCTGCCGTTTTTCACAAGGTCGTATCCAAAGGCGGCAACGCCGCCCTTGAAATGACCTGATTCAACTAACTGACCAAGGCTTGTTTTTGTTCGTACAGATGTTTTCTCACTTTCACCGTCAGCTTGCCAAAAACGGATATAGTTCAAGAGCTTGTCAATGTGATTATCAAATCTTTGTTCGCCCTCTTGTGTACTCCAAACCTCAATACCGTTTTTTACAAACCATTCAACAACAAACGGTGTTTCATCTGCGATTCTGCCGATACGGTCAAACATAAACACAAGCAGAATATCAAACTTTTTCTTTCTCGCAAGGTCTTTTATGATTTGAATTTTATCACGGTTTTCAGCTCGCACCTTATGACCTGAAACACCGTCCTCCTGTTCCTCGTGAACAATATCCCAACCCATTTCACTTGCAAATTTATGACAAGCCTTTCTCTGCATCGGGATATCCGCTTCATTGTTGCTGTCATAATCAACCTGTTTACCTGTTGAAACTCGGTACAGACAACACACTCTTTTTGACATTAAACCGCCTCCTTGATATTTTTCTTTAGTTTAATATCAGGGGCATCACTTTGTCGAATGTGTGAATCACCCAGTAATATTTCACGAATGCGGGGAAGAATGTCATTGTTACGTTTTTCTGCAAAGGTAGCAACTACCTCGTGACCTTTAACCTTGAAGGAATATTCTCCTCTGATGTCATCATTAAGATAACGGATATATGCTTTAAGAATTCCAATATACTTCAATACACATCACCTCGCATCCCTATTTCGCTGTCGCTGAAGGTATCTGTAATAATGCTCACAGGCCTTTATTACGAAATCTTCAAAGTCTTTATCCTTAACCTTAGGAGCAACCTTTTGCAATTTTTCCATAGGTGTCTTGAACATAGCTTTCTGATTCGGCTTTTCTGCTGTGAGAGTATTCTCAATACTCTCCGCGGTAAGCACACCCGCAGTAAAATCCTTGTGCATATGCCAAGCCTGAGAATATGACGGAGTACATTCCTGCTCTTCAATTACACGGAGCAAATCATACTGCATTTGGTCATCGAGGAATGAAAGTTCAACACCGACGGAAAAGGCAATTTTATCTTCGTCCATCATTTCAAGCAGTTCGGGAATGAGATACGTCAGACGGATATATCTGTAAACTTTATCTCGGCTTTCTCCTGTAATATTGCCTATTTCAGTTGCAGAGTCGAACTTTGTCGCAACTTGCGACGAAGTTAAGTCTGTTCTTTGTCCCTGATGATTTAATGCTTCAAGTTTCATTTTATAAGCAAATGCTCGCTCACTTGGCAGAACATGCTCCCTATGCAGATTACTGTCAACGAGCATAATAGCCGCTTCATCTCTGCTTACGGCATAAATTAAAGCAGGTACTGTTTCCAGCCCTGCTTTCACGGATGCTCTCAGTCGTCTGTGACCTGAGATTATCTCATATTCATCTGTTGTGTTTTCTAAAGGTCTTACGACAATGGGTGATATAACACCTTTCTGCTGAATACTCTCTATGAGATTATTCATTTCATCATTATCTAACACCTTATACGGATGTCCCTCAAAGGGATGAATTTTTTCTACCGGGATATTTACCGGTGCTTTTAATTTTTTGTTAGCCATTTTATCGGCTCCTTTCTTTTTTATTGTTAATATTTTGATTATTACGGGTTTTACACCGTTCTTCGATTTGCCGCTGTCTTTCTTCCTGCTGCTTAACATAGCGGGCATATTCTTCCTGCCTTGCTATTTCAGCCTTGGTAAGATAATTAGGTGGCGGCTCACCTATGAGCTTTGAAACAGTATCAACGCTTCGGTTAAAATCGTATTCACTGATGTTGTAATCTGCTTCTGCTTTTTGCCTTGCCTCTTTCTCTTTTTCGGGGCGGATTTTCATCCTCTCGGCTTTAAGTTCTTCTACATCTGCTTCATCAGCCTGCTTCTCGGTTTCTTGATACTGAACAAGTGTCTTTTGAATTTCTGCTTCCATCCTCTTTTCCTCGTCTTCAAGCTTCGGAATTTCAAACCTACGCATTTTCTCAAAGTAAGACTTTGCATTAACAATATCCTGTTCGGTTTCGCATTCATTTTGTGAGAGAATATTCTGCATTTTAAATTTCAACTCTTTAAGCTCAAATTCATAGTGACCAACCTCACATTTTGCCGAGTTGTACTTTTGCTTCATAACTTTGGGAGTAAGCTTCAGCTTCTTCTTTGCCTCTTTGAGTTTTTCTTCGGTGGCTTTAATATCTTCTTGTAGCTTATGGAAGTACACATAAAACTCATCAGCATCACGGACCTCATTCATAGCCTGATGCTTCATTTTGTTAATGCTCTTTCTTTCACATTCAAGGATAATCATACTGACACGGATACCTTCAAGAGCATCTGCGAGTGCGGGTATGAGCAGCTTTGCCGCAGTAATAACAAGCTCTGTAAGTGCCTGAACAGTTTTGCGAAGGCTGATAATCAGGCTGTTATCCTTGCGGATAAGAATGTTGATTCTCATCCGCTCTGTGACTTTGCCTTTCTTCTTCATTTTCTTGCT
>JAFWYB010000057.1 GCA_017517865.1 Clostridia bacterium | reverse complement strand
TTTTGCGGAGCGGATTTTTGGCAAGACAAGACACAAAACGCAGTAAATCCTATCGGATTTACGAGTATTTTAACGAAGTATTGGCGGAAATCCGCCCGTAAAAAACGGGGTTCGGATTATGCTCGCCACCCTAACCGGAAGTATTTTCGGATAAAGCTCTTCGCGGTTCATAAGCAAAAAAAATTAACCGTTGCAGGGTTAAGCCTTGCAACGGTTGTTTTTTTAAATAAGCGAGCTTAAGGGAAGATATATATAGCCCTTGGGGATTTCAAAAACTGACGGATCAACATCCGTGCCGAAATCCTCAACAACAAGCTTATCTACCTTTCCGTCGGAGTCTATCTTTTCAGTGCCTACGAAATTGTCCTTCGAGTCAAAATAGTACTTTACTCTCATCTTGCCGTCAGCATAGCTTTCGCAGGTTACCGGCTTACCCTCAAAGGTAGCCTTTTCAACGCTGATTTCGCCGCTGACGTTTACCTTGAACTGTTCTGTAAACTCAGATAAATCAAAGTCCTCGCCCATCATATCCTCACTGACGTCGGTATAAGCGTTGAAGATATCGATAATCATATAGCACTTGTCGTTATCTGCTCTGTAAAGCATACCTGCCGACAGGCCATCCATTTCCATACCCATATAGACGTTACCGTTCATTACGGAAATTTTTGCAGACATAGGCTCTCCCGATTCGGAATCGTCCTTATACATCGTCATTTTATACGTGCCCGCTTCAAATATCTTCTGACAGTTTGCAATTCTGTAAGCGCCGTTATTACTCTGAGAGGGTGCTGAGGTTGTCGGAGACGAAGTGGTTTCGTCTTCTTTTTCAGAGGGGAGAGAGGGGTTTGTTGAGCTCTGAACCGAGCTGCTTTCCTTTGTGGTTTCCTGCTGTTCAGGCTTCTTTTCCGTTGTTTCAGCTTCACTGCTTGCAGAGGTTACCTCTTCACTGCCGTCCGGCGAAATCTGTGAGGGGTATTTTTCCGCAAGGCTCTGCTGAGTAGTTGGTTCCTCAGCCGAGGTTGTATTTTCATTGCTGACAGTAGTCTGTGTGTCGGGGGTGTTGTCTTCTTCCTTTTTGCCGCAGCCGAAAAGCACGGCAGTCATAAGCACGACTAAAGCAAGAATTGCCGCTACGCTTTTTTTCATCACGTTACCTCCGTTCTTTGCTGTTAAAGTCTTTATCAGGTGCCCATTTCAAGAAGCCAGCTGATGTTGAGATAAGAATACTTGTCGGGAATTCTGAAGTATGAGTCGTCAACATCGGTTGTAATCTGTGAGAAATAGGTTGAATCGCTCTTTCCGTTAGGATAGAGATAATCTCTTCTTACAAGCATATCGTTCTGATCGAAATAATAGCTTACAAGTGCTCCCTCATCGTCGGTATAGCTTTCACAGATAAGCTTGTTGCCGTTGATTTCAGTCTCGCTTGCAGTAACTTCTCCGAGGCCCTTGATTTCAAAATCTGAGGTTATGGCTGAAACATCCATATCCTCGCCTATCATATCCTTGGGAATTTCACAGTATTTCTTGAGCATATCAATGAGCATATACATAGTGTCATTCTGAGCCATATATATCATCCGCATACTCATACCGTCTTCTTCCATAGCCACGTAAAGGTTGCCGTTCTTTACAGCCATTGTTACGGGCGGATCCTGAACGCCGTCCGTGGTCATAGTTATGTTCATCATATATGTGCCGCCGGCAATAATATCCTGATATTTCTGAATTCTGTAAACCTGAAGCTGATCCTCGGGTGCGGCTGTGGTTTCTTCGGGTACGGCATTGTTTGCGGTGGTGTTGTTCACCTCACCCATATAATCATTGATGTTTGCCGTCTGGTCAACGTGCTCACCGGTAAACTGTGTCGGAATATCGTCAAGACTGTATTTACCGTCGAGAGGTACCCTTGTACTGCCTACCGTATCGCCGTCAAAATCCGCGCCCCAGATTTTTCCGTCTGCATCGGTAACGATTGCGTATGTAGTGTCCTTTTCAACATGGACTCGGTATGTACTGCCTGCGGCATCGGTCACAATGCGGTCCTCTATATCCTTTCCGCCTGAGGAAAGAAGCACCCAGACGCCCGCAACCGAAGCAACGATGATGCAAAGCAGGCCTATAAACACTCTTTTTAGAATTTTTTTCATTCTGTTATCTCCTTTGAGATCGGGATATTTTACGGCAGTATAAAACGAAGCTGATTAGCTTTATCCGGTCAGACTGCCGTAATCTTAATATTACACTACAAATTATTCCAAATCAACATAACGATGTTAAGGATATATTAACTTTACAGAGCGGCGGCAATATCGCCGAAGGCATCAATGTCCGCAAGCTCTATTGCGCCCTTATCTGCAAGTGCGGGAGTTTTTGTATCAATGGGGAGCTTTGCAAGCACGGGAATTCCGAACTTTTCAGCAACCTCATCTGTCTTGCCCTCACCGAAGATGTAATGCTTTTTATCACAGTCGGGGCAGGTAAAATAGCTCATATTTTCAACAATACCCACAATGGGAACATTCATCATTGAAGCCATATTGATCGCCTTTGAAACGATAAGTCCTACAAGGTCCTGAGGTGTTGTTACAACGATTATTCCGTCAACCTTAAGGCTCTGGAAAACGGTAAGAGGTACATCGCCTGTTCCCGGAGGCATATCAACAAACATATAGTCAACGTCACCCCAGGCTACATCGGTAAAGAACTGCTGGATAACGCCGCTTATTACGGGACCTCTCCAGATAACGGGAGCATCCTGACTTTCAAGAAGAAGGTTGATGCTCATTATTCTTATGCCGGTCCTGCTTACTGCAGGTATAATACCTGAAGCATCTGCCTCAGCTCTGCCTTCAATGCCGAACATCTTGGGTATTGAGGGACCTGTGATATCCGCATCAAGAACGGCAACCTGCTTACCTCTTGCCTGCATAGCCGAAGCGAGCATAGCGGTAACCGATGATTTACCTACACCGCCCTTGCCGCTTACAACAGCATATATCTTTTTAATATCACTGAATTCATTCTGCTTGAGATGAGGATCTCTGTCCTTGCAATCTGATGAGGAGCAGGATGAACAGTTACCTGAACATGAACTCATTTTAAACACTGCCTTTCTGAAAATATATACATATATAGTATTCACAATATAAATTATATAATAATACAAAACCCGCAGGATGTCAAATAAAATTTGCTTTTTTCTTGACCTCCCTTCCCTCAGGTGGTATAATCCTTTTATAATCCGGCGGATATAAACAGACGGGCATTTATCAACGTAGCGGCGGAAAATCTGCAGAAAACCGTTTATTCTTATATCTGCAACTGATAAGGACGTGAAATTATGACAAATAAAAATAAAGCAACCGGCAGCGAGGGTGCCGCAAAGATACTTATAGCGGCAATTGCAGTGCTCATCGTTGCAATAATATCCGTAACTGTTGTTTTTGTTGCAGGCGGCGGCAGGACTCCCGCACCGAACATAAGCCTTTTAAGCCCGACGGAAACCACTGCCCCGGAGCCGACCACTGAGGCAGATCCGACGCCCTATGTAGTCTCAACCGTCACGGTAGCCTCAGCAGGTGATATTCTCATTCATAAGCCTATTCTCGAAAGTGCCGACAACGGTGACGGCACCTACAGCTTCGACAAGCTTTTTACCTATGTGAATGAAACCGCCGCAGCCTACGACTATTTCGTGCTCAACCTTGAAACCACCCTTGCGGGTAACGAAAGCAGAAAATATTCAACCTATCCGCGCTTCAACACCCCCGACAGTCTTCTCGACAGCCTTACGGCTATGGGTACCGACTGCCTGCTCACCGCAAACAACCACACCTACGATTCAATGGAAAGCGGATTTTTCAGAACCGTTGAGGCGGTTGACAAGGCAGGCTTTGACCATACCGGCACCTACCTTACAGAGGACGAAAAGAGATACCTTATCGAAGACGTGGGCGGCATAAAGTTCGGCTTTATCTGCTACACCTACGAAACCCCCTACGACTCGCAGACCGTAAAGGCACTCAACGGTATTCCCATGAACGAAAAGACCTCTCCCCTTATAAACTCCTTTGACTATGACCACATCGACACCTTCTATTCCGATATAGAAAAGCAGCTCGGTCTTATGAAGCAGGACGGCGCTGAGGTTCTCACCGTTTATATGCATTGGGGTGACGAATACCGCCTTGAAAAGAACAGTTGGCAGAAGCATATGTCACAGAAGCTCTGCGATTTAGGCGTTGACGTTATCGTCGGCGGTCACCCTCACGTTGTTGAGCCCGTTGAGCTTCTCACCTCAACCGACGGAGAGAGCAAAACGGTGTGCATTTACTCCGTGGGCAACTTCGTTTCAAACCAGAGAAGAAATCTTATGGGTCTTCAGACAGGTCACACCGAGGACGGCGCAATCTTCGAAATGACCTTCTCAAAATACAGCGACGGAAGCGTTTACTTTGAAAGCGTTGACGTTACCCCGACCTGGGTACACCTTTACAATGAAAGCGGAAAGGCGGTACACTCGGTCGTACCTCTGAGTGAAAATATGGATGCTTCTGCGCTCGGGCTGGACAAAACCTCGGGAGGCCTTAAAAGCGCTCAGGAATCCTATAACAGGACAATGACTCTTGTAGGCCCCGGCCTTGACGACTGTAACGCTTATCTTGACACAATCGAAACTCCGCTTGAAAAATATAACAAAGCAAAATAATACACGGGGAGCAGTCAGTTATAACGGCTGCTTCCTTTTTATTTTATCTCTTGATATATTTAAGCAACAGTGTTATACTCATAATATCACGAAAGAGGTGAAGTAATGAAAAAACACTTCGAAGGCCTTGACAGACCGCTTTTCATCGGCTGCACGCTGTCTTTTCTCATGCCCCTGTTTCCTGTTTTCATAGGCTTTATGCTCAAAGGAATTGCACCCTTCGGCGAAAGAACCCTCTGCTCAATGGACGGCTTTTCACAGTACTATCCTATGCTGGAAAATATGTCTGAGGCTATAAAGGAGGGTGAGCTTTTTTACAGCTTCAACGGTGCTCTCGGCTTTAACCTCTGGGCGCAGAGCGCTTACTATACAAACAGCCCTCTGTGGGTGCTTATATACCTCCTGCCTCACTCTGCTCAGCTTGTAGGTATAAACCTGCTCATCGCGTTGAAATTCAGCCTTTCTTCGGTTTTCTTTTATTATCGCCTTTATGAAACTCACTGCAAGGCAAACGAGACGAAAAAGCTGGTTGCCTTCCCACTTCTTTCCGTCTGCTACGGAATAAGCGGCTATGCCCTGGCCTTTGCAAACCAGTTTATGTGGGCGGATATCGTTATGCTTCTGCCCCTCGTCATACTCGGTCTCGAAAAGCTTAATCAAAAGAAGTCTCCCTTTCTTTACGTAATCACCCTTTTTCTTTCAATGTGGTCCTGCTTTTATCTGAGCTATATGGTCTGCATTTTCGTCTGTCTTTATTTTATCTATCTTGCCCTCAGAGACAAATACGGTCTGAAGGAATTTTTCTTTAAGGGAGTAAGGTTTGCTCTTTCCTCGCTTCTTGCGGCGGCGTTGGCGGCAATCGTGCTTCTTCCCGTATACAAGGCTCTTTCGCTTACACTCGCAAGCGAGCTTGGCTTCGAGGGCTCTCTCGAAATGAAATATACCGTAAAAGAAATGCTTATGCGCCTTCTCCCCTTTCAGGAGCCCTCTCTGGAATTTCAGGCACCTAACCTTTACTTTGGTCTTATAGCGGCACTTCTTCTGCCCGCCGCACTTTTCACAAAGAAAATAGAATTGAAAAACAAGCTTCTTGCTTTCAGCTTTCTGCTGTTTATGTTCTTTACAATGAGCCTCAATCTCGGCGAATTTGTGTGGCACGGCTTCCACTACCCTAATCAGCTGCCCGGAAGGCAGAGCTTTCTTTTCATCTTCCTTGCCCTTTCCTTTGCTGCAAGCTTTGTCGCGGCAATTTCCGTGAAAAAGCTTATTCTGTGCGCGCTTTCAATAGTGATATGCTTTGAAGTAAGCGCAAACGCCTCTGTTCAGCTCGGAAAAAACGTATGGGCTTCTCTCGGCTCATCGCTGAGAAGATATGACACCGAAATGTCATCACTTGCCGCCCTTGACGACGAATCGGATTTTATGCGGCTTGAGTGGGCTGACGTAAACAAAAACAACTATCCGCAGCAATATTCCTACAAAGGCATCACATACTATTCCTCCACAATGAGCGCAGATGCCTATAACTTCTTTCAGCAGCTCGGCATTCCACGCTACGCTAAAAATGTAAGCGTCTATTATTATCAGAGCGCAATAAGAAACGCTCTTTTCGGCATTGAATACGTTATGCAGGAGGACGGCACCGTAGTACACAACGAAAACGCTCTTCCTCTCGGCTTTGTTGCACATAAAGGCATTCTTGACTTTGACCTTTATGCCCACAATGCCGGCACCGATGCAGAAACGGCACTCTGGCTTGCCCTCACGGGCGAGTATCTGCCCAACATACCGGCTCAGGCAGAAAAGCTCAGAGATCGCGGTATGACTCTCACCGACTTTGACACCGACCGTTTCAGCGGTACTGTCACCTCCGACGAGGACGGTGTATTGCTTTTCACAATCGCTCACGACGGCGGCTGGCGCCTTTACATCGACGGTGAAGAGGTACCACTCGTAAAAATTGCGGGTTATCTCAGCGGTGCCGAAATAACTGCGGGCAGTCATGAGATTGAGATGAAATATACTGTGCCGGGCATAATACCGGGAGCCGTAATAAGCGGTATGGGAGTTATTGTGCTTGCGGCGTGGATTATTATAAGAAAAAGAAAGCTTTACTCAGTGTAGGGCTTTCTTTTTATCTTTATGTTAAATAAAAAGACAATTGTTGTTACCTGTTACGAAATGAGAGGTGTAGCAACGCGACAGAGAGGAGTACACGAGTGCTTTTTAATCTTCATATTGTACAAAGACTCTACTCGTCTTCGCTCATGCCGCTTGGGCACTTCCTTTTGTCGGTTGTGACAAAAGGAAGCAAAAACACGCTTTGGTGCAAGGAGTCCGAAAGCCGATTCGCTGAGGATTTCAATATCTGTTTAAACAAACTGAAAGGCTGTACTTTTCATAAAGCTTTAATCAAACTCGTGGGCTCATATTTCTCCGTGACAGCTTTACCGCAGCTCGGGAGCTTCACAGCTCAGCTTACTTGTAGGCTTAATCAAGATGACCGCTTGGTTGTACTTCTCCGTCGGGCTGTTGAACTTGTCTAATGGCATCGTCTGCACCTCAAGCACCGTATATTCCGACATTCGCCGACCGCTCCCGAGTCGGTTTAAGTCAGAGAATGCCTCTTTATCTTCTGCAAGTTACCTTGTTTTATTCCGCGGGGAACACGTTGCAGTTTCATTTCGCGATGGCGCGTTACTACTAGCTACTGACTACTGGCTACTGACTACTGGCTACTGGCTACTGACTACTAACCTTGGTATCGTGGCGTAAGGCGGACTACTCGAATATTTAAATAAATAACGCCGTGACCATAAAAAAGGGCGTTTTGCTTCCTTTGTCGCTCAGGACAAAGTTATAATTGCTCCGTAGGAGCCACCTTATATCGCCTGCCCTGAAAGGGAAGGGTGACCGCGTCAGCGGTGGAAGGGTTCGTGCCATAGCGGCACGAGCGATGGCGGGCTGCTCCTTTGTACAACATAAAGATAAAAAAGTATGACCTCTCCGTCACTTCGAAACACCGTCCCTCCGAAAATCACAAAAAACCGCCCATAAAAGGCGGTTTTCGTTTTGCTCAATAATATTCCTTACCGGTAAGATATCTCCACGCCGCAATATATTTGTTCGGTGAACGCGGGATACGACATCTGATATCAAGGAAAATCTTATCATCAACAATGAGAAGTGCATCCTTGTGTGAAAGTGAAACCTGCTTGATTTTATCCATATCCATTGTGATTGTTTCACCGTCATATTCAACAACGAACTTTTCGGGATAAAGGCTGATTTTTGCATTCTCGGTAAGAACTGAATCCTCGTCTCCCTCAACCTTCTTAACAATCTGTCCCTCTTCTGAGAAGATGCACTCGCCCGCCTTAGCGGCAAGCACTCTTTCCTTCCAGACTTCTCTCTGCCACAAATCCCAGGAAAGTACGTTATCGTGGATAAGACCCGAACCGGTATCGTGGAAAAGACCGTCGTTACCCATATCAACACTGTAACCGCACTCGCAGGTAAGGCTGTTGCCCTTTGAGTGGAGGGTGCCTACCTGATTACACTTGGGGCAGACGTAAAGAATACGCTCAACGTGCTCTGCAAGATTTTCGCCCGCATATTCCTTAGGATCCTTTTTCTGCTCGTCGTAAACATTTACGTATGTATCGCGTCTGATAAGCTCTGTAATTTCATGAACGCTCATCTTTGAGAGCTCCTCGGGTGAATACTCACCTACAACATGACCGATAATAGGGCCGCTTCTGGGACTTTCAGCCCAACGGGGCTTTCTCAAGTAGCCGCCTACAAAACGGTAGGTAATAAGTGCGGCGCCTGAATCCTTTACAAGCTGACCCGTATGCTCTGAAATAAAGCCGGTCTGACCGTTAGAGGTCATAGCGCCCTCGGCGTGAAGGCCTACGGGAATGCCTGCATTGAGATTCTTTATAATGTTTTCGGTAAGCTCAGAGGAAGGTCTGTCTCTGTGCTTTATTATGACACCGCCGATTACTGTATAAAGCCAGCCGGTCTTCATTCTTGTTGTATGGTCTGAAGCAACGTAGCGGATATATTTTTTCATAGCTGCCATCTCATAACCCGGGTCAAAGGACTCAGTATGGTTGGTTATGAGAATAAAGCTCTTGTGCTTCGGCTTATAATATTCAAGATGAACATTATTTTCGTTAATAACCTTACCCTTAAGAATATTGATAAGAGTCATTGTTACAACACGGTTGAAATTGTAGCCTCTGCGTACCTTCAGTTTTTCAAGAAAGGTCATGCCGTTGCCATCTCCTTTTCTGCTTCTTCCTCAAGTGAGTGGTAAGCAACCTTGCCTACAAGTGTCTTGGGAAGCTCGTCTTTGAATATTATTTCTCTGGGCTTTTCGTAAGCATCGAGATAAAGCTTACAGTGGTTGAGAATGCTCTGCTTTGTTTCCTCACCCTTTTCAAAACCGGGCTTGAGTACGATATATGCTCTGATTTTCTGCATTCTATAGTCATCCTTGACGCCGATAACGCAGGAATAGTCAACTGCCTCGTGCTTGTCAAGAATGTTTTCTATGTGGGTAGGATATACATTATAGCCGCTTGTGACTATCATACGCTTGATTCTCTGCTTGAAGTAAACGAAGCCTTCCTCATCGATATAGCCCATATCGCCCGAGAACATCCACGTTACACCGTTTTCATCTGTACGAAGCGTCTTTGCATTTTCTTCGGGAGCCTTCATATAGCCCAGCATAAGCGTGGGGCCTGAGATAATGAGCTCACCCATTTCTCCGCGCGGAAGCTCGTTGAAGGTGCCGGGCTCAACTACCTTGTAAACCATATCACGCACGGGAAGACCGATTGATCTTTCCTTTGACCTGTCAACGGGAGTTACGCATGAGCAGGTTACACACTCCGTAAGTCCGTAGCCCTCTCGTATCTGCACATTTGCGCCGTGTTCCTTAAGGAATGCATCTGCCCTCTTTTTAAGCTCGGGGCTGAGTGAGTCGCCGCCGCTGAATACGCCCACAAGGAATGAAAGGTCCTTACCGTTGAAGATATCAACCTTAAGAAGTGCTTCGTAAAGAGTGGGAACACCTGCAATAAAGTTAGGCTTATTCTTAAGCACTGCCTTTGCATAGCTCTCTTTTGTAAACTGCGGGATAAGAATTGAAAGGGCATTATTCTGAAGCACGGTATGAATACCGATACCGAGGCCGAAGCCGTGGAAGATAGGCATAACCGAAAGGAACTTCGTGCCGTAATCAAGTCTGCAGCCTGCAATTTCGGCAACCTGACAGCCGAGTGCATTGAAATTGAAATCCGAAAGCATAATACCCTTGGGGGTACCGCTTGTGCCGCCGCTGTAAAGAATAACCGCCGTACGTGTCTTGTCAAACTCAACAGCAGGAAGCTCTGCGCCTGCTCCGCTGTTTTCAAAGTCAGCCCAGACGAGGTCGGTTTCCTTTGTGGGGAACTTGAGGTTCTGTCTGTTTTTAGCGTACTTGTAAAGCACAGACTTGGGGAAGGGAAGCTCATTCTGGATACGCGCCGTGAGAATTGTTGCGTTTGTTTCTGATTCGTCAACAGCCTTTCTTACCTTCTCATAGAACTGGTCGAGAGTAAGAATCATCTTACTTTCGGAATAATCAAGATAGAAGGTTATATTCTTCTGAGAGGAAAGGGGGTGGACCATATTTGCAACTGCACCGATACGGTTAAGAGCGTAAAGACAGATAAGGCCCTGAGGAGTGTTGGGCATACAGATAGTTACTCTGTCTCCCTTTTTAATTCCGTATTTCACAAAAGCTCTTGCAGCATTTTCAATTCTTTCAACAAAGGTTTTATATGTTGTTATTTTACCCATAAAGTCAAGTGCAGGAGCATCGGGAAGCCTTTTGGCAGCAGCCTCAATAGCACCGAACATAGTTGTTTCGGGATAGGCTTCAACTCTCGCACCCGGGACAATAGGCGGTAATTTCATTTTAAAGATCCTCCTGAAATTCTGAGATTTTTTTGCTTCGTAAGCATATTTTTATGCTGACATTCTAACAGCGGATTATATCATAAAGCAAGAATAAATTGAAGCAAAACGGCACAATATTCATTGTTTGTTAATAAAAGTGAGATAAAAAACGTGTCTGTAAAGCCAAATATTAAAAAAGTGAAAACGCAGATAATTTATTACACGGATAAAAAAATAGCGGTTGACATAAAGATAAAACAATGGTAAAATCATAAATACGTTATTGACCCGCTTTATTTAAACGGTTGCAGAAGCCTTATTTCCCACCGCGCCGTTAATAAGCCTTTCAATATATATTCTTCAGACTGAAACATATGCCTCCTTAGTTAAATGGATATAATAAACCCCTCCTAAGGGTTAGTTGTGGGTTCGATTCCCGCAGGGGGTGCCACGAAAAAAGTCACTTTTGTCTACTGACAAGGGTGACTTTTTTCAATGATATCCGCTTCGCAGATGATATACGCTTCGCGTATTAAGGGAACGGATATTATTATGAGCGAAGCGAATAACAAGGTTCCGGGGCACCCGCTCGAAATCTTTGATTTCGTCAGCGGGTCGGGTTCTTATATCATATTTGCAATGCAAAGATATCATACGGCTTAGCTGTATATCATATCACGCAAGTGATATATCATTTAAAAATACAGTAAGCGTAATATAATCATCCAGTGCAAAACAAACAAAAAAAAGAATTATTGAAACGGTTAAGGTGGTTTCACCCGAGTTTGCGCACAGTTCGCTCTCTTTCCACACCAAATCACACCGTATTTTTCTTATAATCTGCCGTTTTGCTTGACTTTTTATTTCCTTTTATGGTAATATTGTTTTATTGCTTTAACACGATAAAGAAAGGAATGTTTTTATGACTTCACAACTTCTCGCATTTATTATTTACTTTGCGGCCGTTCTCGGAATAGGTATTTTCTTTATGTACCGTTCCAAAAACGGCGGTGAAGAGGAATATTTCCTCGGCGGTCGTTCAATGGGTCCCTGGGTAACAGCTATGAGCGCTCAGGCATCAGATATGAGCGGCTGGCTTCTTATGGGCTTCCCCGGAAGCATTCTCGCCTTCGGTATGGGTCAGGTATGGATCGGTATCGGTCTTGCTCTGGGCACCTCACTTAACTGGATCTTTGTTGCAAAGAGACTGCGTAACTTCTCAAAGGCGGCAAACGATTCCATCACTCTTCCCCAGTATATGACAAACAGATTTGCTGCAACAAGCCCCGCTCTGCAGATTATCTGTGCTGTCGTATTCCTCGTGTTCTTTACGATTTATGTTGCTTCATCATTTGTTGCAGGTGCAACAGTTCTTACCTCAGTTGTTCCTCAGCTTGCAGGTAAGGAAAGTATTGCTCTTGCAATCTTCGCACTTATTATTCTTGCATATACCTTCTCGGGCGGCTTCAAGGCAGTTTGCTGGACAGACTTCTTCCAGGGTCTTATGATGCTTGTTGCTCTTCTTGCAGTACCCATCGTCATTCTTGCTACCAAGGACCTTGACGCTTCAAAGCTCACTCTTCTTGTTGACGGTGCAGAGCAGACATTCAACACCAACCCCTTTGCCGCTAAGCCTCAGGAAATCATTACCGGTCTTTCATGGGGTCTCGGCTACTTCGGCATGCCCCACATTCTTGTAAGATTTATGGCAGTTAAAAAGGCTTCAATGATCAAGACCTCTTCAACGGTCGCAATTATCTGGGTTATTCTTTCACTCGGTGCAGCTATTGCAATTGCTATTCTCGGCAGAATGATGTTCGGTCAGGAGCTCGTTGATAACGGTGCTCAGGCTACAGTCTTTATCAGACTTGTAAACACCCTCTTCCCCGGCTTCATCGCAGGTATTCTTCTTTCTGCTATCGTTGCTGCCGCAATGAGTACGGCAGACTCTCAGCTTCTTGTTGCTTCTTCATCATTCACAAGCGACATCTACAAGCCCATCTTCAGAAAGAATGCTTCCGATAAGGAAACTCTCTGGGTGGGCAGAATAGTAGTTGTTATCGTATCTGTAGTTGCTTATTTCATCGCAAACAGCAAGGGCAGCGGTGCACAGGCTATTATGAATATGGTTGAAAACGCATGGGGCGGCTTCGGAGCCTCCTTCGGTCCCGTTATTATTCTCTCACTCTTCTGGAAGCGTACCACCTACAAGGGCGCAATCGCAGGTGTTGTGTGCGGTGCCGTAACAGATGTTTGCTGGCTTTTATTCCTTACAAAATCAACCGGCATTTACGAAATTCTTCCCGGCTTTATAGTCGGTCTTGCCGCTTGCATCATCTTCTCACTTATTGATAAGGCTCCCTCTGAAAAAGCAGTTAAAATCTTTGAAACTGCAACCGCAACAGACTTTGCCGAATAAGGCCTGTCACTCAAACAAAAAAAAACAAGTATCGGAGACATCTTCACAGTGAAGGTATCTCCGATACTTTATATAAAGCCTTAATGTACTGCTTAGCTTTATTTTTTGCAAGTCAAATCCTTACTACTTACTACTTACTACTAATAAAAGGGGATGTGTTTTTCACATCCCCTTTTGTTATTTGTTATGCCTCTAGCATACCGTGGTAACGTCCCATCCAGTAGGGAAGGGTGTAGGTTGTTGAGCCTTCCATTTCATAAATGTTATGGCAGTTATCCATTTCGTAGGTTGAGCCGTTATACTTATGAAGAGCTCTTTCGTCAGCGGGAGCAACCTTCCACTGATACTTACCGAGACCGAGAACTATACCCACCATTCTGAGAATCTGATTGTCACTGTTCCAGAAGGGCGGAGTGTACGCATTGGGATCAAAGGAAAGTTCACTTGTTCCGCCGATGCCCACATCGTCAAGGTCAAGCTCCTGAACATCGTCACGCTTTGAGTTTGAAGCAAGATATCTTCTCAGGTCAATCGGGTGTCTGCTGAGCACCCACTGTGCCGTATCAACAAGCTCATTACCGTAAAAGTCTGTCTTTGCCTCATTGGGATATGCAAGCTGATAAATGTAATACCAGAGTGCGTTTTCGCTGTACTGAATTGAGAACCACCAACCCTCAAGTGCCTCGCGGTAATAGCCGAGAAGCTCCTCGTCATCCTCAAGCTGGAAGAGGATGTAGAAGCCGAGCATTGCCATTTCCTCGTCGGAATAGTTGATAATGATTCTGTGGATTGTATTGAACATCTCAGTACCGACAATAGGTCTGAGAATGAAGCCGAGAACGGGGCTTACGTTGTTTGCATATTCCAGAATTGACATCTGATAGCGTTCTCTCTGCTGAGTCATTACCTGTGCATACTGATAGCCCTCATCAAGAGCTGCCATTCTGTATTCGTCTTCCCACTTCTGATTGCCCGTTATATAGGCGGCAACCTTGAAGGCACAAAGAAGCACCATTGAGTTAAGGGCCGCACCGCCGAGATTCTGTCCGTTATGCAGATAGGTTCTTGAGAATTTACCCCATGTGGTAGGCTGTCCTGAGCCGTCAACAAGGCAATAGGAGTTATCCACCAGGTGCTGAGCAAACTTTTCCATAGTCTCTTCAAGAAGTGCTGCAAGCTCAGGGTCCTCGGGGCCGAGAATGTCGTAAGCAAGCTTGTAAAGGAAGAGGTGTCCTATAATTTCGTCGGAGCTTGTATCGCCCTTATAAAAGATATCCTCTATCTCATAACCCTCGCCGATAAGGTCATTCCATAATCTTTCGGGAATCTCACCGGTAGCATTAACCTCAAGACCGCGGTAGTTCTCGTTATGAAGAAGGAAATCGCTTCCGTCACCGTAGGTCTTGGTTGAAACGCCCGTTGCGGTACCGTCGCCGTTGTGGCTCCAGTAGGCATAAGCGTCAAAGTCGTCGTTTTCATCCTTAAAGGAATAGGTTCTTGCCCAGAAGCCCTCAAGAAGTCTCGTTCTCTTTGCATAGTCTGCATCGGGCTCAAGCTGGTTGTTTGCCCAGCCCTCTTTGTTATAAATTGCAAGATGGTCTTCATCCTGGATATAGGAGCTCTTGCCCCATTTCATATAGTCTGAATACATCTTTTCAAACTTAGCCGCAGGGCTGTCATAAGGCACATTCTGCGAATAGTCGCCTCCGTTAAGCAGAGCCTCGTCAGTATAGTATTTGCCTGTTTCCGGGTCTGTTACGGAGCCGTTTCTCTGTACTCTGTAATAGCTTTCAACAGTACCCTCACGCATTGAAATATATGTAAGGAAGAGCACTGCCTCCGTTGAAAGAGTAGCAGTTTTTCTTGCCTGCTCAACTTCCTCGGGTGTTGCATCGGGGTCGTCACGGAGCACTGCATAGCGCATAAGCTCACCGCCGCCGTACATTGAAGTCCACAGACCGTCGTTGTCGCTTTCCTCAGGCTTCCACTCGCCGTCGATAAAGTAGGCGTTTGAAACCATACCTCGTCTTGCAACATATTTCTGTGTTTCCTCACTCATCTGAGCCGCCTTGTCTGTGCCGCTGAGTCGTACCATTTCAATGTGTGTATAACCCTCAGCCATAACAGTCCATATACCGTTTTCACCGTCGGAGAAGATTGCAAGCACCTTGCCATCGGTTGTGTCTGCACTGTAAAAATATCTGTCGCCCATAAAGCGCTGATAAACATCTCTTACGTTAGCGGCCTTTTCATCGGTACGAAGCACACCGTATTCGGTTATCTCCCACTTAACGCCACCCTTTGTTTCAGCAGTCTGTGCAGCGGCGTATCCGCTTTCGTCACTCACCTTCTCAGGTACGTCGGCATTGCCCTTTTCATATCTTGTAACAATCTTCTGAAGAAGGTCAGATTCCTCAACTGCACCGAGGCTGTAATCAACCTTTTTAAGCTCACCGTCTGTCTTGGTGTTTTCTGAAACAACGGTAAGCACCGCACTGGCGCTGAGACCATCCTTGTTTTCGGCGGTTACGGTTACGGTACCCGCCTTTTTAGCCGTAACTCTGCCCCACTGGTCAACCGAGGCAACCTCAGAGGGCTCAGTGCTCCATGTAAGCACGCGGTTTTCCGTTCCGTCCACGCTGTAATCAACCGTACGGCTGTCGCCCTCAAGCATCTCCCAGTTTTCAGGAACAACAAGCCTGAGTGCAGGCTCATTTTCCTCTTTAAAAAAGAGGGCGGATGCACTCAAGGGAACACATATACCCGCAAGCAGAACCATTGTAAGAACAACTGCAATAATTCTCTTCATAATTTTTCCTCCCGTGAATTTAATATTTGTTCACTATTTTATAATAGCACTGCAACAAGCCCCAGTCAAGCAGAAACGCATCTTTTTTTATTTTATGTCACCTTCGCACAGCATAAACATCGTCTGCGCGGACTGTCCTATGCCGCCCGCGCAGACTGTAATTCAAAGTACCGGAGTGACAGGAATAATCCGAGCCCGCAGAAAGGCCGTAAAAATCAACACCTTAAGCTACGATTGGGATACACCCGTCACCCCAGCGCAACGTCCATTGACATCATAAGACAAAAGCCGAAGCCGAAGCAAAGTCTTGATATAAAAGCGTGTTTTTCGCTTTTCTGCGAAAGCACCTCACATACAGCGTAAAGCATAGCGCCTGCCGCAAAGCCGAACAACACCGGAAGAAGCCTCTGAGCAAAGCCTGTTGCCGCAAGAGTAAGCACTGCACCCAAGGGTTCAACGGCACCTGAGGCAACGCCCTTGAAAAAAGCCCTGTGTCTTGATTCTCCCGCTGAGTGGCAGGGCATTGAAATTATAGCTCCCTCGGGAATATTCTGCAGAGCTATTGCAAGTGAAAATGTGAAGCAAGCCGCAAGCCCCTCACCGTCACCTCTGAGCCACATGGCAAACATCAATCCTACAGCCATACCCTCGGGAAAATTGTGAAGAGTTACGGCAAAGACCTGAAGAGACGTTTTCCCCTGCCGCCTTGCCGGTATTTTTTCTGAAAGCGTCATAACGGCAAAGCTCAGCACCATACCCGAAACAACGGGCAGAAAGGCAAGCCTGCCCCGTGCCGAGCTCATATCTATACCGGGAATTATCAGGCTCCACACCGAGGCGGCAACCATCACTCCCGAAGCAAAGCCGCCGAGAGCCTTTTCCGGAGCCTCATCGTTTTTTCTCAGAATAAACACTGCCGCCGCACCGAAAGCGGTACCCAAAAAAGGCAGAATTATGCCCGCAAAAACAGTAAGCATCAGTCAACCCCCTCTCACTGAACAGTATAGCTGTTCAGAAAAGAAAGGTTACTGATGCTCAATTTTCGTAACGGTGACCGTTCCCTCTTTCACCTTAAAGCCGATTTCGCAGCCGCAAAGCTCAAAGCCGTATTCTCTTTCACCGTCTTCAATATAGGTAGGCCTCGGGTCATCTGCAAGAACGCTTCTCAGAAGGCTGAGCTTTTCGGCAGGGAATTTTTCTTCAAGCTCTGCGGGAATTTCAACCTCCAGCTTCGCTCTCAAAGCGCTTTGCGCAAAGCCTCCCACCGCATCGGGAATACTGTCGGCGTAGGGAAGATAGGGCTTTATGTCATAAATCGGAGTACCGTTCATAAGATCTGCTCCGCTGACAAAAAGAAGGGGTCCTTTTTCGTCACTGTATTCAATTTTATCAAGCTTTACCGCCGAAAGTCCTATGTTATTGGGTCTAAAAGGAGAACGTGTTGCAAAAACACCTACCCTTTTGTTGCCGCCAAGCATAGGCGGTCTTACGGTAGGACTCCACTTATCACGCACCGCCTCTGAAAACTGCCACAGAAGCCAGATATGCGAAAAGCCCTCCAGCTCGCGGAAGGCCTCTCTGACTCTGTACTCCTTTTCAAGCACAATACAGCCGGTTGCTTCCTTTATTATACCGCTCTGACGCGGAATACCGAACTTTGTGGTAAAATCCGTAAAAATATGTCCTATTATCTTCATTTCATCATCTCACACGAAGGACTCATTCTTCATCTTCACGCTTTTCGTTTTCAGCCGCAAGATAATGAGCTATTGCTTCTTTGAGCTCATTGCCGTCACCGCCGTTGTTCACATAAATGCGGCTGTATTTCTTTTCCGCTTCTTTATCACCCTTAACAGCTGAAAGTATAGCAAGCAATGATGCCGCTTCCCTGCCGTTACCCTTTATTTCAAGAGCCTCAAGAGCATCCTTTTCGGCGTTTTCGTAATCATCCTTACGGAAATAGCAGTTGGCTCTGTTGATATAAGCGTAGTAATGACCGGGGTTATAGTCGATAGCCGCACCGAAATGCTCAAGTGCAAGGGAAAAATCACCGATACGCATAAGCTGACAGCCCAGATTGCTGTGAGCTCTTACGTTGCGGTAATCTGCCTGCAGAATCCGCTGATAAACCTTTACGGCCTCCTCGGGAACGCCGGCTTCGCTGTAGCAAAGAGCAATAAACAGCATTACGGGAAGCCCGTCTCTTGAGCTTTCAGCCTTTTTGTAAAGCTCGGTGAGATATTTAAGCGCCTTGCGGAAATTACCCTCATCAAAAAGCCTTACCGCAGAAAGAAGCTTCTTTCTGAGCCGCGGCTTATTCACAAAGGCTTGACCCAGCTCGTCTTTGAAGTGAGCTTCGTAAAACTGAAGATTTCTTCTTCCTCTTCGCGGCATAAGCTTAACCAGAGTACCGATAAGAGCAAAAACAACCGCCGCGGTCTTGAATACGTTTTCACTGTAAGGAGTGCCGTTGGCGTAAATATCATATACGTAAAAACCGATAATACCTATAATTGCAAGAACAATTACAATGCGCAGAAAAATAATAAGTGCTTTGTTTTTCATAGCGTTATCTGACCTCTCCGTGCTTTTCTTTGCAGAGGATTTCGGTAACAGCATTTTCGCCGTCAACAAAAACAACCTTCGGCTGATTTTCTCCGATCTCCTCGGGCGACATCTGAGCGTAAGCCATAATTATAACCTTGTCACCCTTGCGCACGCACCTTGCAGCAGCTCCGTTGACACAGATACATCCGCTGTTTTCCTCTCCGGTTATAACGTAGGTTTCAAAGCGTGAGCCGTTGTCTATGTCTGCTATCTGCACCTTTTCATATTCGTAAATACCCGCAGCCTTCATAAGCGCACTGTCTATGGTTATACTGCCCACATAATTAAGGTCGCACTGTGTAACCGTGGCTCTGTGTATTTTGCTTTTAAGCATTGTAAGAAGCATAGCTTTCATTCTCCCTTATTTTCTTAATTCTGAATTATTATTGTATCACACAAGCCGAAAAAAGACAAGTACTAGGCGGCACCCACGGGGTGCCGCCTTAATTTTACACAAGTCTGAGCTTTTTGGCAACGGTTTCACCGTTGACGTTGATATACATTTTACTGTCTGCACCGCAGCCGGCTTCAATTGTGGTTCCGCCAACAACAGCCGCAAGATTGTGGGGCATTTCAACAAGAGCTTCATATTCACCGTAAACTCTGCCGTCAACTATAAGCTCGTTGACCTTTTTAACCCTGCGGTAAACGATATAGTGACCTGCCGCCTGAGTCTCAAGAAAAATTCTTGATTTTACATCAGGGTCAGCCATTCTGAGAACAGGTGAGTCGGCACAGACCTGCTGAAGCTCCTCTGCTTCGGTAATATAGCCCTCACTCTGCACCGACAGGTACTCTGCATCTTCCGTGCCGTTTTCGTAATACACGGGTTCGGCACTCTGTGCGGCAAGCTTCTTAATCTTCTTGTGAGTTGCGATACCTCCCGCAAGGGAAACGATAACCCATATATGGAAGATTATGTCGATTATTACCTCTGAGTATACGCCGTTAAGCACAACGAATGCAACCGTATCAAGGCAGAAGAACACTAGACCGAAAATAAGCCATCCGACCTTTTTCTTTCTTGCCATAAACCAGCACAGAACATAAACGAGCAGGATAACCACCGCAAATGCAAGCATAAGTGCAAAGTAGGTGTTATCGTAGAAAATTTCGTCGCCGTAATAATATTCGGCAGGATATTTACCGCAGATATACATAGCCAGGTCAGCCACAAAATAAGGCAGATATGCCGAGAAAAGAAAATAGCTGTTGGAATTTGTTACCAGAAGAAAAATGTTCACTGCCGTAAAGGCCACAACTATAAGCAGATTTGAAATACTGCTCTTATAGCGATTTTCGAGCATCTGCGCAGGCGCGATATACTGATTCTGATTTTTACCGTTGAATAATGACATTTTATCTCCTTCTTTCAACATTCTTTGTTAGATAATGATATTACTTTCTGTTTTTCTTGTCAATAATATTTCTTAAAATTTTCTTTGATAGCACTGTTAACAGCCTCTCTCGTTTCGGAAAGCCATCTTTCATCGTGGGGATAATTGCTGAAGGTAATATTATGCTTACCCTTTTCCTCAATTATGTCAAGGCAGGTTCTTCTGTCGGTCAGCTTTTCAAGAGTTCTGAGTGCAGCCATATCCTGCAAGGCATCGTAAAACACCTTGAGTCGTATTGAATGGTTCGCTGTACCGTCCTTTGCGGGGTAAACCACGTAGCTGTCACCGGAGGGAAATTTTCCGCCCGCATCAGAAACCTCATAGGGGTCAATAACCGCCCTTATTTTAATTATCTCTGACATAGAAGCCACCTATTATTTTCAGTCTGAAGGCAGTATAACACATCTGAAACAAACCGACGTTAAGTATTACCCTACGGTATTTTATAATTTAATAAACGTCAACTTTATTGCACTTTTTTCTGATGAATGCCACAAACTCAGCATACTGTCCCGGAGATTCAAAGCAGGAAAGCGGCAACAGATAAGCACGCAAATCGTTTATATGGATATATATAATTCTGTTTTCAATAATACTGATTCTGTCTATTGAAGAATATTTCTGTTCGGTTTTCGCTTCGTCATCGGTTTCCGTAAAGGTTTCACCGTAGAATTCCAAAACAGAGCAAGGCGAATAAGCTTTCTTGCCGCTTCTGCTTAATTTTTTAGCCTGAGCTTTAACTGAAGCGGTCATAATCTTAGGCGCACAAGCCTGTATTGCTGCAAG
Source organism: Clostridia bacterium (assembly GCA_017517865.1). GTDB lineage: Bacteria > Bacillota > Clostridia > Oscillospirales > Acutalibacteraceae > UBA6857. The sequence continues at coordinate 1,456 of JAFWYB010000057.1, read as the reverse complement.
AGCGCACAGAAAAAGCACCGTACTGCAAAAGCCGACCGGAGTAAAGCCTGCTATCAGCAGGCAGGCAACAAGCCCCATAATAAGAATTGCCGAATTTATAATGCGGAAGCTTTTCAGCTGCTTCTTGCCGAAAGGCGTGTTGAGAATACAGAACATATTGAAATCAATATAATCCTTTTCGGTGATATTGACATTAAAACTGAACAGCATAGACCTCTCTCCTTTTTCATAAGTATATCAGACCGTAAAATAAAAATCAATACAAAAGCGGAGTGCCTCATACACTCCGCCATAAGCTTATTACAGAAAGCCGTGGTCAACGTGCTTCCACTTTCCGCCCTTGCTTCTTACCAATATCCAGTTCCACCAATCATAGGTAGCACCCTCATTGAGAGTTGCGGCGGAATCTGCCCTGTTTACCTTAAAGGTTGATATAAGCACGATAGCCTCATCGGCGCCGTACCTTTCCGCCCATTCCCGGCACTCGACGGTCATCTCATCACCTGCATAATATATTTCCAGAAGCTCACAGCCTCTCCACGAGAAAGCAAACTCCCTTTTTATCGTTTTAATTGCAGAGTTAATATCAGCCTCAGAGTAAATTTGCGAAGAAACATCACGGGTAACGGCGTTTTTCACGTTACTGTCGAAGCCTGCGAAAAAGAAGATAAGCACTGCCGTCAGCAGAATACACATTACAATACACAGAGTCTTTTTCATATTTCTCACCTCATATTCCTTATTATATTACAGTGCCCAGTCTCTTTCAACTGCTTTGCACAAATCGTAAGAAAGCTTTAAGAAATAAGATCGGTTGACCCTATAGCGGCAATGGCACGCTCACATTCACTCCTCATAAAATCAGGCAGGCTCGCAGCAATCGCTGCCGCCTCCTCCCTTTTTCCCTCTGCCGCACACAGCACGGCAAGCACATAGTTTCTCTGCGGGCTTTCTTCGGCGTTTGCGGCAATTGACGCTTCTATGTATCGCCGCGACTGCTCACTGTCACCCATATTCAGATAAACCGTCGCCATATCACAGCTGAGTTGTCCGATATTCTGCCTTTTTATACGGTGCTCCTCTTTTTCAGCATAGATTGAAAGCGCCTTGCCGTAATATCTCAAGGCCTTGGCGTTATCGCCCTTGCGGTGTGCAAATTTTGCAGTGCGATAATAGGGATGAAAAGCAAGCAGAAACAGATTTTCCTCTCCGTGCTCCTGCATTTTGCCATAGTATTTATTCATTTCGGTCTCTTTTTCCATAAACTCAAAGCACAGACCTATAAAGTAAAAAAGAGAGTAGCAGTCACAGTCCCCTAGGGTGGCGAGCATAATCCGAACCCCGTTTTTTACGGGCGGATTTCCGCCAATACTTCGTTAAAATACTCGTAAATCCGATAGGATTTACTGCGTTTTGTGTCTTGTCTTGCCAAAAATCCGCTCCGCAAAAAATCGCA
>JAFWYB010000056.1 GCA_017517865.1 Clostridia bacterium | reverse complement strand
CGCAGACCCAAAAGTGCGAATTTTTGCAGGATTTTTGGATATTGAGGGTGCCGACAGGCTGACGCCTTTCAAAACCGAAATGCCGAAAAGCCGCGAAAATACACGCTTTTGGGCGGGTTCGGATTATACTCGTCACCCTACCCGTACCTCTCAAGCAGCATACTTGCCCCAAGGCATACTCTGGCCGCGTCGGCATTATAAAGCGGATAAGCATGATCGTCCGTGAGCTCCGCGTAGTTGGTCATATAGGTAACCACGCGGTCTATATCGTTCATCATAACTGCCGCCTGAAGATTTGCACCCCAATAGAAAACGTCGTCATATTCGAAGTTTTCCCAATTATAGCTTTCGCAGAATTTATCGTAAAGCTTATTTGCTCTTTCGGTGTTCGGCTCAATAAGCCCGTGAATAATGGGAAAAAACTGAGCGGTTGCACATGGATAATATTTACCCCAAAGGAAAACATCGGAGGTAATACCGCTGTTTTTCCAAGCTCCCACCTGGTAGTGGCCGAGAAGAGGCAACCAGAGCTGTGACTCAATTGTGTCTGCTATCTCAACGGCACAAGCGGCACATTTATCGGCAGTTGCCTTATAGTCTGCACCAAGCCCGCTCAGTACGTTGCCGTAAAGCTCAACAGCATCAAGCAGACCCTCGTAAACCTCGCAGTTGTCCATAAGATACTTTACCTTCCAATCGGGCTTTGCATAAGTCATACCCTTGTGGTAAGTAGCAAGCATAGCGTTTATTATGCGCTCAATTTCCTCAGCGTGAGAAATTATGTATTCACTGTCGCCCGTTTCGTTGAAATACTTGTTAAGCACCGAAAGAAAGGTTGCGGCATAGGAATCGGTTGAATCGTAAGAATAATTGCGCTTATACATAGCGATAGTTTCACCTGAAACCTTGCCGTTTCTGACCTCGATAAGATAATCGTATATGGTGCCGTCAACACCGTTATAATCGGTTTCTGCGGTATTGAGATGTTCAAAATGCCAGTCCATATAGGCTCTGACCTCATCGGCGTACTCATCAGCCTTTTCAAGCAGAGCGAGAGCCGCAAAGTCTGCAAAGTAAGGGTTCATTCTTACCTCACCGTTTTTCACGGGAGTCATAGGGATTGCACCGTTATCAAGCTGAAGAGAAGCAAGCCATGCGGTTTCCGTTTCAAAAATCTCACGGAAAAGTGCTATGTTTTCCTCGGTGGGTACACCCTCACGGGGTGCAACGGGCACAAGGTCGTCACCGGGTACGGTAGCACCGAAAAATGTGAGTATAAACGAATAAATAAGAGCAATAATTTTTTTCATAATAATTTACTCCTTTTTATCAGTTATACTCGCCTATAAGCTCAATAAATGCCTTTGAAAGTGTTGAGGCTGCCTCGGGGCCTACGGAAATCATTTCGTGAGACTCCTTGGAATTGTAGTCGTGATCGGGTACGATATAGCCTATTGCATCGTTGCAAAGGCCGAAGGTGAGCACCTCGTCGTCCTCGTCGAAAAGAGTGTTGAGTGCGGGGTAGGGATACTCTGTGCCGTTGAAGGAGCTTTCCGCTGTGCTGAAGCCACCGTAAATTATTTCGGGGAAGGCTTCACCGGGCATCATAATAATCTTGATGTTTTCACCGATTTCAGCATAACCGATTTCAGTGGTCATTTTTATTTCGCCGTCATCGGAATAGCCCTTGGCGCTTGTGATGCCTGTTCTTTCAACAAGTCTGAAAATGAAGTTGTCAACCTTTACCTCAACCTGTCTGTGAGCAACATTGAGCACAGGCTCCACCGGCTCTGCCTTTGCAATAAGCTCTGCAAAAGCATCGGCAATCAGTTCACCGTACTGTGTAATTCTTTCAACATCGGTTTCACCCGTTATGCCGTTTGAAGCATTGAGTCCGCCGTGTATCGTTCCGCCGATTGCGCCCTGAATGAAGATAAAGTCAGCATCGTATTTTTCCTCAACTGCCTTTGAAAGATAGTAGGGATAGTCGGCTGAAAGCTTGGTGTTGTCCCATTCGATGTATACGGGGTGTGCACCGAAGTTTGAGATAAGAATTTCTCTTTTCGCGCTGTCATCGGGAACAAAGCGGAAAAGGTGAATATTTTCATCATAGGAGCGGGGGCCTCTGCCGTCGGTAAAGAAGTTTTTGTAATTACCGCTTGCATAGTAAAGAGTACCCTCGCTTCGTGTTTCGTAAGCAGTTCTGATAGCGTCTGCCGTTTTTTCAACAAGAGCGTTCATATACTTTTCGTTTTTGCCCGTTTCGGGAAGAGTGCCCCAGATGCCCTGAGTATCAACGGCTGTGTGAGTATGGGTAACGCCCACGTTAACGCTGACTATTCCCTCTTTGCCGATAATGTCTGTCAGCTTCTCTCTTATAAGCTTAACGTCGCCGTTCATAAGACCGATAGCATCAATCCATGCAAAGGCAACAGCGCCTCTGCCCGAGTTGTCGTCGAGAACAACTGCCTTTACCCACAGCTCGTCAATAACGCCCGTTGCATTACAGGCAGGGAACTTGAGATAGCCGCCGAGATAGTAGTTTTCCTCGTCATAATCGTCGGGGGTAAGCTCATTTTTGGCAAAGCCTACGCTCCATTTGTCAGCCACAGCCTCATCAATAAAGCTTTCCATACCTGCAAGGAAATCTGAGGTAAGGTCAAGCTCAGCCTTTTTGTCAAAGCCTAAGCCTGTGCCGCCCTGAAATGCCGCAGTGAGAAGAAAGGTGAAGCCCGTGATAAGCGCGGTCATACTTGCAATAAGTCTCTTTATAAGGTTCATATTTATTCTCCTTCGGATTATTATAGCTTTATTATATATTACCCTTAAGGAAAATACAAGAGAAAAAGACAAAAACCTGCCTTATTATGCCGTGCATATCTCAGCTCTTGATTTTTGCCTTATTTATTGATATAATACTCTAAATATATTTAAATATCAATAAGAGGTGCTTATTATGATTAAAATTTCCCCGTCAATCCTTTCCTGCGATTACTCAAAAATGGGTGAAGAATTTGAAAATATGAAGCGTTGCGGCGCAGACTGGCTTCACATCGACGTTATGGACGGCCATTTCGTGCCCAACATTACCCTTGGTGCTCCTCTCGTGAAGTGTCTTCGCAAGTGCAGTGACCTTGTTTTCGACTGCCACCTTATGATAAGCGACCCTAAAAAATATATCCCCGACTTTATAAAAGCCGGAGCTGACGTTATATGCTTCCATGTTGAAGCCGATTCCCCTATCGAAGAAACCATAGACCTTATCCGTGAAAGCGGTAAGGTTGCCGCCCTCGCAGTAAAGCCCGGCACAGATATTGAGGCAGTGTATCCCTATCTCGATAAGCTTGGTATGGTGCTTGTTATGACCGTTGAGCCCGGCTTCGGCGGACAAAGCTTTATGGAGGATATGATGCCCAAAATCGTAAAGCTCCGTGAGGAATGTGAAAGACGCGGCCTTGAAACGGATATTCAGGTTGACGGCGGCATAAGCCTCAAAACCGTAGAAATTGCTGCAAAGGCAGGCGCAAACGTGCTTGTTGCAGGCTCTGCAATTTTCGGCTCGGATGACCCGAAGGAAACTATCTCACTTCTCAGAAGCTCTGCCGCAAAGTATTTCTAAGGCGTCGGCTTCAATAAGCAGTGTGCCGTATTCATCAAGCCGGCTGCGATAATTACTTTCACAGAAAAAGCCGTCGGCAAACTCGTGAAAGCGCTCAAGTGCCTTTTCCTCTCCCTCGGCATAAAGCACATATCCGTCATCGGTACCGTAAAAGCGTGACAGCGTTATACCCTCACGGCAGATATGTTTTGCAAGATCTAAAAAAACGTCGGCAGACTCAGCCGAAAAAACGGCACTGCTCTTTTCCGCCTTCTTTTTCCGGGCATTGCTGAGTATTATCACACAGCCGCCCTCACCGTCGGGAAGGATATCGATTTCAGTGCTTTCGTCGATGATTTTTTCGTTGCCCGAAAGCTTTGCCGTTTCGGTAATTATGGTATAAATTGCCGTTCTGCTTTTTATTACGTCGCGGGAAATATTCTCGTATGTAAGACGGCAGGCCGCAAGCTCCTCTTTACTGAATTCTATTACCGTGGTTTCTTTTCCCGTGGCTGATATTTTCATTGTCGGCACCTCTCTTTCACAACAATAATACTATTTTTTACTTTCTCTTTCAACGCTAAAAATTTTCCATTAAGGAGGCTTTCCCTTTGGGTAAGACCGAAAAAACTCTGATCAGCAAAAAAGAATACAGAAGCTACAATACCGACACGGTACTTTTATCCGTCGGTCTTCTTGCTGTAGGCTTTTTCATAAACGGCAGCACCGTGCTTTATCAGGCGGCAGTCTGCCTTTTCAGCTCGGCAATATGTGAATACCTCTGCTTTGCACTTATGCTCAGAAAGAAAAGCTTCACAGATCTCGGCTTTATTGCCTCGGCTCTGCTTATAGCTCTGCTTCTGCCATCATCTGCCCCCCTTTTCGTGGGTGCTCTGGCCTCAGCCTTTGCTGTTATTGCGGCAAAGCTTCCCTTCGGTGACGGTAGAAACGCACCGTTTCTACCTGCGGCAGCGGGCTTCTGCTTTGTTGCAGTGCTTTTCCCCGAGCAGACCTTCACCTATGCAGCAGAAGGCTTCACTGCTGTTTTCTCTTCGGCAGAAGGCTTTGAAAAAGGCAAAACACTTCTGGATATGCTTTCTGAGGGCAACAGTATAAGACTTAACCTTTTCGGCATTTCACGGCTTCTGAGCGGTACTTTGCCGGGAGCAACGGGTACAACAAGCCTGCTGGCTCTTTTCGGTGTGTTTCTTTACCGTATGTTAAGAAAGCCCTTTACGCTTCTTTCTTCAGCTTCTTTTATAGTGTCAGCGGCTCTTTTTGCTCTGCTTTTCCCCAGAGTCAACACCGATATTATCACGGGTATTATATCTGAGCTTTGTGCAGGCAGTCTCATTTTCACCGCCCTTATGCTTATAAATGACCCCGTCACCTCACCTGCCAAGCCCTTAAGAGCAATTGCATACGGATTTATCGGAGGTATAATTTCAATGCTTTTGCGCCGCTTCGGCAGTATTTATGACCCCTGCGTTTTTTCGGTGCTTATTATGAATCTTCTGTGGCCCGCATTTACGGGCGAAACTGTGAGCAATAAGCTTTTGCCCAAAGCAAAGGTCAGAAAGCAGAAGCGTTCAGATCAGAAAAGATCTGAGAAGAAAGCTGTCGGGGAATATGTTCCCGCCTATGACCTTTTCAGTGAAGAAAAGGGAGGTGCCGACGAATGAGCAGAATAAAAAATGCTGTGCTTAAAGTCAGAACCTCACTTTTTAAAGGAGCTTTTGTCCATAATCCTGTGCTCACGCAGGCAACGGGTATTTTTGCCATAGTCTGCGGTGCGATAAGCCTTCGCTACGGTATTGCTCTCACCCTTACTCTGGGTGCAACATTACTCCTGTGCGAAGCTGTGGCGGTGCTGCTTCTTAAAGCACTTCCCCGATGGCTTCGTGTTGCCTTTTACGCCCTTATCGGTGCGGGTGTTGTTTATGCCCTCGATCCCTTTATCGGTATCATCTCTTCCGGCGGCACAAGAGCACTCCCCCTTTGCTTCTGCCTTATGGGTGTAAATGCCCTTATAGCTGTCAGATGTGAAAGATTTGCAGTTAAAAGCAAGCTCCGTTACTGTATGGTTGACGCCTTTTCAACTACGGCAGGCTTCGGTGCAGTTGCTATAGCCATCGGTCTCATAAATGAATTCGCCGTCGGCAGATTAACAGATATTCCCGCAGGCAGACTGCCCTTTATCGCCTTTCTCGTTCTCGGCTTTATTGCAGCGGTACACAAGGCTGTGATTAAAAAATTCTATCCCGAGGAGCAGTCCGACACCTTCTCAATGAGAAGCAGTACGGATAAAATCGTTTTCCGGGATCCGGGCCTCGGAAAGAAAAAAACAAACAAAGCCGCTTCCGGTTTCTCCGAAGATTACGATATAATAAATCTGCGCGGTGCTGAAAGGGAGGGTGAATAATATGCTCGAGATTTTTTCCCGTATGATTTCCTACGCCCTTTTTGCCCTGCTTATCCAAACCACGGTTTTCGGAGGCATCGGCATTGACGAAGGCGTAAAAGCTGCAAAAAAGCCCCGATATCTTTTTATGTACGGCTTCTGGGTAAGCTTTTTTTCACTGAGCCTTTCGGTTACGGCAAGACTTGCTTCTCCCCTGCTCGAAAAAATAAAGCCGTGGAGTGCTTCTCAGGATTTTCTCTGCTACACTCTTATGCTTATCTTTATTTATATTGCTGCAGCCCTTTTCTGCAGATATATTCTTCATGCAAACAGAAAATATATGAACTCTCTGGGCTTCTGCGCCTTCAACAGTCTCGTTATGAGTATGCCTGCAATAAACGGCGGCTCCCTTGTTTCGGCAGTCGGCACCGCTCTTGGTGCAGGCGCCGCCTTCACGCTTTCCGTTCTCATTATAAGAGGCGGTATGAAACACATAAACCTTAACCGCCACATTCCCGAAATATTCAGGGGAACACCGGCTCTGTATATCTATATTTCGCTTATCGCTCTCGCGCTCAGCTGCGTTTCGGGCGGTACGGTATTTATCTGAGGTCAATATGAAAAAGAAGCTTTCAAAATTTTTAAAGGACGTAAAAAAGGATAATTCCCTCAGGGTCAAAAACAGCTATTATACCTTTTCAAAGGAATACCCGGCAGGTAATATTCCCATAAAAAGAAGAAAAAACAAAAGAGTGCAGTCGCGCTTTCTCAAGGCACTGCTGCTATGCCTTGCCTTTATTCTTATAAGCAGCTGCTGCTTTTTCCTTTTCTCGCTAGGTCTTGAAATATCGGATAAAACTCCCACGGATGCAGACTCACACTTCGGTCAGACAGGCCCTGACCTGCCTGATACCGACGAGGTACGGGCACTTTATATGCCATATGAGCATCTTGGTGATGAAAGATATATCAAAAGCTTTTTAAGAGAAATAAAAAGAAAAAACTGCAACAGTGTTGTTATCACCTTCAAAACCGACGAGGGCAGACTCAATTATTCGTCAAAGCTTGAATATGCCATCAAGGGTAACTGCTCTGCCTTTTATAACGATACCGTAAGAAACGCCGTTGATCTTTTCAGTAAGGAAAGCATACGCGTAATTGCAAGGCTTTACTGCTTTGAGGATCCTACTGTTGCCGAAGCGTGCCCCGAGCTCGCGGTTAAATATATGGATACAGACATAAACTGGCGCGACGGCAGTGATGAAAGCGGTGGCAAGCCTTGGCTGAGCCCTACGCTGAGAAGAAACCACAATTACATCGCTGATATCACCAAAGAGCTCTATGCTCTCGGTATAAGAGGCTTTATACTTGAAAGCTGCTCTTACCCCGACAGTGAAAACACTGAAACCGCAAGATTTCCGGGTGAAAAGCACTTTGAAAACAGAAGCGATGCTCTTAAGGCTCTTTTTACAAAAGTACGAAAAGCTCTCCCCGATGATGCTCCCGTATTTATGAGCTATACGGCTACCGACGCCGCAGAGGGTAACTCTGCACTTTACGGCGGATATATAGGAGATGCCGCTTACGACGGCTTCACTGCCGACCTTTCGGTAAGAGACCCCGCATATACGGTGGATAAGAAGTCCAAATTTTCGTCAATTCTTACCCTTTACTCTCACATAAAAGAGAAAAACCCGGATAAGCAATTCATACCTGTTATAGATATGTCGGAATACTCCTTAAGGTACATTTCCGCCGCCAGAAAGCAGGGCTATAACAGCTACATCATATACAGCTCAACAGGCGAATACTGAAACCCGAAAGTCTGAAAGCGTTATTATAAAGGAAGGTACTTAATTATGGCAGAAAATAAAACCGCTTTTATTGCAATAGTAGGTAAGCCCAACGTGGGCAAATCATCAATTCTCAACCGTCTTCTGGGCCAGAAAATTGCTATTGTTTCAGATAAGCCTCAGACCACCAGAACAAGAATTATGGGCGTGCTTACCAGGGAAAACATTCAGCTCGTTTTCACAGATACTCCCGGCTTTCACAGACCCAAGACAAAGCTTGGCGAAAAAATGATAAAGGCAGTCGGTGACAGCATTTCAGGTGTTGATGCCTGTCTGTTTGTGGTCGAGCCTACAGGTGAGCTTAAGGAAAGCGAGCTCGAGCTTATAGAAAAATTCAAAAAAGAAAAAATGCCCGTCATTCTTGCAATAAATAAAATTGATACCGTTGAGGATAAAGCCCGGCTTATAGGCAGAATTTCAGAGCTTACGGCTCTCTTTGATTTCACAGCCGTGGTGCCCGTTTCAGCGGCAAAAAGCTACGGACTTGATGACTTGCTTTCCGAGCTTATGGCATTAGCCTTCCCCTCAGAGCATTTCTTCCCTGCTGACACTCTCACCGATCAGCCCGAAAGAGTTATTGCCTCTGAAATAGTAAGAGAAAAAATGCTGCGCCTTTTGGATAAGGAGATTCCTCACGGTGTTGCCGTTGCAATTGAAAAAATGCGTGAGCGTTCAGATAAAAACCTTATGGACGTTGAGGCAACAATTTATTGTGAAAAAGAAAGCCACAAGGGTATCATCATAGGTAAAAAGGGAACAACTCTCAAGCGTATTTCCACCTATGCCCGCCAGGATATGGAAAAATTCTTTGGCTGTCAGATAAACCTGCAGTGCTGGGTCAAGGTCAAGGAGGACTGGCGCAACAGAGAGGGACTCATACACAATTTCGGTCTGGACTGATGTGTGAAAAGCCGTGAGCTCCGATTAACAAGCTTCACACTATAAAGCAATATTTTTCTTTTCCCGTTTAGATGTCAAATTTCTGCACAAGATAAGTGTATAACTAAGAAAGAATATCTTGGAGGCAGAAATATGGATAAGCGTGAACTTTGGGAAAACTTTATGAAAAGCGGTAAGATTGCCGATTACCTTAAATACAGAAGAGCATCAGCCTATGATGACTCAGCGGAAATTGCTGAGGAAATATATGCCGATGACCCTAATCTGGAGGATTTTAATTATGACGGTCAGGACGGACGGTATAATAATCCGTGAACAGACAACAGGTGAGCAGGACAGGCTGGTAACCGTTCTCACAAGAGAAAAGGGGCTTATAAAGGCCTTTGTCAACGGCGGCAGAAACCCTAAGAATAAAAACGTTTCTGCCACTGACCTTCTGTGCTATTCACATTTTACAATTGAAAAAACAAAGCGTGACGTCTACGTCATAAGAGAGGCAACCGCAAAGCAGGTCTTTTTTGAACTGCGCGAGGACATTACCAACCTTTCCCTTGCTCAGTATTTTGCTGAGCTTGCGGGTGACCTCGCGCCCAAGGAGGAAAAAAGTGACGAGCTCCTTTCGGTTATTCTCAACTCTCTGCACTTTCTGTGCACAAAGAAAAAAAGCGACCTTCTCATAAAGGCCGTAACCGAATTAAGACTTGCAAGCCTTGCGGGCTTTATGCCCGATATAGTTGCCTGCAACGGCTGCGGAGAATATGAAAAAGAATTTATGTATTTCAACACGGGAAACGGCAGCCTTTACTGTGAGGACTGTAATAAAAACGCCTATGCTGACAGAGTTTCCTCAGGAATTCTCAGCGCCTTAAGGCATATCTGTCTGAGCGCGCCGGGAAAAATATACAGCTTTTCTCTGAGTGAGGAAAACCTGCTTTACCTTTGCACACTGACTGAAAATTACGTAAAAAGCGTCACTTATAAGCAATATAAGACATTAGACTTTTACAAGACGATGAAAAATCTCTGAAAGGAGATGACAGGATGAACAAACACCACAGAGCCCTTGAGCTTGATAAGGTACTTTATATGCTCAGCGAGGAGACTACCTGCGAGGACGCCCGCTATGCGGCTGAGCACCTCACACCCGAAACAGATATTAATCTTGCGAGGGTGCTTTTAAAGCAGACCGACGACGCCTTTATGCTTATGGCCAAATTCGGTGCTCCCGCCTTCGGCGGACTGAAAAACATAAACAACTCCCTTCACAGAGCAAACGCAGGGGGAGCGCTCAATATGCGCGAGCTGCTTGATATTGCAGAAGTGCTGCGAGTTATACGCTCACTTTCTGAATGGAAAAGCAGAAACAGCGGCATTACCACCTCAATAGATACATACTTTGAGGCTATGATGCCAAATAAATTTCTTGAGGACAGAATTACCTCGGCTATCATAAGCGAGGAGGAAATGAGCGACAATGCCTCCCCTGCCCTTTACGATATAAGACGCAAAATTAGAATAGCAGCCTCAAGGGTACGTGATAAGCTGGACCAGATGACAAAATCAGCCCACATTCAGAAGTACCTTCGTGAAAACATTGTCACAATGCGTAACGGCAGATATGTTGTGCCCGTAAAAATCGAGCACAGAAGCGAAATCTCCGGTCTGGTACACGACACCTCTTCAAGCGGCTCAACAGTATTTATAGAGCCTGCCGCAGTTGTTGAGGCCAACAATGAAATAAAGGTACTCCAGAGCAAGGAAAGGGACGAAATAGAGCGCATTCTCTTTGAACTTTCAATGGAGGCCGGCGGATTTTATGAGGGCATCAAGGCAAGCTATGAGTGTGCCGTTGAACTTAATCTCATATTTGCAAAGGCTAAGCTTGCATATAAAATGAAGGCTACCTGCCCCGAAATAAACGGCGACGGTATCATCGACCTTAAAAATGCACGTCACCCGCTTATAGACCCCAAAAAGGTTGTCCCCACCGATATTATGCTCGGCAGAGACTTTGACACCCTTATCATCACAGGTCCCAACACCGGCGGTAAGACGGTTTCAATCAAAACGCTCGGTCTTATGAGCCTTATGGCGATGTGCGGTCTTATGCTGCCCGTAAGCGAGCAGAGCAAAATCAGCGTTTTTGATAACGTACTTGCCGACATCGGTGACGAGCAGAGCATAGAGCAGAGCCTTTCCACCTTCTCGTCACATATGGTAAACATTATTGACATAATAGAAAAGGCTGACGAAAAAAGCCTTGTCCTTATAGATGAGCTCGGTGCGGGTACTGATCCCATTGAGGGCGCCGCCCTTGCTATTTCAATACTCGAAAAAATACACGAAAAGGGAGCAAGAATAGCCGCAACAACCCACTATGCAGAGCTTAAGGCCTATGCTCTTCAGACCCCGGGCATACAAAACGGCTCCTGCGAATTTGACGTTAAATCCTTAAAACCCACCTACCGCCTTCTTATAGGTACACCGGGTCGCTCAAACGCTTTTGCAATTTCTCTGCGGCTCGGTATGAACGAGGATATAATTGAAAGAGCAAAGCAGCTTGTTTCAAAGGAAAGCACTCAGTTTGAAAACGTTATCGAATCCCTTGAGCAAAGCCGTCAGCAGTTTGAAAAGCAGAAGGAAATTGCGGCTTCTCTTACAGCTCAGGCCGAAAAAGAAAAGGCTGATGCTCAGAGATACAAGCAAGAAATAGAACAGCTTCGCGAGGCTGAGCTTGAAAAGGCAAGAAGCCAGGCACTCAAAATTGTTGAGCAGGCCAAGAGAAGTGCTTATGCCCTGCAAAGTGAGCTTGAAGAGCTTAAAAAACAGAGTGAAAAGGCTAAGGATAAGACCGAAATGGCAAGACGCGCAAAGCAGCTTATGAAAAAGGGTCTTGCCGACTTTGACGATATAACCAACCCCGTTGTAAAGGCTGTAATAGAGGATGAAAACTACGAGCTGCCGCGCCCCTTGAAAATAGGTGATGAGGTTTATCTTGTTGATATGGGCAAAACCGCAACAGTCACCTCTCTTGAGGACCGCAAGGGCAATATTGAGGTGCTTGCGGGTATAATGAAAATGCGTACACCCGTGAAGAATATCCGTCTTCAGGAAAAGAAAAAGCAGCAGACAAATAAACCCAGAAATGTGCCGAGCACTAAGGAACACGTATTCTCTGCCGCTTCCTCGGCACAGAACCGCTGTGACCTCAGAGGTATGAACGTTGAAGAGGGTATTATAGAGGTTGACCGCTATATCGACCAGGCACTGCGTCTCGGTCTTGGCGAGCTTACTCTCATTCACGGTAAGGGTACGGGTCTTCTCAGAAAGGGTATTCACGAGCACTTGAGAAAAAACAAATTTGTCAAATCCTTCCGTCTGGGCGTTTACGGCGAGGGTGAGACCGGCGTTACCATTGTAACATTAAAGTAGTTTTTAAACTGACGTGGCGGAATAGTAGTCAGTAGTCAGTAGCCGGTAGTCAGTAATTGCTTCGCAATTTATAACATAAAAAGAAAGGTAAAAAAATCCAATGCAGTATTTCGACAAATCAGACAAGCTTTTAAACGTATGCTATGACATCAGAGGCCCCGTTATGGATGAGGCTTCAAAAATGGAAGCAGACGGTATAAACGTACTCAAGCTCAACATCGGCAATCCCGCTCCCTTCGGCTTCAGGGCTCCCGATGAAATCATAGTTGATATGATATACAATCTTCGCTCCACCGAGGGATACTCAGAGTCAAAGGGACTTTTCTCAGCAAGAAAGGCAATTATGCAGTACTGTCAGCTTAAAAACATACCCAACGTCGGTGTAAACGATATTTACACCGGAAACGGTGTAAGCGAGCTTATCACAATGGCTATGCAAGGTCTTCTTAACTCCGGTGATGAAATTCTTGTACCTATGCCTGACTATCCCCTTTGGACTGCTGCAATAACTCTTGCCAGCGGTACGGCGGTGCATTACATCTGCGATGAAGAAGCCGATTGGTACCCTGATATTGAGGATATCAAGAAAAAAGTTACTCCCAACACCAAGGGCATAGTTGTCATAAACCCCAACAACCCCACAGGTGCACTCTATTCCGATGAGCTTCTTAAAGAAATTGTTGAGGTGGCAAGACAGAACGGACTTATCATCTTCGCCGATGAAATATATGACCGCCTTGTTTTTGAGGGTGAAAAGCACACGGCTATAGCATCGTTTGCTCCCGATCTTCTCACCGTCTGCTTCAACGGACTTTCAAAGTCACACAAGGTTGCAGGCTTCAGAGCAGGCTGGATGTGTCTTGCGGGTGACAAATCAAAGGCAAAAGGCTATATCGAGGGTCTTAATATGCTTTCAACAATGCGACTTTGCTCCAACGTACCCGCGCAGAGCATTATACAGACTGCTCTCGGCGGCATACAGACCGGTGACGCTCTCTTTCAGCCCAGTGGCAGAATTTATGAGCAGAGAGATTTCATATACGAGGCTCTCAACTCAATCGACGGCATATCTACAACAAAGCCCAAGGGAGCCTTCTATATCTTCCCGAAGCTTGACGTAAAGAAATTCAACATCACCGACGACGAAAAATTCTCACTCGACCTTCTCCGTGAAAAGCATATTCTCGTCACCTGCGGCACGGGCTTCAACTGGCATAAGCCCGACCATTTCAGAATAGTATTCCTTCCCGACAGAAGAACTCTCGGCACAGCTGTTGATAAGCTTGAGGAGTTTTTGAGTCATTACAGGCAGTGATAAAAATGCCCCAAGGGCATTTTTAGTAGCAAGTAGTAAGTAGCAAGTAGTAAGGGTTGTACCCGCGGTACAGGTTAATAAGAAAACTCCCTTTTTTACCAAAGGGAGTTTTTTATCTTCATCCCCTTGACAAAACAGAAAAGAAGTGCTATAATTCATTTAACAATTAAGTTAAATGTTAAATATCAACCGAAAGGAATGATAAAATGGGAATACAGAATACGCTTAAAGCCCTCAGCGATCCCACAAGGCGCGAGATACTTAATATGCTCAAAAAAGGAAAAATGTCCGCAGGTGAAATAGTTGAACGCTTCCCTGTAAGCGGTGCGGCTGTGTCAAGGCATTTGTCAATACTAAAGGAGGCAGAGCTCATCCGTGACGAACGTGAGGGAAAATTCATCTTTTACGAGCTCAACGCCTCTGTGCTTGAAGAAATTATGCTATGGATAACCGACCTGAAAGGAGAAAATAACAATGATTAAGAAAAATCTTAAAACTATAATCGCAACCGCACTTATCACACTCTCCCCCATTGTGATTGGTCTTATTATGTGGGATAAGCTTCCCGAGAAAATAGCAACCCACTTCGGTGCAAACGGATTAGCCGACCAATACAGCAGTAAGGCATTTGCTGTATTCGGTCTGCCCTGTGTACTGCTCGGCATACACCTTCTGTGTATCCTTGCAACAAAACTCGACCCTAAGCACAGTAATATCACCGACAAAAATTTTAAGCTTGTGCTCTGGATTACCCCCCTGCTCTCGCTCGTATTGACAGTGCTCTGCTTCGCTTATTCAATCAATAATACCATACCTGTTGTTACGGTGATTATAATCTTTATGGGTGTGCTTTTCACCGTAATCGGCAACCTTATGCCCAAGGTAAAGCAGAATTATTCCCTCGGTATTAAAATACCGCCCACTCTTCACGATAAGGAGAATTGGTACAAAACTCACCGTTTTGCAGGTAAAATATGGGTCATAGGCGGCGTTATAATATGTCTTACGGCAGTGTTTGAGAATATATTTGTGTTTATGGCACTTACACTTATACTTGCATTTGCACCTATGGTTTATTCCTATGCTATAGCAAGTCGCAAGGACGGGACGAGTAGTAAGTAGTAAGTAGCAAGTAGTAAGGAAAGGCAGAGGATGGGTCCTCTGCCTTTCCTTGACTAATTTATATGTAAGGTATATAATGTGGGCGAGGTGAAAAATATGAAGCCCTTCGAAAAAGCAAAGCAAAACCTGGCAGACCATTTTCCTGCCGAATTAAAAAATACCGTTTTTGTGTGCGTTATAATCTCACTGCTTCCTTTAATGATAATTTCATTTCTTAGAGATTTTCTCCCTTTGCCGGCTTCGCACAAAATAATTGGTCTCACTTACAGTGACATTGCCTTTTTTATTGCGTGTCCCTCGCTTTTATTTTCCGCCGGTCTGATTTTATTGGTTGTACTTTTATATAAGCCCGCTAAGCCGGTGTTTTATAATAACGGAAAAAAGACTACTGCTTCTAAAAGAATCAGAGAGTACGCTAACGAAATAACTGCGCCCCGATTCAGTGCAGACAATCTTAGTGAAAAAAAGAAGGCCTTCCTGTTAAGTAAATTTCCCTTCTGCTTTCCTGCTCTGAGTTGTATTTTCGCTATTGCCGTATTTCTTTTTACCCTTAACATTGTTTTTAGACCGTATATTTTAACAATGCTTACAGCAGGTATTTTTTTGGTGGTGTCGGGCTTTATTATCAGAAAATCAAAACGCAGATTCCCCATTACGGCAAATGGCTTTGATTACTCCGACGATGAAAATACAAAAAAACTTAATTTCTTCACAAGTAACCTATGGATATCGTGCGGTGTCTTTTTGATAAGCGGTATGTTCCTGAAGGGATATCTGTTCCTTTCTGTTCCGATTGTCATTTCATTGGTTGTACCTTATTTGTATTCTTGTATTATAAGGGATTAAATTTTAAGGCAGAGAGCTTGTGTCCTCTGCCTTGTATTTTTGCGTATATTGTGAGTGTCATAAAACGGTCAACTCCGTATGACCCTTCCGTCTTTTGCTTCGCAAAATCCACCTTTTCCTCCGGAAACCGGCACCCTTTTGTCACTTCGTGACATTTTTTGCTCCGCAAACGGGCACACCCTCGTCACTTCGTGACACTCCCTCTAACAGAGGGAATCACCTAACAGGGGAATTTCCTTTCAGGGCAGGCAAGGTAAATTTCAGCGACATAAGAAAATAAAGCTCAATGTGGCGGGATGCGCCTTACTTTCAGCTGTTCTTTGTCCCGCGTACAAAAAAAGAAAACCCCACGGGGCGGGTAAAGCCTTACCCCTTCATCACCGTCGGACGCAATTCTGCATTCTGCATTCTGCACTTTGCATTTTGCATTAAAAAAGCACTCCTCTCGGAGTGCTTTTTTCTCAGTCGATTTCAACTGAAATTTTAGTGTCGCTTCTGTTTGCAGTTGCACGCATTACGGTTCTGATAGCCTTTGCAATTCTGCCCTGCTTACCAATAACTCTACCCATATCATCCTGAGCAACATGAAGGTGATAAACGATAACACCCTCTTCGTTAATGTCGTCAACGTCAACAGTTACCTTATCGGGTTCATCAACCAAACCGCTGGCAATTGATATAAGTAAATCTTTCAAAGTGCGTACCTCCGAAATTACTTAAGGATGTCGCTCTTTTTAAGAAGTACCTTAACTGTGTCAGTGGGCTGAGCGCCGTTAGCAATCCACTTCTGAGCCTTCTCAGCGTCGATCTTGATGTCTGCGGGGTTTGTCATGGGGTTGTAGTAGCCGATTTCTTCGATGAAACGACCGTCACGGGGATATCTTGAATCTGCTACAACTACACGATAGAAAGGTGCCTTCTTTGCGCCCATACGGCGAAGTCTGATTTTTACTGCCATTTTAATGACCTCCAAAAAATATTTTTTCTTATTTTTATTCTAACACTTTCGTGCTGTTTACTTACATTCCGAAGCCGTTGAATCCGCCCATGCCGTTCATACCGTTCATTCCGCCGGGCATATTTCTCATTCGCTTCATCATCTTCTTTGAGGATTTTCCGTTAAACTGCTTGAACATCTTCTGCATCTGTCTGTACTGACTGAGAAGCTTATTGACATCCTCAACCTGCATACCCGCACCTGCTGCGATACGGCGCTTTCTTGAGGGGTTGATAATGTCGGGCTTTGATCTTTCCTGAGGTGTCATAGAAAGAATCAATGCCTGGATTCTGTCAAACTGTCTTTCGTCGATATCCACATCGTCGATTTTTCTTCCCACACCGGGAAGCATTTTAAGCATATCCTTGATTGAACCCATTTTACGGACCTGACTGAGCTGGTCGTAAAGGTCGTTAAGGTCAAACTTATTTTTTCTGAGCTTCTGCTCTAATTCTCTTGCTTTCTTTTCGTCAAGCTCCATTTCAGCTTTTTCGATAAGTGAAAGCATATCGCCCATACCGAGAATTCTTGATGCCATTCTGTCCGGGTGGAAAACGTCAAGGTCGCCGAGCTTTTCGCCGGTACCGACAAACTTGATGGGCTTACCCGTAACTGCTCTTGCGGAAAGAGCCGCACCGCCTCGGGTATCACCGTCCATCTTTGTAAGAAGAAGACCGTCTATGCCGAGAGCCTCGTTGAAGGAAGAAGCAACATTAACTGCATCCTGACCCGTCATTGAGTCAACAACGAGCATAATTTCATGGGGATGCACCTCGCTTTTGATATTCTTAAGCTCAGTCATAAGCTCCTCGTCAACGTGAAGACGGCCCGCGGTGTCAAGGAACACATAGTCGTTACCGTGGTCCTTAGCAAAGGCTACTGCCTGCTTTGCAATCTCAACCGGGTTTATCTGTCCGAGCTCGAAAACGGGTACGCCCGCCTTTTCACCTACAACCTGAAGCTGTTTGATAGCAGCAGGTCTGTAAACGTCACAACCTACAAGCAGAGGTCTGTGGCCCTGATTTTTAAGCATAAGCGCAAGCTTTGCACTGTGGGTTGTTTTACCTGAACCCTGAAGACCGCACATCATAACTATCGTGGGCGGATGGTTTGCAGTGTTAAGTCTTGACTTTGTGCCGCCCATAAGGCTTGTAAGTTCCTCATTTACGATTTTGATAACCATCTGTGAGGGAGTAAGACTTTCCATAACCTTTGAGCCGATAGCTCTTTCGGTAACAGTTGCGGTAAAGTCCTTTGCAACCTTATAGTTTACGTCAGCCTCAAGAAGTGCCATTCGCACCTCACGCATAGCCTCTTTAACATCGGACTCGGTGAGTGCGCCCTTGCTTCTGAGCTTTTTAAAGGCGGCTTCAAGTCTATCTGAAAGACCTTCAAATGCCACTTGAATCAATCCTTTTCAGTTTATTTTATTCGCTGAGCATTCTTGTAAGCACGTCGATACGTGCGGTTGAATCGTTTATCTCTCTTGAAAGCACCGTGCGGCGGTTAACCTCGTTGATAACGTCGCAGAGCTCACGGATTTCCGTCATACCCTCACGAAGCTTTTCAAGTCTTGCCTGCAGACCCAACTGCTCTTCAAAAGCGAAAAGCTGAGCCTCGGCACGCTTTATGGCATCACGTACACCCTGACGGGTAATGCCTTCGTTTTCAGCGATTTCGGCAAGAGAAAGGTCGTCATCGTAATAATAGCTAATAAAATCCTGCTGCTTCTGAGTAAGCATTCCGCCATAGATATCAAAAAGCATTGTAACCTCAAGATTTTTAGCCATTTTTACACTTCCCTCCTGCCCGTGTAAAGAGATTTTCCTTTACAGCCTGGATATTATACTAAAAAACTCTGTAAAAGTCAATACCTTTACAGAGTTTTTTTGAATTATTTATCAGCTTTTTAAATTTATCAGGTTCAACTTAAACATTATAAGGATTATAGCCTGAGCCCGGCCAGTAAGCATTGGAAAGGAACAAACCAAATTCATCATATGTTCTTACCCATCTGCCGTTCTGCTGTATAAGGTGAACTGTTTCTTCTTCATAATATGAATATCTGCCATCCGGGCTATCGTCTTCTAGTTTTATTTTTACCTTATATGTTATGCCCTTTTCAGAAAAATCAGTATAACCGATAAACTTCGTGCCGCTAAGATTCAGACTTCCGGAATGTCCGGCGGCAGCAGCTCCGACATATACCTTTCCGTTTCTGACAACAAAACATCTTTCAACAACATCATCTATAATTTTCTTGTCAAAATATTTATAAAGATGATTTTTATACGCTGATACCGTGTTAATCTTTTTATGATTCAAAAGATAATACCTGTTATCACCGATACGAATACTCTTATTCGGATTACATATTTTTGTATCATATCCCATAGTGTAATTGAGCCAAACCTCACCCTGCATTTCACTTTCGTTATAAATTCTGACTGCCTCTGCAGAGGTAGGAATACTTAACAGCTTATATTTTGCTGAATATCCGCTCCAATAAGTCTTGCCGTCAACCTTTTTATATGTTCTTACCGTAAAATAGTTAGTCTTTGATAAATCAATATCCTTAAGAGTTGCGGAAAGATTCTTTGTCTTTGCTACAACCGTATATTTTTTGGTTGATGAATTGTATCTGTACAAATAATATCCGACTGCATCCTCTGACTTATTCCAGGAAATCTTTACAGAGGTTTTTGAAAGATATTGTCCTTTTAGACCAGTCGCCTTGATAGGTGTATAATCAAGAGTCGTTACCGTTACCCTCGTATAAGAAGATGCCCACTTGGTGCTTCCGTTAACCTTTACGTAAGACCTTACTGCAAAGCTGTATTTTGTGTCAGCCTTAAGCTTGTTTACCGTATAAGATGTTGCTGTTGTTGTTTTGATTGCCTTCCATTTACCGTTTACAAGCTGATATATTCTGTAACCTGTAGCGGTTGTTACTTTATCCCACTTAAGAGTTATTGATTTTATATCGCGCTCATATGTAACCTTTGGATTATAAAGCTTTGCAGTAACCGAAACAGAAGAATAAGAAGGAGCATACACTCTCTTACCGCCGTTAAGCTCATATGCTTTTACTGCGTATGCATATTCCTTACCTGAAGAAAGATCTTTCTCGGTATAATAAAGCTTTGTTGTGCTCTTAACGGCATCCCATTTGCCGTTAACCTTTTTATATACAAGATAGCCGTCGGCACCGTCAACTGCCTTCCAATCAAGTCTTATGCTTTTATACCCGCCACAAGCAGTAAGCTCGGGCTTTCCAAGCTTGGTTTTAACTGTAATTTCAGTATATTTAGTGCCGTATATTTTGTTTTCTTCGTCCTCTACAAACATTCTTACTGCGAATTTGTATTCTGTATCAGACTCAAGCTTTTTAATTTTATAGCTATTATCATAGCACTCTTTTTCAAGATTCACCCACTTTTTCTTTGCAGTATCATATCTGTAAACACTGTAACCGCTGGCATCAAACATATAATCCCATTTAAGAGTTACAGATGTATCAGTTACTGTAGCCTTAAGATTCTGAATCTCGATATAAGACGCTTCATTTTCAACTCCGCAAATGCAGACACCCTTGAGTGTTCCTTCCCTATAATCATATTCCGCCTCGAAGGAATGCTTATGGTTGAACTTTCTGAGGTAGCCGTTATTTTCATCTCCGCAGTTTATTTTGTTCCACTTGGTTTTACTGAAGCCGAAATAAGCATCTTTCCAACTAAAAATATTTTCGGCTACAATATAATAAGAATCATCAATATAAGCTAGATCTGAATTAACATCGAAAAGTGCTCCGTCAATTGCAACATAATTTTCAGAAGCTCTGTCAATTTTTGTACCGTAAAACACACCTTCGCCAATATACTTGAATTTTCCGTTTACCTCAACCGTAGCTAAAGCGTAGTTATCGGCCAACGCCCTTTCACCTAGAGATACATTATCACCGATTATCACCTTTTTAAGTGTTTTAGAGCGTCTCTCATCGTATGTATTAGGAGAAAGCGCTTTATTTCCTATAACCGCATCATCCAGAATAACAACTGTTCCTGATATATCGCAACCACAAAAAGCATACTCTCCGGCATTTTTAATTGACTTGATAGTTACCCTGGCATGAGTATCTGAAGGCATTCCGCATTCAAAAGCCCAACTTCCTACGGTTACGTTTTCTCCTATAGTAATCTCTTCAATATCATAGCACCAATCAAAAGCATTGTCCCCTATTACAGCATTATCGCCAATCGTTATTTTTTTCAAATTATCTGCTGAATCTACACCTGAAAAAACAACATTATTTCCTATAACAACTTCAGTGAGGGCACTCGTGCTATAAAAAGGTTTTGATTTTGTCTCAATATTGTCCTCAAAAACGAACTTTTTTATATTATCACTATAACTGTACCATTCTCCTATATCATCCGGTACATCATCCTCTGCCATTTTACCCTCACCACTAAAAGTAAGCACACCTGTTTCGGTATCGAGCTCCCAGGTGACGTTATCTCCCTCTGCGCCACAGTCACCGACGTAAACCTCTGCGCTTGCCGTAAAGCTGAAAGATAAAAGACAAGAAAGGGTCAGAACAAACAATGAAGCAAATAAAATTTTTCTGATTGTTTTTTTCATATAATTTTCCTCCTTTTATTTCTTAATTATACTTTACCATTGTAAAGGCGTTATGTCAACATAATAAATTTACGAAAAAACTAATCGGCAGGAATACATCTGCCGATTGATATTTTTATTTGCTAAAATTAAAAGGGAGGGCACATCGGCCCTCCCCTACAATTTAAATTCAATGGGATATATCCTTGTATATCCGTCGGGCGGTGTTTAACCTTGAGCCCATGTGTGGCGTAATTACGAATTACTCCGTAAGTCCTATACCGAGCACGTCGAGCTGCTCCTTATCAACAAATGCAGGGCAGTCTGTCATAGGCTCGCTTGCATTCTGTACCTTGGGGAAGGCAACAACATCACGAAGAGTTTCAAGTCTTAACATCTGCATAACAAGTCTGTCAAGACCGAGACCGATACCACCGTGGGGAGGTGCGCCGTATTTGAAGGCGTTGGTAAGATAGCCGAACTTTTCCTGAGCTTCCTCGTCGGAAAGGCCGAGAAGGGTGAATATTCTCTTCTGAAGCTCGGGGTCGGTGATTCTTATGGAGCCGCTTGCAAGCTCAATGCCGTTGAGTACAAGGTCGTAAGCGTTAGCTCTTACCTTAGCCTTGTCTGTTTCAAGATAGCTGAGACACTCGTCAAGAGGTGATGTGAACGGATGATGCATAGCAACATACTGTCCTGCTTCCTCGTCCCAATCGAAGAAGGGGAACTCGACAACCCAGAGAAGGTTATACTTGTCTGCCGGGATGATATCAAGCTTCTTTGCAACTGTCTGACGGAGTGAGCCGAGTACGGAAAGAGTGGTGCTTGCCTTATCTGCAACAATAAGGATAACGTCGCCGTTTTCTGCGCCGCATTTTGCCATAATAGCCTTCATTTCGTCCTCTGTCATAAACTTGGCAAAGGATGACGCAACAGTACCGTCTTCGCCGATTCTTGCCCATGCAAGACCTTTTGCACCGATACCTCTTACAAACTCCGTAAGCTTGTCAACCTCTTTTCTTGTGAGAATTGAGAAAGCATTTTTAGCAGTAATAGCCGCAACCTTACCGCCGTTTTCAAGTGCGCCTGTAAATACGCCGAAGCCGCAGCTCTTAACCTCTTCACCGATGTCGGTGATTTCCATAGCGTAGCGTGTATCAGGCTTATCTGAGCCGTAACGCTCCATAGCCTCTGCATAAGTGAGTCTGGGAAGCGGAGTTTCAATATCAACACCGATAGCCTCCTTGAATACTCTCTTCATAAAGCCCTCGATAAGTGAAAGAATGTCTTCCTTATCAATGAAGCTCATTTCAACGTCAATCTGTGTAAATTCGGGCTGACGGTCTGCACGCAGGTCCTCATCACGGAAGCAACGGGCAATCTGCATATATCTGTCAAAGCCTGCAACCATTGAAAGCTGCTTGTAAAGCTGAGGTGACTGGGGCAGAGCATAGAACTGACCCTTGTGTATTCTTGAGGGAACGAGGAAATCTCTTGCGCCCTCGGGAGTTGACTTGATAAGAATAGGTGTTTCTATCTCGATAAAGCCGTTGTCATCAAAGTAGTCACGGGTAATTTTTGTGATTCTGTGACGCATAAGAATGTTCTTCTGCAAGTCGGGTCGGCGAAGGTCGAGATAGCGGTACTTGAGTCTTGTAAGCTCTGCTGTCTGGCAGTTTTCGATGATTTCAAAGGGAGGAGTCTCACTCTTGCCGAGCACGCGAAGATCGGTAACTGTGATTTCAATTTCACCTGTGGGAATTTCCGTATTCTTTGAGGAACGCTCTCTTACTGTACCCTTTGCCATAAGAACGAATTCACTTCTGACGGTGAATGCCTTGTCGAAAATTTCCTTTTCGGTACCGTCATCAAAGGCAAGCTGAACGATACCTGTTCTGTCACGAAGGTCAACGAAGATAAGTGCGCCCAGGTCTCTCTGTCTCTGTACCCAGCCGCAAACAACAACCTCTCTGCCGCAGTCCTCTGCTCTGAGGGTGCCGCAGTAGTCGGTTCTTTTAAGTCCTGTCATTAAATCCATAATCTACACTCCTTATATTTCAAAGCTTCCCGTAAGTGCGGAAAGGTCAATGTTATCAAATTCTTTAAGGCTTTCTGCTATTGAGATATTTAAAATATCACTCTCAAAGCTTGCAAGTGAAAGCTCCTGCTCTTCACCGCTTTCCATATTCTTAAGCCTTACGATGCCGCTTTCAAGCTCACTGTCGCCGATTACAACGGTAAACTTTGCACCGATTTTGTTAGCGTACTTCATCTGTGCTTTTACACTTCTGCCCACAACGTCAAACTCAACGAACATACCCTCGCGTCTGAGAGCATTTGCCATCGCCGCCGCCTGAACTGTTGCCTTTTCACCCATTGTAGCGATATAAAGCTCACACTTTGCAGCCTCGGGGAAGGGAAGTCCCTGATTTTCCATAAGCAGCATAAGTCTTTCTATGCCCATACCGAAGCCCAGTGCGGGAGTAGGATTACCGCCCACCTCTTCAACAAGTCCGTCATAGCGTCCGCCGCCACATACAGTGCCCTGAGCGCCTATATCTGTTGAAACAAACTCAAATACGGTTCTTGAGTAATAGTCAAGACCTCTTACGATTGTGGGGTTAACGGTGTAATCAATGCCCATAGCCTTGAGATAATTCTGTACCGACTCAAAATGTACCTTACAGTCATCGCAGAGATAGTCTGTTACCTTGGGAGCATCCTTAGCAATTGCTGAGCAAACGGGGCTCTTACAGTCAAGTATTCTCATAGGATTACGCTCAAGTCTGCCAAGGCAGGTGCCGCACAGCTCCTCTTTTTTGCTTTCGAAATAGCTGTGTAAAGCGGCGTGATAATCCTTGCGGCATTCCTTACAGCCGATTGAGTTGATTTCAAGCTTTAAGTTTTTTACGCCGAGAAAATCAAAAAGATTCTGTGCAACGGAGATTACCTCAGCATCGCAGGCAGGTGAAGCACTGCCTAGGCACTCTATACCGAACTGATGGAATTCACGAAGTCTGCCCGCCTGAGGCTTCTCATAGCGATAGCAGGATGTGAGATAGCACATTTTCTGAGGCATAGGCTCATTGAAAAGTCCGTGCTCAAGGTATGAACGTACCACGCCTGCTGTACCCTCGGGGCGAAGTGTGATTGAACGGCCGCCCTTATCCTCGAAGGTGTACATTTCCTTCTGAACAACATCGGTGGTGTCACCTACTCCGCGCTGAAAAAGCTCGGTATGCTCAAAAACCGGGGTGCGGATTTCTTTGTAGCCGAAATTCTGTGCAATTTCAAGACAAGTGTGCTCAACAAACTGTCTCTTGTGGCTTTCGGCAGGTAAAAGGTCAAGTGTTCCTTTGATTGATTTTGTAATTAGTGCCATAGTTTATCCTCCTGGGATTGATTTTTAATGTAAAATGCAAAATGCAGAATTGCGGTCGCAACCGACCTTGTATCAGATATTCAGTGCCAACCTGCGTAAGATAGGTTTTACAAAAAGGGAAGAGTGTTGATTATAAAAGTATAAATAAAGGCAGCTCGGTGGGTATCACTTTTATTTTATATCTTTTTAAAGCGGATAATTTCGGAGCGAAGCGACCCTTCATTTTGCATTTTGCACTCTGCATTCTGCATTTTAACGAAGTGACCCTACACTCTGTATTCTGCATCAAAATAAAAATACCCCAATGCTTTCGCATTGGGGATGAAGTCAAGCTCCACGGTACCACCCCGATTGAACGCACTGAAGCGTCCCTCTCGATGCCTTAACGCGGCAAACGTACCTTGCGGTCTGCTCGGGAATGTCTTGGGCGGTTTTCTTACGTAAAGTGCTTCCAGCCTCGGCACCTCTCTCTGTACGCGAAAAGCCGCTTACTCTTTTCCGTCATAGCATTTATATTATTAAATTAAAACTTGGGATTAACAATGTCACGCCAGTCGAGGTCGCCTCTTTCAAGGGCGTGAACAAGGGCTTCTGCAGTTGCAATATTTGTTGCAACCGGGATGTTGTGAACATCACAAAGCCTTAAAAGACTTGCTTCGTTGGGCTCATGAGCCTTGGCAGTCAAGGGGTCACGGAACATAAGAAGAAGGTCGATTTCATTGCAGGCAATTCTTGCAGCGATCTGCTCTTCGCCGCCCTGATATCCGCAAAGGAACTTTGTAATTTCAAGTCCGGTTGCTTCGCTTACCATTTTACCTGTTGTACCTGTTGCGCAAAGTGAGTGCTTACTTAAGGTTCCGCAATAGGCTATGCAGAACTGTGTCATAAGCTCTTTTTTTGCGTCGTGTGCGATAAGGGCTATATTCATATATTCCCGCCTTTCCGAAGTTTCGTCATTTTGTATATTAACAAAAAAATTTGCAAATAGCAATAGTTTTTCTGAAAAGAAGGATTATTACGAAAGAATATTGTCGGTTTTGCACAAACGGCTTTGTTTATTTTACAGAGTGAGAGCTATGTATTCTCCGCATATTCTTGCTGCGATATTAGTAAGAGGTAAGTAAGAGACCTGTCCCTTTTTATATATGCTCTTACCCATAGCACCAAGACGAATTTTTGCATCCTCGGGCACAACGCCTATAAGCTGCACCTGAGTTGAATCTATCACCGTATCAATGTTGAGAAGCCTTCCCTTTTTTATATCCTTTTTCATAATGCGGTTGATTATCAGACGCACGTCGGTCATACCCGCCGAATACATTACATCGGCAGCTCTGCAGGCACTTCTTACACAGACCATATCTGCAGTTGAAACAACGAGTCCTCTGTCTGCACCGGCAAAGGCAAGTCTGAAGCCTCTGCCTATACCTGCGGGAGCATCGAGAAGAATATAATCGAAATCATCTTCAAGGCTCCTGAGAAGCTCCTTCATATCATTTTCGGTTATACCGTCATAATCTGTGGGGCAGGTCATAACTGCTACGTCTGCGGAGGGGTAAATCGCCGCTTCTGCTTCACATCTTTCTAAAATAACGTCGCCCCAATCGTAAAGCAGATTTTCCGTTATTCCCGTAAGAAGGTCAACGCTTCTTAATATATCGCAGTCAATAATCAGCACTCTTTTCCCCATTTTATGAAGAGCTTTACCTATACCTACCGTAAGAGAGGTTTTACCTACACCGCCCTTACCCGAGGCAACAACAATTTTTTCTGCCATCTAAAGCCACCCTTTTTATAGTTTTCCTTTTACTTAAGCAAAGTGTTTTCCTGTCGGTCTGTTTCTGCTTTGTCACTCACAGAGAAATAATATTCCATTATATCAGATGCTATAGGTGCCGTTGAAACACCGCTTCCGGCGCCCTCAACAACAACGCTTATCGCTATTTCGGGATTTTCGTAGGGTGCAAAGGTAATAATGAAGCCGTTATACGTCTCTCTCATCTTGCCGTTCACCCGCTTTTCAACCGTGGTGGTACCCGTCTTAGCCGCTACCTTTTCGGGTACGTCGGTAAAGTCCGCATAGCCCTCGGTACCTACCTTGAGCATACCTTCGTGGACGAGTGCCCAGTTTTCTTCCGAGAAATCTGCCTGAGAAAGTATCTGAGTCTGATTCTGACTTACCGTAAGGCTCAGATCTGAGCTTTTTACACTCTTAACAAGGCTTGCCTTATATCTTATACCTTTGTTTGCTATGGTTGAAGCATAGGAGCAAAGCTGTAAAGGGGTAAACTGATTGTCTCCGTGACCGATACCCGCCTGAATTGTAAGGCCGGGAGTCCAGAGCTCACCCTTGGATTCTCTTAATTCAACACTGTCAACGGTACCCGTGCTTTCAACAAGCTCTATACCTGTTTTTTCACCGAGACCGAACATCTTGAAATAGCTGTTCAGCTTATCAATACCTAAAAGTCGGGAGGTTTCGTAAAAGAAAATGTTGCAGGAATTGAAAAGTGCATTTACAACATTCTGTCTGCCGTGGGTGTCAATACAGCCCGGCTGATAGTCCTCGTAATACTTATATATACCCGCGCAGGTTACTCTTGTGTCGGCAGTCAATACACCCTCCTCAAGGCCTGCAATTGCAACAGCAGGCTTAATTGTGGAGCCGGGCGTATATGTGCTTCGCAGTGCTCTGTTCCAAAGAGGTGTTGCCGCATCAGTGTTAAGCTCTGTTGCATTTTCAGCATAGGTTGAGTTGTCATAGGTGGGATATGAAGCTATGGCAAGGCACTCGTTTGTCCTTGTATCCATAACAACAACCGCACCCGCAAGGTGTGAAGGACTGGGATTTTTCTCTTCAATTCTCGCTATACCGTCAGCAAGCGCCTTCTGAGCAACCTTCTGTACATCGTAATCTATTGTAAGAATAACCGTATTTCCGTTCACGGGCTCTACAGTGTATTCCTCTTTTCTGTTACCTCTTGAATCAACGGTGATCTTTTTGACTCCGTTTGTGCCTCTGAGCTGATTTTCAAGAGTGAGCTCAATACCGCTTTTGCCCACCACATCATTTATGGTGTAACCACTTTCCTTATAGGCTTCATACTCACCTTCACTTATGGGTCCGACCATTCCGAGCACATGGGGAGCTACCGTTCCGTCGGTGTATTCTCTTTCGGAAGAGATCTGAAGATTGACACCGGGGAATATATCACTTTTTTCCATAATAACCGAAACAAGCTCATTTGAAACATCTGAAGCGAAAACATAGTTTCTGCCCGTATTGAAACCGTTTTTCACCATTGAATAGTAAACAGAGGCTACATCCCTGCCCTCTGAAAGAGACATAGCTTCAAGTGAATATCTGTCGCTTAACGCCTTGTAGCAGTTTTCAACGGTGGCATAATAGTTCAGGTCAAGAAAGGCCTCACTTTTAAGATAGGATACCTCGTTTTCCTTACCCTCGGTAAAGCTGAGGCTATCACCCTTTACCTCTATGGGTAGATTATCATTCCACTCAGTGTTGTTTTTGTCGAATAAGGCAATAAGCTGAGATATTATTCTGTTTCTGCTCTCATTGTCACGGGGGAAGCTGTCGTAATTGAAAACAATTTTATTTACCTGACGGTTTGTAACAAGCGGATATCCGTTGCGGTCAAGAATTTCACCTCTTACCGCCTCAACGGTTACCGTAAAGCTGCTTACCGAAGCTTCGCTTTCGTACTTTGAGTCAATTATCTGTATTCTGAAAAGATTGACGGCGAAGCCGAAAAATAAAATAAAGAAAAGACCGATAACAACAGCGTTTCTTTTTTTTGCGGTTTTTGAAGCCATGTCCGTCAACCTCCTTTAAGCCTGCGATTTCTAATTTTTTCTGTATGCGGTAAGCTTAATTATCAGCCCCGCAAGATAATAGTATATAAATATAAACATCAGTGTATAAACTGCGGAGGGAATATAAAAGCCTGTAAGAAGACTCACGGCACCCTCATAGCCGTCCGTGTAAATGAAAATAAACCAATAAAGCGTGTTTATGCCCACTGAACTGACTGTACCCAGAAGCAATGCACTGAGAATGTTATTTCTCAGGTAATAGGTAACAAGTACACCTGAAAGGTAGCCCGTAACGGCAAGACAGACGGAAAAAAAGCCGTCGCCCCTTACCGAAGCAAAATCCCACAGTGCACCTGCTATCACTCCGAAAGCAAGACCGGGAAGGCTTCTTTCATACATACCTATAACAACCGTCAGAGGTATGAGCACCATGGCCTTTGCACCGAAAAGTGAGGGAATTGCACCGTCAGTATGCTGAAAAGCCGCCGTGAGCATAATGAGAAGCAGCAGCAATCCCCTTTTTATGTAAATTGTCGGTATTCTCAAAATCTCACCGCCTTTTGAATGAAGACCTACTCTCGCAATTCTTCCGTTACAGATTACAGAAGATGCAGCCGCAGTGCAGCTTTGCATTTACTCTGCTATTTCCTCAACACCCTGTCCCTCAAAGTCCGTTATAATGAACACATCCTCAAGCTCTCTTATATCGGCACCGGGCTGAACAACAGCGTAGCTGGAAAGCTCATATTTGCTTTCTCCTACCTCTGTCACCGTGCCGAGGATAAGACCCTTGGGGTATGTACCGCCGATACCCGAAGTGAGTATAAGTCCGCCCGGGGCAACGGCAGTGGTTTGGCTAAGGCCGGTAAACACACAGCAGCCCTTGAGTGAATATTCCGCCGTTGTGGTAAGATAAGCAGTCTCTCTTGTTTTACTGTCCATCGCACTGATATAAACCTCAGGGCTGAGCACAGACTCAACCACACAGTATGAGGGATGAACCTTTTTGACCACGCCCACAACATAGTTGCCGTATACGACAGGGTCGTTTGCACTGATTCCGTCGTTTGAACCCTTGTCGAGTATAAGCGAACGGAACAGATCGGCACTGTCAGTACCGATTACAGAAGCAGGCTCGAACATATAATCGGGATTTTCCTGCTTTATCTGAAGCATTTTTTCATAGCTTTCAAGCTTATGCTTTGTGTCGTTATAATCTATAAGCTGATTTTCATATTCGGCAATCTTCTGTTCCATTCTTTCAAGCTGTCTGCGATATGAGGATGCGCTTTCAAAGGATTCGGAAAACCAGTCGATTTTGTCGGCAACAAATGCCGCCGCTTTCTGGAAGGGACTGAAAACCGCTCCTACAGCGCTTGTTACGGGTGATGCCGAGGAGCTTGTTGCAACCGCTATAACAGAACCCGTAAGCAGGGCGCATATAACAAACAGGAAAGCCTTGAATTTGCCGCTTTTAAGAAACTGAAGCATCTGCTTTACCTCTCAAAAACTTTAGATTTTCTTTCCGATATTACCCAGAGCATCTGACTCAAGATAAATTCCCGTGCCGTCTGCAACACAGTCAAGGGGATTATCGGCAACGTTGACGGGCATACCCGTTTCAGCGGAAATGAGCTTATCAAGACCTCTTAAAAGAGCACCGCCGCCTGTAAGAGTAATGCCCTGCTCCATAATGTCGGCCGAAAGCTCGGGAGGTGTTTTTTCAAGAGTTGCCTTAACAACATCAAGAATCTGATTTACGCAGTCGGAAAGAGCCTCACGGATTTCCTCACTTGTAACGGTAATACTCTTGGGAAGACCGTCAACAAGGTTTCTGCCCTTGACCTCCATTTTTCCGCCGCCCTCATATTCCATAGCGGAGCCTATTTTTATCTTGATATCCTCGGCGGTTCTGTCACCGACGAGAAGATTGTATTTTTTCTTGATATACTGACCTATTGCACTGTCGAATGAGTCACCTGCAATTCTTATTGAGCGCGAGGTAACGATATCGCCCAGAGATATAACCGCAACCTCAGCGGTACCGCCACCGATATCAACAATCATACTTCCGATAGCTTCACTTACGGGAAGGCCCGCACCGATAGCCGCAGCCATAGGCTCTTCAATAAGAGAAACGTATTTAGCACCTGCTTCAATTGCAACATCGTGAACGTTTCTTCTTTCAACCTCGGTAACACCTGAAGGAATGCACACAACGACCCTTGCCTTTGTAAGGAAGGAGCCGCCCATAGCCTTCTGAATGAACTTTTTGAGCATCTCACAGGTAATATCAAAGTCTGCAATAACACCGTCACGAAGAGGCCGCATAGCGGTAATCGAGCCGGGAGTTCTGCCTATCATTTCCTTCGCCTCGGTGCCGACGGCTACAACCCTGGCAGGTCTTGCGCCGACATTGATGGCAACAACCGAGGGCTCGCGTATAACTATACCTTTACCCTTGACAAAAACGAGGGTGTTGGCTGTACCTAAATCTATTCCTATATCCTGTGAAAAAAGCATATTTTATCCCCTTTCTCAAGCGAATCTATTGTAAATTGACATAATGACACAATTATAGATATATCATTATACCGCAAAAAAGCGGTTTACTCAATAGAAATATACAAATTTAACATCTTTTTTTATTTTTACCTGAAAAAGGCGTTAAATTCACCGCTTATATTTGACAGTATAAGGCATTAAGTTATATAATAACTAAAAAGGAGGCAGAAATATGCTTGCAAAAATTCTTATTGATAACATCGGCGATAAAGACTATCTTTGTGAATGGGGCCTTTCGGTTTTTATAAATCACGAAGGTAAGAATATACTTCTTGATACAGGTGCCTCGTCAAAATTCAGAGAAAACGCCCGCAAAATGGGTATAGACCTTGAACAGACCGATTACGGTGTGCTCTCTCACGCCCACTACGACCACGCTGACGGTCTGCCTTACTTTTTCAAGCTCAACAGCAAGGCAGACTTTTATCTTAGCGAAAACTGCAGGGAAAACTGCTACGGCAAGCGCTGGATTTTCGGAAAATACATAGGAATAAAAAAGGGTATTATGAAGGATTTCGCAAACCGGATAAAATATGTAAGCGAAAAAACAGAGCTTTATAGAAATGCTTATATACTCCCTCACTTTGACGGAGATTTCACCGAAGCAGCAAAAAAAGCGGGCCTTTTTGTAAAGGAGGGCCGTAAAACAGTCCCCGACAACTTCAACCACGAGGTGAGCCTTGTGCTGCGCACCGAAAAGGGACTCGTTATTCTCAACAGCTGCTCTCATGCCGGAGTTGAAAACATCATCGACGAGGTGCGTGAAGCCTTCCCCGAAGAAAAAATTGTTGCCTATATCGGCGGTCTCCACCTTTTCCGCTCGACCGAAGCCGACGTGCTTTCACTTGCCGCAAAGGTAAAAAAGCTGGGAATCCAAAAGATATACACAGGTCACTGTACCGGCGACAAGGCCTTTGCCATTTTAAAAAAAGAGCTCGGTGAAAGCCTTGTTCAGCTCAGATCAGGATTGGAAATAGAAATATGAGAAATGAAATTGAAAATAAGCTTTTCTCTTTTCAGGACATTTCTTACCGCGATTTTCACGCTAAGCTTATGCCCACTGTAAGTAAGGAAAATATAATCGGGGTCAGAGTGCCGCTTCTGAGGAAATATGCCAAACAAATAAGCGACACTGAACTTGCAGAGAATTTTATGAAAGCTCTGCCCCACAGTTATTACGAGGAAAACAACCTTCACGCCTTTCTTATCGCTCTTATAAAAGACTATGACATCTGTATGCAAGAGCTTGAGGCATTTCTGCCTTATATCGATAATTGGGCAACCTGTGACGGTATAAGTCCCAAGGCATTGAAAAAAGAGCCCGAAAGGCTCCTTTTAAAAATAAAAGAGTGGCTGAAAAGCGACCGCACCTACACGGTGCGCTTCGGCATCAAGTGCCTTATGGATTTTTATCTTGACGAGAGCTTCAGTGAGGAAATCCTGAAGCTCGTTGCCGACATAAAAAGTGACGAATATTACATCAATATGTGCTCAGCCTGGTTTTTCGCCACCGCAGTTGCAAAGCAGCCCGAAAGCACCATACCCTATCTTACAGAAAACAGGCTTTCGGTGTGGGTGCATAATAAGACTATACAAAAGGCAATTGAAAGCTACCGCATAAGTGACGATGTAAAGATGAAGCTTCGGGCACTGCGAAGATAATTTCGGAGGGCAAGGGCCGAGAACATCGGACACCGGGAAGCACTGTAAAACGCTCTCTTGTTGTAACATCCCGACGTGGCGGGTGAAACCCTGAATAATTCATCACTGTCAGTCGCAATTCTGCATTTTGCACTTTGCATTCTGCATTAAAAAAGCTCCGCATCAGCGGAGCTTTTTCTTTTATACCTTTACACTGCCCTCTATTCCGAATTCCGAAAGCACCCTTACACACTGTGCCACGGGCAGACCCATAACAGAAAAATAGTCTCCCTTTATGCCGCTGACGAGCGCTGCGCCGTAGCCCTGAATGCCGTAAGAGCCTGCTTTATCATCACATTCACCGGTTGAAACATAGCTTTCAACCGTTTTTTCACTAAGAGGATAAAACTCAACCTCCGTTACGTTACAGAAGGTTTCCTTTCTTCCCTTTTCTGCTATACATACGGCCGTTATAACCTTATGAGCTCTGTCTGAAAGAAGACGGAGCATTCTTTTTGCATCCTCGCGGTCTGTTGGCTTACCTAAAATCTCGTCATCAAGCACAACCACCGTATCACAGCCGAGAACCACCGCATCATCTCTTACGGCAAGCACGGAAAGTGCCTTTCTCTCGGCAAGCAGGCAGACCGCCTGCTCGGTACCTGTATTCCCGGGCAGTGTTTCATCTGCATCAGAGGGTATTATTTCAAATTCATATCCCGCATTCATAAGAAGCTCGCGTCTTCTCGGTGAAGCGGAGGCAACAATAAACTTTTTCATCATATTTTTCCCTCTTTGAGCATTTTATCGAGCTTGAGCACAAGAGCAACGGTTTTGGCGTCTGAAATCTCGCCCTCAACCACCATCTTAGCTGCCTTTTCAAGCGGTATTTTCTCAACCGAAAGGAACTCGCCCTCATCAAGGTGCTGAATAACGGGATGAAGCCCCGTAGCGGCAAAAAGATATATAATTTCACTGCAATAAGCAACAGTCGGATAAACCGTACCCATATCAATAACTCTGTCAGCCCTTACACCGCACTCCTCCTCAAGCTCACGAAGACCCGCCTCAAGGGGAATTTCGCCCACCTCAAGCTTACCCGCGGGAAGCTCTAAAAGCTCTCTTTTAAACGGGTAACGGTACTGTCTGACAAAGTAAAGCTCCTTTTCATCAGTGAGTGCGGCAACACAGACGCCTCCGCTGTGCTCAACAACCTCGCGGAAGCTTTTTGTGCCGTCGGAAAGCTCAACATCGTCAACATGCACCCTTATAATCTTACCTTCAAAAATATTTCTTTCGCTGAGTGTCTTTTCTTCCATTTCTTATCCCTCTTTTAAGTTATATTCTTAAGCCGTCACAAATATAAATCCTTATATATTACAAACAGTATAAGGATCGGTGATAAAATGAGCTACATAATTAAACCTTACAAAACAGATTATACCACAAATATCCGTTATATAGAAGAGCTGATTAAAGATTTTCCGTTTTTAAATGCAGAAATTATCGGTCGCTCGGCTCTCGGCAGGGGTATTTTTTCACTTAGCCTGGGTAAAAACGCAAATCATTCGGTTATGGCAGGCTCACTTGACGGTCGTGACCGCCTTTCGGGTCTGCTTCTTATGCTCTTTACCGAAAACCTTTGCCGTGCGCTGAAATACGGCAGAGAGCTTTGCTCTGTAGATGTAAGACGCGCTTTTTCACAGCTGGGTGTAACCGTCATACCCTTTCCCAATCCTGACGGCTGCGAAATTTCCGCAACGGGCTTTGAAGCTGCCGGAGGTCTGAGCGGCTTCGTAAGAGATTTATCCGACGGTGACCACTGCAGCTGGCGCTACAACGGTACGGGCGTTGATCTGAAGCTGAATTTCAGCTGCTTTGAAAAGCTGACTGCCGAAGAAAAAGCACAAAGCGGAAAATACGCTGAAAGTGAAAGCGAGGTAAGAGCACTTACCCGCCTTTGCAGAATGAGCAGCTTCAGACAGTGCCTCAGCCTATCCTCTGCAGGCGAATCCCTTTGCCTTCATAAGGCAGAAAATATACCCGCCGCCTCTGATATGATGGCAAAAATTCTTGCCGACTCCTGCGCCCATACCTATCACCGCAGTGAAGAAAAAGGTCTGTCGCAGTGGTTTGCTTCGGAAACACAGCGACCCGCCTTTACAATGAAAACGGGCAAGGGAGATACTCCCCTGCCCGAAAATGAGCTTTATAAAATATACTCAGAAATTGAAGAAGCTCTTCTTCTTTTCACTCTGATGTAAGGCTTAGTTTGAGCCTTTATCTTCGACGAGAGTTATAACCACATCAAAGGTTGATATCTTGTAGGTTCGCTTATCAATACGGCAGAGGGTAAGAGTAAGAGTGTCGCCTACCTTACCTGTTTCGATAAGGTCAAGCAGTACGCTTGAATCATCCATATTCTTACCGTTTACACCTATGATAAGGTCGCCCACCTGAGCCTGAGTACCTACAAGGGTGCTGTCCTCAGCAATACTTGCAATAATCAGCGCGCCCTGAGGAAGATCCTTGATTGAAACAATAATACTGTAAAGCTGATTTGTGCTTACGGGTGAATACTCAATGCCGAGCTTCGGTCTGTTTGGCACATAGCCGTAATTTATAAGCGCATCAACTACGGGGCTTGCTATTGATGTAGGCACCGCAAAGCCCATACCTTCAAACTCCGTGCTTGCAATTTTAGCTGAGTTTATGCCTATAATCTGTCCCGCCGTATTGACAAGGGCACCGCCCGAGTTACCCGGGTTAATAGCCGCATTATGCTGAATGCAGGTCATTGTGTAGGTTGATGTTACCGAACGGTCGATTGAAGCAACAATGCCGTCGGTTATTGAGCCGAAATACTCTGAGCCGCCGGGATTGCCGATAGCATAGATGGGTTCACCTACCTTCAGGGTTGAGGAATCGCCGAATTCGGCAAGAGGAAGGCCCGTTTTGTTAACCTTGATTACACCGATGTCTGTTCTTGTATCAAGAGCAACAATCTCTGCCTTTAAAGATGTGCCGTCAAGAAGAAGTATGCTGTAAGTCACGTTTTCTTCGTCAATAACGTGAGCACAGGTTATAACGTAGGTCCAGCCGTCCTTTTCGCTCATAAGCACGCCTGAGCCCTCACCGTAAAGCTCACCGTCAAGATAAACCATAACGCCTACAACACTCGGGCGTACCTTTTCGGCAACGTAAACAGAGTTCGGTATAGCCTCTGAGGGGTTGGTGGTTGAAACGTTAAGGCTGTCTGAAACGGTTGTTTCGGGAAGTGTGGTGCTCTCTTCGGAATAAAGGGTTGTTTTTTCCTGAGTGCTTGTTTCCTCGGGAATCAGATCCCCCATAGCTTTGTCTGTGCCGAGCATAGCACCTGCTATAAATATAATTGCCGCAATAATGCAAAGACCGATAAGCACTGCTGCAACTATCTTGCCCTTTGATGCCCCCGAGGGCTGAGGCTGCATCTGAGGCGGCATCTGATTATATGCGGGCTGACGGTACTGAGCGTAGCCGTAGGGAGGCTGATTTACACCGTTTTTCGGTGCATAAGGGTTATAAGGCACATTATTCGGTGCCCTGTAGGCGGGCGCCTGGGGTGCGGGAGCTGTTACGGGCGGGGTATATCCCACGCTCACATATTCCGCAGGTGCAGTCTGATAGGCAGGAGGATTAAAAGCATTAGAATCCGCTGTTTCCTCCACGGGAGAAGCGGGTACCTTCTCCTGCGTCTGCTGCTCTTCTTCCTTTTCCGCGAAAGCATCCTTTACCTCACCGCTGTAAATATCTGCCGGCTGTGTAAATTCGGTCTGCACGGCTTCTTCTTGCTGCGGCACTGATAAAGAATCTGCACCCTCAGGAGTCGGCTGTACCGGCTCTTTTTTTTCTTGGGGATAAAATTCAAACTTATTTTCGTCCATAATATACTCCTTCAAAGTCTTGTTATGAGCTGAATGATAACAGTGTTTATTTAAACAAAGCTAAAAAATCTTTAAAGCAAATTAAAATCCTTCCTCAAACGGAATTTCAAATCTGAATTCCGTATATTCGTCCTTCTTGCTGCCTGCGGTGATTTCACCGCCGTGCATATTTATAATAGTTTTTACAATATAAAGGCCGAGTCCTACTCCCTTGGTGTCAAAGCTTCTTGATTTATCAACCTTATAGAATCGCTCAAATATTCTTGATATTTCCTCCTGCTTAACACCGGCGCCCGAGTTTCTTATTCTTACAGTGGTGTTATGTCCGTCGTTTTCTGCAAAAACCCAAATTGTACCGTTTTCGGGTGTGAATTTTACTGCATTGTCAAAAAGGTTGTATATTACCTGCTGAATGAGATCCCTGTCACCTCTGAGCCTTACGGTGCCCATTTCTTCAAAGCCCTCAATGTTTATTTTCTTTTCGTCAATTCTCTTTTCAAAGTTGAGAAGGGTTTCAAATATTTGTGAAGAGACATCGTAAATCTTAGGTGAAAGCTGCACCTCACCGGCCTCAATTTTAGAAAGGTTGAGCATTGAAACAACCATACGTGAAAGTCTTTTTGCTTCGTTTGAAACTATCGAAAGATATTTCTTTTCCTCCTCGGGAGGTATTGTGCCGTCAAGAATACCGTCAACGAAGCCCACAATTGAGGTCATAGGCGTTTTCAGTTCGTGAGATACGTTTGCAACGAAGCTTTTTCGTGATTCCTCGGTAACGGCAAGCTCACTGCCCATTTTATTGAGCGCCTTTGCAAAATCGGAAAAGTCGCGCTTTTTATAGTTTTCGTTTGCCTTATGCTGAAACTCCCCTCTTGAGTAATACTCGGTAACCTCCTGCATTTCTTCAAGAGGCTTTGCTATTCCTCGGGTGACAAAATAAATCATTATAAAGACCACAACGAGCACAAAGCATATAGCGTAGCTCAAAGCCTTTGCAATATCTGAAACATAGGGAAGAAAGCCTCTTACCGCATCCTCGGAGGCAAAGACCATACCTATCGTTTTGCTTCCGACAACAATGGGCTCGGCAACAACAAACTTACCCATACCGAATTCGTCACCCGTGGTGTAGTCCGTATAGCCGCCGTCAATTGCACGCCTTATATTTTCTTCGGAAATATGCATTGTTCTGTGCTCGTCACACAGAGGCGGGGTAACAGTGTTTGAATCAAAGCAGTAAAGCACGTTGCCTTCAATATCTGAAACAAAATATTCCGAAAGAGTTGCCTTGTAGGTAAACTCAAGCGCGTTGAAAAGCAGCTCCTCTTTTTCACTGTCTGTATAGTCCGACGTTTCAAGATCTGCATAATTCATCGCTATGTTGTGGACGTTTCTTGAAAGCGAATCTGTTTTATCCTGCCACCACTGTGCTGCATTGAAAAGCAGCATAATAAAGCCCAGAAACATAAACGCGGCAACCACAACAAGCACAGATGCGCCGAAATAATGCCTGAAAAGACTGCCCTTTCTTTTTCTGCGGAAAACCTTTTTCATAATAGTTCTGCCTCTCACAGACAAAAGCCGAACCATCAGTCCGGCTTCTGCCAACTATCTTATTCCTTTGTTTCAAACTTATAGCCTACGCCCCATACAGTACGAAGCTCCCACTTATCGGAAACGCCCGTAAGCTTTTCACGAAGACGCTTAACATGAACGTCAACGGTTCTGCTGTCACCGTAGTAGTCGTAGCCCCATACCTCGTCAAGAAGCTGATCTCTTGTGAAAACCCTGTTGGCGTTCTTTGCAAGGTGGAAAATAAGCTCCATTTCTTTGGGCGGTGTATCGATCTGTACTCCGTTTACCTTGAGCTCGTAATTTGTGAGGTTTATTGAAAGCTTATCGTAATGAACCTCCTTGAGCTCCTCTGTTGCACTTGACACACTGCGGCGTAAAACCGCCTTGATTCTTGCAACAATTTCCTTTGTTTCAAAGGGCTTTACAACATAGTCATCGGCGCCGAGTTCAAGGCCGAGAACCCTGTCGAAAACCTCACCCTTTGCAGTAAGCATAATAATGGGAGTTTCAGAGAACTTTCTGATTTCTCTGCAAACCTGCCAGCCGTCAAGCTTCGGAAGCATAATATCAAGAAGCACAAGGCTGGGGTTTTCCTCCTTAAAGATGGAAACTGCGCTCATACCGTCGTTGGCAATAACAACCTGATACTCCTCTTTTTCAAGATATACTCTCAGCAGCTCGCATATGCTGGTATCATCGTCAACAACAAGAATTTTTTCTTTATTCATAGTGATTTCTCCTATCTTTTTTCTTTAATATATTTTTAAATCGCGAAACTTAAATTTACTTAATTATTATTTGCTTCTTATATCAGAAATATATTACATTCTTTCGGGAGACTCAACCTTGAGCATATTGAGAATGCTCTTCATTGTATCTCTTACACAAATGCAAAGGAAAACTCTTGCCTTACGAAGTTCTTCTTCTTCAACACCTACACGGCAACTGTTATAGAACTTGTGAAAGTACGTTGCAAGCTCTGTTGCATAGTGTGTGACCTTTGCAGGATCGTAATTCTTTGCCGCATTGATTATTACGTCACCGAGTGTAGAAAGGAAGCGGATAAGCTCTCTTTCCTCGGGTGATGAAAGAAGCATAAGCTCCTCGGCTGAGCAGTCAGCATCGGCCTTACCTTCAGATTCCAGCTTTGAAAGAATGCTGCAGATTCTTGCGTGAGCATACTGGCAGTAGTAAACAGGGTTCTGTGAGCTCTGCTCAACTGCAAGGTCAAGGTCAAAATCCATAAGTGAGCCCGGCTCTCTCATATTGAAAAGAAAGCGGACTGCATCAATGGGCACCTCGTTAAGAAGGTCAACAAGGGTAATAGCCTTGCCCGTTCTCTTGCTCATTCTTACAACCTCGCCGTCACGTACGAGACGTACGAACTGCATAAGAAGTATATCGAGTCTGTCGGGATCAATTCCCACAGCCTTCATAGCTCCCTTCATTCTTGCAACGTGCCCGTGATGGTCTGCGCCCCACACGTCAATTGCCTTATCGAAGCCTCTCTTTTCAAGCTTATTTCTGTGGTAGGCAATATCAGCCGCAAAATATGTCGGGTTACCGTTGGCACGAATAAGGACATCGTCTTTTAACTCAAGCTTGTCTATATAATCCTGACTCTTGCCCTGACTTAAGAGCATTTCTGTCTGAATATCCTTGTTTCTGTACCAGAGAGCACCGTCCTTTTCATAGGTGTGACCGCCCTGACGAAGAATATCAATTGTTTCTTTAAGCTCACCGCCGTTATGAAGCGTAAGCTCGCTGAACCATAAATCATAGTCGATACGGTATTTTTTCATAGCCTTTTTCATATTGTCAAGGTTTTTGGGAAGCGCAAACTCAACGAGAGCCTTTCTTCTTTCGGCTTCACTCTTTGAAAGGTAGCCGTCACCGTATTCGGCAATAAACTCGGAAGCTCTTTCCTTGATATCTTCACCGTGATAGCTGTCTTCGGGAAGCTCAACGTCAACACCTAAAAGCTGTTGATATCTTATATCGAGCGAAAGAGCAAACTTATCTATCTGGTTGCCTGCGTCGTTAACATAAAACTCTCTTGATACATCGTAGCCTGCATAGTCCAGCACAGCGGCAAGACAGTCACCGAGGGCACCGCCTCTTGCGTTACCCATATGCATAGGACCTGTGGGGTTGGCTGAAACGAATTCAACGTTGATTTTCTTACCCTTGCCGTAATCGCTTCTGCCGTAGCTGTCGCCTGCTTCTCTTATTTCAAAAAGCACGTCTGCATAGTAAACATCTGAAAGAAAGAAATTTATAAAGCCGGGACCTGCAATTTCAATCTTTTCGAAATAGGTGCCCTCAAGCTCGGTATTTTCAACGATTGCCTCTGCAATCTTTCTCGGAGCAAGACGGAATGCTCTTGCATTCACCATAGCCGCATTGGTGGAATAATCACCGTTTTTTCTGTCGGCAGGCACCTCAACGGAAAATTCCGCAACCTCGGCCTGCGGAAGAATTCCGGCGGCGGTTGCCTTTTCTATTGCAGCACTGATTGCCGACCTAATCTGGCTCTGTGCCTTGTTTACTGTTACTGACATTTTTGTGTTCCTCTTTTCTGTATATATGAATTAAATGAAGTCATCGGGTTATTCAATAAACACCGGTAGCGTTACTCTGACTGCCGTTTGCCGACCGCTCAGGGCAGAGCCTTAGCTTTTACGCGTAACCCTGATATTAAACTCCACCTCGCCTGCCGCCTGACCGGATATATCGGTTATGTATCTGAAATCAAGTCTGCCGCCCTCTTCAGTCATCACACTTTCAACACTTTTTGCGCTGATGCCCACAGAAAACGAGCCGAAGGGTGCAACGTGGTGAGAAAGATGTCTGACACCCTCTTCAATTGTGTAGCAGGAGTTTATTGATGCCTCACGGCTGACGGAAATGATGTTTTTTCTGTCAACACTGATAACGGTTTTAATCTCCCCTTCTTCCTGACTGTGCTCGCTGTAGCTGAGAGTATAACCCTCTTCGGAAAGCTCAAGATCAGCATGGGTAGTCATTTCAATTACATCCTTATCACCGTCAAAAATCTGTGTGGTGAGAACCGTTACAAGGTAATTGTGCCGCATAAAAAAATCCTTTCGCCGTCTGAATATAAATATACATAATGTATAATAACACAACACAAATAAAAAATCAATTTTTTTGTTCATATTTTACTTATTATTTACATCAGAATTTTAATTTATCCCGTGCAGACTCTTTTTTATTGACAATCACCCGAAAAAAAGGCTATAATAAACAGGTTATAACAAATAAAGGGGTGTTTATATGTTTTTATGCTATAAAGAGCCTGCTCATATGAGCTATCTTGGTTGGGAAAATGAAGCCCTTCCTTTAGGTAACGGTAAAATAGGCGCAAAGGTTTTCGGCGGAAAAACCTGCGAGCTTATCCACCTTAACGAAAAAACTCTCTGGTCAGGCGGCAGAGACGTTGATGGCTTCAACGGCGGCATTGCCGAGGGTGACAAGGGTAAGGCCTTCAGAGAGCTTCAGGCTCTTCTTGACAAGGGTGAAACAGCAAAGGCAACAGCTGAAATGACAAGACTTCAGGGTGATATGACCGGCTTCGGCGCGTATCAGAGCTTTGGCAACCTTTACATACAGTTTGCCCATAAAGAGGAGTCGGACAAATATCTTCGTGACCTTGACCTTGACACCGCTTCCGCAATGGTTACCTATCAGATTGAAAAGGACACCTACAC
The DNA here is from genome assembly GCA_017517865.1 of Clostridia bacterium. Classification (GTDB taxonomy): domain Bacteria; phylum Bacillota; class Clostridia; order Oscillospirales; family Acutalibacteraceae; genus UBA6857. The sequence goes on along the minus strand of JAFWYB010000056.1, from coordinate 28,678 downwards.
AAGGCATTATTTTGTATCCTATCCCGACAATGTTCTGGTTGGCAGAATTGAAACCTCAACAAAGGACGAGGAAAGGGAGCCGGCTCTTCTTAATTTTGATGCATATATCGTTTCAGAGCAAAGGGGGATAAGCAAGGCTCGGGATAATATGATTCTTCTCGATGGTACCGTAACAGCCAACGACGGTCTTAATGCACCCGACGGCAAGGATAAAAACAGTATGAAGTACGGCTGTTGCCTTAAGGTCATTACCGACGGCGGTGAAACGGGCACAACCGAGGACGGCAAGATAATGGTAAGAAACGCAAAGAGTGCAGTTTTCATTATGAGCCTTGCCACCGACTACATAAACCGCTTCCCCGATTACTGCGACGGCAGCGACCCTCTCAGCAAGGCAACCGAGGCAGTTGAAAAGGCAAGCAAATTCACCTTCCCCGAGCTTTATAAAAGACATCTTGAGGACTATCAGCCTCTTTATAAGAGAGTAAGCTTCTCGCTCGGAGAGCAGGAATTTGTTTACCCCACAAGCTTTATGCTCGACCGCTTCTGCAAAAAGGGCGAATATAAGAGAAATCTTCTCACACTTCTCTTCCAATACGGCAGATATCTTCTTATTGCCTCGTCAAGAGACGGCTCTCTGCCTGCAAATCTTCAGGGCATCTGGAATGCAAAGAACAATCCGCCCTGGTGCTGTGATTACCATTTCAACATAAACGTGCAGATGAACTACTGGGCGGCTTACGCGGCCAATCTCGCTGAAACAGCAGTACCCTTCATTGATTTTGTGAACAGTCTTAAAAAGCCCGGCAGAATAATTGCACATAAATCCCTCGGAATCGGCGACGGCGACCCCGAAAAGCCAACGGGCTGGATGATACACACTATGGTAAATCCGCTCGGCTTTGTAGGACCCGGCAGTGAATGGCGTTGGGGCTGGGCTCCCACCAACGGAGCCTGGGCAACACAGAATATGTTTGACTATTATCTTTATACCCTTGACATTGATATGCTCAGAGAAAAAATCTTCCCCACTATGGAAGAGTGTGTGCTTATGTGGACTCAGCTTCTTTGCGAAGACACAAAAAGCGGCAGACTTGTAGCTTCACCCGGCTACTCACCCGAGCACGGTCCCGTAAGCGCAGGCAACACCTACGACCAGTCCATTGTTTACAATCTCTATGAGGACTATCTCACGGCCTGCGAGGCACTCACCGAAAAAGGCTACGGCAATGAAGTGAACTCCTCACTTGCCGAAACAGTGAAAAAGCAGATAACACGTCTTTGCCCCGTAAACATCGGTAAATGGGGACAGATAAAGGAATGGTACGAGGAGGACAGCTTCTCCTTCAGAGGAAGGCTCAACAAAGGAGTTCAGATGAAGCACCGCCACCTTTCACACCTTCTCACTCTTTATCCCTTCAGACAGATTGATACCGACAACAAGGAGCATTATAAAGCAGCGCTCACCTCTCTTGAGGACAGAGGTAAAAAGAGTACGGGCTGGGGGCTTGCCGTAAGACTTCTTTCCTATGCAAGGCTCGGCAAGGGCAACGAATGCGACGAAATTATTGAAAACATATTCAAAAAAACTATACTCAAAAATCTTTTCGGCACCCATCCTCCCTTCCAGATTGACGGCAACTTCGGCTACGTTGCCGGTGTGTGTGAAATGCTTCTTCAGAGCCACAAGAACTATATTGCCCTTCTTCCCGCACTTCCCGCTTCCTGGAAGGACGGCGAAATAAAAGGTCTTATGGCAAGAGGCAACAAAGAGCTTTCTCTTGTATGGGCTAACGGCAAGCTCAAAGAAGGCACCGTAAAAGCAGTCCTCGGCGGCGAATGCAGACTAAAGTATGACGGTAAGATACTTCTCGTTTGCGACGAAAACGGCAATGAAATTGAAACCGATTTCACTGACGGCGTAACAAGCTTTACCGCAGAAAAGGGTAAGATATACAAGTTCAATTAAAGGAGAAAAGCCATGAAAAAAATAATTGTTGCCGGTGCAGGTCACGGCGGTATCGTTGCCGCTTACCACCTTGCAAAAGCAGGCTATGACGTTACCGTTTACGAAAAAAATCAGCGCGAAGAGCTGGGTCACGACTGGCATGACTATATGGATATGACCGCCTTTGACGGCTCAGATATTCCCAGACCCGACGAAAGCCTGTACCGCCACGGCGCACACCAGGCCTTCAGAAACCCAAAGGGTAATATAAAAATCGAGGTTGCCTACAAGGACGATGCAAGAGTAATGGACAGGAAGGTGCTTTACGGCTATATCCTTTCCCTTGCCGATGAAGCCGGCGTAAAATTCGTTTTCGGAGCTGAAATTACCGGTGCGCTTTTTGATAACAGAAGAATTCTGGGTATAAAGCTTTTCAATGACGGTAAGACCGAGAATATATACGGTGACCTTGTTATCGACGCGGCAGGTATGTATTCACCCGTGAGAAGAAGCCTTCCTGCCTTGTGCGATATACAAAGAGATATTGCCCAAAAGGACATCTTCCACGTTTACAGAGCATATTTCAGAAACAGCGAGCCCGTAAATATTGAACCCTCCTACGTTATGGACCTTTTCCATATGAACAGACCCGGCCTTGACTGGACTATCTTTGAAGAGGATTACACCGATATTCTTTTAGGTAAATTCGGTGCCGCAGGAGAGCTTACCGAGGAAGAAATCAAATCCGCTCTTGAAAGCTACAAAAAGGATTATCCCTTCATCACAGATGAAATTGTGCGCGGAGGCTGTGTAAGAGATATTCCCATAGGTAAAATGCTTCCGATGATAGTTGCTAACGGCTATGCAGCTGTGGGTGACAGCGCTGCTATGACAGTACCTCTCAACGGCAGCGGCATAAATCTCAGTATGAATGCAGGCAGAATTCTTGCAAGAACAGTTATTGAAAACGGAGGTAAAACCGACAAGGGTACCCTTTGGAAATATCAGCGCAGTTATTTTCTAAACCTTGCCAAGGACTATGTTCTCGTAGCCAAGCTCAAAGACTTTTTCACCTTTGTTGACGGCTCACTTGTCGATTATTTCCTTGAGGAAAATATTCTTTCCGCCGAGCTTCTTGCCTGCGGCAACGGTGATATCAACATCCCTGCGAAGCAGATTTTTTACATCATCTCAAAAGCGGCTCCCCTGCTTAAGCTTACACCCGCCATTGTTAATAACTTCAAAAGCCTTGTTAATCTTCCCTCGGTGCTTAAAAATATGCCTGAGGAATACGATGACGAAAAAGTAAACGCCTGGGTTGAAGCCTACAAAAAGATATAAAAAAGGGAGCTGTAAAAACGCCGACAGTCAGGATTTACCTTATAAAATCTGACGATCTGACAGCTCTGTCTTTTCAAACAGATGTATTACAGAGTGAATTTAAGTCTATAGTAAACAATAAAAAACCGTTGTAAAGCTTTAGATTATATGCTTTTACAACGGTTTTAATATTTGCTTTTCTTTTTTTACAATGTTTTTCAGGCGTTTAGTTTTTTACAGCCCCAATATTTTTGTTTTTTTTACTGAGCAATCATTGTTGTTGTTTCGTAAAATTCCTTATCGTTTTCCTCAAGTGCATCGGTAACTCCGAGGAACTGCTTGATAAGACGCTTAAGTGCTTCAAGACCTGTGATAATATATCTGATGAAGGTCGGATGATTATCCTGCTTTTCTTCAAAAACAGCATAAAGTGTTACTACACCGTCAACAGCAATTTCATCACCGGGATAATAAACAGTGCCTGTTTCGGAATCCTGCCAGTATACGAACTCGTAGTCTACAGAAAGAGGCGTATCAAGAGTAACCTTAGCCATTGTGGGTGCCTTGAAGGTAATTGTGGGTTTAGGCTTATACATAAGCTTAACCGCTGTAAGAACGGGCATTTCGTAGTGAATGCCGTACATCATCTGGTCTGCAATGTCTTCTTCCTTGGTAACACCGATATAATCCTCGATTACATCCTCAATAACGTCCCCGGTTGCTGCCGAAGCGGGTATTGCCGCACAAGAAGCAAGGCAGATAAGTGAAAGGATAATTGCAATAATCTTTTTCATAGTTTTTTCCTCCTGTTTTTACGGATAATTTATTATACAACATATCAGTACCGTGTATTTTTCTGTTTTGGAATAATATAAAATTTAATTGGAAATCATCGGTAAAGTTTTTACATAAAATTGAAAATGTTATTTACTTTTATCAAAAAAAAATATACTATATAGTATAGTAAAAAGAAAGGAGCAGTGCCGTGAATATCCTGCCGATGGAAAAAAAGCATATTTCAGCTGTAGCTGTTCTTGAAGGTGAATGCTTTTCCGAGCCCTGGAGTGAGGACGGACTTTCAGCAGAGCTGACCAAAGCAGAAGCACGCTTTTTTGTCTGTGAGGAAGAAAACAGCCTTGCAGGATATATGGGAATGCACATCATCCTTGATGAATGCTATATTGCAAACGTAGCCGTTTTTGAAGCCTTTCGCAGAAGAGGTATAGGCAAAGCACTTGTAAGCCACTGCATAAAAACAGCGGCTGACGAGGGCTGCAGCTTTATCAGCCTTGAGGTTAGGGTAAGTAACCTTGCGGCAATCTCTCTTTATGAGGGGCTCGGCTTTGTAAAGGTCGGTGAAAGAAAGAACTTCTACTCCCGCCCCAGTGAAAACGGACTTATAATGACAAAAAATTTAAGGTGATATTATGAAAATTTTAGCTATAGAATCCTCCTGCGACGAAACAGCAGCTGCAGTTGTTGAAGACGGCAGAAAGGTACTTTCAAACGTGGTTGCCTCCCAGGTTGAGGAGCATAAGATTTACGGCGGCGTAGTGCCTGAGATAGCCTCACGACGCCACGCTGAGGCAATAAGCGGTGTTGTTGAAAAGGCTCTGAGCGACGCTTCTCTCACTCTCGACGGAATAGATGCCGTTGCCGTAACCTATGCACCGGGACTTATAGGTGCACTGCTTGTTGGCGTGAACTATGCAAAAAGCCTTGCGTATTCAAAAAAGCTCCCCCTTATACCCGTTCATCATCTGCGCTCACATATAGCCGCAAACTACATAACCCACAGTGAGCTCAGACCTCCCTTCTTCTGCCTTGTTGTCAGCGGCGGCAACACTGCTATGGTTGAGGTAAGGGATTATACAGATTTCAGAATAATAGGCAGAACCCGCGATGATGCGGCAGGCGAGGCGCTTGACAAGGCAGCACGTACAATGGGCATTCCCTACCCGGGCGGACTTAATATGGACCGTCTTGCAAAGGACGGTGACAGCAGTGCCTATAAATTCCCCACACCCAAGGTTGAAAACTCGCCCTATGATTTCAGCTTCTCTGGGCTTAAAACCTCGGTTATCAACATCCTTCACAACGCTGAGCAGAAGGGTGTGGAAATCAATAAAGCGGACCTCGGCGCCTCCTTTCAGAAGGCTGTTTCGGACTGCCTTTGTAAAAACACGCTCAAGGCAATGGAGGAATTCGGCTATACCACTCTTGCAGTTGCCGGCGGTGTTTCGGCAAACTCCGTATTGAGAGAGGCACTCACACAAATGTGTAAAGCCAAAGGCTTTAAGCTTTATCTTCCCGAGCTTTCTCTGTGCGGCGACAATGCCGTAATGGTAGGTTCTCAGGGGTATTATGAATATCTCAGCGGCAACACCGCGGGGCCGGAGCTCAATGCTTATGCCGGCAAGGCAATAGATGAATAAAAGGGGCTGTAAAAAATACAGCCCCTTTTCAGCAGTCAGTATATATTCCGCAGGTGCAGACATTTTTCAGAAAAAACAAAGAAGGTGGAGAACGCCGACACCCCATAAGGAAGTATTTCTTTATGGGGTGTCGGCGAAAGTGTTTCTCCCCCTTCTTGATCAATTTTCTTTATCTATCACCCTCTGTGATCTCATACCTACTACAAGAAAAAGAAGAACCCAAATATGACAGATTATATCAATAAGAAAATCCGTTGACTGAGGTCTTTGCCAAAGTATAAAATCACAGAAAAACAGACATACCGTATCAAGAAGATAGGTAACAGTCATAATCGGAAAAAGCTTCGGCTTTTTTACAACGGCAATACCGATAATAAAATATACGAGCATAAAGGCTGCCGCAAGCAAAACCGAAAGCACCTTACCCATTTCTCCGCTGTCACCGAGCTTCAGAAGCATGTCGGGTACGGCCAGAGTGAAATAAAAATTAAAGTTTTGAGTAATAAAGTACCTCACTATATAAACAAGGCACAGCACGCCCGCAAGAAGATAAAGGCTGCCCGACGCCTTGACATTGGTGGCGTGGCTTTTTTTGATTTCTTCAGAGGTAAAATTCTTTTTCATAGCTTACTCCTTTTTACCTTTTACCATACAAATTTTGTCAGCTTGCCCTCACACAGAAGCTCGGGGAAGCCCCACTGTCTGAGCACCTCGTAGGTAACCAAAGCTACCGTATTGGAAAGATTGAGGCTTCTTGCCTCGCTTATCATCGGCACCCTGAGTGATGTTTCCGGGTTTTCCTTGAGCAGTGCTTCGGGAAGCCCGGCATCCTCTCTGCCGAAAAACAGATAGGTGTTTTCGGGGAAGGACGCGTCTGAATATATTTTTTTACCTTTTGTTGTCAGATAGAAAAAATTACCGTCGGGATGCTTTGAGTAAAAATCCTCAAGTCCGTCATAATAAGTAATATCAAGCAGATACCAGTAATCAAGGCCTGCTCTTTTTAATTTTTTATCGTCAACCGTAAAGCCCATAGGGCGTATCAGATGAAGTGACGCTCCCGTTGCAGCGCAGGTTCTTGCTATATTACCCGTATTTTGAGGAATCTGCGGCTCAACGAGAACTATATTAAGCTTTGACATCTTATTGCTCCCGTTTTATATTTTTTTCATTATATCATTTAATTGCGGAAAAATAAACAGCTATTACAAAAAAGTTCCTTGTTTACTGTCTTCTTTTTGTAAAAAACTATTTTTGCTCCGAAGTGCTTCGGAAAAAAACAACAAGGAGGAACATCAGCAATGAACGGTAAGGATATTGCGGCAGGTATTGGTATAGGTCTTGCGGCAGGCGGTGCGGCAGCCCTTTTATCCGGCGGTAAAATGAACAAGCGTGCCCTTAAGAAAAAGGCAGACAAGGCTATGAAAACCGTTGAAGGCATTATGGGCGATATGCGTTATATGTTCAGGTAAAAATCGGTGAGAAATCACCGATACATAGGTTTTATGTGCACTTCTTAAGGAGGCAACTATATGAAAAAAATACTTTGCTTAATTCTTTCGCTTATATTTATCTTTACACTTACCGCCTGCACAAACAACAGCGGTGAGGCTCAGCCCGTACCCGACAACACGCTGAGCGAAAGCAACGGGAGCAGCTCCTCTTCCCCGTCTTTCCCCTCTCAGACCCCCGACCCTACCGAGCTTACACCCAGAATAAGCTCTTCAACCGAGCTGAGCGACGAAAACACTGAAAACTATCCCATAGACTTCAACAGCATGGTGGTTAAGGGCGACTCAGGCGGCCCTCTGAGCACGGGGCTTACGCCGCTTATGAAAATGAGTTATACCGCTTCCGAAGGTAAAAAGCTTTCTACCGCAAAGCAATCTCACTCTCACGGCCCCGCCTCCGGCGGTGAGCCTCATCATACGGTGGTGGATTTTCAGAAAAACTTTGACAAATATTATGCCGTAACCCTCGATACGGTAAGCGATGAAAAAGCCATTTACCTTACCTTTGACTGCGGCTACGAATATGAGAATCTGACTGCAAGCATACTCGATACCCTCAGCAGCAAGAAGGCACCTGCCGCCTTTTTCTGTACCCTTGACCATATAAAGGCTGAACCTGAGCTTATCACACGTATGATAAAGGAGGGCCATATTGTAGGAAACCACTCAACCACGCACCCCTCCTTTGCCGAAATAAGCCGCGAACAAATGGTACGGGAAATTGAATCAACGGAAAACTATCTCAGAGAAAATTTCGGCTACTGTGCAAGGTTTTTTCGCTTCCCCGCGGGCGAATATAATGAAAGCGCCCTTGACCTTGTTGCTTCTCTGGGCTATATGAGTGTTTTCTGGTCGGTGGCTTACGACGATTGGAACACTGAAACGGTACGCGGCAAGGATTATGCAATTGAAAAGGTGATGTCCCGTCTTCACGACGGTGCAATTATTCTTCTTCACTCCGTCTCAAAGGATAACGCCGCTGCACTCGGTGAAATTATTGACAAAGCAAGAGAACAGGGCTACGTTTTCAGAAGCCTTGAGGACCTTGCAAAAACTCAGTCAGGCTGAGTCTTGAAATCCCCTCGGGAATATGCTATAATTTGCAAATCCTGAGGGGAGGTATTTGATGAATACAGATACTCTGATTACAAGCGGTAAAAACGCTCTGATTGAATTTATGCGCTTTTTATTTGCATTGTGGGTGCTATATTTCCACAGCTATGTACCCTTTAAAAACGACCGTTTTTCAGGCGGTGACCTTGCAGTAGAATTTTTCTTTGTGCTTACCGGATTTTTTCTTATCCGCTCAATGAAAAAATATATTTCCTTGCCCTTGAAGGAAGGTCTTAAAGCCTTTCTCCTGCACCGCTTCAAGGCTATTGCAGTCCCCTTTCTCATAAGTGAGGTCTTTGTGCTTATTTATTCTCTGGGCTTTGATTTTTCAATCAATTTCCTTTTCGGTTATATGTGGTATATAAGAGACCTTTTTATAGCTGTTACTCTTTTCTTTCTTCTGAGAAAATACATAAAAAAGGATATTCTCTTTTATTCGCTCATAGCCGCAGCAAGTGCCGCAGTGCTTATTCTCAGATGGCCCGGCGGCGGCTTCAGATCAATAGCTATGATGCCTCTCGGTATACTCGCCTGCGCTATTCCTCCCGTAAAAATAAAAAAGGCCGGTATAACCCATGAAAAAGGCTCGTCGCTGCTTAACCTTTTATGCTTTCTGCCCGTTGCACTGTGCGGTCTTTATGTAATATCAAAATCAGAAAAAAGCAATGCGGAAATCTACCTTCTTGCGGTTCTGATTTACCCCGCTCTGCTTTATTTTGCCAACGGTGTAAAATTCAGTAACAGCTTTCTCAATTGGCTGGGCTCTCTTAGCTTTCCCATATATGCCTTTCAGTGTATATTAAGAGTAATTGAAGCCGCAGGCCTCACCGACGGAGCCCTGCTTTTTATAATACTTACCGTGCTTGTGCTGACCTTTTCACTCTGGGAAAACCTGAGAGCAAAAAGAAGAAAAAAGGCTCAGAATTAACCTTATAGCAAAAAGAAGTCTGCCGGAAAAACCGACAGACTTCTTTTTCATTGTCAGCAACCGCAGTTGTCGTGACAGCCGCAACCGCAACCGTTGTTACCGTTGCCACCGAAGAGACCGCCTTCACCGCCGCAGCACATGGATAAGATTAAAAGGATGATGATCCATGAGCAGCAGTTACCGCCGAATAAACCGTTGTTACAAGCCATTGTCTTACCTCCTTTCCTCTTTCATCATCATTATACGTTGAAGCTTAAAGTGTGTTACTGCTTTGAATATAAAAAAGTAAAGGTGAGTAAAATTATATTGAAAGGATGGTCTGCTATGTCTCTTCCGACTAATTTTTTTATTAACAACCCCGAGCTCAAGGCTTTTTCAGACTCTTGCTCACCTTTACCTGATTGTGATGAAAGGTCAAAAACTGCTGAGCATAACGACAGATTGAATTTTTCAGAAAAAGCTCAGAAATCAAAGGAAAGCAAAGAAAACCTGAGCTGAATTAAAAATTCGGCATATATTATCTTATTTTGACCTTTTTTGACCTTTGAACTTTCACAGTTTTCAGCTATAATAAAGTCAAAGATAGTCAAAGTCAAAAAAAGAAAGGATGTGAGCTCTTGAATCTTTCAAACGCAATAGCGCAAATGATAACCGATATGCTGAGCGAAAAGGATGAGGTTGAGTTTCAGCGCAATATTTTAGCTCAGGATCTGGGCTGTGTCCCCAGCCAGATAAATTACGTGCTGTCTTCAAGATTTACCCCCGAAAGAGGCTTCCTCGTTGAAAGCCGCAGAGGCGGTGGCGGATGTATAAGAATTGTAAGGGTCAGCTATGACAAGGACACGTTGCTTATGAAGGTGGTAAACTCCGTAGGTGATGAAATGAGTGAAAACTCTGTAAAAAGCCACCTTGCGAATCTGCTTCATCACGGACTGCTCAACGAAGCTCAGGCGGCTCTCATTCTTGCCGCAACCTCAGAAAGCAATTTCAGAGTACTCCCCTCACCCTTTGAGGATATTGTAAGAGCGGCAATTTTCAAAAAAATGCTGTTGACCGTCGCTAAAAACTAAGCTAAAAAAACAGCTTTCTTATAATAAGGATTTACTGAAATTCAAATGAAAAATACTAATTAAACGGAGGTATTACTATGTTATGTCAGAACTGTAAGAAAAAAGAAGCAACAACACATATCAAGCGAGTAATAAACGGTGAAGCAACCGAAAGCCACCTTTGCCAGAGCTGCGCTCAGGACCTTGGCGTAGGCAACTTCTTTGATGATTTCTCACTAAACCTGCCGGATATTTTCTCGGGCTTTTTCGGCGACAGTGCCTTTGCCCTCGGTGAAAGCAGGCTCGATCGCTGTGAAAAATGCGGCTGCTGCTTCGACGACATTATAAAAAGCGGCAGTGTTGGCTGTGCTCATTGCTACGATAAGTTCTATCAGAAGCTTCTGCCCTCAATTCAGAGAATTCACGGCAAAGCCAGACACGCGGGCAAGATACCCGAAAATAAGAGTGAAAAGCCCGAAATAAAAGAAAAAACCTTAGAGGAAAAAATTGCAGATCTTCAGAAGGATATGGAGAGTGCCGTTGCTCAGCAGAATTTCGAGAGAGCGGCAATAATCAGAGACGAAATTAAAAAAATGAAAGGAGAAAACTGATATGTCATGGTATAAAGGCACAGGCAACGAAAGCGGCATCGTGCTCAGCACAAGGGTGCGTCTTGCAAGAAACTCGGCAGATTTCCCCTTCCCCGTAAGGCTCGGAATCAAGGATAAGGAGCAGGTCTGTCTTGCGGTCAAGGAGGCCATCGCAGATTACGTTGACGATACACTTACTTATACTGATATGTCCGCACTTACGCCCACAGAGGCTGTTTCGCTTGCCGAAAAGCACCTTATCAGTCCCGAGTTTGCCTATGAAAGAGACGGCAGAGCACTTCTTCTTTCAGAAAACGAGGATGTAAGCATTATGCTTTGCGAGGAGGACCATGTAAGAATTCAGGTAATCTTTCCCGGTCTTGCTCTGAGCGAGGCTTATGAAAAGGCAGATAAAATAGACAACGTACTCGAAAAAAAGCTCAACTACGCTTATAAGGAGCCTATAGGATACCTTACACAGTGCCCCACTAACCTCGGCACAGGTATGCGCGCATCGGTGCTTATGCACCTGCCCGCTCTCAGCAGAAAGGGAGCTATGCGCCGACTTTCGGCAACTGTTGCAAAGCTCGGCCTCACCCTCAGAGGCTCCTTCAATGAAGGCGGTGACGGTGCGGGAAATATTTATCAGCTGAGCAATCAGGTTACCCTCGGCATCAGCGAGGCAGCCGCACTGCAGAATCTCTCGTCCATTGCTATGCAGATAGTCACTCAGGAAAAGCAGGCCCGTGCCCTTCTTGTAAAGGACGAGGATTTCATAGATAAAATCTACCGTTCCTGGGGAATTCTGCGTTCAGCCTATAAGCTGACCTCTCAGGAGCTGATGAGTCTTATTTCCTTTGTCAGCGTCGGTGCCTGCGAGGGCATTATTGACGTACCCTGCGACAGACTCACAGCGGCGGCGATCGAGCTTCAGCCCGCATCCTTAAGCGTTGCGGAAAACAAAAAGCTGACTCAGAATCAGCGGGATATTTTAAGAGCGCAAAAAGTAAAAGAGCTGTTAGAATAATAAAAAAGCGGGCATCCTTTATTAAGGAAGCCCGCTTTCCGTATCCGCCACGTTGAGGATGCCGACAGGCTGGCGCCATTCAAAACCGAAGCGTTGAAAAGCCGCAAAATTTCACGCTTTCAGGCGAGGTTCGGATTACACTCGCCAACCCAGGGTGACAGTAGTCCCCTATCAATATAAAAAGAAAAGAGGTAATTATGATATGTATAAATTCACCGGCTTTACGGAAAAAGCCAACAGAGCACTGAACTCTGCCGTTGAAATTGCTGAGAATATGGGTCATACCTACATCGGCACTGAGCATTTGCTCGCAGGGCTTGTAAGAGAAGATAACGGTGTTGCAACCGCCCTGCTCATTGCAAGGGGTATAAGCTTTCCTCTTGTTGAAAAGCTTTTAAGACAGAATATCGGTGCAGGCATTCCCACCGTACTCACACCCGAGGATTTTACTCCCAGAGCAAAGCACATTATTGAGCTTTCGGTCAGAGCGGCAAACAGTGACGGTGCAGGCTATGTAGGCACCGAGCATATACTTAAGGCTATGGTGCAGGAGGACTGCTGCGGCACATCTATACTCAGTGACTCCGGTGTTTCTCCCGCTATTCTTTATGAGGACCTTAGTTCACCCCATCAGAACGGAGGCCTTTCACACTCTCCCCTGCCCAAAAAGGGAAAAAACACAAAAAGCAACACGCCTAACCTTGAAAAGTACGGAAACGACCTGACAGCCAAGGCGGCACGGAATGAAATTGACCCCGTTATAGGCCGTCACGATGAAATTGAAAGAGTAATACAGATTCTTTTAAGACGCAGTAAAAACAACCCTTGTCTCATAGGTGAGCCCGGCGTGGGTAAAACCGCAATCGCTGAAGGGCTTGCACTGAAAATAGCCCGTAATGAAGTACCCGAGCTTTTAAAGGGAAAAAGAATAGTCTGTCTCGACCTTACGGGTATGGTTGCAGGCACAAAGTACCGCGGCGATTTTGAAGAAAGAATCAAAGCCTGTATTGATGAGGTAATAAAAAGCAAGGATATTATTCTTTTCATTGACGAGGTGCACAATCTTATCGGTACGGGCTCAGCCGAGGGTGCGGTGGACGCTGCCAATATACTTAAGCCGACCCTTGCAAGAGGTGAGCTTCAGCTTATAGGTGCAACCACCCTTGAGGAATACAGAAAGCATATTGAAAAGGACTCTGCTCTTGAAAGACGCTTCCAGCCTGTAAAGGTGGGTGAGCCCAACGAGGAAGAGGCCTTGCAGATTCTTTTCGGACTGCGTGACAGATACGAGGCACACCACAAGGTTAAAATCACCGACGAGGCCCTGAAAAGTGCCGTCAGCCTTTCATCAAGATATATAAGTGACCGCTTCCTTCCCGACAAGGCTATTGACCTTATCGACGAGGCGGCTTCAAAGGTACGGCTTCGCTCTTACACCGCACCGCCGGAAATAAAGGAGCTGGAGGACAGGCTGAAAGATGTCAATGAAGAAAAGGCCGCCGCCATAAGTTCTCAGGATTTTGAGGTAGCCGCCGGACTCAGAGACAAAGAAAAGGAGCTTATGAGCAAAATAACCGTTGCCCGCTCACAGTGGAAGGAAACGAGCTCGGCAGTCGGTGAAGAGGTAGGTGCAAAGGAGGTTGCCGAAATCATATCAGGTTGGACGGGTATTCCTCTTTCTGAAATATCAAAGGAAGAGGGACAACGGCTTCTGGATATGGAAAAGCTTTTGCACGAAAGAATCATAGGTCAGCACAAGGCTGTTTCTGCCGTTGCAAGAGCAATACGCCGCTCAAGAAGCGGGCTTAAGGACCCCAAAAGACCTATGGGCTCATTTATCTTTCTCGGTCCCACGGGTGTAGGTAAAACCGAGCTTTGCAAGGCTCTCGGCGCTACAGTATTCGGTGATGAAAATGCGGTGATCCGCTTTGATATGAGTGAATTTATGGAAAAGCACAATGCTTCACGCCTTGTCGGTGCGCCTCCGGGATACGTGGGTCACGACCAGGGCGGTCAGCTTACTGAAAAAGTGCGCAGAAAGCCTTACAGCGTTATTCTCTTCGACGAAATTGAAAAGGCTCACCCCGACGTTTTCAATATGCTTCTGCAGATTCTTGACGACGGTATTCTCACCGACGGTCAGGGCAGAAGGGTAGATTTCAAAAACACGGTTATAATTATGACCTCCAACCTGGGAGCAGACATCATAGCCGGGAACGGCAAATCCATCGGCTTTACCCAAAGCGGTACTCTAAGCGACACAAGCGTAGAAAGCTCGGTTATGGCAGAGCTCAAGAAAACCTTCCGTCCCGAATTTCTTAACAGAATTGATGAGATTATTGTTTTCAACCGTCTTCAGAAGAACGAAATAAAGCAGATTGCAGAAAAAATGCTTCTCACCCTTTCCGATAAGCTTGATAAAATGGAAATATCAATGGAATTCACCGATGAGCTTGCCGCCTTTATTGCAGACAAGGGCTTTGACCCTGTTTACGGTGCCCGCCCCTTAAGAAGAGCTATTCAGACTAAGGTTGAAGACCTTCTTTCACAGAAGCTGCTTGAGGGTGAGCTGAAAAAGGGTAAAAGCTATGTGTGTGATGCTGCCGACGGCGAAATAAAGGTGGAAGAAGCGGTAGAGGCGGCTCCCTGAAGCGGCGCGACCTATGGTCGCGTCGCTTACTTTTGCGGGGCTGAAAGCCCTCGCAAAAGCCCGAGGACTTGCTTTCGCAAGTCCTCGGGCAGGGAGCCGCCCCCTTCCCGTTTCCTCCGTCTGAAAAAACAAGTGTCCGAACGCCGCCACTTGGCGTTCGGACACTTGGCTGATTCACAGTCTTTTAATGCTGTTCTGTCTGCTTCATTTTGGTGAACTTCTGCCCCCAGGCATTTGCCCATGCCTCACAGTAAAGTGCAGAGTAAGGAACATTGTTCTTTTTTCTGTATCCGGCAAAGCAATTGCACCAGATAAATGAGGGAATTGCAATCACAACCCAATAGAGAGGGCCTAAAAGAAGGCACTGCCAGGTGTGACCGTATTCGTGGATTCTTGTGTTATAGGTCCAGGTTTTCTTTGAGTGGTTGTCCTTCATAAAGATGAAGAGACCGAGTGAAAGTCCGCCGCCCTTCCAGGGTACGTAAACTATTCTTGCATAACCGAAGCGCTGCCAGCGGTAGCCCTTTATTTTAGTGCAAATAAGATAAGCTATACCGCCCACAAGGTTTACTGAAAGACCCCATGTCCACTGAATAAGATAGAACACGAATTTCTTGAGCGAGGTCATAAAGCCTTTTTCGGGAGCCTTGGGTTCCTTCTGATTGATATCAATATTCGTCATAATTATTTCTCCTTTATTCATCTTCTCCGAGGGCCTTTTTGACTGCTTCGAGATTTTCGTCATAGCTATCCTTTGTCTCTTCAGCAACAGCCTTTTTGCCCTCTTTTGAGTTTCTTATTTTCTTCATTTCATTTTCAATGTCAATAAGTATCTGATACTCACCGTTTTCGTCAGGCTCAACCGTGCACGCTTCTGCGCTGTTGTTGCCTGTGCCGAGCCAGGTGTTTTCATACTTCTGACCTGAAATGTTTTCGATAATTTCAATCTGCTCACCGGTGAGCTTAACTGCACCGTACTTATGCTTTGTAGCAATAGCAGCACGGATAACGGTATGCTCACTCTTTGTCATCTTATAGCGGTGAAGAAGGAAGAGAGAGATAAGTGTAAATGTAATCGGGATAAAGGTGATGCAAATTCTTACACCTAAAAGTGCACTTTCCGACTGCTGGAAATCGGGATTTACAGCAAGAATATCCTTAAGGTCATCACCGACAACAAGACCGAAATAGCCGAGGATGAACATAACAACGGAGCTCATAACACCCGAAACAGTCTTTTTGATAAAGGTGTTGAAGGTACCGATAACGCCCTCACGTCTTCTGCCGGTGATAGCCTCGTCAACGTCGGAAATATCGGGAAGAATATTCTGTGCAACATAACCGAGACCCGATTTACCGAAGGGATAAAGCACTGCGGTTGCCATAAGAAGAATCTTCCAGATGATTGAGGTTTCGTTTTCAGCTGTAGGATTCATAAACAGACACACTGCAAAGCCTGCAATCATAAGCGGAGTTACGATAGTACCGCACTTTTTCTTACCGAATTTGATTGTAAGAGCATAGTTGAGGGGGAAGGAAGCAGCTTCAAAGGCACCTGCAATTGTAGTGAAAAGAGTGTACATTGAAGGAAGCTTTGCAACATATTCAATATAATAGATAAGAGTTGTTGTGTAGAAGAAGGTTGCAATATTGTAGGTAAGGCTCATAAAGAAATACTGTCTGAAGCTTCTGTTGATAACAACATATTTATATTCCTTAAGAAGGGCCTTGAAATCAAATTTCTCTACCTTGAGATCAAGAGACGGCTTTTCTCTTACTCGCTTGAAGGTGATGAAAAGACTCAGACCGTAAACAGCCGCAAGAATAAGACCTGCTATAAGCATAGGCTTCTGTGCGCCTGCCTGAGGTGTGTCGAAGCCGAATGAGCCGAGAATTGCCGACACAAGGAAGAAAGACGGGAACATACCGAAGGAGTTGAAAATATAACCTACGGAGTTATACTGTATTCGAAGGTCATAGTCGGGTGCAAGCTCGGGAAGCATTGCAACGTGAGGTATGTCAATGATTGTATATGCTGTTTTATAAAGCATATAAGCGCCGGTAAAATAAAGGAAGGTCTTGAGAGTTTCGGTTCTTCCGTCAAAGCCGTAGCCGTTCCACATAAGTATAAAGGAAAGGCAGAGAAGAGGCATACCCCATAGGATATAGCGTCTGTGCTTACCGTATTTTGAACGGGTTCTGTCTGTGATAATACCCATAAGAGGGTCGGTAATTGCGTCCCATACAACTGCAACGGTTGTTACGAGACCCGCCCATTCAAGGGGAAGGTTGATAACGTCGGTGAGGAATTTCATATAGTAAAGGCTCACTACATAACCCGCACCTGAGGTTGTGATGTTTGCACTGCTGTAATTCATCATAGGCACAACGTCTTTTTTAAACGTACCCTTGACGCCTATCAGCTTAAGGATTTTTTGTTCCATTTTATCACTCCTGATTTATACTTTTTAATACTTTACCACATAACAGTATTTAAATCAAGTAAATTGAGATATTATTAACTGTTTAGTTTCAATGCTTACGCTGACAATAAAGCTCCCCGGCATTTATTGTGCCGGGGAAGATTTTATGCTTTATGTGTCTGTATAGCTGCAAGCGGCAAGGGCGGCTACTGCACCGTCAGCTATTGCTGTTGCAATCTGTCTTATTCTTTTGCTTCTGCAGTCGCCTGCAACAAAGATACCCTCTTCGCTTTCGGGTACACAGCTTTCATCTGCATCAACATAGCCCCAATCATTGAGCTTTACGTTGTTTTTAAAGGGCTCATTCATAGGCTGCTGACCGATGGCTACGAAAATACCGTCAAAGGTAAGGTCTGTCTTTTCCTTGGTTTCGGTGTTTTCTATTGTGATACCCTCGAAAATGTCGCCGCCGTTGATTGAGTGAACTATGCTCGAAAGGATAATTTTTACGTTATCCTTGTTTTCAAGCTCCTTCTGAAGCTTACTTTCACCTGTGAGGTAAGGAAGATTCTGGATAACAGTTACACTCTTACAGCTTTTTGAAAGAAGTACTGCCTCCTGAAGGGCTGAGTTACCGCCACCGATGATTGCAACATCCTTGCCGTTATAGAAGGCACCGTCACACACCGCGCAATAGGAAACACCCTCACCCGTGAATTTATCTTCATTCTCCAGACCGAGTCTTCTGTGAGCCGCACCCGTTGCAATAATAACGGATTTGCCTTCATAATCTGCGCTTTCGCCCTTTACGGTGAAAACGCCGTCCTTCTTTTCTACTGCAAGCGCAGTATCAAGCTCAATTTCAGCGCCCTGATTCATAGCCTGCTCAAGAAGCTTTTCAGCGAACTCGTTACCGCTCATCTGAAGAAAGCCGGGGTAGTTTTCAACTCTGGGCGAGTGAGTAATCTGACCGCCGAAGGTTTCTCTTTCAAGCACGAGCACACTTTTTTCGGCTCTGCCGGCATAGACCGCTGCAGTAAGTCCTGCAGGGCCTGCGCCGATGATTATAATATCATACATTTTTTATCCTCTTATCTGCCGCAGAAAGCCTTGATATTTGAAAGGTTAACAATCTTTTCAGCCTGACCGCCGTTTATAACAACGAGAGTGGGAGCCTGGCGGATTTCAAACTTTTCAGCAAGCTCCTTATTTTCGTCAGCAAGTACCTTTTCAAACTTTATGCCTGCCTTTTCAAGGAAGGTTGCAGCCATCTTACAGTTGGGGCAGGTTGAGGTTGCGAAAAGAATAACCTTATCCTCCTCTGCTGTTTCAGCCTTTGCTTCCTCTTTAGCCTGAGCCATTACGCCGCTGATTTCCTTGCCGAACTTTGCGGGGTTATACTCAACTCTGTCACGGAATTCCTGACTCTTACCGTCGTTCCAGTTCTGAACGGGGCGGTAGTAGCCTGTGATACGGCTGTAAACCTCTGTCTTTTCGCCGCAGGTGGGGCAGGTGTAGTATTCGCCTGCGATGTAGCCGTGATCCTTACATACTGAGTATGTGGGAGAAAGAGTGTAGTAGGGAAGTCTGTAGTTTTCAGCAATCTTACGGATAAGAGCAGCCGCACTCTTCCAATCGGGAAGCTTTTCGCCGAGGAAGGCGTGGAATACAGTACCTGAGGTATAAAGGGTCTGAAGCTCATCCTGAACATCGAGAGCTGTGAAGATATCATCTGTATAGCCAACGGGAAGGTGTGAGGAGTTGGTGTAATAGGGAGCCTCGTTCTTTGTTCTGTCGGAAGCTGTGATGATGTCGGGATAGTGCTTGAGGTCGTGCTTTGCAAGACGGAAGGAAGTGCTTTCTGCAGGAGTAGCTTCGAGGTTATAAAGGTCACCGTACTGCTCCTGATAGTCTGAAAGGCGTTCACGCATATGGTTGAGAACATCCTTTGCAAACTGCTGACATCTCTTGTCTGTAAGATTGCACTTAAGCCACTTTGCATTAAGACCTGCTTCATTCATACCAACAAGGCCGATAGTTGAGAAGTGGTTGTTGAAGGTGCCGAGATATCTCTTTGTGTAGGGATAAAGACCTGCTTCAAGAAGATTTGTGATAACTCTTCTCTTTATTGCAAGTGAACGGGCGGAAATATCCATAAGCTTATCAAGACGCTCATAGAAATCTGTCTCATCCTTTGCAAGGTAAGCAATTCTGGGGATATTGATAGTAACAACACCAACTGAGCCTGTGCTTTCACCGCTGCCAAAGAAGCCGCCTGACTTCTTACGAAGCTCACGAAGGTCAAGACGGAGTCTGCAGCACATTGAACGAACATCGCTGGGCTCCATATCGGAATTGATGTAGTTTGAGAAGTAGGGAGTACCGTACTTTGAGGTCATCTCGAAGAGGAGCTTATTATTCTCTGTTTCGGACCAGTCAAAGTCACGTGTGATTGAATATGTAGGAATGGGATACTGGAAGCCTCTGCCGTTGGCATCGCCCTCAATCATTGTTTCGATGAAGGCACGGTTAACCATATCCATTTCCTTCTTACAGTCCTTATACTTGAAGTCCATTTCCTTGCCGCCTACGATAGCGTTGAGCTCTGCAAGGTCATTGGGAACAGTCCAGTCAAGGGTGATGTTTGTGAAGGGTGCCTGAGTACCCCAACGTGAGGGAGTGTTAACACCGTAGATGAAGGATTCGATACACTTTTTAACCTGCTCATAGCTGAGATTGTCAGCCTTTACAAAGGGAGCAAGATAGGTGTCAAAGGATGAGAAGGCCTGAGCGCCTGCCCATTCATTCTGCATAATACCAAGGAAGTTAACCATCTGATTGCAAAGGGTTGCAAGATGCTTTGCGGGTGCTGATGTAATCTTACCTGTTACGCCGCCGAGACCTTCCTGAATGAGCTGCTTGAGCGACCAACCTGCACAATAGCCTGTAAGCATTGAAAGGTCGTGAATATGAATATCAGCGTTTCTGTGAGCGTTTGCGATTTCGTCGTCGTAAACCTCGCTGAGCCAATAGTTAGCTGTGATAGCGCCTGAGTTATTGAGGATAAGACCGCCGACAGAATATGTAACTGTGGAGTTTTCCTTAACACGCCAGTCGTTTACGTTAACGTAGTTATCAACGATTTCCTTATAGTCGAGAAGGGTGGTGTTGATTTCACGCAGCTTTTCGTGCTGACGGCGATAGAGGATGTATGCCTTTGCAACATCGCTGTAGCCTGCCTGAACGAGAACATTTTCAACGCTGTCCTGAATATCCTCAACCGTAACGTGGTGGTCCTTGATTTTGGGTTCAAAATCTGCAGTAACCTTGAGTGCGAGGAAGTCAATGAGGCTGGGATTATAGTTTCTCTGCTGAGCGTCAAAAGCGAGGGTAATTGCCTGTGTAATTTTTGCTAAATCGAAGTCTACAACCTTACCGGTTCTTTTTAAAACTGTGTACATAAAAATCCTCCTTATTATTTTTTCAATACCTTTAAAAGGTGAGTGCAGGAATTATTCTAACACAAGATATTGAAAAAATCAATAGGAGGAACACAAAATATGTATATTTTTTTATTTTTCTACCACAATATTTTGTGGTTTTAACTTTCACGTATTGCAGTGCTGAAACTAAGCGACAAGAGTCTTTTATTTATACTGTGAAGCTCATTAACATCCCACGCAGTGTGTCCGCCGCTTATAAGACAACCGGAATCCTTAAATTGCTGAAGGAAATATTTTGAGCCCCTGCCCACAAGCTCAGCAACAGCAGAGATATCGGCCTCTGTATGAAGCTCCCTTGTAACCGTGGTACGGAATTCGTAATCGGGCGCCTTGTTTTTTATAATCTCCATACTCTTTAATATGTTATTTATATCAACATCCGCACCCGCAGTAAGAGAATATTTTTCCGGCGTGTTTTTTATATCCATAGCAACATAATCAAGAAGGTTCTCAGCTAAAAGCTCCTCCAAAACGTCGGGAGCAGTGCCGTTTGTGTCAAGCTTGACCGAGTAGCCCAATGAGCGCACCTTCAGAATAAACTGCTTCAGATCCTTCTGAAGTGTCGGCTCTCCCCCGGTTATGCACACTGCATCAAGAATACCCTTTCTTTTTTCAAGAAAAGCGAAAACCTCTTCCTCACTAAGAGTATCCGTGCATTCGCCGGTGACGAGCAAAGCGTTGTGGCAGAAGGGACATCGGAAATTGCAGCCGTAGGTGAAAATTATCGCAGCGGTCTTACCCGGATAATCCAGAAGCGTCAGCTTCTGCATACCTGAAATTATCATAAAACAACTCCTTTACTTCATAAAAGCCGCCCGAAGGCGGCATAAGCTTTTATTTGCCTTCCTCGAGAGTTGCTGCTCTCTTATCGGCAAGCTCAACAATCATCTTCTGCTGCATCTGACCGTGAATGGGATACAGAATGAAGGAAAGCCCGTAAAGGCCTCTTGCAAGAGCGGGAAGAATACAGAATACTATCCATATACCGCGCTGAACATGATCCTCAGTGTTGGCGATAAGGTTGTTTTCCGCATCGTACTGAGGCTCGTAGTTCATCCACACAAGCACCATTGAGGAAAGCCACTTGGTTGCTGTATTTGCCACCTTTGCAAAGTAGCCCTGAACAGTAGTAACAAGAGCCTCGTTTCGGCTGCCGTTCTTCCATTCCATATAGTCGAGGGCCTCGGCGGTAAGCACCGGGTTACAGATCTGAATAATCTTGTTAGGAAGACCCGCAATCGTAAGAAGCACAATAACGGTGATAAGATTTATCACAACGTGGTCACCGAAATCGCCCTTCATAACGGCACCCTTGGGGAAGCCTGCAATAAAGAGAAGGCCGTAAGCACCCAGACCTAAAAGTCCTGCAAAAATAGCAGTTGATCTTGCACCGAACCTTTTTACCATTTTCGATGCAACGGGAATCATTACATAGTTGGGAATACCTGTGAAAAGGCCGCAGATGGTCTGATAAGAGAACTTACCCGTGTTGTTAAGCCAGAAATACTGCTCGGTTGAGCCGCCTACCGCCTTAAAGTTGTTAAAGAAATCTGCAAGGATAATGGCAAGCAGGGGCCTGTTTGTGAAGATATGCTTCAGCGAGGTCAGAACTGAAACCTTTTTCATTTCCTCACGGCTCTGAAGCGGGAATCGCTCTCTCATATTAAAGAAGGCGTAAACAGCAAAGAATGCGGCAAAGGCAAACATAAAATATGAGAAGCCTATGTAAACACCGCCCGTAGACATACCCGTAAGCTTAGGCAAAAAATCGAGGAACAAGGGCAGCAGAGAGGGAATCCATACAGCGAAAAGCTCAACAAACTTTGTTGTGGTAAGAAGTGAATTTCGCTCTCTGTTGTTTGGTGTTATGTTATAGAACATCAGATTCCATGCATTGAAATAGCTCATTCCGAGACCGTAAATAATGGTTGCGGCAAGAACATAGATAGCCAGTCCCATGCTTTCCGCCTCGATTTCAGGCTTCGAGAAAAGCATCATACCGCCTATAATCCACAAGGGAAGAGGGAGGATAAAGAAGGGCTTTACTCTGCCCCAACGGGTTCTTGTTCTGTCTATTACAAGACCTGAAACCGTATCGTCGATAGCATCGTATGCTGCTGCAAAGGTATTTACAAAAGCAAGATGCCCGGGCGCAACCCTCATAATGTTAATAAGGAAAAAGTCCTGATTGGTGGTCATAAACTGATTAAGAGCCTTGTGACCGAAGTTTGCCATTACGTAGGCAAAGATTTCCTTAGGCCTTAAATATCTTTTTTTGGTATATGCCAGCTTGTCAAGGCTTTCAAGCTCTGATACCTGAGTATCAACTGCGGCATTTTCTTTGACTGTACCGTTTTCTGACATTTTATCTCTCTGCCTCCTTACTTCTTCTTATTCTCTCTCGAGGCAAGAGCCTCTCTTGCCTTGCGCACCTTTTCGGCCTGCTCTTCTTCAGCCTTTCTTGCAGCTTCAGCTCTTGCGGCCTCTTTTCTGGCACGTTCAGCTTCTTCTTTTTCTTCCTTGATGCGAACTCTTTCAAGACGTTCCTGTTCAAGAAGCTCCTTACTCTTTACGGGAGCTTTTGCAACGAGAATATTTGCAACAAGTGCCACAAAAAGAAGTGCTATGTAAACATAAATTCCCCACATTACGCTTGCGGAGGCATTGTTGAAATAAAGATTACCTATTTTGAAATATGTGGTAACAGCGCTTACATCTGCATTCACCTGCGAGAACATGAGGCCTGCTGCAGCGGCAAAGCCGATACTGAGTATGTCAAGCACACACATTACCTTTGTTTTCGGCTTTCTGAAAAGAATAAAGGCGAGAAGCCAAGCAGCCACTATGGCAACAATACTCAGAAGCATAAGCAGGAAGCCGACAATGAAGTCCGCATAGGGTGCTCCCTGCGAAACACCGCCGAGAATATCGCCGAGCCTTTTAAAGAAAATGCCGAAAAATTTTATTGTATCGGTGCCGTCGGTAAACAGACCCAGAAGATCAAGGCTGAGAGTGTTGAGCTCACCCTTGATCTGTGCCCAGGGCAGAATAAAACCGATTGCCGGCAGGAATGTAAGCCAGATACGGTTTTTCCTGAGCTTCGTTCCGATTGCCGCATAGCGGAAATCGTTAAGCTTATAATAAAGCTGCTGAAATTTTTCTTCCGCTACCTTGTTATCTTCTTCAAGGCGGGTCTCCCAATCATAGTTAGGAATATTGACTCCGCAGTGCCTGCACTCCGCTTTCATATCATACCAATGAAGCTTCTCACCGCATTTAGGACATCTGGCTGCCATCTGAACACCCTTTCGAATTTTATTCTTAAAAAATGCACACAAATATACTAATATATTTTATATTTTTTATACAAAAAAGTCAATAGCGTTCAATTGCAATATAAAGCAAAAATTTTTCTTAAACATTTGACCTTTATAAAAAAATATAGTATAATATTAAATTGATGTACTTGTGTACATATTATTTCTTTATTTACCGAAAGGAGATATATCCAAAATGGATGACCCCGGCAGTCTTATTTTCAGTATAGTTCTATTGTTTTTCCTTATTCTTGTCAACGCGTTTTTTGCAATGAGTGAAATGGCAATTGTTTCGCTTAACGATAATATGATTGACAAGCTTGCCGAAGAGGGCCACAAAAAAGCTAAGAAAATCAAAAAGCTTACAGAAAATCCCTCTAACTTTCTTTCCACAATTCAGATAGGCGTAACCCTTGCAGGCTTCCTTACGTCTGCAAGTGCATCAACAACCTTCGCAGAGCTTCTTACAAACGCAATCCTTTCAATCAGCCCTGATTTCGTAAAATTCCAGAGCATTATCAGCGGCGTCAGCGTTGTTGTTATAACAGTTATTATGTCATACTTCTCTCTCGTACTCGGTGAGCTTGCCCCAAAAAGAATGGCGATGCAGAAGCCTGAGGAGATAGCTTACAAGATTGTTGATATAGTGCTTGTTGTCAAAAAGGTATGCAAGCCCTTTGTAAAGGTGCTTTCCTTCTCGACCAATGTTGTTGTCCGTCTTTTCGGCTTTGACCCCAATGCCGATGAGGAAAGCGTCACGGAAGAAGAAATCCGTATGCTGGTTGATGTAGGTCAGGAAAAGGGTGTTATTGAGGACCATCAGAAGGAAATGATAAACAATATCTTCGAATTTGACGATATTGATGTCACTGAAATAATGACACACCGTACTGATATGATTGCAGTTGAGGATACAGACAGTCTTGAAGACGTTGTAAGACTCTCGATTGAGCACGGATATTCGAGAATTCCCGTTTATCACGAAGATCAGGATAATATAATAGGTATAATATATATAAAGGACCTTCTCCAATACGTTTCAAAGGCTCTGCCCAAGAGCAAGAGTCCCGCAGATGTTATGCGCCCCGCCCATTATGTACCCTTCAGTAAAAACTGCGGTGAGCTTTTCACTGAGCTTACAGAAAAAAGAGTGCAGATGGCTGTTGTCGTTGATGAATACGGCGGCACCGCCGGTATAGTCACTGTTGAGGATCTCGTTGAAGCTATAATGGGTAACATACGAGACGAATACGACGATGAAGAAGAGGAAATTGTTGAAGAAAGCGAAAATCTTTTCACCGTTGACGGCACGGCTTACATCGAAGAGGTCAACGAGCTGGTGGGCGAAATAATTCCCGAGGGCGACTACGACACACTCGGAGGCTTCATCATCAGCCAGCTTGGCTTCCTGCCTAAAGACGGCGATATGAACGAGGTTGTGCACGAAAATGTGAAGTTTACAATTCTCAACGTTGAAGAGCGCCGTATCGGCAAGGTGAGAGTTGAAATAACTCCCGTTGAGGCCGTGGAAGAGGAATAAAAATTAAATATATAAAGCTCTGTCGGAAGTAGTTTTCCCGACAGAGCTTTTTTGTTTGTAAAGTAAACACTTCGAGTTTACACATTGAACACCTAAAGGCAATTTTCACATCCGCGAATCGTGTATTTCACTCCTGTTCGCTGTTCTCCCCTCTTTTTTCCTTAAGCACTCGTATATTCTCCTGCACCTGCTTTTTATGCAAGGGATACCAGAACCACAGCACAAGACCGAGCAGAATAAAGCCTATTGCGGGCACGAGAGTGGAAATGTTGAATATGCCGTTTACAACTTCGCTGTCAAAGGCAGTCTGCTCGCTGTAACCTATAAAGGTGAGAAGTGCACCCGAAAGTCCCGATGACGCCGCCTGACCAAGCTTTCTGGCAAAGGAGTAAAGAGCATAAACACTTCCGTCCTCACGTATGCCGTTTCTGATTTCGGAATAGTCAATAACATCGGTAATAAGCGCCCAGGAAACCATTGAAAACACACCGAGACCTATCCAAGAAACAGTCTGAAAGCCGATATACACCCAGACACTCTCAGGTCGCAGAAAAAAGAGCAAAAGCGAGCCGATTCCCGCGAAAATATTTGAGGCTGCACTTATTTCCGCCTTGCCGAAGCGTGCGGCAAGAGGCTTTGCAACCACCGCCGCTACCACCATACCAAGACTCATCGTAATTGTTGCCACGCTCTGCATACTTGCATCGCCGTAAAAATTCGGAAAAACATAATTTATCATCTGCTGCATTGTAAGCTGAGAAAGCAGCATTATAACCGATGCAACAATTATTGAAATGAGAGCTTTATTACCCACCGCATTTTTTATCATTACAAAGGCGTTGTTACTCTTCTGCTTCGCCTCAGGCGGCACCGCCCTGACTCTTTCGGTCACAAGAAAATAACAAAGCAGATAGCTCACAAGCGCAAGCAGAGAAAATACTCCCGCAACCGCCGTAAATCTTGAGCCTATCATTACATCTTTACCATTGCGACTTTCATAAACAAGAAGCGGCACACCGCCGGTGACAACAGCTCCGCCTATCATACCGCCCATTGTGCGGTATGTTGAAAGAGACTGTCTGTCTCCCGGCTCGGGAGAAATGGCAGATGCCATAGAGCCGTAGGGAATATTTACTCCCGTATAGAAAAAAGAACCCCACAGAATATAAGTCACAAACAGATAAATAATCTTCACTAAGCCCGGCATCGAAGCAAGTGAGCTCTGATAAATCAAAAAGGATGATACCGTAACAGGCAGGGCAAGGCGCAATATCCAGGGCTTGAATTTTCCCGCCGCTGTATATCGGCTTTTATCGCAAATTCTTCCCATAGCCACATCGGTAAAGGCATCGATAAAACGTGCAGTCATCATAGCAGTACCGACCACAGCGGCAGACACTCCCATAACGTCGGTATAAAACTTCATCAGAAAGCTTGAGGAAAGTATAAACGTAAAATCGTTACCCAGGTCACCGAAAAGGTAACCAAGCTTATCCTTTATTCCGAAGGGACTTGTTTTTTTGTTACTCATCGAGATAATTCTCCCTTTCTTGCAGCTCGCCTGCTTTGCTATATCTTATTTTGCCAACAAAAATAAAAAGAATACAAGAAAAAAACAAAAAATGGGGCTGTAAAAAAACTAAACGCCCGAAAAACCTTATAAATATAAAGAAAAGCAAATAACAAAACCGTTGTAAAAGCAAAAAAAGCTTTACAACGGTTTTTACCGTTACGTTTTGTTTACTGCAGACTTAAATTCACTCTTTCGTCTGTCTGCCGGAAAAGACGGAGCTGTTTACTTATACAGCATAAAGGTGAAAAAGCTTTGCAAGAAAAGGCAAAAATCACCGATAATGCTGACGCATATCGGTGATTTTTAACGCATTATTATGAAGTTGTTTCACTTTTTAAAGAAATACTTCCTTATGGGGTGTCGGCGTTTATTACAGCCCCTTTTTTAATTAATAGTGAAGTGCATCACATACACAGGTCTGATGTGTGCCGAAAATCTTCCAGATAAAGCGGATAATCGAATAGATAATATGGATAAACCAGTTCTTACTGTGACAGAAGCATCCGCAATTGCCTGACTTCATATCACCAAGACAGCTATCACATTTTCCGTCATTATCGGCATCCTTATGTCCCGTTCTGCTTACAACATCGTAATGAACGTCACCACAATTCATACAGTATACGTAGTTCTCATAACCGTCCTCTGTGCAGGTGGGAGCCTTGTCGGCAGTACCGCCAACCCAGGCGTGGCCCAGCTTTTCAAGCACTTCCTTTTCGCTGCCGTTGCAGACAGCGCATTCACGAAGAATATAGCCGTTTTTCGTGCAGGTTGCTGATACCTCGGTTATCTTCCATTCGTGACCGAGAGGCTCACCTACAACAACTCTTTCTTCCTTGCCGCAGATTTCGCAGAAGTATGTATAATACTCAGCGTTTGTGCAGCTGGCTTGCTTATAGCTGCTGTAGAGATAATTTCCGTTCTTATCCACGGGAATTGTATGAGTTGTTACTGTCTTGGTTTCCTCTTCATCACATACCGAGCAGGTGCGTGCATAGGTTGCTCCTGTTGAGCAGTCACCGCCTTCAACAAGAATCCATTCACCGAAGGAATGCTTGCCGGTTGCAGGAACAATATCTTCCTTATAGCTGTCACCGCATACACAGCTGTAGATTGTATATCCGTCCTCGGTGCAGGTAGCCGGTATAACAGTTGCTATATAGTTATGTGCATTTGCATCGAGCTCAAGCTCTGTGATCTTGACATCACCGCAGGCACACTTCATCGTTACCGAACCCTTTGTGCTACAGGTTGAGTCTACTCTTGAAACCTCTTCATTGTAGCCTTCGTGGTTAGTTGCATCGATTGCTACTTCTCTTGTATCGAGAACTGCATCACAGTATTCACAGTAGAGCTTTTCTTCGCCGACTGCCGAGCAGGTAGGTGCTACTGTATGAATGTATTCTGCTTCTGCCTTATGAGCATCTGCATCGATTGCTACTTCTCTTGTATCAAGAACTGCATCACAGTATTCACAGTAAAGCTTTTCTTCGCCGACTGCTGAACATGTAGGTGCTACTGTCTGAATGTATTCTGCTTCTGCCTTATGGGCATCTGCATCGATTGCTACTTCTATTGTATCGAGAACTGCATCACAGTATTCACAGTAAAGCTTTTCTTCACCGACTGCCGAGCAGGTAGGTGCTACTGTCTGAATGTATTCTGCTTCTGCCTTATGAGCATCTGCATCGATTGCTACTTCTCTTGTATCAAGAACTGCATCACAGTATTCACAGTAAAGCTTTTCTTCG
>JAFWYB010000027.1 GCA_017517865.1 Clostridia bacterium | reverse complement strand
GAGTCTTCTCGGATAAGGAGGAATTATGAGTAAGAGGAAAAATATAATTATACTTGTGTTGGTGTTTGTTCTTCTGATTGGCGGTGCTTCGGTGCTTTATACGCAGCTTAGCAAGGACGATGCTCCCGACGGGCTGCTAATACAGGAGGAGCAAGACAAGAACGATAACGAAAGTCAAAGTGACAGTTCGGATACAGATGACACTGAGCGGCAACTGACGAAAGCTCCCGATTTCACCGTTTATGATGCGGCGGGGAACAAAGTCAATCTGTCGGATTATGTCGGTAAGCCGATCGTGTTGAATTTCTGGGCAAGCTGGTGTGGCCCTTGTCAAAGCGAGATGCCTGACTTCCACGAAAAATATCTGGAGCTTGGCGATGAGATTCATTTCTTGATGGTCAATATGACCGGCGGACGTGAAACGCTCAGTAGCGCAAAGGCGTTCATCTCAGAAAAAGGATATACCTTTCCGGTGTTCTATGATACAGACACCGATGCGGCTATGACATACAGCGTATATTCCTTACCTACCACATACTTTATAGATGCAGAAGGATATCTGATTGCACAAGCGACCGGAGCTATTTCTGCGGATACGCTTCAAAAAGGAATTGATATGATAAAATAATTTTGAGCGATATAGGGATAGGCACACGGCTTGACGGAAGCCTTTAACATAGAAAACTTTAACTTCCAGTTTCGTTCATATCAATTTTGTTGTTGCACAAAATTCAACCAATTTTTAAAATGGAAATAAAGAGGAATAACTGTGGTCAAACACCGAACAAGAGAAAGGTTCGAATGGTATGCAAATGCTGGAACTTCGCATAAAATAAGGCTTTTCTAAAATTCGAGATCGTCAAAATCCGTCATTTTTCAACACTGTCCCAAAGAAATCCGGAGTACCTGTTTCCGCTTATTTCCGGGCGTTTCCGCCCCTTTCCGCTCGAAAACACATCCTTTCCGGCTTTTCTTTCCTCCACTGTTTCCGTGTGCTCCGGTCGTGTCTGTGGGATAAACTGTGGTCAAACAAAACACCCCGAATGCAGCTCTCGCCGCATCCGAGGTGTTTTTGTCGTCTGTATGGTAACTCTTGTTCCGTCAAAAGTCAAGGCCTTTCGCAAAGCAAATTTTGCACCAGAGTTATCTAAAGTATTTGTAGTAAATTTCATTAATAGTTTCTATGTACACATTAAAAGACGGATGATTGATTTTCTCTCCGCAACATAGGTACATATTCTTCTTTTCAAGATATAGATCTCTGACCTCAAGCCAAAGATTTTCTTTTTTTATATCTTCTACCTTATCAGTCAATCCTCTTGAACTAGGAGCTTCATTCCAATACCATTGATCGTATGCAACAAATCCAGTTTTCCTGTGGATCAGGCGTTCCCAACCGTAGTTATTTTCTCGAACAATGGCAAGATCAATCTTAAATTCTGTTTTGTTTCCCTTTGTAAACTGCCTTAATTCTGTTGATAAAGCGGAGGTAGAATCTTGACAGTCATCCCAACCGTTATTGCTTAAAATCATATTAAAATGTTTTAGAATGTGATCCTTGATTGCTTTGCCGTCATTCAAACTGATCCCAAACACTTCAAGAACACAAAGATTGTAGTCGAGTTCGATGGGTTCGTTGGCATTTTGCGTGATGAGGTTTCTTGCTCCGCTTCCGACTAAATGAGCTTCAACCGTCATCAATGAATCATTATTGATGCTTTGTACAAGTTGGTTGACAATGCCGGAGCAAAGGCTTTTCATGCGTTTTAGAAATTCTTTGTCTTCGATGTAATGATACATAGCGTTCTCCTTTTCTCCCCAACCCGTCCATCTAACATTGTTGTTAAATCGTTATAGTATACTTCAAAAATTTCGTTTGTCAAGTGGTATTTTAATTATATCAGAAAATTGGCCGAATCTCAAGGCGAAACAAATTTTGCACCGCAGTAGACAAAGAAAAAGCCGATGAAAAATCAAGCGATTCCTCATCGGCTTTTTACGTTTACCTTACTACCGAAGAATGACTATAGATGTAGAATTCCTCCTGGCTCGGCATCCACTTCTTTTCCTTTGGTGGAAATGTCGCATCGAAGGCTTCCACGGCGGCAACGTCCTCACAGCAATCCGCGGCAGCGGACGGAATATACATCCATTTTTTGCCGTCCAGCACGTTTGGAACAAGCTCACAAACAAGGAGTGCCGTTGGGAAGTTGTCTTCACGAACAAAGCTCACGTTTTTCTTTTTGCAGCTCACAAATCCACGGCTGACGTAGTTGCCCGGATTGCCGAAGTTGATGTTCACGTCGTAGCCCATCTTTCTCGCAACCTCAAAGGAATGCTCGATCAGTATTTTGCCAAGCTTGTGTCTCTGATACTCAGGTGCAACGCAAAGCGGACCGAAGGAGAGGATCTCCTTGCGTTCTCCATTTTCGTCCTCAAGCCACGCCTTCGTGTACATAATGTTGCCGATGATCTCGCCATCCTTTTCAAGCACAAAGGCAAGCTCGGGAATAAAGTCGGGGTGATTTCGCATCATGTGTACGAAGTAGTGCTCGTCTGCACCCGGCTTGTAGACGTTCCAAAACGCCTCACGGGTCAATTCTTCTACTGCGCTGTAGTCTTTTTCGGTCTCTAAACGTATCGTCAAATTTTCCATTTTTAAATCCTTTCATAATTCGTTGACGCTCAAAGTACGAGAGGATTGCGAGATGTATTTGCAAACCTCTCGTTTACAATACAATCTCCAAGGTGTTGTTTCTTCTCAAACAGCATTCTCCAAAAAATAAATTCGGCTTTCACCGTGCATTCATTATATCACAAATACGGCGATATTGCAACCTACCCGTATCAACAATTACACCGCAGTAGACAAAGAAAAGGGATTTGCTCCGCGTAAAGGATGGAACAGCAGCTTTGTGACGAAAAAACGACAAATGCTGAAATCGCAGTATTTCTCTGCCGAAAACTGTTGCTATTTGACGTGGAGTGTGGTATAATGACAAATAGTGATAAAATGCACTGACTATAACTACTTATGAGGTGTAATACAATGGCTGCAAGCTATAAGAAATTGTTTAAACTTCTGATCGACCGCGATATGAAAAAGAAAGAACTCGCCGAAAAAGCCGGCATCAGCATCGCCACCATCACCAAGATGGGCAAAGACGGTGCCGTCGTCTCCAGCGATGTGCTTGTAAAGATATGCACAGCGCTTGAGTGTACTATGGATGATATCGTAGAAATAATTATTGATTAACAAAACAGTGAGTAATATTATGATTGATACATTTGATAATAAAGAACAGTTGCTTGATCGTTTAACCGAGCTTGCTGGAAAAGGAAATTATGTTTTTCGTGGATATAACACTCAAGATCAACTTTTACCTAATGTAGTTAGAAAAAACATGGTCGATGTTGAAAATGAGTTGTTGTTCCAGTTCGAACGATTTGGCGCCCAATATATTAGTGCGAGTAACCCAATTGATTTTATGTCTTATGCTCAGCACTTTGGATTATCTACAAGATTGTTGGATTTTACTTACAACCCCTTTGTAGCCTTGTATTTTGCATTATTTACACCAAAATCAAATGGTAAATACACTAATCCGGATGACAAAACATATTACTACATTCGTTATGCAGCTACACATCAAAATATTGTAATTAACCATGTTCCGTATTTTAATGCTGGACCATTCTTTGAAATTAATTCTTTTGCTCAAAGAAGTGTTGCTTTAATTGGAACAGTTGATATGATGTTTAACAAGAATGTAAAAATCGAACCTGATATTCTGTTTGAAAATAGGAGTGCTATCATTCAACAGTTTTTTAAAACGATTGCAATACATACTAACATTGAAAATGTAAACGCTTTTGTTCAAAAGAACGAGAGTAAAGTTGCAGGGAGAAAAATCCTCTTTATTGATCCAAGTCAATCCAATCAGAGATTAATCATGCAGCAAGGATTGTTTATGTTCCCCTATACATTGGATAAAAATGAACACTTGAATATAATTGAAAACAACACGCGTATTATTAGAATTCATAAAGATCTACGTGAATCGTTGCTCGGGTATCTTGATACCATTGGAATAAATGCTTTTAGAATTATGCCAGATCTATCAAGCGTATGTGAAGCTGTTGAGCGAAAAGTAAGAGACAAAAGAAACGCAAAAAGCGAATTATTCAAGAGAAAATATTCAGAGCCCCAATAATACTTACAAAAGCCAAATGAGGTGAAATAAATGTTAAAAGACGGTCTCTACGAACAAATAATAAATAAATCTTTGGATGCCGAGCTTGCCACTACGGACAAGCTCTCTACAACTGCGCCTATTGATAGCGCAGAAGCATCCAAGGTGCTCGCAAAGTACATCGCAGAGGTCGTTGAAAAAGGGCTTGATAATGTTGTTGACAACGGTGGTGACGTGAGCTCTCAGGTGGCGCTTGCTAATCGCATTATTTCTACTATTATCAACGAAACAAAAGAAAATGGTTTTGACGAAATGTCAGTTGCGGAGCGTGCTGAGCAGCTTTTGGCGCTTTTTGATAAGAAGAACAGCATCCTTGCGCTTGATGAAAAGGCGCAGCTTATCCGTCCCGAAACTTCTATTGCGCAAAGCTCGTTGTTTACAGGCGCAATCCATGAACCTCAGATGTACACCGAGCTCAAGAAGGAGATCGTTTCCTGTAATCGTATTGATATGCTGGTGTCCTTTATCAAGTGGAGTGGTCTACGCCTGATTATGGATGAGCTTACTACCTTTGCGCAAAATGGTGGAGAGCTTCGCATTATAACCACCTCGTATATGGGTGCGACTGATGTGAAGGCAATCGAAGAGCTGCGCAAACTTTCCAACACCAAAATCAAAGTCAGTTACGATACAAAACGCACTCGTCTTCATGCAAAGACATACGTTTTCTATCGTGATACCGGATTTACCACTGCTTACGTTGGCTCGTCTAACCTTTCCAATGCGGCTATATCAAGTGGCCTTGAATGGAATGTAAAAGTCACAAAGAAGGATCTACCCGAAACCATCGATAAAATTGCAGCAACCTTCGAAAGTTATTGGAATTCCAACGAATTTGAATACTACAACGAGGAACAAAAGGAGCGCCTCGCTCGCGCTCTGAAGGCGGAGAAATACTTTGACAGCAACAATGCCGAAGTGTACACAATAGACATCGCTCCGTATTCCTATCAACAGGAAATCCTCGATAAGCTGGAAGCAGAACGTAAGGTGCGTGGTTATAATCGTAATCTCGTTGTTGCGGCGACTGGTACGGGCAAAACGGTTATCTCTGCGCTTGATTACAAACGCTTCCGCAAGCAAAATCCGGATAAGCCTTGCCGTCTGCTGTTTGTGGCGCACCGCGAGGAAATTCTCAAACAGAGTATGTACACTTTCCGCGCTGTATTGAAGGATGCTAACTTCGGTGAGATGTTTGTGGGTAGCTATAAACCTGAGAGTATTGATAATCTTTTTATCTCAATTCAAACCTTCAACTCGCAGGCGTTTACCGAAAAGACAACGCCGGAGTTTTACGACTACATTATTGTGGACGAGTTTCACCATGCAGCAGCTCCTACATATCAAAAACTGCTTTCATATTACAAACCGCAGATCCTTCTCGGTTTGACGGCAACACCTGAACGTATGGATGGCAAGAGCATTTTGCCATACTTCAATAACCGAATTGCTGCCGAGATCCGTTTGCCTGAAGCCATCGATCGTAAACTCCTTTGTCCGTTCCAATATTTCGGCGTTACCGACAATATCGACCTTGACAATTTGAAGTGGGCAGCCGGTGGTTACGATAAGGAAGAGCTTTCTCGCATTTATACGCTGAGCGGTATGTTGGCAAATCGTCGCGCCGATTTGGTGGTTTCTTCGTTACTTAAATATGTAACCGATATCGACGATGTAAAAGGCCTCGGCTTCTGCGTAACTATTGAACACGCAGAATTCATGTCGAATTATTTCAATGAGCGTGGAATCCCATCGATGTTCTTGACCGGACATTCGCCGGACGAAGAAAGAAAAGAGGCCAAAGCACGGCTCGTAAAGGGTGAGGTACGCTTCATTTTCGTCGTTGATATCTATAACGAAGGTGTGGACATCCCTGAAGTCAACACTGTTCTGTTTTTGCGCCCGACCGAGTCTCTGACGGTATTCTTGCAGCAGCTTGGACGTGGTCTGCGTTTATCCGAGGATAAAGAATGCCTGACCGTTCTCGATTTCATCGGCCAGGCAAATAAAAAATATAATTTTGAAGATAAGTTTGCGTCGCTTCTTTCCAACGCAACACGTGGTGTAACCCGTGAAATCAAAGACGGTTTCGTTTCACTTCCCAAGGGGTGCTATATTCAGCTTGAAAAGAAAGCGGCAAGATATATTCTTGATAACATTCGCGCGTCTTACGGAAACAGCGCGGGACTTGTTGCACGTATTGCAACTTTTGAAGAGGATACTGGTCTGAAGCTTACTCTTGAGATCTTTCTTGATCACTATAGAATTGATCCTCGGTCAATCTATAAGTTTGATTCGTTCTCACGTCTATGTGCGCGTGCAGATATGATCGACAACTTTGAGGAACCGATAGAAGATGTCTTGTCGAAGGCGTTTGGACGTTTTGCTTCGGCGGATTCAAGGCGTTGGATTATATTTATGCTGCGTGTTCTGAAGGACATTGATAAGCTCGACTTCACAAAGCTTTCCGATCAGGAAAAACGCATGTTACAGATGTTTTATATTACCGTTTGGGGCAAGGCGATTGAGGATTGGGATGCAGACGAGGTGCTTGAAAACTTCCGTTCACTTTCGGATAGTCCTGTGATGCTTTCGGAATTGATTGCATTGCTTGAATACAACTATAATCACATCGACTTTATCGATGCGCCGGTGGATCTTGGTTTTGATTGTCCGTTGGATTTGCATTGTACCTATACTCGTGACCAGTTGCTTGTGGCGATGGATTTCATGAAACCTAATACTGTTCGTGAAGGTGTAAAGTGGCTTCCCGAAAAAGGAATTGATGTGTTCTTTATTACGCTTAACAAGTCTGATAAAGATTACTCACCGACAACAATGTATAAGGATTATTCCATTAACGAAACACTGTTCCATTGGCAGAGCCAGAGCACGACCAACGCAGAAGGTAAAGTTGGTCAGCGATACATCAATCATCGCAAAAACGGCAGCAAGGTACTTTTGTTTGTGCGTGAATTTAAGAACGATGTATACGGGAATACAGCGCCGTACACCTATCTTGGTACAGCAAATTATGTGTCACATAATGGCTCCAGGCCTATGAATATCACATGGAAGTTGGATGAACCCATCCCGGCGAAATATCTGAAGAAGACGAATAAATTGGTGGTAGTATAATGAATAACTTTGATTTTATAAAAGTTATCGCTGAAATCTGTAAAAACAATGTGGATAGAGATCCATATATGTCCGATTATGAAAAGCAATTAAGAAAAGCGGGAATTGAATACACTGAAGAGATGGCCAAAAGGTATTACAATCAAAAGAAGCCGATTGTACCGGTAGTAGCCGCATTAATATGGGATAACGATAAATTTATGATCTGCCAGCGTCCCGCACACAAGGCGAGAGGACTTCTTTGGGAGTTCGTTGGAGGCAAAGTTGAGACGGGCGAAACAAAAGAGCAGGCGCTTATTCGCGAATGTCGGGAAGAATTAGCTGTTACGGTATCTGTTGGTGATGTGTTTATGGACGTAGTCCACGAATATCCCGACCTGACAGTGCATCTGACACTGTTCAACGCCACTATCGCCGATGGTGTTCCGCAGAAGTTGGAGCATAACGATATCCAATGGATCACACCGAGCGAGATACCGAACTACGAGTTTTGCCCGGCGGATGAAGAAATAATAAAGAAAATAAAAACAAAAAAGGAGATTGAAAATGTTTGACATTGGGTTTGAGTTTTCTCCAACTTTTATTCCCAAAGAGAATAAAAAGATTGATGAACTGGTTATTTCTAGTTGTGCAATACATTATTTTTCAGATAACCGGCTTTGGTCTTCTTTTGACGAACTATCGTATAATTGCTTGAATCGCAATGACTATGGGCTAGGAGTTTTGGATTTTGAGATAGGTTTTACCGGATATAAAGGGATAGCATATCCTAAAGTATATACTAAATGTTTTCGTTTGCTCACTGATAAAAAAACATTGATAAAACCTATGAAGTATACGAATGAAGCTTCGCTGTCTAAAATCAATCAAAAAGGTGAGTTGGTTATCGGCGCTCGCTATTATTTTCGAACTGAAGAAGAAGTAAAGAAGTTGCTTAATTGTAAACAAATTCTTTTTGAATCTTTTTTTGCTTTAGAAAAGAAGACCAACACGTATGGGTTTGCTTGTCAAATGCATAGGGATGATAATAATGCTTGGAAATGTGAATATGCAAACACTTATCGTATGCGGAAAAAAGATAATATTGCATCATTAATGGACTAAACGAAAATTATTATTCAAATGATTATCATGCTTTTGTGTACCGCTCATCGCAGAATCGCACATAAAGGAAAGGCTGTGTTTAACTTTGAGCTCCACCAGCTTGAATATGAAAACGCTAAAGTTGATTCGTTTGGGTTTAACTTGCATTTTAAAAACGGTAATGTGGTATTATCGATGTTATTTAGAGGGATTTTCAAATTATTTGTTGTAAGGTGGTGAAGATTGTGGATCGACATCAAGCGTCTGAGCAAATGCTTGGATATTTATATCAAGTAAGATATGCACTTATTCTTTTACTTAAAGCGGAAAATGAAAGGTATCAAATTAGCATAGAAAAATATGATGATGTTGCTTTTAGCGATGACGAAGACCCCAAATTAATGATCCAGTTAAAGCATCATATTGGGAAACAAGGTAGTTTAAGTGATGCAAGCACGGATCTTTGGAGGACGTTAAAAGTTTGGATTGATGCTTGTGGTAGTAATGGTAGACTTTTGAATGACACCGACTTTTTGCTCGTCACAACAGCAATATCACCTGAGGGGTCTGCTACTGCGTTTTTAAAACGGGATAATCGAGATGTTGATTCTGCTTACAATCTATTGAAACAAGTGGCTACAACATCAAGCAATCAAGCACACGGAGATTACTATAGTTCGTTTATAAGCCTTGGAGAAGATGGTGCAAAAAAATTATTGAGAAAGATATATGTCGTAGATGGTGCTAGCAATATAGTTGATGCTTCTAACGAGTTACACAAAGCGGTTCGTTATGCTTGTATACCTAAGTTTGAACAGCAAATTTGCGATCGTATAGAGGGATGGTGGTATCGCCAAGCAATAACAGCATTGTGCTCGGAGGATCCTGTTTATATTTCTCAACAACAATTGCGATCTGTTATTGTGTCGATAAGTCAACAATATGCAGACGATAATCTCCCCATCGATGAAATAGATTCCCGTGATCCGAATAACGAAAATAATTACACCGAAGAAGCAGTTTTTCGCAAACAATTGGAATGGATTGGAATAGGAACTCATGGAATGAGAAGCGCATCAAGAGATTACTATAAAGCATTTTCTCATCGTTCAAGTTGGATTAGAAACGAAGTGCTATTTTTGAGAGAACTGGAGGAGTATGAATCTAGATTGATTGATGAATGGGAACATCAATTTGGGTTTATGGAAGATACGGTATCATCACTTGGAGAATCTATATCGGAAGATAAAAAGGCAGAAGAAGGGCGATTGCTATATCGAAACATTGGGGATAAAGATATTAAAATTCGTCCGAGAGTTGATGCTCCGTTTGTAATGAGGGGAAGTTATCATATTTTGTCGGATCAAAAAAGAATCGGATGGCATATTGATTTTAAAGAGAAATTAGACGAGTTAACAACTTCACAGGAGGCATCAGATGATGAAACAATGGAATGAACGAATACGTGAAGTAGCCTATTTGCTAAATCCTGCTTTTTGTGCTCGTTTGTTGTATGTTACTATAAAAGAATACGAACAAAAGGGTCAATCTCATTTTCCTTTTGCTTGTGCTTATTTGGTGTTGCCACTAGTATTACATAAACCCACACGAGAAAAAATAAGTAGTCGTACTCATTTATTACAATGGATACAAAATAATCAGGAAATACTGATTGGATATGCTAATAGAGCAAAAGAGTTGGTTCCCATTACAAACGAAGCGATTGAATTACTTCTTCAAACTGGAGTTGTAGAGTTGGATTCTAATGGTATGCTTGGCATAGTGAAAGGAAGTCCGCGTATTAGTAAAACAAAGTATTTAGATCAAGAAATAATCGAGTGCATCAAAAAATGCGAACATGTAGCCAGATGGTTTGTTGGTGCAGAAAGTGTTACAACAATTTACATTAGTTTGGGGGTGCGTCCGTAATGCAAATTATAGAAATGGTTCTTTATGGATATAACGGAAAAGTAAGAAAATTACCTTTTTCTATTGGTTCAGTGAATATTATTACAGGGAGGTCGAAGTCGGGCAAAACTGCTGTTGGAGATATTATTGATTATTGCCTTGGCGGTAACTCATGTAATATTGCGGACGGAGTGGTTCGTGAAACGGTTTCATGGTATGGGCTTTTGTTACAATTAGGCAAGGAACGTATTTTTGTGGCTAGAAAGAATCCAGATTTAGGACAGCAAACTACGAGTGCATGCCACATAGAAATCGGGGAAAATATAGAAAGTCCTTCGAGCTGCGATTTTACAATCAATGCAAATATAGGTAACGTAGAAGAAATACTGTCATCTAGAATGGGTATATCTGAAAACTTACATAAACCAGCAGAAAACGAGAGCAGGTCTCCATTGTCTGCAAACATTCGACATGCGTTGTTTTATTGTTTTCAAAGTCAGGATGAAATTGCCGCAAAGAACTTTCTATTTCATCGCCAAGCCGAAGATTTTATTACACAGTCGATTAAGGATACCTTACCGTATTTCTTAGGCGTCGTGAGTGAACAGGCTTTGTTGCTTGAAAATGAACGCGGTCTTTTAAAACGGAAATTAGTTCTAGAAAAAAGGAAATTAGAGGAAAGCAGAGCACTTGTAGGTGGTGGCACTGAGCGTGCAGTAAAGCTGATTTCGGAAGCTAGAGGTGTAGGTCTTCTTGATGAAACAATTTCCGTAGATTTGACAGACTACCATGCTGTATGTCGATTATTAAGTGATGTTGTTCAGTGGACTTCTAATAGTGTGCCTGTGTCGTGTATGGATCGAATTAGCGCCTTGCAAGCGTCGTTAAGTCAAGTTGATAGCGAAATCGATGATCTCGATTATAAACTGGAAGAAGCAAAGCGTTTTTTACTTGTAACCAATGACTATACTTCTGAGGCCAGGCATCAGAAGGTGAGACTTGAGTCTATTGGTTTGTTCGATGCACTGGATTTCAATCCTGTATGTTGTCCTCTGTGTTCAGGTGTGCTTGAACATCCTTTACCAGGGGTTGAAGCAATGAAACAAGCGATTGTTGATCTTAATCAAACAATAGAGAATGTTTCTAGAGAGCATCCAAAATTGATAAGTTATATTGATTCTCTTCAACACAACAAACAGCAGAAAAAGGAAACGTCCGATAGATTAAAGGCTGAAATTGATGGATTGTATGAACAACAAGCTGAAGCTAATCAAATTCGGGATTTAAATGCTAGACGTGCGAAAGTTGTTGGGCGTATTAGTTTGTGGCTGGAAAGTGCATGTAATGATTTTGAGTCCGAGCAAAGAACACGAGAAATTGAACAGATTCAAGCAAGACTCGATGAAATCGAAGAATTGTTAAGCACTGAAATGATCGAAGATCGCAAGCAATCCGTATTATCACGTATGCAAGTAGATATGAGTGCTTGGGCAAAAGAACTGGAATTGGAACATAGTAATTGCCCATATAGATTGGATCTCAATAAGGCGACGGTTGTGGTTGATAAGTTCGATCGGCCTGTCCCGTTGAAACAGTTGGGAAGTGGTTCGAACTGGGTAGGTGTTCATTTAATAACATATTTTGCTCTTCATAAATTTTTTGTGCAAAACAAGCGACCTGTACCTAGGTTTATTTTTATTGATCAACCATCTCAAGTTTATTTTCCTTCGGAAACAGATGAGCAGCGAACCGATTGGGAAGAAGTAAGTAAAATATATCGTTTCATTGCTGAACGTGTTCGTGAATTTAATGGGGAACTCCAAGTTATTATTGTTGACCATGCGGATCTTGATGATGATGAATTCCATAACCATACTATTGCGTCGTGGTTGTCTCGAGATGAAAGTTTAATACCCAACGATTGGATTAACGATGGAACTAATCGTTAAGTTGTTATATAAGGAGAATGGATAGAGTGTTGTTATGATAAAGGAAATATTGCACGATCCAATATTCCTTGCGGGGAAGTCGGAGATCGCGACAAAAGATGATCTACAGGTCGCCCAGGACTTGCTTGATACGCTGATGGCGCACAAGGATAGCTGTGTAGGTATGGCAGCGAATATGATTGGAGTCAACAAGCGCATCATCGCCTTTCTCGACGATAGCGGACGAGCTCCTACATACACGGTGATGCTCAATCCCGAAATTATCAAAAAAGGCGGAGCATACAACACCGAGGAAAGCTGTCTGTCACTTCTCGGTGGTCCGCGACCGTGCAAGCGCTATAGATCCATCAAGGTCAAGTATCAGACCTTAGATATGCAAACCCGCATCAAGACCTACACTGGTTGGACGGCACAGATCATTCAGCATGAAGTAGATCATTGTGATGGAGTTTTGATATAGATTTGATGTGGAGAAGTATAGGAGAAAGTGTGAGGGGTTATGAGATTTAGCAATGAATATGAAAAAATCCAAGAAACAGATTGTTTTGACCCTATTTTGATTGCTGATACCGAGTTGTTCGTGGATCCTTTTGCGGTTTTCGAAGAGACAGAAGGATTCTTTTCGAATTCGTTTGAAAAGATGTTGAGATTTTTTAACCAAGCGTTTATTCTGGCTGCAAATGCAAACAGAGATTCTAAAACCATTTCATACAAAAAGTTAGAATCTATGCTGTTGTTCCCCGAAATAAATGAACTAGGACTTGGTTATTCAAACACCAATACTGGAGCTGGAGCATCTCGCCATTTTTGCAAACAAATGATATGTGCAATATACAGGTCAATTGATCAAGGACTAATGGAATATAAGCACTTTGAAGAAATTGGTATTTTTGAAGAAGGTATTGGGTGTGATCGGATTAGTGATATCACTTGTAATATTTTAAAAGAAGAATTGATATTATACACACAAGAAATTTGCAAGCAGTATAACATCCCTATGGTTTCAATTAAAATGCCGCATATAAGGTTCGATTTTGAAAATTTGCGTTGGATTGATGGAAATATCATGCTACCGTGGAATAAGTATAAAAAACGTGCTGTATTATTGGTGCCACAAAGATTTTTAAATGATTTACCATCGATAAACTACGAAGGTTTTGGTGATTATATTTGGGATAATATGAACGAGACTCTTCGAAATGACTTGAATTATTCTTTAAAACAACAGTTGGATAAGGCTACTATTATAGAAATTGCGAGACATAATCCGCAATGGGTTCGATTGTATGAAGAACAAGTCGAACGCCAAGGATATGAATCGTATGATATTAAGAATGACCCAACAGGAAAATATATTTGGGCTTCTAATGTGGTGCAAGAGTACATTAAAAATAATCCTCTTTCTTTTATTGATAGTGAAGGTTTTGCGAAGTGTATCCAAGACATATGTTTATCTTTTAAAAGTTACATAGAAAATGAAAAGGGATATGAACTTTTATGGAATGAAGGGGACAAACCAAAACCAGAGTCTGCTGTGCAAAGATTGCTTTTTGGAGTGATGAAGGGCTATTGTTTATTCTTGGACATTGATATTTCAAAGGAAAGTAATGCCGG
The DNA here is from genome assembly GCA_017517865.1 of Clostridia bacterium. Taxonomy (GTDB): domain Bacteria; phylum Bacillota; class Clostridia; order Oscillospirales; family Acutalibacteraceae; genus UBA6857. The sequence goes on along the minus strand of JAFWYB010000027.1, from coordinate 53,592 downwards.
GAGTGGACCGGTCGATTTTAAGTGCTCTCAAGGGTATTCAAAGCGCATTTTAATTGAAACAAAACTCATAAGAAATACACGATATTGGAACGGCTTGGAGAAACAGTTGCCTCAGTATATGCTTGCAGAAGGAATTGAAAAGGGCATATTTATGTTGATAACATATACAGCTGAGGAGTTTAATAAAGCATCCGATTTCAAAAGAAAAATCAAGCAATTAAATCTACCATATGATATAGAAATAATGATAGTTGATGCATCTTATGGCAAGCTAAGTGCATCGAAACTTTAATTATTTTAATTTAAAGGAGTTTAATAATGTCTAATATAATTGCAGTAGTGTGGGATTTTGATAAAACGCTAATCGGTAGCTATATGCAAGATCCAATTTTCAAAAAATACGGAGTTGACGGGAATGCTTTCTGGAAAGAGGTAAATGCGTTACCAGAAAAATATTTGAAAGAACAGGGTGTTAGGGTTAATCGGGACACGATTTATTTGAATCACTTCATAAATTATGTCAAAAATGGGAAATTCTCTGGTCTCAATAATAAAATGTTAACGACATTAGGTGCAGAATTGGAATTCTATAATGGATTGCCTGCCCTTATGGAAATTACTAAAAAAATGATTGCTGAAGATTCAAGATATACAGAATATGATATTAGGGTTGAACATTACATAGTTAGCACTGGCTTTACTGCTATGATCAAAGGGTCGGCAGTAGCACCATATGTTTCCGGGATATGGGGTTGTGAACTGATTGAAGCTCCTAATGAAGATGGTGAAATGGTAATCAGTGAAATAGGCTATACGATTGATAATACGACCAAAACAAGAGCATTGTTTGAAATTAACAAGGGCGTTGGCGTTCTTGACAATGTTGATGTTAATACCAAACTTCCAGAGGAAATGCGAAGAGTTAGATTTGAAAACATGATATATATAGCAGATGGTCCTAGCGATGTTCCTGCATTTTCTACCCTAAACAAAAGCGGTGGAGCAACATTTGCAATATACCCGCATAATGATGAAAAAGCTTTTAAGCAAGTTGAGCAGTTGAGAAAAGATGGTCGTATAAATATGTATGCAGAAGCCGATTATTCTGAAGGAACTACTGCGTATATGTGGATAACAGGCAAGATAAGAGAATTTGCTGACAGAATTCGCGAAAAAGAGCGTAGCAAATTGCAAAGTTCTATATCAGAAACCCCGAGACACTTGACTGACTAAGGTGGTGAAATCTATTGCTTGATAAATTGGTTTGGAAGCCGTTTTCTGAAATTAATCTAACTGATAGTTTTTTTGATTCGTTGAGATTAGATTATGGTAATGAAAAATTCGATAACTGGTTTATAGGTAAGGCAGAAAAGGGAGAACGCGCTTTAACGCTAATTGAGAAAGAGAGAGTATATGCGTTTTTGTACCTTAAATTTGAAAATGAACCAATCCAACTGGTTGAGGGTACGTTGCCTGCAAAGCCTAGGCTCAAAATTGGAACTTTAAAATTAGACGATAGCATTAGTCAACAGCGCTTAGGAGAAGGAGTTATTGGTGTTGCTTTATGGAAATGGCAAGAATCCAAACGTGATACCATTTATGTGACTGCTTTTGAAAAGCAGGAAAAGCTCATTGGGTTGTTGTTAAAGTTTGGATTTGAAAAAGCTGGAACAAAAGAGAATGGAGAAATAGTGTTAGCACGAAGTCGCAAAAGAATTGATTATTCTAACGCTTATAGTTCCTTTCCATTTCTTTCTCCGCATACAACTAAAGGCGGAATAATTCCAATAAATGATACTTTCCATGATAGGTTATTCCCGTATTCTGAAACGTATTATCGGCCTCAAGAAATTGAAGAAGTGACGGCCGGAAACGGTGTTACAAAAGTCTATATTGGTTGTCCTTATACTGTGACTCATTATGCTGTCGGAGATGTTGTGGGAATATATCGAAAATACACCGGTGAAGCAGCAAAGGGAAATCGGTCAGCAATAACGTCGTTTTGTACAATCACAAAGATAACAACAGTAAAAGACAATGGAAAGATTATGATAGGAGAAGAAGAATATCTTCGAAAGGCAGGAAATAAGACGGTTTTTACGCAGACGGAACTTCTTTCGATATATCGTCATAACAAAAATGTTGTAATGATTGAAATGTTGTATAATGGTTTTTTTGTGAAAGGAAGAAATGTTACATATTGGCAGTTGAAAAACAATGGACTCTTCGATGATCATCCCTATAATATTTGTTATTCGATTGACCAGGTTAAAAAGATTTTAGAGTTAGGCGGTTCAGATGTCAAAAATATTATTATCAATTAAACCGGAATTTGCAGATAAAATCATATCTGGTGAGAAAAAATTTGAATATAGAACTCACGTTCCTTCAAAACCTATAAATTTAATTGTCATTTATTCTACTAGTCCTGTTGGACGAATAATTGGCGAGGTGGAAGTGATTGATGTTGTTTCGGGCTCACCATCTTCTTTGTGGGAAGCAACGAAGATGGAGTCGGGAATTTCAAGAGCGACGTATAGAAAATATTTTAAGGGTAGAAAGAGAGCGTATGCATTTAAATTAGGACAAGTAAACAAGTATGAGCGTGATGTTTATCTTGAAAATTATGGAGTGACTAAAGCTCCGCAATCTTTTATTTATTTGAGCGAATAATCTCTGGACTTTCGCAAGTTCCTGTGGTACTGTTGTGTACTGCAAAGGAGGTGCGAATATGGCACGAATAACTGTAGAAGAAGTTTACAGAGGCGAAAAGTACGGCGTGATGAGTGCGGCGATGGCGGAGTATCTCAAGGACGGTCGTCCGGCAGAGTACGACGAGCGGACTTGGGTGGAAATGCTGATCGTTAAGCACGCGCTGATCGCAGCGGACAAAATGAAATTAGAGGGCGACTCGATATCGGGAATGACCGATGCTGAGTCGTCCTCTTCTTATGTGAGGTGGGATGAACATGACAACGCTTGAAGATCTGTACTATGGTAATATCAGCCCTTGCGAGCGTGATATGAAGCGCGGATCGCGGATGGACAAACTGGTGAAGCTCATCTGCAAGAACGAGAAAAGTTTCATGTCAACGCTCACCGAACAGCAGAAAGAAACCTTCGAAAAGTTTAAGGACTGCCAAAGTGAGATCTGTGACCTCACGGCTCGCCAGGCGTTCACCGACGGGTTCATCCTGGCGGTGCGGATCATGGTCGAGGTCATGGACGGTATGGAAACGGTGGAAGAAATCTAATCTCTTCTGCCGTGGGTGCGGCCCGATGCCGCGCCCTTTACCTTTTGAAAAAATAGTGTAAAATAGTATTGACTCTGACGTAACGTTATAGTGTATACTCATAGCCGAGGTGAAGATATGAAACTACAGATCAAAGAATTTGCCGAGCTCACCGGTGTCAGCGTGCGCACACTGCATTATTACGATGAGATCGGATTACTGAAGCCGAGCTTTGTTGACGAACAAAACGGCTATCGTTTTTACGACGAAGCTTCTCTGGAACGGATGCAGGAGATTTTATTTTTCCGTGAACTGGATTTTCCGCTCAAGAGCATTGCCGAGATCCTCGCCTCACCGAACTACGATAAACAAAAAGCACTTGCAGAGCAGAAGCGGTTGCTGACACTGAAGAAGGATTGGCTGGAACGGCTGATCGCAGCTCTGGAACAAGCAGAAAAAGGAGAGATCACAATGAGCGCATTTGACAACAGCGAATATGAGACCGCCCGTCAGCAGTATGAGGACGAGGCAAAGCAGCGTTGGGGAAACACCGACGAATACAAAGAAAGTCAGGCAAAGACCGCCGGCTACTCCAAAGAGAAATGGAATGACGTTCTCGCCGGAATGAACGGTGTATTTGCGGAGTTTGCCGAGTGCAAGAAATGCGGCGAGAGCGCCGACAGCGACACAGCGCATTGGCTCGTGAAGAAACTGCAGGACTATATCACGGCCAATTTTTATCATTGCACCAATAAGATCCTTGCAGGGCTCGGTCAGATGTACGTTTGCGACGAGCGGTTCAAAAACAACATCGACCGTAACGGTGAAGGTACTGCGGAATTTGTTTCCGAAGCCATCAAAATTTATTGCAAGAAGTAACTTTCGCTGAGATTGATTTTGACGATAAAATATGATATAATAAGCGCAAGTAAATAGTGACTTTAGGCGGTTGCTTTTAGCAATCGGGAAACTTACCGCGAGCTTGACAGACTTGCGGTAACTTCCGGCAAAATGCACTTACGGTCGCAGGCTCGTCGGCAGGCGGGAGTATTGTCGCTTTTTTCGGCATCTGCAACTATACGTGCAGATGCTTTTCTTTTGTCCTTTTTGCTAATAACTAAACGGGAGGAAACGACTATGTTTTCCAAACTCAAACTGTCGCTTAGCAGAATCAATTACAAACTTTTTTTCGCACTGCTTGTCCTCGGGCTTGCGCCGACTGTTTACACCACGGTGCGTGTGTTCTTTCTCGGTCAGTTACCGGGCGAGTATTCCTTTTCGATTGCAGGACAGCTCTCGTGGGTGAACCTGCTCTATGAAATTTTGAACGAAGCCATCATCTTGCCGCTGTTCTATTTCGTCGGTAAGGTGAAAGACGACAAAGCAGAATTTGCCAACCGCGTGCGAACAGGAATGCTCATCTCTCTCGGTGTATACGCCGTGCTTTCTGCCGTGGTGCTCGTTTTCGCAGAACCAATGCTGAAACTGATGGCAACTGATACGAGTATCATCGAAGCTTCGGCATCCTACATACGCATCGAGAGCATCGCCAATATCTTCTCCATTCTCACGCAGTTTGCGCTGGTTGCGCTGGTGACGGTGAACAAGAGCAAATACCTTTATGCATTGACCGGTGCGCGGCTCGTGCTGTGTCTCGTCTCGGATACTTTCCTCGTGTCGAGCCTGCCTGTGTCAGCGAACCTCGGGGTCAACGGCATTGGCTATTCCAACATCATCGTAAACGCCCTTCTTCTTGCCGTGTCGCTCGCACTTCTTGCCAAAGAAGAAATCAAGGCGTTCGCTAAGGCAAAATTGAATTTCTCGTGGGCGAAGGAGTTCGTTAAGATCGGCGGTATCTCGGGCGTGGAATCTCTCGTGCGCAACGTTACCTATATGGTGATGATCGCGCGGATGGTCAACGTGGTTGGTGAGCAAGGAACTTACTGGGTGGCAAACAATTTTATTTGGGGTTGGCTTCTTCTTCCCGTGCTCCAACTGGGTGAGCTTATTAAACAAGAGGTGGCGGCAGACAAAGAAAATATCCGCAAGAACTCCCTTGGCTATTTCGGAATTACGACGATCATCTCGGTGCTGTGGTTCGTGAGCATTCCCGTGTGGAAACCGTTTATGACGCACGTGCTCGGCTTCACCGACGTGGATAAACTCTTTGACCTGGTGCTGATCCTCGTCGGCTTCTACGTTCTGTACGCTATTCAAAATGTATTCGACTCGACCTTTTACGGGCTCGGCAAAACGAACTATATGCTGTTTGAATCGGTGGTGACGAATACAATCTATTATGGTATCGCATTCATTCTCTACGCTACGGGCGTGTGGACTCCATCGCTCATCGGCATTGCTCTGCTGTTCGGTATCGGCAATGCCTTCGATAGTGTCGTATCGCTTGCGGCATATGCGTTCCTCTTGAAGAAAGAGCGCATCAATCTCTTGCGTGTCGAGTAAAAACTGCGGATTAAAATCTGCTCCACAGTAGACAAAGAAAAACATGTAAAAATTTTTTGACAAAAAGATTTTTCTGTGTTAAGATAGAGCACCCACGAGGCCGTGGGATAAAAACATACATACACAAAAAGCGAAGACCTATACATACATGTACAATACGAACTAGCTGGGATGCAGACTGCACCCCTGGTTTCGTTGTGCGTGGATGTGTAGGTCTTTTTTGTTTTTCTGCGCATAGAGGTGCTTACTTTTTCCCATGTATAAGTGAAGGGATAAATTAATTTTTTGTAAACAATCAAAAATTTTGGTTGTCAACTATATGATTTTTTCCTTTGGACTAGTGAGGGGATAAAAATTTTCCGCTCAATCGTCCTTTGAATTGCCATGAAAAGTGAGGAGATAAAATTTTGTGCATAGATAACTGTCCGGAGTCCCATGGAAAGTGAGAGGAGAATTTTTCTATTAGGCGTACAATACGGAATTTTCGTTCCTGTACTAATGAGGAATTGATTTCAAACGTCATCAATACATAGGCGTAAGCCTAAAAATCTATCAGGAGGTAAACAGAATGAAAAAGTCAATCTACCAAAACTACGATGACCTGCCGCTGTTTCTCAATGCGGAACTCATCGCCAAGGTGCTAGGCGTGGCACCGTCGTCAGCCTACGAGCTGATGCACGAGAAAGGATTTCCGGTCATCCGTGTCGGCAATCGATTGATCGTGCCGAAAGAAAAATTCAGAGAGTGGGTGGACAGCCACTTCGCAAAGTGAAGGAGGGATGAAAAAAGATTACGGTGATGCCGTATGAAGTACAACCGATATCCAAAGCGTGATGCGGTGAAAAATTATTTTCCTCTGCCGAATGAAATCTTTTGTTTGGATCTCTCGGCGGGCGAGATTGCGGTGTACGCTTACCTGATGTTCTGCGAGGACAGGAAAACCTTTCAGTGCCACCCGAGCTACAAGACAATCGGCTCGGCGGTGGGACTGAGCAAGAACACGGTGAAAAAGCATATCGACGGACTGATAGCAAAGCAGCTCATCACCACCGAACCGACCACAGTCATTACCAAGAAAGGACAAAAGCACAACGGCACCTTGCTCTATACCATCCGTCCGATCCAGGAGGCGGTGGAGTACCGTTACCAACAGCAGCTCGCACACTTTCAAGAGGAAATGTACCGACAAAAAGCGCTGGCAAGGATAGAGAAAATTTACGGCGACCAAGGGTCGAGAAAAAAGCAGGAGAAAGCATAGGTGGCGTGACCGCCACCTATGCGACTCACATCGGACGGCAACGCCGACCGAAAAAGCCCGTGTTTACGGCATTTGTGAGCGTTTGGAACGCGAAAAAAATACGGTGCCAAAGTAGGGGTCGTAAATACGGGTTTGGTGTAATTCTGGGAGTACACGACACCGAAAAACACGGTAAATAAAGGCTTTTCTACGGCGCTGTGTCGTGGTGTATTAGGAAAAACGGAGGTAAATATGGAATCGAAAGAGAAAATACGAGTCAGTCTGTTACTCGACAGAGATATAGTGGAAACGGCAGACAAGATTATGAAAGAACGCGGTTATCGTTCACGGAATCAGTTTTATTCGGCACTGCTGAATGATGCGATTGCAGATGAGGTGACCGATAAACACAAGGACATCCTCGGTGAGAAATTCGCCGAAGCGATGACGGAATACGTAGAAGAAATTAAACGAGCGGTGTCCAAAGGTCTGTATCGCTATGCGGTTCACCAGGAGATCATCTCAAGAATGATGGCCGAGCACTACGGCTACAGCTACACGGACGTGCACGATATGATGTGGGAGGCGTGTAAAAATGTTCGCCGACTGCGCGGAAAGGTTCCGCTGGAACAGATCCTCGCCGGCTATTACACAAAGAATCAAATCGAAACTGTTCTGCCGACAGGAGAAGATGAGGAAGAAGATTTCTAAAGTCGCTGGATATTCGAAAAGAGTTGTGGTATGTTGTTGTGCTGACAAGGAAAGGAGGTAACAAAATGGCAAACAGAAGACCTGCAGGCGACGGAATGGTTCGTCAGAAGAAGCGCGGTCAATGGGAAGGCAGAATCACCGTCGGTCACAAGAGCGACGGTAAACCGATCTTCCGTTACGTCTACGGCAAGACGCAAAAGGAAACCCTTGAAAAACTGCATCAGCGCATCGAGGACTACCGCGGCGTGGAGCTGACCGAGGACAGCAAGATGACTCTCGGCGAGTGGCTCGACCGATGGCTTAACCAGTATATGATCTTCACTATCCGCGAGAGCACCTGGGACAGTTACGCTTCGATGATCCGTATGCACGTGAGACCTTACCTCGGCGATAAGCCGGTGGCGTTCATCACCACCGCCGACGTGCAGAGAATGTATAACAAGATCAAAAAGAACGGTCGGCAGGAAGCGCATCCTCTTCGCGGACACGAACTTGCCGACAGCACGGTGCGCAGTGTTCACATGATGCTCCACGAAGCCATGGACGCGGCGGTGAAGGAACGGCTTATCGTCAAGAATCCCACCGACGGCACGACCATCCCGAAAAACAATTACGCACCCAAGCAGATACTTACCGAAGCACAGCTTGAAAAGTTCATGAGCGTGGCAATGCAGGACGAGGTGTGGCGTGACTTCTTCTACACCGAACTGACCACGGGACTTCGCCTTGGTGAGATCTGCGGACTGCGGTGGTCGGACTTCGATGAAGCGACGGGACGGCTGAAGATCTCGCGGACAGTGAAGAAAAAGAAAGGCGGCGGGGTGACCTGGGGCGATACCAAGACTGAAACGGGAATGCGCAACATTCTCTTGCCGCCGAGCACGGCAGAGATCCTGCGAGAGCGAAAGAAAAGGTTGATGAGTGAATGGATCTTCCCGAACATCTACAGACCCGAGGAAACGATGAATCCCGAGTATCCCTACAACCGTATGAAAACCTTGCTGAAGCAAGCGGGACTACCGCTAATACGTTTCCACGATCTGCGCCACACCTTCGCCACCCACGCGCTGACAGGCGGCGTGGACGCAAAAACCTTGTCCCGAATCCTCGGGCACACCAACGCCAGCTTCACGCTGGATACCTACACCCACGTGACTACCGACATGCAAAAGCGAGCGTCGGGCATCGTCGGCGGGTTCATGGAAGACCTCATCATAAAGGAGTGAGAAGAATGGCAAAACGCAGACAAAACGGAAAAGGCACTTTACGGCAACGCAAGGACGGACGGTGGGAAGGACGTGTAGTGGTCGGCTACGATGATAAGGGATTACCAATCACCAAAAACGTCCTCGCTCACACCAAGACCGAGTGCGCCGAGAAGCTTGAAAAACTGAAAGAGGAATACCGACCGCCAAGCACGCGGTGCAAGCCGGATATGCTGTTCGGTGATTGGGTGGAGTTCTGGTACGAGAACTACTCAAAGCCTGCCATCCGACCGTTGACTCAGCAAAACTACGAGAACCGAATCTACGACCACATCATCCCCGAGATCGGCAAGATACCGTTGAACAAACTGACGCAGAACGACCTGCAACAGTTCTATGCACGATTGAAGCGAAACGGACGAAAGCAGTACGTTGAGAAATACGGCCCCGGACTGTCCGACCGCATGGTGCGCGCCTGCCACGCAAGCTGTCGCATGGCTCTGGAAAAAGCGGTAGCCGAAGGACTGATACGAGTCAATCCCGCCATCGGCTGTAAATTGCCGCCGAAAAAGGCGCGGGAGATGCAGGTGCTGACCAAGGACGAGCTACAGCGATTCCTTGCCCAGGCCAAAGAGGACGGATACTACGAACTGTTCCTCTTGGAGCTCGGCACGGGGATGCGCCGAGGGGAGCTGATGGGACTGCAATGGGATGACCTCAACTTCCAAACGGGCGAGCTACACATCGTCCGCCAGGCGTGTGCGGTGAACGGCGAGATCGATATCTCCGTGCCGAAAACAAAAAGCTCCATCCGCACGGTGGTACTGCCGCCGTCGCTGGTGGAGGTTCTGAGAAAGTATAAGGAAACGGTGAACTCACGATGGATGTTCCCGTCGCCGCAAAATTCCGACGTGCCGCGGTATCCCACGTCCGTTGGTGATATCCTGTCGATCATGCTCAAAAGAGCAGGATGCAAGCACGTGCGGTTCCACGATCTGCGCCATACCTTCGCAACCATGGCACTGGAGAACGGAATGGACGTAAAAACGCTGTCGGCAACCATAGGTCACGTGTCAGCGGCAACCACTCTGGATATTTACAGCCACGTGACCGACACCATGCAGATGCAGGCGGCGGTGAGCATTGACCGCAAGATCGGGCGCACAGACGCGCAAATGCCCGCGGTCGAGAAAACACCCACGGCGACCCCGAATACGCCCGTAAACGCCCCGTGTGCGCCCACAGAGCCCCATCCCGAACCCGAGCCGAGAAAGATACGCAAGAGCGGCACGGGATGCCTGTATCAGATAAACGACAACCTCTGGGAAGGCAGCTTCTTCCCAAGACTGCCCGGCGGCAAACGCAAGAAGTTCAACGTCTACGCCGAAACGAAAGAACAATGCGAAGCCAAGCTTGCCGAAATGATCGCCGAAAAGAAAGCCGAGATTGCGGAAGAACGTGCAAGTAAATCAAGATAAGATTTAAAAAGTATGGGGTTATCTTACTAGCATGTAAGGTAACCCCATGGTTTATCCGTTTATTGCTTCTATATCGTTTAATGTATTTCCAACATAATATTTGATTTTATTATCGTCTAGGAACTTTTTGATTAGACTTACATGGACGCATTGACCAACATGTAAGAATGGTTGGTTATTAATAGTTTCTTGTTTTCCATTGATAACCATTCTTGCCTTTATCATATCAAAACCGAGATGCAGATGATTTGTCATTGATTGAATTCCATAGATTAAACCATTTGATGTAAAAAGCGGCCCTCCGCTTTGACCACGCAAACCAGGTGTACTCAATTCAATTCCTATAACATTACCATTTTCATCAGCTAGATGACGCGTGAACATACCGTCTATTGGAAAGCGAGGTGTATTAGCTGTTCCGTTAGAAGACCAATCAATATCATCGTTAACAGCATCATAATTAAAATCTGTAAACTCTGGAAAAGGGAATCCTAATCTACACAGCATATCTCCAGGGCGTATAGAATTATCATCTTTTGCAAATACAGCATGGCCGTTGTAAACAACATTCTTAAAACCAATAAAATGAATTATCGCAATGTCATAGTTTGGATGAATAATAAAATCCAGTTGATTAAATGTGTCTACGCAATCTGGAAGCTGTATTTTCAATTGCACGGTTTGATTGGGTTTAATATTATATTTTTGTTCTATTTTTTTAATTGCAGATCTTCTTTTGTTATCATTCGGAATTTGAAGGCATTCGCTTTTAAAGTTGAAATAATTTTGATTTATATTATCGGCGGCAGCCAGTTGCTCAACTACATGACGGCAAGTGATGGCATAGCCGTCTTCGTTAATAAAGAAAAGTGTTGCGAGTCCCGGGACTACCGTGGAATCTTTGTAATTTCTAGATATAAACTTAATGGGTCTGGTAAAATTGCCGACTCTTTCAATTGCATCCGCAAACATTGTTTTCACTCCTTGTTAATAAACTGATTTATTTTAATATAACATATTTTGTCGATAAAAGTAATGGTGTGAAAGGTTTGTCGATACAAAGCGTATTATGTTGAAAAGTTTTCTGAAATGTGTTATAATGAAGTGGCAAAATAAAAAGTGAAGGAATATAATGGTATGGCGATTAATTATAAAAACAATCCATTTTTATTTTCCATAGGTACATTTTTTTCTTATAAAATAGACCGCAGGTATTATGGTAATGTCCATTATGTTTGGTGTACAACTAGATTCAATGATAGAAAACAGCCTATCACATCAAATCCAAAATCGATATGCAAACGATTTTTAGATCAAATTGTTTCAGGAGATCGACATACTAAAGAAATTGACGATAATAAGGCTGGGATCCTGCGTGGAGCACAAGCAAAATTAGAAGCAGGTGTAATTAACGAGGATCAGTATAATGAAATATGCCAACTTGTTAATGTTGCTGACTATGAAGACTTTTTCCCAGTGCTATATGTAATAGACGCCAGAAAAGTCGGAAATAAAAGATGCAAAGAGGTTGAGAAGAAAGAACGTGCGAGTGATACATCTGTGGAGTACAGAATTTTTGATTTATCAGAAGGGGAGTATGAGTTGATTGATTTTAAAAACTTGCTTTCTGATTATATGGATGCAATTGATAAAAAGGCGGGTAAATGAAATGATTGAGAAAAGAACAAAGAAGAAAATGCGAGGCCGTGCGACTAGAATGAAAACAGCAAGTAAGCCCAGCACACATTGGATTAATGTACGTGGAGCAAGTGGTCTTCGCAGTTCCAGACCCGATTTTGCCGAAGTGTCTTTACAAGATATGATAGCGGCTTCGCGAATTGTTGCTGCGCATGAGGATGGGTTTGCTACAGAAGTGAAATTAGGTACGGATAAGGCAAAAAGCATTGCTGCGCGTGTGATTGTTCAGAAGCCGGCAGGAAGAACTGTCAGGGGCATATCCGCCCATCAACTTAACAGAGCTATAATACAGAGAAATGAAAGAGAGAATAAACCGACGCAAAAAGCAATAGCTATATATAAGAAAATGATGAGTGAAGAATAAAACATCTGATTAAGTTCTTAAAATGAAGAATCACAATGTTCCAATAGGCAATTGATTCAAGCTTATAATATATCATGTTCAGTTTGAGCATGGGAGCCCTCAAAATCTGCCCCGCAGTAAACAAAGAAAAGGATTTTTGCAGTCGCACAAAAAGTGCGATAAAACTGTGGACAAAAAATTGCGGATTTTCTAAAAGTGGGAATAAAACACCTAAATAGTAATAAAAAATGACCTAAAGTGGAGAATAAATCTCTGCTTTAGGTCATTTTTGTGGTCGGAGTGACAGGGTTCGAACCTGCGGCCTCAACATCCCAAATGTCGCGCGCTCCCAACTGCGCCACACCCCGATTTTTATTCAATTTTTCTCGCTTTTGCGTGGAAGTGGGACAAACTGTGGTCAAACGCAAATTCCACGCGATTTTGCGTTTTTATAAAGTACCGAAAATGCTGATGTTTCAAGGGCTTTCGGGAGTTTTGCAAAATCTCGGCTATAACTGCTAGACACGCTCCCAAAGCAGATGCGCTACCAAACTGCGCCACGCCTCGATGCTATTGTTGTGTTGCTTTGGTATTATATATCAAAGCTGTTTTTTTGTCAACCTTTATTTGGAGTGAAGAGCTTTTGAACTATATTGATAAAACGGAAATTTAAAATCACTTTATCGTGTTATTATTGCAACAAAGATAAAATCAAAGGAAGGTTAAATATGAAGATTTTAATTGTCAACGGAAGTCCCAGAGGCAAATACAGCGTTACTCTGCAGACGTCAAATTATCTTGAGCTTTTACACCCGGAGCACGAGTTCAGGGTGCTTCACGCAGGGCAGATTATCAAAAAGCTTCAGCGTGATTTCACTCCGGCCCTCGAGCTGCTTGATTGGGCTGAGCTTATAGTTTTCTCATATCCCGTCTATACCTTTATCGCGCCCAGCCAGCTTCATTATTTTATCGACTTTATGAAAAAGAGCGGTGTTGATTTCAGTGACAAGTATGTCACACAGATTACCACCTCAAAGCATTTTTACGATGTTACTGCCCATAAGTTCGTTGAAGATAACTGTCACGATATGAATATGAAGCTCATAAAGGGCCTTTCTGCAGACATGGACGACCTTACCACAAAAAAGGGACAAAAGGATGCCGAGGAGTTTTTCAAGCTCGTTTTATGGAGCTGTGAAAACGATTATTATGAGCCTGTTGTTAAAAAGCCTGCAGCGAAGAAGCCTGTTAAGGTAAGTCCCGCTGACGGTGTTTCTGCAAAGAGCGACCGCCTTGTTGCGGTTGTTACCGATGCCACCGAAGAGGATGTTCAGCTTAAGGCTATGATTAAGCGCTTTACTGAAAGACTGCCTATGAAGACCAAGGTAGTGAATATCAGCGAGTACCCAATAAAGGGCGGATGTCTCGGCTGCTTTAAATGTGCAGTTTCGGGTAAATGTATTTATAAAGACCGCTTCGATGAGTTCCTTCGCAATGAAATTCAGTCGGGTGACGCTATTGTTTACGCTTTTACGGTACGCGACCACTCGATGGGACCCCGCTTCAAGATGTACGACGACAGACAGTTCTGCAACGGTCACCGTACCGTTACTATGGGTATGCCCGTAGGCTATCTGGTCAGCGGTCAGTACAGCACTGAGCCAAACCTTCAGATGATACTTGAGGGCAGAGCTGAGGTAGGCGGAAACTTCCTTTGCGGGGTTGCAACCGACGAAATAAACCCTGACGGCGAAATTGACCGCCTTGCAAGAACTCTCACCTATGCGGTGCAGAACGGCTACACAAGACCCGTAAACTTTTACGGTGTGGGCGGTATGAAGATTTTCCGCGACCTTATCTATATTATGCAGGGTATGATGAAGGCTGATCACAAGTTTTATAAGGCACACGGTCAGTACGACTTCCCTCAGAAGAAGAAGGGGCGCCTTATTGCTATGTATCTTATAGGCGGTCTTATGAGTCTGCCTATGCCGAAGGGTAACTCTAAGCTGACGAACATTATGGATGAGGGTATGCTTATGCCTTATAATGCCGTTCTTGAGAAGGTGAAAAAGGAAATCTCCGAAAAAAAGTAAGCTAAGAAAGACAGATACCGTCTGAATGTTGCAATTTGACGAAAAATATTAGTAATTATTTTAAATTTAACAGTTTGTTAGCAAATAACAGACAATAATAATGTATAACTATATAGGTCACGCCGGAAGGCGTTACAGAACAATTTTTTGGAGGACAATTACAATGAAAAAGATTTTAGCAATCGTACTTGCACTTACCGTAGTTCTCGTATGCTTCGCAGCTTGCGGCGGTAAGACAAACACAGACGCAAACACAAACACAGATGCAAACACTGAAACAACGGCAGCAGATGTAACATACGCTGATGCAGTTGAAGTTCTCACAAAGGTATTTGCTTCATACGCTGAAGATAAAAAGTTCCCCATCGGCGGCGGTGACGAAGCAAACATGTCAATGGAAGGTCCCGCTAAGTATGACGTTGCTCTTGCAGAAGAGCTCAATGTTGTTGCTCACCTTCCCGCTACACAGAATGCAAACATCGAAGATGCTGCTAATGTTATGAATATGATGAACGCTAACAGCTTCACAGGTGCTGCTTACCTTCTTAAGGACGGCGTTGATGCAGCAGCATTCGCAGCAGATTTCAAGGCTGATCTTGACACCGCTCAGTGGATGTGCGGCTTCCCAGAGAAGTTCGTAGTTATCAAGACAGGCAGCTACATTGTTACTGCATACGGTCTTGCAGATAATATCGACTATTTCAAGAGCCAGGCAACAACAGCTCTTACAGCTGCTGAAGTAGTTCTTGAGGGTAACATCGCTGCTTAAGACTGAAATATGGTTTTTTCATCAATTCCGTTTTTATACGTTTTTTTACCGTTGGTGCTGGTGTGCTATTTTATAGCACCGAAAAAGCTTAAGAATACGGTTCTGCTCATTTTTTCCCTTGCCTTTTATTGGTGGGGCGAGCCGAAATACACGGTTCTTATGCTTGTTACCATCACCTTCTGTTATCTTGCGGGATTGCTGACGGAAAAACTGAGAGAAACCCGTTTCGCGAAACCGCTGCTGGTAATATCAGTAGCGGTTCCTCTTATTTTCCTCGGCATTTTCAAGTATGCAGATTTCATTCTCGGGTCAATAGGCAGTCTTACGGGGGCTGACATACCTCTTTTGAAATTGGCTTTACCTATCGGCATAAGCTTCTATACCTTCCAGGCGCTCAGCTATGTCGTCGATGTTTACAGAGGCGACACTCCTGCTCAGAGAAACTGGATAAATCTTGCGGCTTACATTGTTCTTTTCCCTCAGCTTATTGCGGGTCCTATCGTAAGATACACCACCGTTGCTGAGGATCTTACCGCAAGAACTCACAGCCTTGAAAAGTTTTCCGAGGGTGCAAGACGCTTTGTTGTAGGTCTCGGAAAAAAAGTACTGATTGCAAATATATTGGGTGCACTCTGCACCGCTTACCGTGAAAGCACAGAGCCGAGCGTTGTTTTCGCGTGGATTTATGCCGTTTCATATTCACTGCAGATTTATTTCGATTTTTCTGCATACAGCGATATGGCAATAGGTATAGGAAAAATGCTCGGCTTCCGCTTCCTTGAAAACTTTGACTATCCCTTCATTTCAAAGAGTATTACTGAATTCTGGCGCAGATGGCATATGTCTCTCGGCTCATGGTTCAGAGATTATGTTTATATTCCCCTCGGCGGCAACAGAAAGGGTAAGCTGCGTCACATTATCAACATTTTTGTTGTGTGGGGACTTACAGGTATATGGCACGGAGCCGGCTGGACATTTATGAGCTGGGGACTTTACTTCGGTGTGCTTCTCATTCTTGAAAAGTTCATTTACGGTAAGGCTCTAAAGAAGACACCTGCATTTGTTCAGCATATTTATGTTATCTTTACCGTTCTTATTTCTTTCGTACTCTTTAACGCAACAACCTTCTCTCAGGCGTGGAGTGATATAAAGATAATGTTCGGTGCGGCAGGTCTTCCCTTTATGACTGCGGATACTCTTTATAATCTCAGGTCATATCTTGTAGTATTTCTTGTGGCTCTCTTTGCCGCAACTCCTATTGTGAGAAACATTGCAAGAAAATATGAAAAGACAAAAGTGGCAGCGGTGCTTGAACCTGTATTTATGGCGGTTGTGCTTATAGTTTCAACTGCATATCTTGTTGACGGTTCATTCAATCCCTTCCTCTATTTCAGATTTTAAGGGGGTAGCTTTATGAAAAAAATAAGATATATTGTAACTACCCTTGTTTTCTGCATTATCGTAGGCGGCTTTTCCGCATGGCTTCTTATAAAGAGTCCTGATGAAATATCAGAGTGGGAAAGAAGACCCCTTGCTCAGTTTCCCGAGGTGTCTTATGAAACACTTGTGGAAGGCAAATTTATGAGGGATTTTGAGACCTATGTCAATGAGCAGTTTCCGCTGAGAAATACCTTCAGACGAATAAAGGCTAAGGTTCTTTTTGATTTATACAATCAGAGGGATAACAACGGTATCTATATTGCTGAAGGGCATGCAAGCAAGTTTGACGGAGATATAACTCAGCAGCAGCTTGACACCTTCAACGAGAGAATAAACAGCCTTTATCAGAAAAATATTGAGGATACCGACTGTAAGGTTTATTACGCAATCATACCCGATAAAAACTATTATCTTGCAGAAAAGAACGGCTATCCCGCCTTTGATTATGACTACCTTTATTCTCAGGTGAACAAGGGTATCGGCGGAAATATGCTTGAAATCTCAATCCGTGACGAGCTCTCGGCTGATGACTACTATACGACTGACACTCACTGGCGTCAGGAAAAAATAGTTGATGTTGCAAATTACATCCGTGAAAAGATGGGTATGAGTCCTGTGACGGACTACACTGAGCACAGCGCAGGTGAGTTTTACGGCGTTTATTACGGTCAGTCAGCTCTTTCGCTTGAGCCCGACGAGATACTGTATCTCGAAAATGAGCAGATAAAGGCTTCAACCGTGCTCGACGTTGAAAAGAACAAAGAGGTTCCCGTTTACAACCTTGAAAACCTTTCCTCTATGGACCATTACGATATTTTCCTTTCAGGTGCAAGAAGACCTCTTATGAAAATAACAAATCCTATGGGTAAAGAGGATAAAAAGCTGGTTGTTTTCCGTGACTCCTTCGGCAGCAGTCTGGTGCCTCTGCTTATAAGTGATTACAGTGAGATAACTGTTATTGATACCCGTGACCTTAACCCGATGATGATATCGAAATTTGTTAAGTTCACAAATCAGGATGTACTCTTTATATACAGCACAATGGTTGTTGAGCAGAGCACAGATCTTCTTAAATAAAAAGCATTAAAGCGTTGTTGGAATTACTGACAGCGCTTTTGTTTTTTCATATATTCCCCGAATACTTAATAGAATTATACTATAACATCAAGGGGGAGAGTATATGAACAGAAATCTTGACGAAATGATAAAAGAATATTCCGATGAGCTGATGAGCTTTGCAAGAAGCCACAACAGTGAAAGCCTCATATTAAAAAGTCAGTCGCCACGGCCTGCCGAAGCTGAGGAGAAAACTGTACCCGAAGAGCTGCAGGAAGACCGTGAGGAAGCACTGCCGCAGAGCGACGCGGAATCCCGTGACGGTGATACGCAAGAAGACGACACAGCCAAAACGGAGCTTAAAGAAATCCCTGCCGAGGAGGATATGGAAAGCTTTGCAACCTTCAAGGGCAGAGTTTTTACCGGCTTCGGTGCCTTTCCCGTTGAAAATGCAAGGGTGGTGCTTTATAAAGGCGATGTGCTTTATGCCTTTCTCACCACCGATGAAAGCGGAGAAACACCGACGGTCAGATTAGAGTCTTTTCCCGAAGAGAACTCCCTTGAGCCGCTGAGTGATGAGCAGAGAACAGATTATACTGCTGATGTGTATGCCGATGGCTTTGCAGAAAAGAAAAATCTGCTTGTAAGTGCAGTAGGCGGCTCTGATGTGGTTCTTGATGTTGAGCTTACACCTGAAAGCGAGGCGATAAGCTGATGGCAGTACCCACTATACCCTCTACGGTAAGAGTACATCTCGGTCCGCCGGGAAGTAATGCTCAGAACGTTGAGGTGCCCTTTGCAGATTATATTAAAAATGTTGCATCTTCTGAGATTTTTTCCACCTGGGACGAAAGTGCCATACGCGCCAACGTGCTCGCACAGATTTCCTTTGCTCTTAACCGCGTCTATACCGAATGGTACAGAGCGATGGGCTATGATTACGATATAACAAACAACACCGCATATGATCAGAAATTCATAAACGGCAGAAATATTTATGCAAATATAAGTGAAATTGTTGACGAGCTTTTCAACGATTATCTTCGTCAAGAGGGCAATCTCAATCCGCTTTTTGCCCAGTACTGCAACGGCACAACGGTAACCTGTGAGGGCCTTTCCCAATGGGGCAGTCAGAGCCTTGCACAAAGGGGCTACAGTGATGTTGATATAATAAAATATTATTA
Source organism: Clostridia bacterium (assembly GCA_017517865.1). Classification (GTDB taxonomy): domain Bacteria; phylum Bacillota; class Clostridia; order Oscillospirales; family Acutalibacteraceae; genus UBA6857. The sequence goes on along the minus strand of JAFWYB010000027.1, from coordinate 34,679 downwards.
CGGTGAGGATACGGAAATTGTTGTAAACGCTCCCGTTGCCGATAATGTACCCTCTTACCCTGATGTACCTTTAAGGCTTGATGACCTGAGCGAAAATGTGAGGCGTATGCAGCTTTACCTTAACCGTATTTCTGTGAATTATCCTGCGATACCGAAGATTGTTGCAGTTACGGGCAGGTTTGACGAAAACACCGAAAACTCGGTGAAGGCTTTTCAGCGCATCTTCGGCCTTACTGCCGACGGAATTATAGGAAAGGCAACCTGGTATAAAATTATATATATCTTTGATGCCGTAACCCGACTTGCCGAGCTTGAAAGCGAGGGTATAGGCTATGAAAATCTGCCCTTGCAGTTTCAGAATGACCTTTCGGAGGGTGACAGCGGCGGACAGGTAGTTTCCTTGCAGTATTTTCTTGTGCTTTTGTCACGCTTCGTGGATTTTCTGCCCGAAATAACAGTTGACGGCACCTACGGAGAGGCAACGGCAAATGCGGTGTCAGCTTTTCAACGGTACAAGGGCTTACCCGTAACGGGCAGTGTTGACCGTGCCACGTGGGAGAATCTTTACAGCGCCTATGCAGGTGTCACAGACTATCTCAGAGAAGCGAACAAGGTGCAGCCCGTACCGACCGAGCCTTTTCCGGGTGTTACTCTCAGGCGTGGCGATGTAGGCCCTTCGGTACGCGTTATGAGAACCTATCTTTCGTATATCTCAGACTATTTTTTTGACCTGCCCTCAATCGGCATCAGTAACACCTATGATATGCGTCTGCAGAACACGGTGCAGAGCTTTCAGCGTATCTTTGCACTTAACCCTACGGGTCAGATTGACGAAAGAACCTGGAATACCATAGCCGATGTTTATTCAACGCTTCGAGAAGGACAGCAGAGAGTAGAAGGGCAGTACCCGGGCTATGAGTTGGGAAGGGAGTGAGACGATGACAAAAAAGCAAGAAGCCATATATGAAGCTCAGAGCTATCTGAGAAACATTTCACGCGCCTTCGATGAATTTTCTTTGCTTACACCCGACGGAATTTTCGGTGAGGAAACAGAAAAAGCAGTCCTTGCCTTTCAGAAAAAGCAGGGACTTGAGGAAACGGGGATTATAAATTATGAAACGTGGACTGCTATTGTAAATGAAAACGAAAGAGCGGCTTTTTCTGCTTCAGAGGTGATGATTATTGACAAAGACAAGCTGCCTTTAATGCGAGGCGACAAGGATAATGCAGTTTATCATCTTAAAACGATGCTCCTTTATTTAGGGCAGAATTACGGCAATTTCGGGCTTATCACGGTAAACGATGAATTTGACGCCGACACAGAAAAAAGCGTCAGACAGTGGCAGAGAGTTATAAGAACGGAAGAAACGGGCGAGGTTGACAAGCTGACGTGGGAGAGGCTTGTGGGGTGGTATCTAAGGTAAGAAACAGAGCCAAGGGGAGTATCCTCTTGGCTCTGTTTAAACATTTACTTTCAAATCTTCAAGGAGTTTTTTAAGATGCCCTTTTGCATTTTGTGTTCTGTTTCTGACTGCTGAGGCGGAAATGCCGAGAACCGAGCCTATTTCCTTGCTTGTCAGATACTGAGCCATTGATAGGAGCTGTCTTTCTTCTTCACTTAGCCTTGCAAAAGCGTTTTGTATGGAAATACTTTCATCAATATTGATTTCAACCGTAACGTCTGTTTCATATAGGTTTTCGTATCTGAAATTCATACTGTGGAGCTGAATATAACGAAGATGATCGTTTTTTACATTCTTTGCAACGGTAAAAAGCCACGATTTGTTTTGCTTGATGCTGTTCTCCGAGTAAAGAGATATATATCGCCATGCATTGAGATAAGTCTGCTGACATAAATCCTCAGAGGTGTGCTCATCAAATTGGCGGCGGAAGTAGGTATATATTTTTTTATGATATTTGCTCCACAGCTCGTCAAATAATTCTGCGGGATGCCTTCTCATTTTATTTCCACCTGAAAAATCTTTCTTTAGCTTTGCTTCTTTTTTTTGCTTCTTCAGCAGCGCATATATTTTTTACGTTATAGCTGTTTGCCTGAATATAGCCGTGAAGTTCTTTTGATGCGAAAATTTGCAAGGTGTCATAAAACACCACACCTTTTGATTGGAGCATAGCTTCGCTTACTTCGTTTTCAATGTAAATTTTTCCGCAATTTATTATTGCGGTTTTATCGCTTAAATTATTTATGAAGTTTTCATCAATTGTCAGTGTTGAATTTGATTTTACAATTCTTGCCTCGTCATCAATAATGCCGATTGCTCCGTTAATTTTAATGATATCCATAAAAGCAGATGAAGACTTTATCAGCATACCGTTAACAATAACCTTTATGTTTTTTTCTTTGGGTATATTTTTTATAACTGCAAGACCGTTGCATACAATGAGACTGTTATCGGCAATATTATTTTTATCAAGTATAGACATTCCGTTAAAAACACAAACATCGGAGGAGCTGTTTAATTCGCTTGCAACGTTTGTTTTTCTGATTGAAGCATAAGCCTCTGAAAATTCGGGGGTAGGGTTTTCCGGAAGTAACACGAGTGCGACATTAGTCATAGATTTGATTTTTTTTAATGCTTCCGGACTGAAGTTTCTTAAGTCTGTAAGAGCATGATTGATAATTCTTGACATAATTTTTCCTTCTTTCTTTTCTTTAGCGGTTTTCATAATAAAATAGGGTAACGGGATATCCGAATAATATAGCAACACATCGTCAAAAGACATAGTAGCATCTTTAAGAGCTATTAAGCCTGCATATCGTTTTGACATCTTTTTGTCTCTTTTCTTTTTATTAAAACCGGTTTCACTAAGTAAGACGTAAAAAAACGCTATGATGTCCCTGAAGATAGAAAAAATATTTATATTTCTAATATTATATAATTTTAAACAACAAAAAAGCCTCTCCTGAAAGGAGAGGTGGCATTCGAAGGATGACGGAGAGGTTCTTACAGCCTCTCCAACAAATACGGTACAGCTTCCTCAAAGTTAACACCGTAGTCATTGCCCTTGGGGTCCTCGATTGTGAGTCTGATGCTTTCACTTGTGTAGTCAGCCGCAATTCTTGCAGCATCCTTCCAGGAAAGGCCTCTCACAATACCGCCAAGGCAGGTGCTTGAGAAAATGTCGCCTGTGCCGTGGTAGCTTCTCTTCTGCTTGGCGTGTGTGTAGTGGTAGTATTCGTCGTTAACCGAATCGTAGCCCATAACGCCTGTTGTACCCTCCTCGAAGGATACGCCTGTGAGGATAGCGATTTTTGCACCCAGGTCGGTGAGCTTTTTAAGAAGATTCTTTACATAAGCCTCGTCGTACTTTTCCTTGTACTCCTCACCGAGCATAAAGCAGGCCTCGGTGATGTTGGGCACGATAATGTCAGCCTTTGCACAAAGAGTTGCCATATATTTAGCGAAATCCTCGTTAAAGGCAGGATAAAGCTTGCCGTTGTCTGCCATAGCAGGGTCAACAAAGAGTAGTGATCCTTCTTTTACGAAGGTGTCAGCCATTTCCTTCATAAGGTCAATCTGCTCAAAGGAGCCGAGATAGCCTGTGTACATAGCATCGAAGGTGATGCCTTCCTTTTTCCAGTGGTCGGTGATGGGCTTAATCTGGTCGGTAAGGTCCTTTACTGTGAAGCCGCTGAACATGGTGTGGGTTGATAAAACCGCAGTGGGAATAATAGCCGCCTCAATACCCATAGCTGAAATGATGGGCAGCGCAACAGTGAGTGAGCACTTGCCCACGCAGGAAATATCCTGAACAGTTACAATTCTTTTCATAATATGTACCGCCTTTTTCTGAAAATATTATTTACAAAATCACTGTTTACCATTATACTTATATCTGACCATATTTAAATATCCAAAAAGCGAATAATTTATATGGTCAGATTGGAGCGACACAATGCTTACTTATTCTTTTTCAGAAAGAAAGGGCGAAAGCCTTTACGAATATCTTTATTCCAGAATAAAGGAGGATATTCTTTCCGGCAGACTAAAGGCGGGAGAGAAGCTTCCCTCAAAAAGAAGTCTTGCAGAAAACCTCAGTATAAGCACAATTACTGTTGAAACCGCATACAGTCAGCTTGTTGCGGAGGGCTATATCTACTCAAGGGCAAGAAGCGGTTTTTTTGTTGCGGAAATAGGAGAAAGGCTTTCTGCGGCCACGGGAAAAAAGAGCACTGTGATCTCAGAAATCTGCACTGAGGAAGGCAGGTATGTTGCCGACCTTACCGCCAATTACACGGCGAAGGAAAGCTTTCCTTTTCTCACATGGTCAAGACTTATGCGCGAAACCTTGTCAGAGCAGTGTGAGGAGCTTCTTATAAGCTCACCCTCCCAGGGAATTTACGAGCTCAGAAAGGCAATTGCCGACTATCTTTTTCAGTTCAGAGGCATATCCGTCAGCCCCGACAGAATAATAGTCGGTGCGGGTACAGAGTATCTTTACGGAATTATCATTCAGCTTTTAGGCAGAGACAAAAGGTACGCTCTTGAGGACCCGGGCTACGGCAAAATCGGCCGTATATATTCGGCTAACGGTGCCCCCGGTGTGCACATACCCTACGAAAAGGACTGCGTTGACCTTGACGCGCTTTATAAAAGCGGTGCTGATGTGCTGCATATTTCACCGTCACACCATTTTCCTACGGGCGGTGTTACACCTATCGGTAAAAGATATGAGCTTCTTTCTTGGGCAAAGAAGATAAACGGCTATATAATAGAGGATGACTATGACAGTGAGTTCCGACTTTCGGGCAGGCCGGTACCACCCCTGCAGAGCATAGACAGTGAGGGCCGAGTTATTTATATAAATACCTTTTCTAAAAGTCTTACACCTACTATAAGAATAAGCTATGCGGTGCTTCCTTGTGAGCTTTCGGAAAAATACCGCAGGGAGCTCGGCTTTTATTCCTGTACCGTTTCGACCTTTGAGCAGACCACACTTGCCAGATTTATCGAAAGAGGCTGCTTTGAAAAGCACCTCAACCGTATGAGGACTCTTTACAGAGCGAGGCGTGATGCTCTTTTGCAGTGCATAAAAAAGCACCCTCATTACGATAGGGTAAAAATTAAAGAGGCTGACTCGGGATTGCACTTTATTCTGGAGATAGCTACGGATTTATCCGACAGCGAGCTTAAAATCAGAGCCAAAGAAAAGGGAATAAAAATAAGCTGCCTGAGTGATTACTACTACGGCGAAAAGGCGGACAGTCAGCATAAAATAGTCATAAACTACTCGTCATTGAGCGAGAAAAACACCGAAGAGGCGGTAGAACGCCTTTTTGAAATAATATGAGGAATGAAGCATCCCTGAGAGCCGATTTATAAGGAAGCTGAGGCTTTTACAGATTAAGCATTATAAAAACTCACCGCAATACGCGAGTATTGCGGTGAGTTTATCGTTTTCTAATAAAAGAAATATCTCTGTAAAACCGGTTCGTACACTCCGGGTGCGTTTCTCTTTTTATTGTTCCTCAAAGAGTTTTACGCTCATATATCTTTCACCGGAGTCGGGTAGGAGAACGACTACGGTTTTGCCTTTGTATTCTTCACGGGAGGCTATTTCCGTTGCGGCCTTGAGTGCAGCGCCCGATGAAATGCCTACGAGCAGACCCTCTGTTTGTGCAAAGGAACGGCACATAGAAAAGGCATCCGCAGTTTTAACCGTAACTACCTCATCAATAAGGGACAAATCAAGATTATCGGGAATAAAATTTGCACCTATGCCCTGAATGCCGTGAGGACCCGCAACGCCCTTTGTGATAAGGGGAGAATCAAAGGGCTCAACACCGATAATTTTTATATCGGGATTTTTTTCCTTGAGGTATTTTGCGGTACCGCTTATCGTGCCGCCGGTGCCTATGCAGGCAACAAAGACATCTGTTTTACCCTCGGTATCAGCCCATATTTCGGGGCCCGTGGTAAGGTAGTGACTTTCGGGGTTGTCACAGTTGTCAAACTGTGAGGGAATAAAGCTGTTGTGAATGCTTCGGTTTAATTCCCGGGCTTTTTCAATAGAGCCGAGCATACCCTTTGCACCCTCGGTTAGTACAATTTCTGCACCGTAAGCCTTAAGAAGCATCTGTCTTTCAACGCTCATTGTATCAGGCATAACGAGTATTGCCTTACAGCCCATAGAAACTGCCGCGGCGGCAAGACCTATACCCGTGTTACCGCTGGTAGGCTCAATTACGGTTGCCCCCTCGGTGATAAGTCCCTTTTCTTTAGCTTTAAGGAGCATATTTACCGCGACTCTGTCCTTGACCGAGCCCGCGGGGTTGAAGCACTCAAGCTTTACAAGAAGCTGTGAGGAAAGCCCCTCTTTTTCTGAAAAAAGGGAGGCCTCATAAAGGGGAGTATTACCCACAAGGTCAGCGAAATTTTTATAAATCATATAAAACCTTCTTTATTACTTTTCTCCGAGAAGCTTATGAAGCTCGTCCATAAAGGTGTTGATATCCTTGAACTGACGGTAAACGGAGGCAAAGCGGACGTAAGCAACCTCGTCAAGCTCCTTGAGCTTATCCATAACGAGCTCGCCTATGCGTACTGAGGTAACCTCTCTGTCGAGGGAATTCTGAAGCTCTGACTCGATGTCTGAAACGACCTTATCAATCTGCTCGATGGAAACGGGCCTTTTTTCGCAGGCACGCAGCATACCGTTGAAAAGCTTTACGCGGTCAAATGCCTGGCGGGACTTATCCTTCTTAACAACGATAATGGGTACGCTTTCGATTATTTCATAGGTGGTGAAGCGCTTGCCGCAGGAAATACATTCACGGCGGCGACGGATTTTCTCACCCTCATCTGTAGGGCGTGAGTCGATTACCTTGCTTTCTTCATAGCTGCAAAAAGGACACTTCATATTAAAAACCTCTTTCCTTTATTTTATTCAGATCTGAGCCTGATTAAACACTTTATCTGCAATTTTTCTGAGATACTCTGCACCGAGAAGAATTTCGTTCTCGTTCTTATATCCGTCAGAGTAAAGCTCAATAACGCCGTCACCCTTGAAGCCTGAATCTTTCAGGGCGGTGAAGAGGGCGGAAAAATCGAAAAGTCCGTTTTCCGAGGGTGGCGTGCAGTCGAAGACTTCGTCGAAGTCGCTCAGGTGCACGTGAACGATGCTCTCACCGAGCACATCAATAAATTCCGCAGGATTGTAGCCTGCACGTCTTGCCTGCTTTACGTCGAGCACTGCCTTAAAATTTTCACCGAGGGAGTTTTTCATTAAGCGCATAAAATCGGGCGTTGCAGAAACAAAATCAACCACGTTTTCGTGAGCAACCCTGCAGTCAAAGCTTTTGGCAAGGCTGTCAAGCTCACCGAAGCGTTCTGCATATTCGTCAAGGGGAATTTCTGAGCTATGCTTTGCACCGTGCATTACAACATACTTTGCACCCAGCTCTGCCGAGGCTTCAAAAAACCTTTTGTAATTATCAGCGGCATCGTAAAAGCGTCTTTTATATTTTGAAAAGAAATCGTAGCCCTCTGAAAAGGAGCGGTAGGGGTGAAGAGAGGTGACCGTTATGCCGAAGCAATTTTTTATTCTGCCGATTTCTTTTATAAAGCCGGGATTGAGCTCAGAGGGGGAGTTGAAGAAAATTTCGCTGTGAGTAAAGCCCATCTCACATATCTTCTGAAAGGCTTTTTCTGTTTCGAGGGGGTAAAAGCAGGCAGATGATGCGCCTATATTCATACAAATACCTCCCGATACACAATATATAGTTATTATATCAAAGAAAAAACAAAAATACAACCGCCCTGAAGTATTTTTCAGGGCGTAAAGACTACATTTTGAATATAATTCCCATTATGGCGGCAAAAACGATCAGCAGAATGGGGTGTACCTTTTTGAATTTCACCGTTACGGTGAAGATTACTACACTCAGAGCAAGGCAGAGCCAGTTTACGCTTTCAGCACTGATAACCTCCTGGGAGCCGAGGAAGGCTATTTTTGCCACTGAAAGAAGGGCAGAAGCGATAAGCCCGAAGGAGGCTGCCCTAAGACCGTAAAAGGCATACTGCACATATTTTGAATCCTTGAAGCGGCTGAGTATTTTTGAAACGATCAGGATGATTATTACCGAGGGGGTAACAACACCGACAGGTGCAATCACCGCACCGAGAATGCCGGGCAGAGTGCCGAATTCGCTTGAAATCTGAAAGCCGATATAGGTTGCCATATTTATGCCGAGCGGGCCGGGCGTAGATTCTGAAATAGCGACCATATTTGAAATGTCAAGCTGTGTGAACCAGCCTGTAGCTTCACCCATATCCACAAGGAAGGGAAGTGTTGCAAGACCGCCGCCTACTGCAAAAAGTCCAACGAGAAAGAAGCGGACAAACATTTCACCGTAAAGTAAAAGAAGGGCCATCATCTGTTATCCTCCTTTTTCTTAAGGCTTGTTTTTTCTTTGCGGATTTTGATAATTATACCGCATACAGCTGCTGAAACAACGAAGATAACGGGTGAAAGGTCAGTCAGAAGAGAAAGAAGAGCAACCGCAATAAAGACGATTACCGTAAAAATATCAACAAGGCTTTTCTTTCTCATCTTGAGTATTGCGCTTAAAATGAGTGCAACAACAGCGGCTCTTATACCGCCGAAGGCATGCTGTACAACCTCAAGCTCCTGAAAGTTGCTTATGAAAACAGCTATGCAGGTAATTATGACAATTGAGGGCGTTATTACGCCGAGCGTTGCAGAAACAGCACCGGGAAACCCCTTGGTTTTATACCCTACAAAGGTAGCGGTATTGACGGCGATGACACCGGGGGTACACTGACCGATGGCGAAATAGTCGAGAAGCTCATCGTTCGACACCCATTTTTTCTTTTCAACAAGCTCCTTCTGCATCATAGGCAGCATAGCGTAGCCGCCGCCGAAGGTAAAGCCGCCTATACGGGCAAAAATAAGAAAAAGGGCTGAAAGAGTTTTCATAAAAATCACCTTTTGCTTTATAAAACAGGGCGACCTGAGCCGCCCTTGATACATTATTTTATTTACTGTGCTTTCTGAAGAAGCGGAGCATTTCTTCTATTGCTCTGTCGCCTGCTTCGTCTGAGGGGAAAATAACGGGGAAAACGTGAGGAAGGTCCTTTCCGCCGAATTTTTCAAAGTCCATAAGCTGATATTCGACGCCTCTTTCCTTAAGGTCTTTTGCGCATCTTAAGGTCTGCTTTCTTGCAATGAAATCACCGCTCGAGGTAACAAGGAAGGTGGGAGGCATTTTGCCCAAGGGTAAAAGTCTGTCAAAGTTGACGTAGGGAGCCCATTTTTCCTTGCGGAAGTCCTTGCCGAGCATAAGGTTGGTGTAAAAGCTTACGGGTAGCTTATCGTCCATATATGCAACGGGACTTGTAAGACCTACTGCATTGAAGCGCAGTCCCGTATCCTCAATGCCGAAAATGTGTCTCATCTCGCTGCTTTGAGAAAGCATAGCGGTAAAGGCTGCAAGCATACCGCCCGCCGAGTCGCCGGTGAGGAAAATGTTGTTTTCGTCGCAGGGGAATTTATCAAGGCTTTCCTTTATACACACAAGAGCCTCTCTTATATCCTCAAGCTGCTGTTTTGCATAAGCTTCGGGATAAAGACGGTAGCTCATATTGAAAACCACATAGCCTTTTTTTGCAAGGGTAAGGCAGTAAATTTTGTTAAGCTCCTTGTCGCCGTATGCCCAGCCGCCGCCGTGCACATCGATAATTACGGGAAGCTTGCCGGTAGTTCCTTCGGGGTAGTAAACGTCGAGCTGATGATATCTGTGTCCGTCAGACATATATTCGATGCCGTTGACCTCTGTTATGCCTTCGGGTACGGTAAGGGTAGCAATTCTTTTGTCGTCCTGCCGTTTGGTGTTGAGCCAGAAAAGCGCAACGACTTTTTCAATCAAAGACATAATAACATCTCCCTTAACTGCTGTTTTTTACATCGGAGGCATGGGAGTGCCGCCGCTCTGAGCCATAGCCTGAGCAAAGAAGCCGGGCTTCTTCTGCTTCTTGGGTTTATATATGGGGGGATTCAGAAGATTTTTCTTAGCTCTTTTACCTGCTGCAGTAGCAAGGAATTTATTGACCTCGATAACGGGGGGAGCCATTGTTTCACTCATATAGTCAACACAGCGGGCAAGAAGAATCTGGTCGTTGCCGAGCTCACCGAGAATTGTAACAGCGATAAGACTCTGAGTGTCGTTGGTGCCGTCCTCATAGATTTCGTTGAGAATCTGGAACATCTTTTTCATTGTCTGGGGGTTATTTTCCTTGATAGCGGAAATAACCTTTTCCGTGCCGTATTTTGTGAAGAACTCTTCGCCCAGGAACTCGCCGTATCTGTCGAGGTTTTCTTTATACATGGGACGAAGCTCGGGGAAAACAAGGCAAAGCTTACTTGCAAGGGTGTTTGCATCGTAGCTTGAGCCGTTCTTTACGGCGTTCTTTGAAACGGTCTGAGCAGCAGCCTTCTGAGCGGTTGCTTTTTTCTGACCTGCCTTTTTCTGAGAAAATTTGCTTTCGAGAGTCTCGGTGAATTCTGAAACAACATATTTCATATCTCTCGGGTCGGGGGTTTCATCAAGAAGAGACGATGAAATCTTCTTGTTGGCATCGTCACCGGTTTCGCCCTGATACATAGTGATGATTCTGCCGTCGTATTCGAGCTTTACGGCGCCCTTTTCGCCCTCGAATACTGCTGAAGCGGCATCGTCGCTTTCAGCTGCGAATTCTGCGTTTTCGGCAAAGCCGAACTTTTCAAGCTCTGCTGAAAGGCCTTCAATAACAGAGCGGAGATTGTTTTTTAAACTGCTCATCAGGATAAACTCCTTTATAAATTATTTTTTCGCTTATATACAATAATACAGTATAACACAAAAAAACTGAAATGTCACTATCAAAACGGAAAATTATTATGTTTACTTATACATTCGTTAATGGTATAATATTGAAAATTGAGAAAAAAGGAGAAACAGATATGTCAGAATATAAAATTCACGTGGCATACGGCTTTCACGTAAACTGCTATCACTCATACAGAGGTGATACCAACGATAACCTGGGCTTCGGCTCTGATATAAGAATTATAAGAAAAATTCTTGACGTGCTTACCGATTTCAACGAAAGAGGCATTCCCGTCAAGGGTACATGGGATACGGAAAACTTTTTCTCTCTGCAGAAGATACTTCCCGAGTACGCTCCCGACATAATAGAAAAAATGAAGGAGCGCGTAAAGAAATACGGTGATGAAAATATTATAATGGGCTTTAACAACGGTGCTCTTTCAGCTATGACCGAGGATGAATTTGAGGCGAGCATTGAGCGCTCCGTAACAAATGCAGACGGCAGCGGCCTTAAGGATATTTTCGGTGAATTTGAAAAGATAGTGCGCCCCCAGGAGGTAATGTTTACTCCCTCACAGGTGAGTCTTTACAACAGATTAGGTGTAAAGGCTCTCTGCCTTTATTACAGCTGTGTACCCTTTGATGCCTTCCGCACAATTATACCGAGGCTGCCCGATGAAATGGGCTTCAACCCTCTTACATATACCTACAAGGGCGAAAGCATGACGGTCATACCTACCTACAGCAACTCAGATGTCTGTGATGCGGGCTGTCTTCGAGCCTGGGTAAAGGAGCTGAGAAGCAAGCAGGAAAGCGGCGAAATCAAGTCGGACCTTTTCCTTTTTATAAATATGGATGCTGACGCTATCTTCTGGGAAACTCTCGAGCTCGGTAAATTTACGGGCGCCCTTGCAAATACCGACGGCATACACGGACTTGTTGAGGAGATTGCCGACCTTCCCTATATTGTTTTTGATACTCCCGGCGGCTATCTTAAGACCCACGGCAGTGCGGGTGAGATTGAGTTTACCCACGATACCGCTGACGGTAACTTTACGGGCTACGCCTCTTGGGCAGAAAAGCCCTTTAACCGTCAGATATGGACAAGCCTTGAAAGGGCAAGAGCGATGGCGAAGGTCACTGCAAAGAAGGATAGTGAGTCACCCTCCTTTGACAACAGAGTGCTTCTTCTTTCAACAACCCATTTCGGCCTTGCAACGCCCGTGCTGAACATACAGAGAGAAAAAACCGCGCTGAGCCTTGCAAAGGCGGTAACGGACGATGAAAGGAAGGCTCTTTCAAAGGTAAAGGAGCTTACGGTTTACAATACCGCCGGCACAACGCTGCAGTGCGTTCAGCTTGAGCTTAAAGAGAAGCCATCGGATATCAGCACTCTTAAGGTAACTGCAAGAGGTCTTGAAGCTTATACGGCAATATCTCTTTCAGAGGATAATTCCTCAGTTTATCTTATGATGAAGTTCAGCAAGCTGCAGAAAAGCTATAAAATCGCCGTTGATTTCACTGCTGAAGCTAAAACGGGTCTTTTCAGAAATCAGCTAAAAAACGACAGACTTTGTCTTATGTTCAGCCCCTCGGGCAAAATTATGTCAGTACACTGTGACGGCAGAAAAATCGGTGACGATGAATTTCTGCAGAGCTTCATAACCTACGGTAAAAAGAAATACCGCTTCCTTAACACATCAGCCTCAGCCCTTTCCGTTGCGGGCGACGGTGAGGGTATACGCATAGAGGGTGAGATTCATCTCCCCGGTGAAATCAGCGGAGGCAGCTTTATCTATGATTTTTTCAAAAACAGCTATACAGACGGCATCTTTATAAGAACGACCGTGAATTATCCGTACACGGCAGAAACAACGTCAATTTCAACCGAAAACTCAGCCTTGGGCAGATACAGTGATATGAAGTGGTTTGAGGCAGTACCCTTCCAGATAAGCCCCGTTCTTGATAAAGAAGCTGCAGTTATAAAGCGTAACTTTATGGATGATGTATCCTCCTTCAGAACACAGTCCTTCCCCGAATGTGACAGTAAAAACAGTAGCATAGCTTCCTTTAATCATCAGCTTACCGGCGGCTTTGTGGGACTTTATGACGAAGAGGGGGGCATAATACTTGCCAATGCCCGTCAGGTGCTCAATTCTATGGCAAACTGCCCTATGCGCCTTGAAGAAGACGGACAGGTAAGAATGAACCCCTTCGGCACGTACTACGGCCCTCAGCGCCACCACTGGAGCAGGGCAAAAGACCAGATACTAAACGTTTATACCCTTGTTGCGGCTCAGGGTAAATCAATAGCGCCCTCATATAACGGCTGCAGTGAAACAGCGGTAAGTGCCCTTTATCCCCTTGACAAAAACGGACTCGGTGATGAAATGAAAAAAGAAATATGCGCCTTCAGTGACGGTGCGGTTGTTGCCGGTGAAAGTGAAACGTCGGCTCCCTTTACAGGGGATAATGTTACCTTCAGGCAGGTAAAGACAGACGGAATAGACGAAAAGGACCTCAGAAATCCCGTGCTCACGGGGCTTGGAGGAAACCTTCTGAAATACATCACAAGGGGGCCCGTAGCCATAGGACACATTATTTTAAAGCAGCTGAAGGCAAGAAAATAACAGTAATTGCTAATATAAAGGGCAAAATATACATTTGTTATTGACAAAGACGCTTTAATGAATTATAATTATAGCGTAAAATGGCTATATAGCCTTATTGTAAATATAAGAAACGGAGGAAATCCTATGAAAAAGACATTATCAGTTGTTCTTGCTATGCTTGTTCTTTTTTCAATGACAGCATTTATGGCAAGTGCAGAAGGCGAACTCGTAACAGTTAAGTTTTTTAATGACGGAGTTGTTGTAAAGGAAGCTCAGCTTACAGTCGGTGCAAACATCACAGACCTTAAGGTTTCAAACCCCTCAAAGACAGCAACAGAAACAACAGAATACACCTTCAAGGGCTGGAGATGCAGCCTTGACGGTGAGCTCTATTATGAAAACACTCTTCCCGTTGTTCCTGCCGATGCAACAGAAATCACATTCACAGCTGAATATGCTGAGAGCAACGTTGAGGTACGTCAGACATTCTGGAACCTTATCGAATCAATCTTCGCAAGAATCAACCTTATATTCCAGTATTTCGCAAAGGTATTCGAGTGGTAAAATAACAGCCCGCAGGAGTAACACTCCTGCGGTTTTCTTTTGTGGTATATTAACAGTTTAAGAGGAGATATTATCTTCTCTTTTTTTATTTTTGTCTATTGAAAAGAGCACTTTACAGTGCTATACTATTGCTTGTTTTTAAAAAGCAGGAGGGTAAAAAATGAAAAACTTTTATCTTAAGCCGAAGCTGTTTTCGGTTATCGGAAAATACAGTGGGCAGCAGTGTGTAAAGGATATTATTGCCGGTGTTATCGTAGCAATTATTGCTCTGCCGTTATCAATAGCTCTTGCCATAGCAAGCGGTGTTGAGCCTCAGCAAGGTATCTATACTGCAATTGCGGCAGGCTTTGTTGTTTCTTTCCTCGGTGGCAGCCGTATACAGATTGCAGGTCCCACGGCAGCATTTGCAACGGTTGTTGCGGGCATAGTTGCCACTCAGGGTATGGACGGTCTTGTTATCGCCACAATCCTTGCAGGTATTATGCTTATACTTATGGGCGTTTTCAAGCTCGGTTCACTTATCAAATTTATACCCTATACCATAACAACGGGCTTTACCGCAGGTATTGCCGTAACAATTTTTATCGGTCAGATAAAGGATTTTCTCGGACTTACCTATGCCGAGGGAGTAAGACCTATTGAAACCGTTGAAAAAATTGAAGCAAACATTCACGCCATAGATACCTTCAGCTGGCAGTCTTTGCTTGTGGGTGCGGTGTGTCTTGCAATACTTATCGTTTACCCTAAGCTTGAAAAGAGAATTCCTCCCTCGCTTATTGCGGTTGTTGCGGGCGCACTTATGGTTAAATTTATTCCCGGTCTCGATGAAGGAGTAAAGACAATAGGTGAGCTTTACAATATTCCAACCGGCCTTCCCGAAATCAGTCTCGCAGGTATGGACATAAGCTTTGCAAAGATTTCTGCCGTGCTTCCCGATGCCTTTACAATTGCAGTGCTTGCGGCCATTGAGAGCCTTCTTTCCTGCGTTGTTGCAGACACTATGGTAAATTCCCGTCACAACTCAAACGCTGAGCTTGTAGCTCAGGGCGCAGGTAATATAGCTTCCGTGCTCTTCGGCGGTATTCCGGCGACGGGCGCTATTGCAAGAACTGCGGCAAACGCCAAAAACGGCGGCAGAACTCCCGTTGCGGGTATGGTGCATGCGGTGGTGCTTCTTATGGTGCTTCTTTTCCTTATGCCCTATGCAGAGCTTATACCGATGCCCACAATTGCGGCAATACTCTTTATGGTTGCCTTCAATATGAGCGAATATAAGAGGTTTATCCGTGTGGTAAAAACGGCACCCAAGAGCGACTGGCTTGTTATGGTTATAACCTTCCTTCTTACCGTTATTTTTGATCTTGTTATTGCAATTGAGGTAGGTATGCTGCTTGCGGCTCTGTTCTTTATCAAGAGAATGAGCGAGGAAGCAAACGTAACCTCATGGAAGTATATCGACAGCACAAAGGATAAGGACAGCACCGAGCTTAAGGCTGTACCCGAAAACGTGCGCGTATATGAGCTCAGCGGCCCCATGTTCTTCGGTGTTGCGGATAAAATTCTCGACGTTACCTTCAAGGAATATACGGACACTCTTATTTTGCGTATGAGAGCTGTTACAGCTCTTGATGCCACGGCTATGAACTCACTTGAGGAGCTGCTTACAAAGTGTGAGAAGAGGGGAATAAGACTCATTATCTCCCATGCCAATGAGCAACCGCTCAAGGTCATGAAAAAGTCAGGCTTCTTTGAGAAGGTCGGCAAGGAAAACTTCTGCAGTCATATCGATACTGCTCTTGAGAGGGCGTCAAAAAAATAAATCTGAAAGGCACATCCGCAGATGTGCCTTGATTTTTTGTGTTGATATGGAAAGCGAAAAGTGATAAAATAAAATCGACTTAAAAATCCGGAGGAAATCAAATGACTGATAATTATATAAGCATACCGGAATGGCATATTACGGATCCTGACGGTATTGAGCTGAAGGAAAACGGAGACAGCCTTATAAATATTGCCTTTAAAAATCCCCGTATTATATCAGAGCCCTGCTATTATAACAGGGGAATAAGAGGAGCGATAAGGGAATGTTATATAAGACAGTCAGTTTATGAGCTTTTGCTTAAGGCTCTGGGCTTTCTGCCCGAGGGCTACGGATTTAAGATTTATGATTCCTGGCGTCCCTATGAGGTGCAGAGGTTTTTATATGATGAGCAGGTTGAAAAGCTTTGCCGACAGGGCTACACAATCGAAAAGGCGAAGCAGGAGGCAAAGGAATTTGTTTCTTATCCTGAAAAGGATCCGATGAAGCCTTATGTTCATTCGACAGGGGGCGCTGTTGACCTGACGGTAATTGATGAAAAGGGAAATGAGCTTCCGATGGGTACAGGCTTTGACGATTTTACCTCTCTTGCATATACAGATGCCTTTGAGAGCGGTGAAGATGAGACTGTGAAAAATAACAGACGTCTTTTATATAATGCGATGATAAAGGCAGGCTTTACTAACTATCCGTCAGAGTGGTGGCATTATGATTACGGAGATTTTTTCTGGGCGGCAGAAACGAAAAGAAAAATCTCTCTTTTTGGTGGGATTTATGAGACTTCCGAGGGAAAACAGGCTTGAAACAGAATTTAAAAAGTGATATAATTATTGACAATGTCAAATTTGAGGGGTGGAAAAATTGGAAGTATATCCCGAACTGATAGTTATGCTCACGGAAAATGACCAGACCGTAAAAAATGCATATGAGATATTTGAAAGATGTAAGGACTCCAAGGCGGAATACTGGGGCTTTAAAGAAAAGGGCATTTCCCCGTCGGAAATGAAGGAGCTTTTTGCTTATATGAAGAGCCTTGGCAAAACAACGGTTCTTGAGGTTGTTGCCTATACGGAGGATAAGTGCCTTGAAGGAGCGCAAATGGCGGCAGAATGCGGCTGTGACATACTTATGGGCACAGTTTACAGCGAAAAAATAAACAGGATTTGTAATGAAAATAACATAAAATACATACCCTTCATCGGTGATGTTTACGGTCGCCCTTCCATTCTGGAGGGCAGTGCCGATGATATGATAGCACAGGCGGAGTCTTACCGTGAAAATGGTGTTTTCGGTGCAGATCTGCTTGGTTACCGCTACAGGGGTAACTGTGATGAGCTCAACAGACAGGTGGTTTTTTCTACAGAGCTTAATATTTGTATTGCAGGCAGTGTGGATAGCTTTGAAAAGCTTGATGAAATCAAAAAGCTCGGATGCTGGGCGTTTACTGTCGGAGGTGCGTTTTTTGCAGATAAGTTCGGCGGAAGCATCAAAGAGCAGATCAATAAGGTTTATGATTATGTAAGAAAATAAAAAAATGAGCTGTCAGGTGTCTCGGACATCTGACAGCTTTTCTTATCTTATAAGCTCCTTGGGTATCAGATCATAATCAAACATTACCTTTGAATGATTGTTGAGCAGAAGCTCCTTGTCAACAATTTCGTCAGTTTCTCTGTCGATTACGTTTCTGTATATTCTTGAAACTCTGTAATACTTTTCGTTTTCCAGGCTGAAATGGTGATCCTCTTCAAAAATTTCATAACGGTAGGGGAATTCCTTTTCACTTCTTAATTCTGCATAGAGCTCCTCACCCTCACACCACACAAGAAGCTGAATGTTCTGGTCGGTGTCGTTTCTGAAGCGGTAATCAATGTTGTTGTATCCCACCGAGGTGCCTGCACTGAAGGGTACTCTTTTTCCCTCGTCGGGTGCAAGTGCATCGGAATGCATATGAAATTCGGTTACGGTCATGGGACTATGTAAAACGAGCAGATGAAGTGTGTTGCTGAGATTGCAAAGGCCGCCGCCAATTCCTGAAACAAGATGGTTGTTTTTTATTACGCGTCCGTCCTTATAGCCTTTTTTCTTTGTGATTTTACCGACTGTAGCCCAGAAGGAGAAGGTTTCACCGGGATGGATGATAAGTCCGTTGATTTTGCTTCCGGCAAGCTCAATATTTACAGCCTTGTTAAGCTGAAGGTCGAGAGCAACACCGGGAGCTCGTTTTATCATATTTGAGCTGTGGGAGGAAACGAGATTCGGAAGGACTTCCACGGATTTCTTTTTAGCAATTTTGTCGTCACTCATAAGGTTTTTTATGTGACGCTTGTATTCTTCTTTTTTTGCCGAAATAGAGTAGCATGTAGGGTTGATTTCGCAAAAAAGCTTTCCTTTATACTTCATTGTCAGTCCTCCTTTTTAAGTATATCCCCTAATCTGTGACAGTATTTTTTTCTTATGAAATATGTTTTTAGTATCAGCTGCTCGACCCTTCTTCTTTTTCCGATTTTTATTTCGTCGGGGCGTCTGATGAACTTGACCAATATGCCGGGAATACCGCAGCGGTTTGCACCGAGTATGTCAGTGAAAACCTGATCGCCTATGACGACAGCTTCATTTTTTTCTGCACCGAGCATATCAAGAGCCTTGTTATAGCCGTCAGGCTTCGGCTTATCTGCAACGTGAATATATAATGAATCGATGTTTTCTTTAAAGCGAAGAATTCTTTCCTCGCTATTGTTTGACAGAAGCAACGTTTTAAGCCCTAACGAATGTATGTAGCGGAAAAGCTCATCAATTTCAGGCGTTGAATCATTTCCGTGGGGAACAAGTGTATTATCAATATCAAAAATAACTGCCCTGAAGCCTGCTTTAGTCAGTGCCTCATAATCTATGGCAAAAACACTTTCCGCATATTCATATGGATAAAACTGCTTTAACACTGTCTTCACATCCTTTCCTTTTATTATATCACAGCTGAAAATATATTTCAAGAATAGCGATATAAAGAAAAAAGACCGCCGAAAATCAGCGGTCTTGATTTTTGATTAGTCAGCTGTGTAAGCCATAAGAGCAACCTGACGGGCACGCTTGATAGCTGTTGTAAGAGCACGCTGATGACGTGCGCATGTGCCTGTTACTCTGCGGGGAAGGATCTTAGCTCTGTCTGATGTGAACTTGCGGAGCTTCTGAACATCCTTGTAGTCGATTTCTTCAACCTTTTCTACGCAGAAAGCACATACCTTCTTACGTGACTTTCTGTTAGCGCGGTTTGCGCCCTTCTCGTATGCCATGAGTTATTACCTCCTGTTAGTATTTTTAAATTGCCTCGGGATTAGAAAGGTAAATCTTCGTCGTCTGTGATTTCTTCAAAATCTGAGGGAGAAGCGTTCTGATAAGCGGGAGCTGCTGCAGGTGCTGCTACGGGAGCAGTTGTGCCTGTTTCAGCCTTTGAGCCGCAGAAGCTTACTTCTCTTGCAAGAACCTCGAAGGCAGTTCTCTTTGCGCCGGTGTTGTCTTCATACTGACGGGTCTGGATGGAGCCCTGAACAGCAATCATTGAACCCTTAGCAAAATATCTGCAAACGAAGTTAGCTGTGTTTTCCCAAGCTACGATTGTGATGAAATCTGCCTGTCTCTGTTCGCCTGCCTTGGCAAAGGAACGGTCAACGGCGATTCTGAAAGTACAAACGGATTTACCTGTGCCTGTTGTGCGAAGTTCCGGGTCTGCAACAAGGCGACCCATAAGTGTTACGCAGTTAAGCATAATAGCTCCTCCTTACTTTCTGATTGTGAGAACGCGAAGAACACCGTCTGTGATGCCTGCAATACGCTCAATTTCAGCGGGGAGCTCAGGCTTTGCAGCGTATGTCATGAGAATGTAAGCACCCTGAGTCTGGTCCTCAATCTCATAAGCAAGTGTACGAACGCCGCCGTTTGCGCCGAAGGGCTCACAAGCTTCAAGTGTACCGTTTGCTTCGATGAGAGCCTTGAACTTCTCTGTAAGAGCAGCTGTAGCTTCCTCACCCTTTGCAACTGAAAATACAAACATTGATTCGTAATTGTTCATGTTTTTTTACCTCCTTATGGTCTCTGGCCCCATATCTCTGTATGGAGCAAGGAATTGCCGCACATACTGCGACAGTTAAGAATTATATCAGTAAAGGCAAAATAAGTCAATAGAATGGCGTAAAATTCTTTTGTGCATAATGACAAATTATCCTCTGTTATGGACAAAAATGAATATATAGTGTATAATATGGTCGTACTTTATAAAGGAGAACGCTCAGATGAAAAGAAAAGCAACGGCAATATGCCTATTAGCTGTGATGCTTCTGCTCAGCCTCAGCGCCTGCAATAAGCAGTCTGCTTTTATGACGGTTGAAGATAAAAGTGTCAGTAAGGAGCTTTATACCTACTATCTTGATAAGGTGCTGTCTTTCCCCGAGGAATACGGCATTGAAGCGGGGGACAGAGATGCGGCCACAGAGTCTGCGGCTTTGTGCTGTAAGCAGTATGTGGCTTCAATAAAGCTGATGGAAAATGAGGGCATAACCTTTTCTGCCATGAATAAGCAGCTTACGGCTGACAAGGTTGAAAAGCTTTGGAGCCTTTACGGCAGATATTATGAAAAAATAGGTGTCGGAAAGCCTGATATTACCGAAGCAATCAGCCACGAATACCGTATTAAGCAGATAATCGACTACTACTACGGCCCCGACGGTCTTGAGCCGACAGACGATGCCGACCTTAAAGAGGAGTTTGTTGACCTTTATGTAGGCTTCAGAGCAATCAGCGTACCTCTTACAAAAACCGACAGCCTCGGGCAGGAGGTGCCTCTTACCGAAACAGAAAAGGAAGAGGTTATGAATGTTTTCAGAGCCTACCGTACTCAGATAAACGAGGGTGAAAAGACTATCGACGAGGTCAACGTGGCATATAATAACAGCCTTGATATAATTGTAACGGAGGCTCTTGAAATAAACGTTGTTAAAATAGGCGACCCGATGTTTACCGAGGATTTTTATAACACAATGCTTGAAATTTCTCACACCAGAGCAGGCCTTATAGACTGCGGTAACACCTTATATCTTGTTCAGAGAGAAAAAATTGCCACTACCGATGACGATGAATTCTATCTTTACCGCAGTGACCTTATAGAAGAGCTCAAGGGTGAGGATGCCGAAAAGAAGGTTACAGAGCTTGCCCTGACTCTTTCCTGTGAGTATGACGAGGAAACAGCAGAGGAAATATACGGCCGGCTTTATGAGGACAAAGAAAAGTCCGACATCACTGATGAGGAAAAGACTCTTATACCGAAGCTTAAAGAAGAATAAAAGGGACTCCCGCAATTTTCTGCGGGAGCCCTTTTTATTTTTCCTCCATAGGGTGAGGTCTTCTTTTGGCTGTGAAGTCTGAAACGTCAATGCGTATAACGCTGACGATTGATGTCATTTTATCGTCAAAGGTGAAGTCTTTGCCCGTCTGTGTTTTCATAAGAACGGAAAGGCCGTGCTTTTTTTCTTCGCTGTCTTCGGTTATTACAGCTGTGCCTCTGCCCATTATTGAAGCGTAGGTTATACCGTAACGGCAGGCGATGTCACCCTCAAAGGGAGTTATATCGCAGTCGAGCTCAAAAAACACCTTAGGATTTTTTCTTATTACATCGAGCTTTCTGCCCTTGAGAGCGCCGTGAAGCCACAGAGTAAGCTTTCCGTCTTCCATAGTGTAGCCGTAATTCATAGGTACGATATAGCATTCACCGTCGTCAACCATACCTATGCGCACGATCATAGCCTTATCGAGTATTTTTATTATTTCGTTTAAGTCTGTAACTTCTCTTTCGCGTCTTGTAAGTCCGTTCATAGAAGCCCCCTTAGAATTCAACAACAAAGATAAGTTTACTGTGAATTTCCTTTGTTGCTTGTTTTTCCATTGAACCTTTGGATTTTGAGCCTATTTTACTGATTGCGCCGTCAATAGCAAAAGCAGTTTTTTGTGACATTGTTGCAGATACGGCACCTTCTAAAACAAGTGTCTCAGATTTTATGGAGTTTTCCTTTTCGGTTTTCATTTTAATAAGATTTTTAATTGTATCATCGTGGGCAAACCATTTAAGTTCAGGGGCTTTTGGGTTGTTGCTACCTTCAAATTCAACCTCTATTTTGCCAAGACGATGCGAACTGCCGGCAACAGATGAGCTGTTTTCATATCCTGCACCGCTGGACGCAGAAGCCCCATTGACAATACCTTTTAAGGATGTTTCCTTTTTTGCTTTGCTTAATTCAGTTTCCATATTGGATTCACTAAGCTCTATGGAACATTTTTTTGCGCCTAAAGAGTAGGCTATATTTTTTAATTCTGCAAGTCTTTCTTCGTGAGCTTTACTGAAAATACAGTCAGTCTGAATAAATCTGTTTCTGTCAAATTTATCAACATAATATACTGCATCGCAAGTGGCAGCAGGAATAAAGTTGATACCGCTTTCTTTTATTGCTTCATCGTAAAGATGTAAAATTTCTATTCCGTTTTGATTACTTATCCAACCAATAGCTCCTTCGCACACATCTATACCATTTCTAACAGCATCGTCTACTATTTCTATCATATTAGGCAGGTTAAAATCTTCGCTGAAATATTTTTCAGGAAAGAGAGGGTTGTATTTCTTTAATCTTTTCTGATAGTTTTCATCTTTCATTTTTTCAGATAAATCTTTTGTTTTTTGCTGAACATCATTTGAAACTTTTTTGGTGAGTTCTGATGTTTTTTGTAATGCTCCTGAAACAGCAGTTGCACCTTTTTTAAAATCGATATTGATTTTCATAAGTTAACCTCCTGAAATTTTGTCATAATACAATGTGTAAATTTTGCGGAGCTTTAATTAACTGTTTTTTCTCTTTTCATACAGTTGCAAATTCTTTGCTGGTGTTAAGATGATGTGAATTATAACCTCGAAAGCTCAATAATAATTGTCCAGAGCTTAGTGCCCTTGAAGAAGTAGATTATATCCTCAAGTAAGGCGGCAACACCTGAAGCACTTTCGTATTCTTCGGCTGGGCTGTTTCTGTCGATTACAAAAGCCTGAGAGCAGCAAAGACCTCCGTCACCGAAAAGCTCTGCTCTGATGTAAAGGAAATCCTCTGAGCCCTCGATTTCGTCAAGGTTAAGAGTGTAAGCCTTTCCGTCAGAAATGTCAGCGGTGGCAATAACCTTGCCGTTTGCAATCCACTGAATGGTGTCTGCATCGGTGGTTGATACTGCTACGGAGTGACCTTCAACAGAAATATCGGTAAACATCGGATAGGGAAGCCCCTTGTTCATTACATCAATTTCCTCATAGGGGCCTATTCTGTCGTTTGCGCGGAGCTTTCTTGTTATACCGAAGAAGGCACCGCTCTGCATGGTTTCCTTTATGTTTTCCTCTGTGTTTTCCACCATCATAAATACACTGAAGGAGGAATCTACGGTTGTTTTGTTATGAGCGTCTGTATTGCTGAAGCCGATAATGTTTTTGCCGTAGGGAAGGCAGTACATAAGAAGGTTATCCCACAGAATTCTGTCGTAGCCGGTGGTGCCGTTTTTCTCGTTGAGTATTTCAATACCGAGACAGCTGTCATACTTCATAATGAGGTCACCGAAAAAGCTGATGTTCTTTATTTCATCAACTGCGGCAGGGTTCTCGTTGGTTTCAAGCCAGTCGCCGGGATGATTTATGTATGAAAGACCGCCGTGCTCGTCAATATACTTTATTGCCTGCTCATAGCCTCTTTCGTTTTCCGCACCGGGGAAGGCGTTGCCCTCGTTTGCATCAAGAAAATGACCGTTTACGTGGTTCTTTGAAAGTGAAAGGTTGTTGAATTCGTTTGCGCCTAAAACGGGCACCATTATTTTGCCTCTGTTTTCATAGATACCGTTTTTAATTGCTTCATATTCCTCGGTTGTAAGGTGAGCAAAGGGGTTGCCGATAATGGGCTGATAGGTGTAAAGAGGGTGCATAAAGGGAGCCTTGTCCCAGTCTGTACCTGTTATACCGTGGTCGGAAACGGCAAGAAAATCGTAATTCTGTCTGTACGCCTCTTTGACCATAACCTCGAGAGTTTCATAGGCATCGCTGTATGTTGAGTGTGAGTGCAGAGAGCCCTTGTAAGCACCCCATGCGTCTTCACCGCTCCAGATGACATCCTCATAGGGATTCAGAATGGTATAAGTGCCTGTCTGAGCCTCGGCAGAGGTGCCGAAAGCGCCGAGTGAAAGGCAAAGAATGAGGCTGAGTAAAAGGGATATGGCTCTTTTTGTTTTCTTCATAGTAAGACCTCCTGGAGTCTTTATTCTGAAATTCATTTTGAATTTTCTTCCCTGATTGCCTTATAAAGCTCCTTATGCACACAGTCAACCAGCTTGTAGTCAAAGCCGTCATAATTGAATTTTATATAGCTGTTAAGCATAAAGGTGCTTGTTTTGAGGTCAGTTACTTCCTTTAAATAAACAGTGTAAAGAAGAGAGCCTACCTCCTGCTTAAGGTTGGTATCGTATATATAAAGAGTGTCGCCGTTAAGGCACATAAGGCAAAATCCTACCTCGCCGTTGGGGAGCTTCGTTGCGTTTGCAACACCTGCAAGCTTACGTGCATCAACCAAGCCCTTGATAAGCAGGTCGTTTAAAAATTTTTCTTGTTTTTTCATAAAAATTCTCCTTAATTATTCTTTAATGCCGTAGCCCTTTGAAAGTCTGCTAAGGGCTTCTTTTCTAGTGATTTTACCCGTGTTGCAGTCAATCATAATCTGTACGTCCTTGTCTTTAAGGTCGTAGAAGCACCATACAACAAAGGCAAGAAGACCGCCGATTGCCGGTATAAGCATAAAGATGATCCAGAGTATGTTAAGCGCATGGGGAGTCTGTGTTACACCAAGCTCCTCAAGCTCCTGGAAGGAGGAGGCCTCAACAACGTTCCAGCCCACTGCTTCCAGGCCGAGAATGAGCATACCGAGGGCGCCTGAGATTGAGCCTGTAAGCTTTGCCATAAAGGTCTGTATTGCGAAGGTGATGCCCTTTGCTTCTATACCGCTCTTGAAAAGGCCGTATTCTGCACAGTCGGGAGTGAACATAAACATTTCAAGCGCCACAACTGCGAGGGGTACTGAACGGATAGTGAAAAGAACTATGTAAACATAGATGTTGCCGTATCCCACAGCCCAGGTGATTACGCTGAGTATAACATAGAGAAGAAGGCATATCTGGTTGACCTTCATCTTATCAAACTTACGGAAAAGCTTGGGAAGAAGCAGGGCAATAATAAGCTGGGGTACTGTTCCCACTGCACCTACAACAATTGAGAAAAGAGTGCTGTGGAACAGATAATATGAAACGAAAAGTGTGAAGGCGTTGCCGATATTGAGAGCCGAATAGAAGAAAAGACCGACGTAATATATAAGAAGGTACTTATTCTTCACAAGGTATGAGAGCATACTCTTTATAGAGAAGCTGTCTTCTGTTTCGCCCTTGAAGCGCTCCTTGAGCTTGAAGGATGCAGGTGTCATAAGAAGGAAGGCGACAACACTGATTATAAGAGTGATAAGACCGTAGCCCATACCTACCTCCTCGCTTATAAGAAGAGTGGTAACGGTGGAGGTTATACCTACACCTGCGTATGTAGCAATGCTTTTATACGACTGGATACTGTTTCTTTCGTCCACACTCTGACTCATAGAGGTCAGTATACCGAAAATGGGGACGTCACAAAGAGTGTAAGCCGTATCCCAGAGTATGTATGCAACGGCAAACCAGGCAAGCTTGAAGGTTTCGCTTGTGCCGTTGGGTATAATAAAGGTAAATATTGTTGCAAGGGGTATAAGCACCGTTGAAACACGAAGCCAGGGGAGATACTTCTTTCCGCTTTTAAATTTGATTTTGTCGAAAACAACACCGAACAAGGTATCGTTTACTGCGTCCCAGACCTTGACTGCGAAGATAACAGCAGCTGATTTTATCGGGTCAATGCCGAGAAACAGAAGGTATGTTGCAAGGCAGGAGTTGAAAAGAGTATAAATCATATTCTGACCTGCAAAATATGAATAATAGCTCATTCTTTCAACCGGCTCCGTTGTCCAGCCCTCACGGGTGGCAAAGGCACTTTTTACTTTTGAAATGATTTCCATATATACTCCTCCTTGAAAAATCAGCTATATGCTACGCCTTAATTCCAGCTTCTGATTTTTGTGTTTTTACTTATGCCTGCTTATTCCACAGATATACTCTTGCCTCGTAGGGGCGGAGCAGTCGGCTTTGTGTACCGCTGTAATTGCAAAGACAAAGCTCTGCCGTATCCGTATTATATCCGTCGGGCAATTTCCATTTTTCGTTTTTCTCTGAAAAAGAGCAGACAACAAGGATTTTTTGCTTATCATCCTCACGGGCGTAAAGATAAATTGAAGAGGAATGCTTTGCAAATTCTTTATAGTCACCGTAACGAACACAGGAAAGCTCTTTACGAAGCTTTATAGCCTTACGGTAAAAGTTCAGAACGGAGTTTTCATCCTGCTCCTGTGATGCAACATTGATTTTTTTATAGTTTTCATTCACGTAAAACCAGGGTGTACCTGTTGTAAAGCCTGCATTTTCACTGCTGTCCCACTGCACGGGTGTGCGAGCGGAATCTCTTGAACCGTGCCACAGACGTTCAAGCCTTTTTTGCGGCGATTTTTTTACGCCTACGTTTTCGTACTGCCAGCGGGTCTGCACATCCTCATACATAGACGGGTCTTTGGGATACCAGTTACTCATACCGATTTCCTGACCCTGATAAATAAAAGGAGTACCCTTTAAAAACAGGTAAGAAACAGCAAGCATTTTTGCACTTTCACTGAGAAATTTTTCACTGCCGTATCGGGAAACTATTCTGGGGTGGTCGTGATTTTCAATATAAAGCATATTCCAGGCTCTGCCCTCAAGTCCTTCCTGCCATGAGCGCCAGGCTTTTTTCAGCTTGCGCAGAGAAAAGGGCATATGAACAAAGTCCGTAAACAGGCAGTCCGCCTCTTGGGTGGAAAACTGTATCATCATATCAAGCACGGGATCTGCAGCTTCATCGATATATTTAAGCGCCTTTTTCGGCTTTATCATCGGTGCCTCTGCAAGTGTCATACAGTCATACTTTGATAACACGTCATCTCTGAATTCGCAGAGATATTCGTGCAGATGTGGTCCGTGATTAAAATAGTTGAAGCCCTTTGCGGCGGGCATAATATAGTCATCGGGCAGCCCCTCCTTCTTTGAAATGAAGGTGATGACATCCTCGCGGAATCCGTCAACGCCCATATCGAGCCAGTATTTAAGAATTTTCTTTACCTCGTCGCGGACCAGAGGATTATCCATATTGAGGTCCGCCTGCTCAACGGCAAAAAGGTGCATATAATATTCCTGCCTTACCTCATCCCACGCCCATGCCTTACCCTCAAAAAGGGAGTCCCAGTTATTGGGAAGCTTGCCGCCGGGCTTTGCGGGACGCCATATATAATAATCGGTATAGGGCTCTATTCTGCGGCGGCTTTTTTCAAACCATTCGTGCTCGGTGCTTGTGTGATTTACAACAAGGTCCATAATGACCTTCATGCCTTTTTCGTGAGCACTGTCAATCACCTTTCTGAAGGCATCCATTCCGCCGAACTCATCTGCTATGCTGAGATAATCTGAAATATCGTAGCCGCAGTCAACTCCGGGGGAAGGATAAAGAGGTGAGAACCATATACCGTCACAGCCGAGAGATTTTATGTAGTTAAGCTTTTCATATACGCCGATAAGATCACCCATACCGTCACCGTTTCCGTCCTTGAAGGAACGGGGCCAGATCTGATAAAAAACCTTATCCTTATACCATTGGTTACCGTTCATATTATACCCTCTTTCTTCGTTAAAAGCACAAGCGTTTCAATCTTGATTCGTTCAGGCGGGTTGTCCGCCGCAGAAATCCGATATATCGGAAGCTGTCGGTTCCATATATGACGAACCTTACAGCTTGTAGTCAATTATAATATTGTCCTTGGTTATATAACTGTATCTGTCGTATTCTCCGTCACAATTAGGATAATGGTCAACAACTTCCTGTATCGGGAATCTTACAGAAATAACTCCGTTTTTTACTTTGCAACAGACCTCAGAAAAATAGCGGCCTTGTCCGTCGGCTTTGTCTCTGTAGAGCTCAACACCGTTCACATCAGAGAAAATTGCATTTCCGTCTGCATCCGCTTCCAGACACACGTTTTCTTTTTCAAAAAGAATATGTAAAGAAAATACAGGAGAATCATAATGCTCTCTCTTGAACTCATAATCCTTTTCACCTGCCACGCTACTGCTGTCGAAAATAAAATCGTATTTCATAATTCTTCTCCTGTAAATTCAAATTTATCAATTCGGATTTACAATATTCACATAGAACATAATGTGCTATCGGACATCTTTCCGGCTTAAAAGAACAACAGTCTCGACTGTTGTTTCACTGTCCCAACGGATATGTGTCACATTCTCATCCCCGTCATAAAAGACGGGGAATTTGAAATTGATACACTTTAACAGTCTGCCGTCGGGCTGTTCTTCTTTGAATATCTCAACACTTTCTATAAAGGTATTGAGAAACTTCTTTTTCTCTGCATCAGTAAACTCTTTGTACATTGTACCATAATAATGCAGAAAAAGATAGACATTTTCGCCTGATATTTTTTCTTCTTTGATATTTGCTATACGGGACTGCAATTCTGTTATTTGTTCCTCTACAACCTCTATCTCATCATAGAAATCATAAAGTCTGTTTTGCATATCCTGATACTTCTTATCATAATGCCTGTCAGTAACATCAAGAGTATCCATTTGAGATGCAAGCTTTCTTTTTGATATAACAAGCTGATTGAGTTGCTTTTTGAATACTGCAAGCTCCTCTTCAAGGCCTTCTGTGCTTACTCTTGTGTTTATCTTTTCACACAAGGCTTTTTCAAACTCAGGATTAGAAACAAGTCTTTCAATAACTTCTTCAACTGCACTATTAACAACAGTCTGATTCCATTGTCTGTGATAATCGCACTTATGTCCGTCAACTCTCATTCGGTGCTTACAGGCATAATAAAAATGGTCTTTGTAGATTGTACCATCAGGCTTTTTCTTACGGTTAATATTACCATACATTGCCGCACCACAAACAGGACAGCGAAGCAATCCTGACAATAAATGCTCGTGGTCAAGGTTGTAAATCTTCTCCCGTTTAACACCTAACTTTTTACGCTTCTGTTGAGCTAACTCCCAATCTTCAACAGATACAATAGCTTCATGAATACCGTCATAGATAGGATATTGGTCTTGCTTGACTATATGATATTCATTTCGGGTACCATTAATCTTTTCGGTCTTTCGCCTACCGAAAGCTATCTTTCCGCAATATACGGGATTCTGTATAACCAACTTTATGAAATGAGCCGAAAAGGTATCTAATGTACCGTTCTGCCTTGGCTTTTTAGCGATACCATGTTGATTAAGATATTTAGCAATACCGTTTGCTCCCATATTTGTATTTATATATTTATCAAATATAATGCGTATAGTTTCAGCCTCGTCCTCAGCTATCTTCAGTTCCCCTTTTTCAAGATAATATCCGTAAGGTGCAAAACCACCATTCCATTTACCTTCTCTTGCTTTTTGCTTTCTGCCTTCCATTGTCTGAACAAGAATATTTTCACGCTCGATTTCAGCAACAGCAGACAATACAGAGATCATCAACTTACCGCTATCTTTTGAACTGTCTATACCGTCTTCAACACATATAAGATTTGCACCGTAGTCTTGCATAATCTGTAAGGACGAGAGCACATCAGCAGCATTTCTGCCAAAACGGGACAGTTTGAAAACAAGCACATAATCTATATTATCCTTGCCACTTGCAATATCTGATAACATTTGCTGAAATGCAAGTCTCCCACCAATGTTTTTACCTGATTTACCTTCATCACTATATTCACCTGCAATATGCATTTCCTGATATTCGGCATATTTACGGAGCTTTTCTCTCTGTGCATCAAGACTGAAGCCCTCAACCTGCATTGATGTTGAAACACGGGTGTAGATATAGCAATTTAATCGTTTCATATATTTTCAACTCCTTATAATTTTGCATTGTGATTATATTTTTCTTTCGTATATTCGACAAATGTGTGAGGCAGGAGTGACCTGCCCCACAACGATTTAAGCTGTTTTCTTATTTGGTTGTTTTATAGCTTCTGCTTCGCCTTTCGGTATCTTGTCACCGTATTTCTCGATCATATCTGCAAGGAAATCTATCATTTGGTCAAATGCTATTTTCTGCTCTTTGGTAAAGCTTGAAATATCAGGGGTATTAAAAGCACATTCGCCCTTTATATTGCATATTGTGCTTTTAAAACTCGCCTTTAAGCCTTTACATAAATCAATAATTCTGCTAATCAATACGCATCACCTCGCATCTCTGTTTCGCTGTCGCTGAAGGTATCTGTAATAATGCTCACAAGCCTTCAGCACAAAATCTTCAAAGTCTTTATCCTTAACCTTAGGTGCAACTTTCTGCAATCTTTCCATAGAAACCTTGAACATAGGCTTTTGATTTGCCTTTTCTTCAGCCAAGATTTCACCTATATGCTCGGGAGTAAGACCGTCCTCTTTGCTGATTGCACGAAGCCTTTGTGCCTGAGATAAATTCGGTGTAGCATCACAGACACGGATTTCTTCAACCAAATCAGCCTGCTCTACCTCATTCAAGTAAGAAAGCTCAACGGCAGGTGTGAGTGCTATTTTGCCTTCATCAACAAGCTCAAGTAGATCGGGAATGAGGTTAGTTAATCTGATATACCTTTGAACCTGACTTCTACTATCGGGTGAATCTTCTGCAACCTGTTCAACTGACCACTTCTGCCCAACTTGGGCAGAAGTTTGACCTTGGTGCTTAAGAGCATCAAGTTTCATCTTGTATGCGTATGCTTTTTCCGAGGGTAAAATATGCTCCCTCTGCAAATTGGCATCCACCATTGCAATAACAGCTTCTTCATAGGTGAGCTCATAAATGAATGCAGGTATCATTTCAAAGCCTAATTTCTTCGCCGCATAAAATCTTCTGTGACCGGAAATGATTTCATATTCCGTTCCTGATATTTTGCGAACGGTAAGTGGAGTAAGAATACCTCGCTCATTAATACTGTCAACAAGATTCTGCATTTCCTCATTATCAATCACCTTGTATGGATGATTTTCAAAGGGTCGTAAATATTCAATGGGTATTTTATTAGCCCATACATATTCTGCACGGGCTTTCTGTACTTTGTCATATAAGGTTTCTTTTGTGGGATTGTTTTCTTCAATATCACGTGGATATACTTTTGATTTTTGTTTAATAGCCATGTTATCGGCTCCTTTCTAATTTACGAATTTTGTTAGTTTCTAATTGATGCTCTTTTTGTAAGAGCTCATATAAATGCGGAGACTTTTCAAGAATCTGCTCTGCCTGTTTGAGCTTCTTTCTCAATGGCGCGATTTCTTGTGTAATCTCCTTACGCAGAGCTTTGTACCTATCTTTATCTTCGGGTGTAGTTGCTCTGCGTTTTTTGTTATCTGCCTTGTTTCGCTTTTCTTCAAGCTCGGTAATTTTAAGTTGTGTTTCTTCAATGGTAGCTGTTAAATC
Source organism: Clostridia bacterium (assembly GCA_017517865.1). Classification (GTDB taxonomy): domain Bacteria; phylum Bacillota; class Clostridia; order Oscillospirales; family Acutalibacteraceae; genus UBA6857. The sequence continues at coordinate 3,156 of JAFWYB010000027.1, read as the reverse complement.
GTCAGTAGTGTGAATTTGATTGTCGGTAAGAAAATGATAGTCAGCTACATACTGTTTAATATCCTTTGCAGCATGTCTCATTTCGGGTGAGATAAGCATTGCATCCGCTATTTCCTTCAATAGCTGAAACACCAAGATTATCAGCAAGAACATGGTGTCAACATAAATAACCTCAGGTCTTTTGCCGTGCTCAATACCGAACTCCAATTTCTTTCTTACCGATTCAAGTGGAAAATATCTGCGCCTTGCGTAGAAGAAATTGTTCCAATCAGCAAGGTGATGCCCGCTGTAATAGGTTTCGTTAAATCTTTTCTCTATGCCTTCTACTGTATAACCAAGGCCTTCAACTCTTACACCTCTTTCCCAAGTCTTTGCCTTGATAGTGAATCGTCTGTAATCTACCTCATATCCCATAGTGAAAAGAACTCTTCTGAATTCGTCCCAATTTGTAGCTATGGTAAGACAGATTTCAATATCTTCTCTGAGCATATCTCTGTGTGTTTTCTTGCCTTGCTTATGAAGCCAATATGCTGCTTTTTCACCGCCATAGAAGGGTGAATTTTCAAGAACTGATTTACCACGTTCTTTGCAGATAGCATCGGATATTTTTCTCAGCTCATAATGGTCACCGATTTTGTTTCGGAATTTAAGACCGTCTTTGAAAGATGTGCTGTTAATAACGAAATGATTATGCAAATGATGCTGTTTATCTAGGTGAGTAGTAACTATCACCTGATATTTATCACCCCACATTTTTCTTGCAGTTTCAATGCCTATTTCATGGCACTCTTCGGGAGTGACTTCATTTTCTTTAAAACTCTGATAACCGTGATAGGCTACAACAGAGCCTCTTTCACCAAACTTCTTTTTAACTGCTACCATTTGTGCATAAGCATTATGCTTTGAGCAGTTAATACCGCTGACAAAAAGCTCTTGGTCAGTTTTGTTGCTGTTCTCGGCATACTGTAAAGTAGCATACAAATCCGAGTCAAAGAATTTAGGATTCATCGTTTTATCGGGATTTTCAGCGTAAACAATAACAGACTTTAAATTGCCCTTTACAGGCCAGAATCCGGTGGTTGCCAATTTTCAATCTGCTCCTTTCTTGGTTTAATGAGTGCATCGCTGATTTCAGCAAGAAGATTAAACGCCTCAGCTTCAACATCTTTTGAAACACCCATATCAATAAGTGCATCAAACTTTTCACAGAAATGAAAAAAGGCATCAGGCGGAACCGCTTTCGGTTCAAAGCCCAATGCCCTTTGTTTGACATATTCACTTGTTGATAATCCGCACTTTGAAGCATTACGCTCAATCTTCTTTTTCTCTTTTTCTGTAACTCTTGCTACAATTCTGATGTCTTTGATAAGTTTTCACCTCTCTTTCTTCATAGGGGATATTAAGGGTGCTCCCTTAACGGGTGGCATTTGGCATACAAATGCCCTGCTCGCTACGGTGTAGGACAAACATCCATAGGATAGTTAAGTGCTTCGTCTGTCTTCATTCACCGCAGATAAGGGTGCCCTTAATCAAGTGTTTTGTATGGCACCATAAGTGATGCCTTTTTTTCCATGTTTGTTAAAGTGTTGCCAAAAGCGGCACCGTTTTTGAGCCATTGTGGCTCATTTGAATTTTGTGTTGAGCCAAATTTGGCTCAGAGTGTGGTTATGCTAAGTCATTTGAAAAGCTCCTTTCTAAAATTATTTTTGAGTGTTTATATTTAACTGCGAAAAATGTGACGCAGTATTCATGTACCGGAATTTGGGTTTTGCCGCTTTACCCGAAACAGTTCCTACAGGCATTACTACATATCTCTATGGCGCTGTGCAGTCAACTCATATTTCAATAAATTGCGCTCGCTTTCTTCAAAAAGGTCGTGGCGGTTTGTTCCGTTCGGACGGTCATTCACTTGTCTGTGAGAAGAAAGTTTTTTCTCCTCATAGATACCCCGACATAAGAAAGCAAAAATATTCCCGATTTTTGAAAAAAGTTGAAAAAATTTTTTAGGCATAAAAAAAGACCCTCGAAGTTTTACCTTCGAAGGTCGTCTGAGTATTAAGTTTTATAACATTTGTTCAATGAAAATTTGTTTGATATTTGCCAGACGTTTTGACACAGCGCTTGCACTTTTGAACCCGAGCTTTTCAGCAATCTCATTTTGAGAATACCCATACTTTTTCATCAAATATATCTCTTTGTCAGTTTCCTTAAGATTTTCAAGAACCTTTCTCTCAACATCAATGACTTCAACTTCTTCAGTTGCATTATCCAAAGGCTCAACGGGAATGGCATCTTGAAAAGCTTCAATCAAGCCGTCAAGGGAAAGAGCTGCACCTGCCTCACTTCTTGAATGAGTCCACTTTCTGTCAAAATCAATCTTTGAAAAATTCTGCACTACGGTTTCACTGAAATCCTCGTGAGCGGCCATTGATTTTTGTAATTCTACCAATTCGGGCACGCTTTGCGTCTGAAGAAACAAGCTCATCATTTTAGCAAGAAACTCATCAACAACACCATTAAATATCGTTTCGAGTTCCTCTTCGGTCATCTCATCAGGATCTTTGCCTGTTTCCTCAGCATATTTTGCTATTTCTTCAATACAACGTTCTTCAGTTATTTTGCAATAACTATCAAAGATTCTGTCGAGTGCTTCCTCATTTTCTCTAAGCTCCATTACAATTCCGGATACAAGAGTTTCATCGGTTTTCTCAAGACTGACTAACGGTGAATCATCCGAAAAGTTAATAAGTGATGAAAGCCCGGTAAGTTCACCCATTTTCTCATTCCAGCTCTGCTGAAAAATAGTTTTGGCTCTGCCGTATAAAAACAGCTCACCTTCACTTGCTTTTTTCGGGTTGAACTTTGATTTCATAGTTGTGAAATCATTTTCTTTGAAATTAGCTTTCAGGTCTTCAATGGTAATGTGACCTTCTTTTTCAAGTAGAGAAGATTTTTTCATTCTGTGTACCTCTGAATTATTACATCCTTGATTTTGAGGATATTATATTGGAAGTTGAGTGAGAAAATGAGAGAATGGTGTCGAAAAAACATATATATTAACTTTACGATGCTTTAAATGTCCTCTCTTTTAAAGAGAGGATACTTTTTTCGTTTGTGATAAACATCTTACAATAATATCAAATTATTGTAAGATGT
>JAFWYB010000015.1 GCA_017517865.1 Clostridia bacterium | reverse complement strand
TTAAAATTGTGTCTGTAATTAGTGCGGTGTTGCTTTTTGCAGGTATGATTATTTGTGTTATACATATCTTTAAGGTGCAAACAAAACATAACGGCAGTCTGTTTTAAAACAAATTTCGTCTGCACCCTCGGAGAGCGCACTACACCGCCTTTACGGTGGTGAGTAAGTGCGCCCTTAAGGGAATATATCAGCCTTTAATTTAGCTTTCCCCGTAAATACCCCTCAATTTCTGTTAGGTTCATCGTCTTAATTTCAGGTAAAAGCTTCTCTAAAATCGCGCCCTCTACAATAAGTCTGTGGTTTCGCTCTGTGCGTTCCTTTTTACGGTTGCGGTTTTCAGCCTGCTCAAGTCTGTGCTTGGCTTGTATCAGCTTTTTCTCGTTATCGGTCATAAATATCACCTCCAATCTGTTGGCACCGTAAGCGGTGCCGTTTTTTATTGTGTTTTCCTCTGTGGCTCCGAAATCCGAATGTTTTGGCACCGTTAAAACATATCAAGAAATGCCAATGCCTCTGCATCATTTTTCTGCTTTTCCTCCTCGGTCAATTCAATATTAAAGCCCTCCGAAGAAGGAGAAGGAGCTGTTGCTGCAACTGAAATGCCGCACAGCTCCTCTTTAAGAATCTCACGGAATTTTTCAAGCAGTGCATCGTCTGATGTTTGCCTATTTGCATAATCAATAGCTGATTTTATTGCATCAATGATAAACTGATTTCTTGACCTGTACTTTTCTTTATCAAGACTGTTCAGATAATCAATGATTGCCGTGTGTTCTGTGTCGCTTAAATTAAAGCGGACATTTATGCGGTACTCGCTCATATCCTGCCACTTTTCATCATAGTTTCGGCAAGGTATTCATAACCCTTTGCCGCCGCACAGATGTCATCAACGAACTGAATACGGTCTGCATTGAACTTGTAGAAATTCTTTACAAGGCATCCGCCACCGCCGGTGATATACAGCATCATAGTGTTTTCATCGTACCCGTGGTCACGGAGCCTGTGAAATATTTCACCTACATATTTCTGAACCTCTGCCTTGATAATCTTCATATCCGACTGAACAATGTTTGCAGTACCCTTGCACAGTACCTCGTCAATGATATGCTCGTTGATTTCTCTCTGTGTTTTTCTGAGGAAGGCTTCACGGATATCAACAGTACAGAAATGTGTGCCGAACTTTTCAGTGTACATTCTTTCTGACTGCGGCCTGCCGTTAATAACATAAAGAACATTCATAGTACCATTGCCAATGTCAGCGACAAGGTTTACGCCGTCCATTTTGGTTGCGAACTGTGAAACCACTGCATAACCCTGAGGATAGATACTCGCACCTGCTATTTTGATTTTGTACTCGGTATGCTGCCAAGTGAAGGTTACTTCTTCGTTCTTTGTGAGATACGCCTTGAAGCTCTCTTTCTGACCTGCTGTCCAAGTAAGGGGCAAACCTGCCGCAATATGAACTGTGGCTTCAGTTAAGTTTTCTGCACTTAACTCCTTTGCAATAGCCACAAGTGTGAGGGCATAATAGTCCTCGTCTTTGATTTTGTCAGGAAGAAACTCCTTGTGTCCTTCACCGATAAGATAGAACTTTCCACCGTAAACAAGCATATCCTTTGTGAAAAGCGGCTCTGAATCATAAGCCGTAATGCCTGTTCTGAAACAGTGGTTTGCAGTTTTGATGTTGCCATAACCATGGTCAACACCGATGATTTTGATTTCGTTAAAAGTTTTCATTAGTTTTCCTCCATTAGATTAAAATTTTGTTAGATAATAAATTTGGGCATAAAAAAAGCACCCTCTACGGGTGCGGTGGAAAATGGGGCTGTCGCGAATGTTGAAGATAAACACTCCTTTCATAATGATATTTTATATGTAAAGTTAGTAAGTGCCCATAGTGGGTACTTACTAGAATTACCTGAAGTAAACCTCCCAATGGGCACTTATTGCCCATTGGAAAAAGCAAAGGAAATTATAAGTTGCTAAAGGGTCACAACGACCCTTTTACCAAAAATGTGACGCAGTATTTGTATACCGGAATTTAGGTTTTTGGGTATAAAAAAACACCTGCTACTGTTTAAGTAACAAGAGTATGTAAAATAGATTGATATTTGTGGTGGGGTTGTGGTATAATGTGTGCGATAAACTTGAATTTGTAGGACAGTGGAATTGATGTTTTAGGGCATTGTAAAAGGATTTTTACATGTTTTTTTCGTAATGTAAAAGCAAATTGATAGAAAAATATTCATAGATTTTGTATACTGAGTATGCTTCAAATAGAAGCAAAAATAAAATAAGGTGGATAGAATATGGAAATAGGAAGTAAGCTCAAAAATGCACGAAACGAAAAAGGAATAACTCAAGAACAAGCGGCCGAGTTACTTGATGTTAGTAGACAGACTATCTCGAATTGGGAAAATAATAAGTCTTATCCCGATATTGTTAGTGTCATAAAAATGAGCGACATCTATTCTGTAAGTCTTGACCACCTACTCAAGGAGGAAAAATCAATGAATCAGACTTATCAAGAATTTTTGGAAGAGAGCACAAACATGGTAAAGGCACAAAGAAATTTAGGAAAGATTATATTACTTTCTGCCTATTTTATCGTATGGGTTGTGGCAATGATTGTTTTTTGGAATAAAAGGGAACCTATTACTTCGGAACTTGATATCATTTTTAGATGGATATTATTACCTCTCCTTTTACTTGTATCAACATTAACAGTGGCAAAGAATAACTACTGGGGAAAAGGTAACTGGTTTTGTGTTATAGGTGCAGCCATTACATTTCTTACAGTTCCATATGCGGAATTTATAGAGGAAATGGGCACAGCAACTTTTACCTTCCGATTTCCTAATCTTATGTATATGGTGGTAGGCATTATTGTATCCATTTGTGGTATTGGAATAGGGTCTCTTTGGAAAAAGAAAATTTCTTCAAAAGAAAGATTGTAAACGAAATACGTAGAACAGACGAAAATTTCAGTTTGTCTGTTCTACCAATTCCAATTTGTCTAACAGAATATCTCAACTGCTCTCCCCGTGAGGGCAGTTTTTCTTTACCTTTTTGACTTTCCCTAATATACTAAAACCAATTTAGTGGGGGCAGTTAATATAATAATGATTGCAATATATATTTTCCTGTGATATACTGAAAATAATCAATAATT
>JAFWYB010000055.1 GCA_017517865.1 Clostridia bacterium | reverse complement strand
CGCAGACCCAAAAGTGCGAATTTTTGCAGGATTTTTGGATATTGAGGGTGCCGACAGGCTGACGCCTTTCAAAACCGAAATGCCGAAAAGCCGCGAAAATACACGCTTTTGGGCGGGTTCGGATTATACTCGTCACCCTATCTGAGAGGGGGTGTAGGTCACGTAGAAGCAGTGTGATCTGATTGCGCCCTCAAGCACGTTGATCCTGAACTTGTTACCGCTTATTACAGTACCGCCGACACGGATTGACGAAACGTAGCCCACATTTTCACCGAGGGCACCGTCGTGTGAAATAACGCTAAGCCAGGTTGAGGGGTCGCCGCTGAGAATTACCGGGTTACCCGATTCGTCCTTAAGGTTCTTTTCAACATATCTCTTAAGCTCATCGCTTGACATTGTGACCGTTGTTTTATATTTTTCGGCAAGGGTATCGCCGTAGCTGAGTCTTGCACCGCTGAGATAATTGAGCTGAGTGCCGCCCCAGGAATTGTAATAGGAGGTTGTCTTACCCGCACTCATTGAGTGGAAGGGAGTAAGCGCACACTTGTCGCCGTAGGCTATGTATGCACCTATGCCCATCATTTCGTCAACAACATCGTATACCTTCTGTGAAGGCGTTTCGCCGCCGCCGAGAATTGCACAGGCATCCTTGTTGAGGTCGAAGCCGTAATATTTTGCAAAGGTATAAATTGCAACAAACTGTGCCTTGAGTGCCTCAGGCTGGAATGCCGAGCCCATTTCCGCTTCAAGCACGCTTGCAAGGAATTCTCTGGTCTGATAGGGTGTTCCGTCGTAGGAAATGGTTTCGGGCATCACATCACCGAAAAGGATCTGGCCCTTACCGTCTTCACAGTAGTAATAATGGGCAAGAATCTGCGTCCAGGTCCAGCCCTGACGCATTGCAAGCCAGTCTGCGCCCTGCTGAGAAAGACCTACACCGTGACCGTAGCCGAAAACGTCAAAGGTAAAGGTGCCGCTTGTTGAGGGTGCAACCGCCGACGTGGGAGCCATTGTAATTTCACCGACAGTAGGCTCCGTTACGTTGGGACGTAAAACTATGTCGTTATTGGCCGTTGTTGACGGTGCCGTTGTAACATAGGGACTGTCCGTTGAGGGGTTGTATACGGGCTCCGAAGGCTCCTTTTCTCCGCCGAAGAACAGAGCAACCATAATAATAGGACTGATGATTGCAATTGCTATAATAATCGCCCCGAAAATAAGGGTATTCTTAGAAATCTTATCGGTAAGCTTACCCGCAGCAGCCGGCGCCTCAGCCTCAGCCTTCACCTCTGAAGAAGCATCGCTTCTGCGGTTGAGCATAGCTCTGACTCTTGTTCCCGTAAGCTCTGCAAGCACGGTAACCGCGTGAGGAAGTATGAGAGCAAGATCATCAGGGTTAGAGGTATTTATTCTCTTTGCCTTTGCTGCTGACTTATCAACTATTGCCGCATAGGCAAAATACACCGTCTGACCGTTTTCGTTGACGGTTGAATATATCTCGGAAATTGCCGCACCGAATTCGGTGTCCGCATTGGTCATTGCCTCCTTTGCCTGGCGGATAACCCTTACGGATTCACTTTCCGCGGTAGCCTCCTCGCCGTCATCCTCTTCCACAACCTCAACAAAGCGCAGAGCCTCGTTGAAGCCGTTTATCTTGTCGTAGTGGTTATATATCCACATTGTTGCCTCGCTTGTGGCAAGTGCCATTGAAGCATCTGCCTTTCTGAGGTTGGTAACCATATCGCCTATATAGGGAAGAAAATCGAAATCAGGCATAGCTGAGGCAGCACCGTCGCCCTGTGCTCCGAGTGTTGCAAGCACATCCTGTCTGAAGGCATTGATTACTCTGTCAATACGCATAAAGTCAAGGGGCACGCAGGTAACCTTACCTAAAAGCGCATCGCTTGTAAAGCCGCAGTAAAGGCCGTCGCGGCTCACGTGACAGATACTGTCCCTCGCAACAAGGCAGTGACCCGTCATATCAATTTCTGAAAGGTCATCACCTGCATTCTTTTCAATTTCCTGAGCAATTTCGCTGCTTTCGGCTTCCTCAAGAAGCACCTTTGAAATAAGGTCTCTTTTGAATTTATTGTAGCCTTCGTTTTCAGCGGCAACAATAATATGCTCGCCCTGCTCAAGTGCAACTATGGTTTCAAAATAAAGCTCGTCGTAATTTTCAAATTCCTTTATCTGTCCCTGATTAAGACCGTACTGCTCAAGAGCAAGACAAATCTTATATACGGCATCGGAAGAGAAATCCGAAAGATTTTTTAATGTAAAAAGTTTAATCATTCCGTCCTCCTGAAATATTGTTTAAGGCAACTTAACCTACTTCCCATCTGTAAGCGTCCTTGTAGGGGTTGTCCTGTTTCTTCTTATCGTAATATGCCTGGGGGTATCTGGGGTTATCGTTTTTATAAGCCTTTGAAACATCGACCTCTGCGCTTTCTCCTTGCCTTACAAGCCTTGCAACAACAACAAAGCGTGCATCTGTAAACTCGTAGGAGCAGGTTGAAAGGGTAAGTATCTTATCTGTAGGAAGCACGTCAACGCCCGTGTAGTAAAGAGTGCGCTCGTTTACTGCATTGAGATAGGCTGAGAAGCGCTCCTGAGACGAAAGGTTTGTAAAATAATATTTGAAAACATAGCCGTTATCGTCCTTTTCGTAGGCATTGGTAAGGAATACACCGATTATCTTCCACTGATAGTCGTTATAAAGGGTATTGAAGGTTATAACCGGAGCCGCCTTGAAGCCCTCTATGCTCTTATATTCATCAAGCACGCCGAAAACCGACCCGTCCTTCATATGGTGGCCGAAAATAACCGTATTCATATCCAGACCGTTTCTGTCAACGGTAATGTTATTGGTATGCGTCACAAAGGGACAGCCGTATTTTGTGTTTTTGCCGAAAAAGCTCTTTTTAAGATAGGTTTCATCGTCATCGCCCTGAACTATCGGCAGATCCATACCTACGCCCTCGGCGCTGAGATAGCCGACGAAGTCGCTGTTTGTAGCATAAAGCTTGGCATATTTAAGCTGCATTTCAGAGGGAAAATCAACCTTCGGATATTCCTTGCGGATTTCCGCCCACTTTTCCTCAACGGTCATCTGCTGAACCTGGGGCTCATTTTCTCCGACGTCAGGCTCATCGTTACCGTTGTCTTCGCTCTTGTCGTCAGAGGGGGCTTCGGGAGTTATGTCAAAGCTGTCATCAATAATAAGCTGCTGTGCATCCTTTGCCTCCTGCTCATTCTGGTCAGACATTCTCCACTCGTTAATGAGATATCCGCTGCTGACTATAATTGCAAGAATTGATATTGCAAGAACGGTTTTTCTTGCAGTATCCTTTTTCTTCTTTTTGCTTTTCTTTTTACCGCCTTTATTTTTTACGCTTTTTTCTTCTGCGACAGTCTCAGCTTCATTCTGAGTCTCTACGGAATCTTCTTCAAAGGCCCTTTCAAACTCCTCAATCTCCAAGGAAGCGTCCTGCTTTGAATAAGCCCTTGACCTCGCCTGATATTTATGAGCCATTGAGTTGAGCTCAAAAACGCTCATTTCCATTTCATCAACAGCAAATCTGTTTTTTGCCGAGGGAGATTTCGTTTTTCCGCTCAGGGGGATAAATACCTCTTCCTGGGTAAACGAGCCTCTCACAACAGGTTGTACGGCAGGATAAATTGCGGGTGACTGCGCCCTCGGCTCCTGAGAATCGAAATCGGGGCTCTGATATATTACTCTCGTACCCGAATCGGGGGTGGAAATTACCGGCGGCTGAGCTGTCACCGGGCTCTGAGGGTACGGCATCTGCACGGGATACTGTGCCATAGGCGGTACAGGCTGACCCGCTACGGGATAGCCTGCCGTGTAGGGATATACCGGAGGATACTGTACCGGATAGCCCTGGGGGTAGGGATAATACATCGGCTGAGGTGCATAGCCCTGAGGCGGTGCCGCAACAGGCTGAGCTTCGCTTTCGGGCTGTTCAGTCTGAGGCGCCGTCGGCTGAGCTGTCTCGACTCTTAACGACGGTACCGGTCTGCGCGGTCTTGAAGACTCCGCGTCAATACTTTTTTTATAGTCGGCACTCATACTTGAAATATCAACAAAGTCCTCTTTTTTAGCCGCTTCGTTTCTTTCTCTTTCTTCACGGTAGTTACCGTCTTCATAAATTATTCTCATAGTTACCTTTTCCTCATCGGGATTCAATAAAAAATTCTAAATTCATACCCTCTGACCTTTTTTCAGGGTATGCCGCCGCACAAAGGCGGACCTCATTCAATGCGTTTGATGCGCTTACATATCTGTTATATTCTCTGTCGGTTCTGCCCGTAGAAAGCTTTTTAAGCCACAGGCTCTCTCCGTCGGTAACGGCAATATAAATTGTGCCGATTTCATCGGTACAGCCCTCAAAGCAGGGCCCTGCATAACCGGTTACCGAAACGCCGAAGTCAGCGCCCGACAGCTCCTTTATTCCTTTCGCCATTTCAGCGGCGACTACATCGCTGACGGCAGTATATTTCAGCAGATGCTCTGCACTTACACCGAGCACTTTATTTTTTATATCATTCGAGTAGGACACAACTCCGCAGTGAATCACGTCGGAGGCACCCGCAACATCGGTAACTCTCTTTGAGCAAAGACCGCCTGTGCAGGATTCCGCAAAGGCTACGGTAAGCCCTTTTTCCTTAAGAAGGCTTACGGTGGCCTCCTCTATATTTTCAACGTCGACACCGTAAATGTAATCGCCTATAAGCTCCGTTATCTCTTTAAGCACGGGCTCAATAAGACCCTTGGCCTCTTTTTCGCTGTGAGCCCTTGCAGTAATCCGCAGAAGTGCCTCACCGCTTTTGGCATAGGGTGCAACCGAGGGGTTGGCATTATCAAGCAGGTGTCTGACCCTTTCGCTCATGGCGCTTTCACCTATACCGAAGGTGCGCACGTTACACGAAAGAATTATATGTTCTGAAAATCTTCTTAAAAAGGGCACGACGCTTTCTTCAAACATCGGCTTCATTTCAAAGGGCGGGCCCGGAAGTATAACCGCAATCTTACCGTCCTTTTCTATAATTGAACCGGGTGCGGTGCCGTTATTGTTATAAAGCACGGTGCTGCCCTCGGGAATAAGAGCCTGCTTTAAGTTACTTTCCGGCATTACAAGCCCTTTTTTCTCAAAATAGCCTTTAATTTTTTCGGCAACTGCCGTATCGGTATACATCGGAAGTCCGAAATATTCCGCGCAGACCTCCTTGGTAAGATCGTCGGGTGTGGGGCCGAGTCCCCCGGTGAGAATGACAAGCTCATTTTCTCTGAAGGCGCCGTCAAGAGCTCTGAGAAGCCTCTGACGGTTATCACCCACCGTTGACTGGTGAAGCACTCCGATACCCAGATCGGCAAGTCTTTTAGAAAGGTACTGTGAATTTGTGTTGACTATATCGCCAAGCAATATTTCAGTACCGACGCTTATAAGCTCACATCTCACAGTAACACCTCCGGTTCTTTCAGAATTTCATTTTACCACTTTTTTTAGTCGGAATTTAAATATATCTGATAACAAACAGTGAATTGACTGTAAATCAATCAACAAACATAAAGCGTGTTGATTCAACTGCTCTGTCTATCATTTCGCTGAAATCGACGGCGCTCTCCGCCTTTTCAATCAGCTCAAGAGTGGGTCTTGTTCTCGGGTGCTTGGGTGTAAACACCGTACAGCAATCCTCATAAGGAAGAATTGAGGTTTCAAAAGCACCTATTTTTCTTGAAATTGTAATAATTTCATCCTTATCCATACCGATAAGAGGGCGGAAAACCGGCATATCCGAAACAGCATCGGTGCAGGCAATTGCGCCGAGTGTCTGAGAAGCAACCTGGCCGAGGCTTTCACCCGTTACGAGTGCACCGCAGCCGTCACGCTGAGCAATGCGTATGGCAATTTTCATCATAAGCCTTCTCATTATGATTGTGAAAAGCTCCTCGGGGCATTTTTCTTTTATGGTTTCCTGAATTTCGGTGAAGTTAACAACCGCAAAATTTACTCTTCCGCTGTATTTTGCAACGATTGAAACAAGGTCGTGTACCTTCATTTCCGCACGCTTGCTTGTGTATGGCGGTGCGGCAAAGTGAATGGCATTGAGCTGAAGACCTCTTTTTGCCATCATCCAGCCTGCTACGGGTGAATCAATACCGCCGGAAACGAGGAGTGCCACTCTGCCTGCGCTTCCTACGGGCATACCGCCGGCGCCCTTTATCTGATTTCCGTGAATGAATACGTTTTTATCTCTTACCTCAACGGTAACGGTAATATCGGGGTTATGCACGTCAACGCTGAGTGTCTTTATGTTGCGAAGAAGGTGTGCACCTACCTCACGGCAGATTTCCGGTGAGGTCATGGGGAACTTCTTGTCACTTCTCTTTGCATTCACCTTGAAGGTCTTTACCTGACGAAGCTCGTCACCGAGATATTCCAGAGCAACATCCTTGATGCTGTCAAAATCCTTTTCGGCAATAGCGGCTCTTGAAAAGGCGGCAATGCCGAAAACCTTTTTGAGTGTTTCAACAGCCTGCTCAAAATCCGCGTCCTCATCGAGAGGCTCGGCAATAATTGTTGACTGGGATTTTGTAAACTGAAACTTTCCCACCGAAGCAAGAAGACGGCGCTTTATATTTTTAACAAGCATATCCTCAAAGGTGGAGCGGTTAAGCCCCTTGAGAGCAAGCTCGCCGTTTTTTACCAGTAATACCTCTTTCATATTTTACCTCTTATCTTTTCATAATAACCTTAAAGGCTCTGTTTATACCTTCAATAAAATAATCAAGCTCTTCTTCTGTTGTGAACCTTGAAAGGCTCACACGAAGTGATGAATCTATCTCGTCATCCTTGAGCCCCATAGCGGTAAGCACGTGACTTTTGTGCCCCTTCGCACAGGCTGAGCCCGAGGAAACGTAAATTTCCATATCCGAAAGCAGATTGAGCACTGTTTCAGAGCGCAGTCCCTTAAGTGAAAGATTGACTATGTATGGCAGAGCGTCTGCGGGGCTGTTTATGCTTACCCCCTCAACGTTTCTCAGCTTTTCAACGAAGCCGTCTCGAAGAGCAGTGATTTCTGCAAGGCTTTTTTCAACCGTAAGCTCACTTACCGCACCCATAAAGCCTGCTATTGCGGGCATAGGCTCAGTGCCGGGTCGGATATCTCTTTCCTGACCGCCTCCGACGGCTACGGGTCTGATTTTTGTTCCTTTTTTTATAAAAAGAGCACCTACGCCCTTAGGACCGTGTATTTTATGCGAGCTGACCGTCATAAGGTCAATACCCGACTTTTTTGGGTTAAGAGGGAGCTTGCCGAAGGCCTGCACCGCATCAACATGAACGAGAGCGGGAGAGCTTTTTCTCTTTGCAACAGCCTTAAGCTGCTCTATGGGCTGAATTGTACCGACCTCGTTATTAACTGCCATAACGCTTATAAGAATTGTCTTTTCATCAACTGCCGCCTCAAGAGCATCCATATCAAGATGTCCCGATGAATCCGTGCCTATGTAGGTAACATCAAAGCCCTCTTCCTCAAGGCGTCTGAAGGCGTTGAGCACACTCGGGTGCTCAATTTTTGTTGTGATTACCCTATTGCCCTTTCTTCTGCCCGCATAGGCTGCCCCGAAAACGGCAAGGTTGTTGCCTTCCGTACCGCCCGATGTGAAAACTATCTCGTCGGGGTCACACTTAAGCGCCCTTGAAACAGTACTGCGGCTCTGCCTTAAAAGCATATCGGCATCAATGCCCGCCTGATGAAGTGACGAGGGATTGCCCCAGTAATTGTTTATTGCATTCATCATTTCTTTTTTTGCTTTCTCGCACAAAAAGGTTGTTGCACTGTTATCAAGATAAGCCGTCAAAGGGCACACCTCCTCATTTTATTACATAATTGCATACTATTATACTATAAACAAAAAAAATATGCAACGATTTGTGAAAAAAATCAGCATATTTTTGCCCCCCTGCGACAAACTAATTTTAGTAAAATTGCACTTAATTTAACTTAAAATTTACAGAATTGAAAGGAATAACCGAGCTATGAAAAAATTATCAAAAAGAGCCTATATAAGACTCGTTGCACTTTTTGCCTTTCTGTCGGTAACCCTGGGAGCTTATTCCGTTGTTGTGACAAGGCAGAACGAGAGGCTGAGCCTTACCCTTACGGCACAGAATCAAAGAGCGGTAAACGAGCTTTGCGAAAGCCTTGACAGCATAACCGTGGATTTGCAGAAGTGTCTTTATGCAGGCACACGCGATATGCTGCGTGAGCAAGGTAACCGCCTTTCCGGAGAGGCGGCATCGGCAAAGGAAAGCCTCAGCTCACTTACAGCTGAGGAGGCGGGCAGTGACGGACTTTTCAGATTTCTCTCTCAGGTAGGTAACTATACGCTTTTTCTCAGCGGCAAGGAGGGCAACCGCCTCTCATCAGAGGACGCGGAAAGTCTCGCGGCACTTTACCGCTACTCCGAGGCTTGCAGCAAGGCTCTTTCGGATATTCTGTCTGACTATAACGAGGGCACGGTAAGCTTCAGCACGGTGGCCGACACCTTAGGCACAGAGCAGTCAGAGCTGCCCGAAAATTTTTACAGCCGTATGAAGGATACATCACAGACCGTAACCGATTATCCCACACTGCTTTACGACGGTCCTTTCTCAGATTCCGCCGCCGTTGAAGAGGCCGATTTCCTTAAAAAAGAAGACGGCATAACAAGAAAAGAGGCAAAAAAAATTGCCGCCGAAATTTTAGGCGTAAAAGAAACCGCCCTCAGACAAGAGCAGGATATAGACAGCGCGGTTGAGCTTTATTGCTTTTCAATGACCGACACATATATAAGCGTGACAAAAAAAGGCGGCTATTTATACTCCTTTATAAAGGATAAAAATGTCAGCGAAGCAACGCTCGAGCCCGATGAAGCGGTAACTCGCGGTAAAAAGCATCTCAAGCTTCTGGGCTACACTGATATGAACGACAGCTATTATTCGGTTTATGACGGAATATGTACCGTAAACTATGCGTATGTTCAGGACTCGGTTATCTGCTACTCCGACCTTATAAAAGTGAGTATAGCCCTTGATACGGGCGAGGTTCTCGCAGTTGATGCCTCCTCATATCTTTCCAATCACAAAGAAAGAGAAATACCTCAAGAAACCGTCACTCCGTCACGCGCCCGCCGCTCAGTTTCGGATAAGCTGAAAATCCTCTCTTACAGAAAAGCCTTTATCCCTACCGACGGGGGCGGCGAGGTGTTTTGCTATGAATTCCACTGCAGAGACAGCAACAATCAGCAGGTGCTTATATATATCGACTGCCAAAGCGCAAAGGAGCAGGATATTTTGCTTCTTCTGTACACCGACGACGGCGTGCTTACAAAATAAAATTAAAAAAAGGGGACTGCCTGAAGCAGTCCCCCTTCGGGTTGTTATTTAATGATGGAAAAATCTATGTCCTTTGTGATACTCTCAATAATCTTTTTGGGAATTATGAGCAGCTTTCTGAAAAATGCAAGAAGCATCTGGAAGAACGTAAGATCCTCGGGCTCCTCCTCCACTGCAACGATAGGCTCGAGCATCTGAGGATCGTCATCACGCACCTTAAGGAACTGAGGTCTGTTAGGATCGGTGAAAACGTCAGTGTCGTAGGTGGTGATTTCTCTTATAAATACATTATAATCAGATATCTTTTTGCCGTGGCCGAGACCCTTTATGAACCAGGTTCTGAAGGGGAAGGCACAGGTTGAAGCATCAATATTCCATTCAGGACACATAAAGTCATAGTCGGTATATTTCTGCTGAACGTAATCATCGTCAAACTTTTCGTTGTAATTTGCGCAGGTAGCACCGAAGGAGGAAACAGCGGTTGTTACAAGACCGTCATCCATAGCGGTCTCACCTGAGGTAAGAGGGATAGCTGCCACGCCGAATTTACATACAATAGCCATATTAAGTCCGTCGTTATTTTTCTCAGCGTCAAGATAAATCTGAGTCGAATTGTTTGCAACATTATAGTGATAGTAGTCCATCTTTGCTATGGTCTGGGCATAAGTATGATTCGGGTCCTTATAGTCTTCACCGTAAAGGAACTTCATAGCAGGGATGAAATATTCGTCAGGTATACATACACAAAGAGTAGGAAGAGTAGCAAGCAATTCGCGGGCTACATCAACAACACCTTCATAAACAGCCATTTTGAGTACGGGAACTGCTAACGCCTGAAGCAAAACCTCGAGAACGCCTGTTTCTTCCAAAATATAGAAAAATTCGGTAAAGGCTTCTTCTTCTGAAAGACGGTCTATTATGTCGCATAAGCCCTTAGCACTTATATCGAAATTACCGCTTAAAAGCTCTCCCAGGAAATTCATACCGCCGACAGAGGGTGCACAAAGAAGAACCGTATCAATCTTATGGAGATTTTGAGGGTATTCGTGCATATATGCGGTTACAATATTGGCACCGAAGCTGGAGCCTACAAGCTCGATTTTCTCTGCGCCTGTTTCTGCAAAGAGCTGGTCGATAGCTGTCTGAAGCTGGTGAGCCGAAACTACGGGCGACTCTCTGCAGTCATAGTAAAATTCGTAAATACCGTCGCGCTTCTTTCTGAGTCCGGGCTCTTCAGTGACAACTCCGTCCATATTGGAGCCGTCGGGCTTATAAGCAAGCATACCGAAGGTTTCCATACAATAATCGTAAATAACGGAACGGAGAATATTCGGTTCTTGATTTTTTACCGCTTCGAAGATATATTCATCGATTTTTTCCACGTTCTCCAGCAATCTGTCTTTGTCAAAAGGATAGAACAGTGATTTCTGCTCAGGGTCATCCTCATAATAAATCTTTACACTGCTGGCACCGAAGCCTTTAACAGTAAGCTCGGGATATATTTCTTCCGATTCAACCGCAGCTGCAAGTGCCATAGGCATTACCGACAAAAGCATCAGGCAAGCAAGAAATAAAGCTGTCACTTTTTTTAATACACCTTTCATGATTAGCCTCCTTACAAATTCAATTTATTTCATAATATTAAAATTATACTAACGAATTGTTGCGTTCTTTTTGTGTAATTATTAAGAATTATTGTAAGTGTATTCAGTGCAATAAATGTCACTTTTCAGGAGGAAACAGCAATATTTTCTTCACCTACGGATAAAATCACAAGAAAAAGTAAAAATCATAAGTCAGCAAATGCTATGAAAAACGAAGAAAAACGAAGAAAACAAGAGCAAGTGAATTGTAAATTAAAAAATTGCAAAAAAGGTGTTGACAAGTTCTGCCTCTTGTGATAATATATCAAGGCAATTTGACAAAATAAATTATTCGGAGGTAAAAGGATATGTCAACTTATATGCCCAAAGCAGCAGACATCACACGTAAGTGGTATGTTATCGACGCTGAAGGAAAGCATCTCGGACATGTAGCAGCTAAGGCAGCTGAGCTTCTCAGAGGTAAGCACAAGGCTACATTCGCTCCCCACGCAGACTGCGGTGATCATGTTATCGTTATCAACGCTGACAAAATCGTTCTCACCGGCAAGAAGCTCGATCAGAAAATGTACTATCATCACACAGGTTACATCGGTAACATGAAGAAGGTTAAGTACTCAACCCTTATGAAGGAAAAGCCCGAGTTCGTTATGACAAAGGCTATCAAGGGTATGGTACCCGACACAGTTATCGGCCGTAACGCTATGACAAGACTTCGCGTTTATGCAGGTGCTGAACACGCACACGCAGCTCAGAAGCCCGAAGTTGTAGAATTCTAAGAAAGGGAGGACAAGTAAATGTACGAAACAACACCGTTCTTCTACGGCACAGGCCGCAGAAAGAAGTCAATCGCAAGAGTACGTGTATATGCAGGTACAGGCAAGATCATCATCAACGACAGAGAAATCGACGATTATTTCGGTCTTGAAACTCTTAAGCTCATCGTTCGTCAGCCTCTCAATCTTACAGGTACAACTGAGAAGTTTGACATCGTTTGCCGCGTAACAGGCGGTGGCGTAACAGGCCAGGCAGGTGCTATCCGTCACGGTCTTTCAAGAGCTCTTCTTCAGTATGACGAGGCTCTCAGAGCTGACCTCAAGAAGGCAGGCTTCCTCACTCGTGACCCCAGAATGAAGGAAAGAAAGAAGTACGGTCTCAAGGGCGCACGTCGTGCTCCTCAGTTCTCAAAGAGATAATCAGATATTGCTTATCTTTCACTCCTCTGCAGAAAACTGCGGAGGAGTTTTTATTTTTACACCACTTCGGGTCCTCAGAGCACAGCTCTTGCGGTCGCAGCTAAAAACACTCCCCCGGAGTGTTTT
>JAFWYB010000054.1 GCA_017517865.1 Clostridia bacterium | reverse complement strand
GTATGCGGAAGTGATGATATAATGCTTGTGGATGTGGATGCAAGGCTTATAGTTCAAGTAATAATAAATATTGTTGACAATGCAATTAAATATACACCGAAAGGCTCAGAGATCACGATAAGTACACAGAAAAAGGATAAAATGCTTTCAGTGAGTATTGCCGATAATGGTAACGGCATTACAGATAATATTAAAGACAAGGTGTTTGATATGTTTTATACAGGAGCAAATAAAATTGCCGACAGCAGAAGAAGTCTTGGCTTAGGACTTGCTCTTTGCAAAACAATCATATCGGCACACGGCGGAGAAATTGCTGTATCAGACAACAATCCGCATGGTGCGGTGTTTACATTTACCCTGCCGGTAAAGGAGGTTAATATAAATGAATAAGACAATGACGGTTTTGGTTGTTGAAGATGATATGCCTATACGCAATTTAATTTCAACAACACTAAAAACGCATGAATATAAGTTTTTAACTGCAAAAGACGGAAACGATGCTATTATGCAGGCATCTTCACATAATCCCGACGTTGTTCTGCTCGATTTGGGACTTCCCGATATAGACGGAATTGAGGTAATTAAGAAAATTCGTTCGTGGTCTAATATGCCGATTATCGTTATCAGTGCAAGAAGTGAGGACACAGATAAAATAGAGGCATTAGACTGCGGTGCCGATGACTACTTAACAAAGCCATTCTCTGTTGAAGAACTCCTTGCAAGGCTCAGAGTTACACAAAGAAGATTAAGCTATCAAAACCAAGCGGCGGCATCAGAGTCAATGTTTACAAACGGAAAACTTAAAGTTGATTATGCTGCAGGCTGTGCATACCTTGATGATGAGGAAATGCACCTTACCCCGACAGAATATAAGCTGCTTTGTGTGATGTCGCAAAATGTAGGAAAGGTGCTTACACATAAATTCATTGCAGAGAAAATTTGGGGCAGCGCATGGGAAACAGATATAGGTTCTCTTCGTGTATTTATGACAACACTTAGAAAAAAGATTGAAAAGCTTCCTGACTCTCCGCAGTATATCCAGACACACATAGGTGTTGGATACAGAATGATGAAGGTTGAATAACAAATTATAAAAGAGGAATATAAATGAAAAGGACAAAACTTGCAGACAGACAAATGCCTGTTTATACAAAAGGTGAAGAAATATTTAATATGGTATCACATATTGTAGGCGGAGCTATGGGTATCCTTGCCATTGTTCTTTGTGCAGTTTTTGCAGGGCTTAATGGTGACGTTTACGGCGTTGTTTCGGGCTGTATATTCGGTGCGACAATGCTTGTTTTATATACATCATCCAGTATATACCATGGCTTAAAACCGGAAACATTTTCAAAAAGAGTTTTTCAAGTAATTGATCACTGTACAATATTTATTCTGATAGCGGGAACATATACTCCGATAGCCCTGTGTGCTATAAGGGAAGTGAATACAGCGGTTGGCTGGACTTTATTTGGTGTTATTTGGGGATTTGCAATAATCGGAATAATATTCAACTCGATTGACCTGAAAAAATACAAAAAATTTTCTATGATATGCTATCTTGTTATGGGATGGCTTATCGTTGTTAAAATGGGAACTTTAATAGACGCAGTTGGAATGACAGGATTCTGGTATCTGTTATCAGGCGGAATTGCATACACCATAGGAGCCGTATGCTACGGACTTACGAAGAAGAAATGGATGCACTCAGTTTTCCATGTATTTTGCATCATTGGAAGTGTGCTGCATTTCCTTTTCATACTATTTTTTATAATACTGTAAAAGCAGCAAAGGCTTTTAAATATAATTTTATATAAACGGAGGTAATCAAAGATGAACAAGTACAAATGTCTATTGTGCGGAAAAGAATTCGAATTAGCAGAAGGAGCAGAAATTATCTGCCCATTATGCAAGGCAACAGGGGATAAGATTAAAGCTGTTACAGCAGAATCTGCAAATAAGTATGCGGGTACTCAGACAGAAAAAAATCTTGAAGCTGCATTTGCCGGTGAATCAATGGCAAGAAACAAATATACATACTATGCTTCAAAGGCAAAAAAAGAAGGATTTGAGCAGATTGCAGCATTGTTCTTAAAGACAGCTGACAACGAAAAAGAACACGCAAAAATGTGGTATAAGGAGCTTAACGGTATAGGGGATACAGCTCACAACCTTGAAGATGCTGCAAATGGGGAGAACTATGAATGGACAGATATGTATGCCGGTTTTGCTGAAACAGCTGAAAAAGAAGGATTCCATGAGCTTGCTGAAAAGTTCCGTCTTGTTGCAGCAATCGAAAAGCATCATGAAGAACGCTATCGTGCACTTTTGAAGAATGTTGAAACTGCAGAAGTATTCAAGAAGAGCGAAGTTAAGGTTTGGGAATGCAGAAACTGCGGTCATATCGTTGTTGGTACAGAAGCACCGGATGTATGTCCGACTTGTGCACATCCTCAGAGCTATTTTGAAGTTCACGCAGAAAACTATTAATTTTAACTTTGCATATATAGGCAGGGAGATAAAACTCTCTGCCTATATAGTTTTCATAAAAATTAAAAAAGCAGAGAAAATTTTCAAAAAATCATTTACATTTCGTGAAAAAAGTAGTATAATATATTTTATCAGAGCAGATATTTGATCGGGAATTGTTTGTTGGTTCCTGAGCATCGGAGCATGGGAGTAGAGGCTTCGAGCCACGGTTTTGCCGTGACAAAATATTTCATCCGCTGTTACATCAAAATCTTTATT
>JAFWYB010000026.1 GCA_017517865.1 Clostridia bacterium | reverse complement strand
TTGTCTAATACTCTCGTCTGCTGTTTAACTGCCGTGTATTCCGACATTCGCTGACCGCTACCGTGGTGATTTCAGTCAGAGAATGCCTCTTTACCTTCTGCAAGTTACAGCTACGTGTGTTAAAACAGTAAACCTCTGCCTTCCTATGCGGAATATTTGTAAAAGAAAGATATTCTCTTTCAGCGGCCTGCCGAGACACTTGTTTCGAGGCCAAAGAGCCTTTTGCTTCCTTTGTAGCTCGAATGTGACAAAGTTATAATTGCTCCGTAGGAGCCACCTTATATCGCCTGCCCTGAAAGGTAATTCCCTCTGTTAGAGGGAGTGTCACGAAGTGACGAGGGTGTGCCCGTTTTCGGAGAAAAAGGGGGACCGCGTCAGCGGTGGAAGGGTTCGTGCCACAGCGGCATGAGCGATGACGGTTTGTTTTTATACACAGCATATAGATGAAAAAGAAAGCTCTCTCCCACGGCTTCGCAGACATTTCCCCTAACAGGGGAATTTCCTTTCAGGCGAGGCATTAGCGGTACCCTCTCCGCGGCTTAAACGGAGGGCGAGCTGTTTTTATATACAATATAAAGATTAAAAAGCAGAACTGACATACAAATGGCAAGAAGTGTAACCCTTCGCGGCTAAAAAACACCACTTTACAAACCTGCCGGTCTGTGTTATATTTATAATAACGTGTAACATTTGATACAACTTGTATGTTTTTTTAAGGAGATACTGCTATGGCAACCAAGGAATACAGCTGTGTAAAGAAAACAAAAAAAGCCTTTGAAAAGGCCCTCGTAAGCCTTTCAAAGGAATACCCTCTGAATAAAATTACGGTAAAGCTCCTTTGTGAAAAAGCCGAACTGAGCCGTAATGCCTTTTATTTTCACTACAGTGATATAAACGACCTGGTCCGCTCTATAGAGGACTCTCTTGCCCTTGAGGCGGAAAGTATGCTTGATTCTCTGAGCGCTATGGGCTTTCCGAAAAACGTTTATGCCACCGTTGAAGGGCTTATAAATCTGTTTGACGAAAACAGAGACACCTGCCGTATGCTCTTTGACAAGTCCTTTTCCGAATCCTTTACTCAGCGTATGAACAAGCTTTTCTGCGATTTCAACTATCAGTATTTTGCTGAATTTCACGGCGAGTCAAAAAGAGTTCCCTTTGAGTTTTTCTACAGCTTTCTTTCCAGCGGCTTTTACGGTCTTCTCGGCCATTGGCTTGATAACCCTGAGCTTATGACCAAAAACGAGGTTATTGCCATGGTATATATTTTCATCAAGCGTCTTATGGTTCTGGGTGACCCGGATATAACAAACACGATAAAAAAGAAATGAGGTAACAGCTATGGAATTTGCAAAGCCTGAAAAAAATCTCTACGGGAAATATCTTTTCGTTTATTTCGTCGGCAACGGCGAGGGTGAGGAAAGGCTTCATTTTGCCGTAAGCAAGGACGGCTATAACTTCACTGCACTCAACGCAAACAAGCCCGTCATCACCCAGACAAAGGGCAAGAAATGTGTACGCGACCCCTACGTGTTCAAGGGTCAGAAGGGTGCTTACTATATAATCGGTACCGATATGCGCTGCGAGGAAGGCTGGGAGTCAAACCACGCGCTCATAAGCTGGAAAAGCGACGACCTGGTCAACTGGTACGACGAAGCCCTTATTGACATAAAAGAACTCGGCGAGGATTACGCCGACACAACAAGAGCCTGGGCTCCTCAGGCGATGTGGGATGAAAGTGCAGGTAAGTATATGATTTACTGGGCTCATTCCACAAAAAGGCATAACACCGCAGGTCTTTACTATGCCTATTCCGATGACCTTAAAGCAATAGACGAGCCCCGACCCCTCTACTGCAGAGAGGGCATTCAGACCATCGACGGCGATATTGCCTATAATCCTAAGGACGGTCTTTACTACCTTTATTTCAAGCACGATGAGGACCAGACCATAGCCTACGTAACCTCAGAAAAGCTCAACGGCCCCTATGAGGATAAGCCTACGGTGGTTTCTCTTGCACCGAGCGGAGTTGAGGGCAGTCAGCTTTACCCGATAAACGGCACCGACACCTACATAATGATTATGGACGAATACGGCAAGGGCAGATTTTTTATGCAGCAGACTCAGGATTTCAGAAGCTTCCTGCCCGTTGACCGCAAGGATTATACTATGGATTTTTCACCCCGCCACGGTTCAATAACTGCAATCAGCGACGAGGAATACGACAGACTTATAAAGGCCTTCGGGCTTTAATCGGAGGAATAATATGTCCCATACAATAGCAGCCATATCCACCCCTCTCGGCGCGGGCGGTATAGGCGTAATAAGAATTTCAGGCGACGATGCAATTGAAATCGCAGACAGAATATTTGCACCCACCTCGGGCAGACCTCTTTCCTCTCTCAGAGGCTACTGTGCTGCTCACGGCAAGGCGGTAAGTGAAGGTGAGGCTCTGGACGAGTGTGTCGCTCTCGTTTTCCGTGCACCTAAAAGCTATACCGGTGAGGATACGGTAGAGATATCCTGCCACGGCGGCATTTACGTCACAAACCGCATATTGAGGGCGGTGCTTGATGCAGGTGCAAGACCTGCCGAGGCAGGCGAATTCACAAAGCGCGCCTTTCTTAACGGCAAGCTGGACCTTTCAGAGGCAGAAGCGGTCATGGACCTTATCGGTGCACATAATGAAAGCGCGATGAAGGTTGCGCTCACTGCTCTTGAGGGTGCACTGAGCAAAAAAATCGACTCTCTGTGCTCAGTACTGCTTTCAGCCTCGGCACATATGGGTGCCTGGGTGGATTATCCCGACGAGGATATTCCGGACCTTGATTTTTCGGTGCTCGGTGAAAGCCTCGGCAGAGTACGCGCAGAGCTTACCGACCTTCTTGACCGCTTTGATTCGGGCAAGGCAATCAGCGAGGGTGTTGATACTGCCATTGTCGGCAAGCCCAACGTGGGCAAAAGTGCTCTTATGAATATGCTCAGCGGCTACAGCCGTTCAATAGTTACCGACATTGCCGGCACAACCCGCGATATCGTTGAAGAAACGGTACGCCTCGGCTCTGTGGTACTGCGCCTTGCCGATACTGCAGGTATAAGAGAAAGCGAAGATGTGGTTGAAGCCATCGGTGTTGATATGGCAAAAAGCCGTATTGAAAGAGCCGCTCTGGTACTTGCCGTTTTTGACGGCTCATCGGGTCTTGACGGCTACGACAGAGATATTCTCTCTTTGTGTAAAAACAAAAACGTAATTGCAATAATAAACAAAACCGACCTGCCCTCAAAAGCAGACACCGAATTTATAGAAGCCTCAATAGAAAACGTCGTCTATATAAGCGCACAGAACGGCGACGGTGTCAGAGAGCTTACCGAAAAAGTGGAAAGCCTTCTCGGTACGGATAAAATAGACACAACCCAGGCTATGCTTGCAACGGAAAGGCAGAGAAGAAGCGCCCTGGCGGCTCTTTCTGCAATAGACGAAGCTCTCGACGGCATAGCTGCGGGCGTAACAATGGATGCAATAAATGTATGTATCGACAGTGCAATAGAAGCCCTTCTTGAGCTTACGGGCAAAAAGGCGAAGGAAGCCGTTGTTGACGAGGTCTTTTCGCAGTTCTGTGTCGGCAAGTGAGTAGCCGGCAGTCACCCGCTGTCGTAGGGAGAAGGAACAGCGTGTTCCCCGTGGCTTGAGCGGAGAGCGAGGTGTTCCCTTATACAATAGGGAGATGAAAAAGCATAACCTTCCCTTTTAAGGGACGGGTTTGCCCCCTTACCTCAAAGGGCTGCTCACCTGAAAGGGAAGGTGGCACGGCGAAGCCGTGACGGAAGGGTTTTGAATTGGCTTCGCCATTGTAGGGGTAAGATAAATACTTAAACTAAAAAACGATAATCCTCAAAGCAGGTGATAAAATGAAAAAAATTGCTCTCATAACAGGTGCAAGCGGCGGCATAGGTGCCGCAACGGCAAAGGCACTTGCAAAAAACGGCTGTGACCTTATTCTTCACTTCAACAGCAACGAAGAAAAGGTACAAATGCTTAAAAAGGAAATCACAGAGCTTTACGGCGTGAATGCCCGTATACTTAAGGCAGACCTTTCCGTACCTGCAGCGGCAGAAGCACTCGGCAAAGAGGCCCTCGCTGTTTACGGCAGGGTTGATATTCTCGTCAACAATGCGGGTGTAGCCTATCAGGAGCTTTTT
Organism: Clostridia bacterium; assembly: GCA_017517865.1. Taxonomy (GTDB): domain Bacteria; phylum Bacillota; class Clostridia; order Oscillospirales; family Acutalibacteraceae; genus UBA6857. Next base: position 11,377 of record JAFWYB010000026.1, on the reverse strand, counting down.
CAGCTTGCCGACAGCGACAGGGTTCGCAGACTCTTTGAGATAAACCTTATGAGCGCTATGGAGCTTACCAAGGCACTTCTCCCCTCAATGATAAGCTCACACAGCGGTAAAATTTTAAACGTTTCCTCAATGTGGGGTATTGCGGGTGCCTCCTGCGAGGTGCATTACAGTGCTTCAAAATCGGCGCTCATCGGCTTTACAAAGGCTCTCGCAAAGGAGGTCGGCCCCTCAGGCATAAACGTAAACTGCGTTGCCCCGGGCTATATCGCCACCGAAATGAACAGCGGCTTCGACGAAGCAACCGTAAATGAAATTGCCGAATCCACTCCCCTTATGCGCATCGGTACCCCTGAGGACGTTGCTGAGGCCGTAGCCTTTCTCTGCAGTGACAGCGCTTCCTTTATTACGGGGCAGACCCTTACCGTTGACGGCGGACTGTGTATGTAAAATATTATTTGAAAAGGGCGGAGAAAATTTTCTCTGCCCTCTTGATTATTCCTCAAGTTTATTGTATAATGCCATTTGTAACTGCTGGAATAGCTCAGTTGGTAGAGCAGCGCATTCGTAATGCGCAGGTCGCGTGTTCGAGTCACGTTTCCAGCTCCAGAAAAGAAACACCATTTGTCTACCGGACAAATGGTGTTTCTTTTCAACTAAATCCACCCTTTCGGATGGGTGAAATCATCTCCGATGATGAAATCCCCTACGGGGATGAAATCCGCCTCGACGGCGGATGGGTGGATTTGATTTCATCTGCGTTAGCAGATTTCATCCGAGTATTGCTCGGATTTCATCGCGCTTTGCGCGATTTCATTGAAAATCATTGAAATCTGTGATATAATGTATCCAAAGAGGTGATTTCAATGGCTGAAAATAAATTGGCGGATATGTCAACAGAATTTGCAATTCAAATCTTAAAACTAACAGAAAATATAAAAGGGCATTATTCTCTGTCAAATCAGCTTGAACGAAGCGGAACGAGTATTGGAGCAAATATCCGCGAGGCGAAATATGCGCATAGCCGTCCCGATTTTATCGCTAAATTGCAGATTGCCTTAAAAGAGTGCTACGAAACGGAATACTGGATTGAAATCGCACAAAAAGCCGGATTGATTTCCAGCGAAGTTGCAAGGACCATTCTACACGATTGTGGTTCGATTCGCAGAATACTCATCTCCTCCATCAACACCGCAAAGGAGAACGCGAAATGAAAAAGGTACTACGAGCTAAAGTCCCTTTGCTTACACCCAACGGCAAAACAATGGTTCCTATAGTTATCACATACGACGATAGCGAGGTTATAGCAAATCCCAAATCAGAAATCACCTTGTTGTATAACAAAATGGAATACAAAGGATGTGGCGCTGATTATCTTTGGACAGATACACTTGCCGATTTACAAATGAAGCTTCCCAATGATGTCAAGCTGGCTTGCTGTATGACCTGCCGCCACGGCAACATGTGTCCTTATGGGAATGAAGAAAATCAGCTCTTTTGCACAAAAGGCATAACAATAACAAGCAAAGATGATATGCTTGACTTGTTTGATCAAACAAATCCCTTTGAAGAACGAGCGGTTGCTTCTCTTGACTTTTGTGAAGATTTTGTTTATCAAAGCGATGACTACTACACATATAATGATTATTTTTATCAGTTAAGCCAAAAGATAGCGAACAAATAGAGAATTCATACTACTTTTAGTCTTTCTTACCTCAATTCTGCTCCGTTTGGTTACTCTTTCGCAGCAAAAAAGGGACTGTATTTTTACAGCCCCTTTTTATTATTTTTTTGCTGTTCACTTAAGAAACCACACGGCAAGGGCGCCGATGAGTATGCCCGAAAAAAGACAGAATAAGAGCCTTATCACCTCGGTGTATTTTTCTTTTCTTACCTTGGTTACGGGCGGTCTTGCGGTTTTGTCCGCTATCATTCCCGCACGCTCTCTGATCTTTCCCTCGCTTACCGCCGCATACTCGGGCTTTACAAAAAAGAGTATTCTTTCAAAATAATCACTGCCCGTTTCTCTTACCTCAACCACCTGTCGGTTAATACCTTTTATCATTTTTATGAGCCTCCGTTAACAAAATATTTTCCTTTTTATTTTTGATTGAGCAGTGAGCATTTATACCAAGGATATTTTGTATAAAAATTACCTTCGGTTTTCTGCTTTTTTCACAGATTTTTATAACACTTTTTTCCACATGCCGAAAGGCCTGTAACGAAATTTGTAGAATAAAAATATAAAATTTTGTATCATTTGAATAATATGTGCTTTTTAACATTTTCCACACCTTTTTCAACGGTTTACTGTGGAAAACTCTGTGGAAAAAGTTAAAAACTCACTAAAAATCTGATGTTTTTAACACTGCCGGCAGGTTAAAATCTTTTTAACACCGTGTTGAAAAGTATTTATATTTCCGGTTGGGAATTTTATTGATAAAAGTTTTCTGCAATTTTTTGTCTATTTTTTTATAGGTCTGTCATAAATGCTAAAAAATTTTTTCTGTTTTGTCTTGATAGTTGCAAAACTGTATGTTATAATAACTTAATTTATTCGGCAGACTTACTTTAACAGCCTTTAAGGTCTGCTGCAGAATTAAATATTTCACAAGAAAGGAAACAGAATTATGGATTTCAATTCAAAGTTTGTAAAAGAAGGCCTTACCTTCGACGATGTTCTTCTCATCCCCGCAGAAAGCGATGTTCTTCCTGCTGACGTAAGCCTTGAAACTCAGCTTACAAAGGGTATCAGACTCAACATCCCCGTTATGACTGCCGCTATGGATACAGTTACAGAGTCAAGAATGGCAATTGCTATCGCCCGTGAAGGCGGTCTCGGCGTTATCCATAAGAATATGTCTATTGAAGCTCAGGTACAGGAAGTTGATAAGGTTAAGAGAAGTGAAAACGGCATCATCACCAACCCTATGTTCCTTGCCCCCGATAACTTTGTTTACGAAGCTGAAAACCTTATGCACAATTACCGCATTTCAGGTGTACCCATCTGCGATGAAAACGGCAAGCTTGTAGGTATTCTTACAAACCGCGATCTTCGTTTCCTTTCAGATTACAATATAAAAATCAGTGAGGTTATGACAAAGGACAACCTTGTAACGGGCTCAGAGGGCACTACCCTTGAAGAAGCAAAGGTTATTCTTATGAAGCATAAGATTGAAAAGCTTCCTCTCATTGATGCAACAGGTAAGCTCACAGGTCTTATCACAATCAAGGATATTGAAAAGGCTGTTCAGTACCCAAACTCAGCAAGGGACACTCAAGGCAGACTTCTCTGCGCCGCCGCTCTCGGTGCTACAGCAGACGTGCTTGACAGAGCAACTCCCCTCGCTGCTGCAGGCGTTGACGCTTTCGTACTTGACTCAGCTCACGGTCACAGCAAAAACATTCTCAAGGCTGTTGAAAAGGTTAAGGCTGCATTCCCCCACATCTCACTTATCGCAGGTAACGTTGCAACCGCTGCCGCCACTCAGGCTCTTATTGAAGCAGGTGCAGACTGCGTAAAGGTTGGTATCGGCCCCGGCTCAATCTGTACAACCCGTGTTGTTGCAGGTATCGGCGTACCTCAGGTTACCGCTATTTACGACTGTGCCGAAATGGCTGCCAAGTACGGTATCAACGTTATCGGTGACGGCGGTATCAAATATTCAGGTGAAATCGTTAAGGCTATTGCCGCAGGTGCTTCCGCTATTATGGTCGGCTCACTTGTTGCAGGCTGTGAGGAATCACCCAGTGAAACAGAAATCTATCAGGGCAGAAAATACAAGGTTTACCGCGGTATGGGCTCCATCGCTGCTATGAATAAGGGCAGTAAGGACAGATACTTCCAGGCAAACAACAAGAAGCTCGTTCCCGAAGGCGTTGAAGGCCGTGTACCTTACAAGGGAACCCTCAGCGAAACCGTTTACCAGATGATGGGCGGTCTTCGTGCAGGTATGGGCTACTGCGGCTGTGCTACAATCGACGAGCTCAAAACAAAGACTCAGTTCATCAGAATCACCTCCGCAGGTCTTATCGAAAGCCATCCCCACGATATTTCAATCACAAAAGAAGCACCCAACTATTCAATGGGTAATAACTGATGATAAAAGCACCCTTCGGGGTGCTTTTTCGATGCTCATTTTTGAGAAGGTAAGTACAAAAAAAGAAGAAACTACTTGCCAAGGCTCAGATATATATTTTCTTGTATTCAGGCTCAATTTGATATATAATACCTGATGAACATCCTGAAAGGAGGAAAAAATATGCCCGATTTACCCGAGAGAAAGCCTACAAGGCTTAAAAATTACGATTACAGCTCAGCAGGTGCTTATTTCATAACAATCTGCACCGAGGGAAGAAAGAAAATACTGTCAGAGATATATGTAGGGACCGGCGTCCTCGACGGTCCGCGCATCAACCTGACAGATTACGGTAAAATTGCGGAAAAGTATATTAAAAATATTAATGCCTTTTACGATAATTTATCTGTAATAAATTATATAATTATGCCTAATCACATCCATCTTCTGGTTGAAATAAAAAAAACAGAAAAATGTATGAAAAACATCTGCGGTCAACGAAACAAATCAGAAGAAAACGGACCGTCGGGGACGCCGGTCCCTACAAATTCTGCGATTGCACGATTTGTTTCTACCTTCAAAAGATTTTGCAATAAAGAATACGGAAAAAATATATGGCAATACCGTTCTAACGACCACATCATCCGCAACGAAACTGAATATGAAAAAATATGGAATTACATCGAACACAATGCGGATAAATGGGAAGAGGACTGCTTTTACTGTTAATATAAAATCTTCTTGACAAAACTTCTTCAAGGGTTTATAATCACATCAATAAATTAAACCGATGAACAAGAGTAGTAGCTGGTAGATGAAGCTTACAGAGAGCCGTGAGGGTGGAAAGCGGCAGCGGATATATCTGTGAATGGACTTGTGAGGGCGTTCCGAAATGAAAAAAGTAGGCAACGACGGAAACTCTAACCGTTATGATGAGAGCGTATGAAGTACGTGACAAACCAAAAGGTGGCTTTTTATCCTGTTCCTTCTGGGAGCAGGCTTTTATTTTTGCTTGAAAGGATGTAATATTATGGACGAAAAAATCATTATCCCCGGCACAGAAGCCGCACCTGAAAAAAGAAAAAAGATACTTTCCTGCATTCAGCCCTCAGGTATTCCCACCCTGGGAAACTACCTGGGCGCCCTCAAAAACTGGAAGCTTCTTTCCGATGAGTTCGACTCAGCCTTTGCTGTTGCCGACCTTCACGCAATAACTGTCCGTCAGGACCCGAAAATGCTCCGTAAGCAGATTATGGAGGTTTTTGCCCTTCTTCTTGCTATCGGTCTTGACCCGGAAAAGAATATCGTATTCATTCAGAGCCACGTGCCTGCTCACTCACAGCTTGCATGGATTCTCAACTGCTATACACAGTTCGGCGAAATGAGCAGAATGACTCAGTTCAAGGATAAAAGTCAGTCTCACGCCGATAACGTAAACGTAGGTCTTTTCTCCTATCCCGTGCTTATGGCTGCCGATATTCTTCTTTATCAGGCTGACCTGGTACCCGTAGGCGCAGACCAGAAGCAGCACCTTGAAATTGCAAGAGATATTGCCAACCGCTTCAACGGCATCTACGGCAAGACCTTTACCGTACCCGACCCATATATCGGTAAGCAGGGCGCAAGAGTTATGTCTCTTCAGGACCCCACGAAAAAGATGAGCAAATCAGACCCCAACCCCAAGAGCTTTGTTTCTGTTTTTGATTCTCCCGAAACTATTATGAAGAAAATCAAGAGTGCCGTTACAGACTCAGAGGGCGGCGTATACTACGGCGAGGGTAAGGACGGCGTAAACAACCTTATGGGCATTTATTCCTGCTGCACAGGTCTTGATTATGACGCTATCGCCAAGGAATTTGAAGGCAGAGGCTACGGAGATTTCAAAACTGCCGTTGCTGAGGCTGTCATCGAGGAATTACGCCCCGTAAGAGAGCGCTATGACCTTCTTATGAAGGACCAGGCTTATCTTCTCGAAACTGCGGCAAAGGGTGCTGAAACTGCACAGAGAATTGCAAACAGAACCCTTGAAAAGACAATGAAAAAGTGCGGCTTCGTGCTGCCGAGATAAAAAAGGGCTGCTTCGGCAGCCCTTTTTTAGTAGTCAGTAGCAAGCGCTGCGCTTAGTAGCCAGTAGTCAGTAGCCAGTAGTCACGCGCCATCGTGGGGAGAAGAAATAACGTGTTTCCCGCGAAAATGAACGTTGTAGAGGAAACTGCAGAAGGTAAAGAGGCATTCTCTGACTGAAATCACCACGGTAGCGGTCAGCGAATGTCGGAATACACGGCAGTTAAACAGCAGACGTGAGTATTAGACAAGTTCAACAGCTTGACGGAAAAGTACAACCAAGCGAGCGACTTTATTAAACCTTCAAGTAAGCTGAGCTGTGAAGCTCCCGAGCCGCGGTAAAGCAGACGAGGAGAAACGCGGCGTGAGTGAAGATAAAGATTAAAGCTTTTTAAGAGTCCGGCGAAAAAAGGCTTTATTAAGCTTACTTAAGAGGGACACTTAGCACTTTCGGACTCCTTGCACCAAAGAGCGTTTTGCATACTTTGTCGCTCAGGACAAAGTATGAGCCCCCGCGGCTTGAGCGGAGGGCGAGCTGTTTTCTTATACAATAGGTAGGTGAAAAAGAAAAACCTCTCCGTCCTTCGGACACCTCTCCTTTCAGGCGAGGCATTAAGTGTATCTTCTCCACGGCTCGAGCGGAGGATGAGCTGTTTTTATATACAACATAAAGATTAAAAAGCAGAACCTCTCCGTCCTTCGGACACCTTTTCCTCCGGAAACGGGCACCCTTTTGTCTGCTTTGCAGACATTTCCCCTAATAGGGGAATTTCCTTTCAGGCGAGGCATTAAGTGCATCTTCCCCACGGCTTGAGCGGAGGTAGAGTCGCTTCCTCGCACAACATAAAAACCTAAAAAGCACAAGGCAGATAATACTGCTCTCCTTTACTTTTAAAAACTTATCCCTTCCTCCGTTTTTTTCGTCACATTTATTTGACAAATCTATCAACTAATGATATATTAAATTGATAATGTATTTCTCCGTATAAAGAAAGGAGTATAAAAATGTCAAGATATACAAAAGAGGATATTATACGCATCGTTGAGGAAGAAAAGGTGAACTTCATCTGTCTTCAGTTTACCGACATTCTCGGTATGCTCAAAAGTGTAATTATAACCACAAGTCAGCTCAGTAAGGCTCTCGATAACCGCTGTATGTTTGACGGCTCTTCAATCGACGGCTTCGTAAGAATTGAAGAAAGCGATATGTGTCTGCATCCCGACCTTGACTCATTTGTTATTCTCCCCTGGGACAGTGACGAGGGCAAGACCGCAAGACTTATCTGCGATGTTTACAATTCAGACGGCACACCCTTTGAGGGCGACCCCAGATATGTGCTTCGCCGTGCAATAAAGAAGGCGGCAGATATGGGCTACACCTGCTATGTAGGTCCCGAGTGCGAATTCTTTCTTTTCCATCTTGACCAGAACGGAAAGGCTACCACCAACACCTTTGACAAGGGCGGCTATTTTGATTTAGGCTCCGTTGACAGAGGCGAGGTCTGTCGCCGTGACATCTGCCTCTGCCTTGAAAAGATGGGCTTTGAAATTGAGGCATCACATCACGAAAACGCCATCGCCCAGCACGAGGTTGACTTCAAATATGACGAGGTGCTCCGTACTGCCGACAACGTTATGACCTTCAAATACGTTGTAAAGAATATTGCTAACAAGCATAATCTTCACGCTACCTTTATGCCGAAGCCCATCTACGGTGAATGCGGCAGCGGTATGCATATAAATATTTCACTTTTCAAAGACGGCAAGAACGTATTCTGCGACGAAAAGGACGCCGCAGGTCTTTCCTCAACCGCCTACAGCTTCATTGCAGGCGTTATGAGCCATATCAAAGAAATCACCGTTCTTACCAATCCTCTTGTGAACTCCTTCAAGAGACTTGTTCCCGGCTATGAGGCTCCCGTTTATATCGCATGGAGTGCAAAGAACAGAAGTCCTCTTATCCGTATCCCCACCGCAAGAGGCTCGGGCACACGCGTTGAGCTTCGTAACCCCGACCCCTCGGCTAACCCCTACCTTGCTATGGCTGCCGCTCTTCAGGCAGGTCTTGACGGCGTGGAAAAGGCTATGACTCCTCCCCCGCCCAAGGATTCAAACATCTTTGACCTCACCCCTGCAGAAAGAAAGGCCGCAGATATTCACTCTCTTCCCAAGAATCTCCGCGAGGCAGCAAAGGAATTCAGAGACAGTGAATTTGCAAAGCAGGCTGTCGGTGAGCACGTGCACAGCAAATATGTTGAAGCCAAGTTTGAGGAATGGAACGAATATACTACCCGTGTTTCACAGTGGGAAATCGACAAATACCTCGGCAAATACTAAAACAATGCGGATTTCGGAATTGCGCTTAAAGCTTCCGAAATCTGAAGTTATTCCCCGCCACTTTTACGTTTTTGTTAAAAGAAGCAAAAAAATAACTCAATTTAATTAAGATAAATAATTCGTGAATTGGGCGGAATATAAGTTTTTTCATTTATGAAGCCTTCCCCGCGATTGCGCATTGCGCATTGCGAATTGCGAATTGCGAATTGTCCGGAGTTTCCATGAATTTTAAAATCAACCCACTCTCTTTCAACGGTATTTTTGCCGTTCCCAACAGCCTTGTTGACGAAAATATACGCCTTGCAAGTGTGGTACAGCTGAAATCTCTGCTGTATCTGCTTCGCTACGGCAATCTCCGTACGGTAACAACCGAAGAAATGGCAGAGGCTCTGTGCCTTGATAAGGCAGACGTTCAGGACGCTATGGTTTTCTGGCTTGAAAGAGGCCTTGTTTTAAAAGAAAACGAGGAGCCCTCTCTCACGACGAGGGTAACCATTGAAAAGGCACCTCACAGTGCCGCTAAGCCTGCAGCAGAGCCCGAAAGAGTTCTGCCCGAAATTGTTATTTCAAAGCCGAGCCATGAGGAGGTAAGTGCAAGACTCAAGGGCTCTGAGGAGCTTTCTCTCTTTTTTCAGCAGGCTCAGGCTTCACTCGGCAAGCCCTTCGGCTATGAGGGTCAGTCAACCCTTCTTATGCTCCACGACGGCTACGGTCTGCCCCTTGAAATTATCATTATGGCTATTGAATACTGCGTTTCACAGAAAAAGGACGGCTTCAGACACATCGTTTCTCTTGCAAAGCGCTGGTCTGAGCTTAACATTGATACCATTGAGGGCGTTAATCAGTACCTTGAAGAGCACACTATCGTCGACGAAGCTTGGGAAAAGCTTCGCTCAATGACTGAAATTACCAACCGTCACCCCACCGAAAAGCAGCGCCGCTTTATGACAAGCTGGACAAAGGAGCTTGCTTTTACCGTTGAAATGATTTATTACGCCTATGAAGAGTCCATTGACCGTACAGGCAAAATGAATATGAAATATATGGATACCATAATAAGAAACTGGGCTTCTCTTGGTATCCGTACCCCCGCTGATATAAAAAAGCATCAGGACGAGTGGGAAAAGAAAAAAAATGCAGGTAAAGCTCCTGCGGCAAAAAAAGAATCCAAAAAGGAAGACAATGAACCTTCCTATGATATAGGACTGTTTATGAAGGAAGCGGTCAACCTTAAATATAAAAAGCAGGAAAATAACTGACAGTAAGGGCGGTGCATAAAATGGCATACAAAAAAAGCGTCTATATCAGAGCAAAGGAAATTATGAACAAACGCCGTCTTGATGCTGAAAGACAGCAGGAAATGCGCCACAGTCAGGCCGTTATGAGGTGCCCCGAGCTTCTCACCCTTGAAAGAGAGATAGCATCATACGGAGCTGAGGTTATAAAGGCAGTAGGTATGGGCGCCGATGCAGGCGACTTTGTAAGAAGACTTTCTGTAAAAAGCCTCGAGGCTCAGAAAAAAAAGGCTGAGCTTCTTAAAAATGCAGGTCTGAGCGAAGATTTTCTCGAGCCCGTATACAGCTGCCCCGTCTGCAAGGATACGGGTACCCGCGCAGAAAGAATCTGCCCCTGCTATACGGAGCTTGTGCGTCAGCTTGCACGTGAGGAGCTTGAAGAAAAAGCTTCCTTAAGCAGACACAGCTTTCTTAATTTCAACGTAAACAACTACCCCGATGCCGAGGACAAGGTGCTGGGTGTAAATCAGAGAGAGCAGATGACCAACGTGCTTTCCTTCTGCAAAAGCTATGCCGCAGACTTTTCTCTGAAAAGTCCCAGCCTTATTATGCTCGGTGCAACGGGACTGGGTAAAACCCATCTTTCACTTGCAATTGCCGGTGAAGCTCTCGACCGCGGCTACAGCGTGCTTTATGACAGCGCACATAATATTATGAATAAGCTTGAGGCAGAGCACTTCGGAAAAGACAGCTTTTCGGAAAGCATAAGAGAGGACCTTTTAAAGAGTGATCTTCTTATCATTGACGATCTCGGCTGTGAGTTTGTAACTCAGTTTACAAAGGCAGAGCTTTACAACATTATCAACAGCAGAATTCTTTCTTCTCTGCCCACAATAATAAGCACCAACTGCACTGCAAGGGAGCTTGAGGAAAAATATACCCAGAGAACGGCGTCGCGAATTCTCGGCTATTACTACCCTCTTGCCTTCTGCGGCAGAGATGTAAGACAGATAGTAAAAAAAGCACCGTGAGGTGCTTTTTATTTTTATATTGTACAAAGCAACGCCCCGTCTTTCGGTGAAGCTTTTGGGCTGTGCTTTTTAATCTTTATGTTGTATATAAAAACAGCTCATCCTCCGCTCAAGCCGCGGGGAAGATACACTTAATGCCTCGCCTGAAAGGAAATTCCCCTGTTAGGGGAAATGTCTGCGAAGCAGACAAAAGGGTGCCCGTTTCCGGAGGAAAAGGTGGCTTTGCCGTAGGCAAGGACGGAGAGGTTTTTCTTTTTCACCTTTATGTTCTATAAAAAAAACACCTCGTCCTCCGCTCAAGCCGCGGGGGCTCATACTTTGTCCTGAGCGACAAAGTATGCAAAACGCTCTTTGGTGCAAGGAGTCCGAAAGTGCTAAGTGTCCCTCTTAAGTAAGCTTAATAAAACCTTTTTCGCCGGACTCTTAAAAAGTTTTAATCTTTATCTTCACTCACGCCGCGTTTCTCCCCGTCTGCTTTACATCCACTCGGGAGTTTCACAGCTCAGCTTACTTATATGTTTAATGAAATCGCCCGCTACCTTTTCACCCATCCCGAACGCCCGAGCCCCCACCATTATCGTCTGCTCGCAGCTTTACGGGTAGTACGCACCGCGCTCACGCTACAAGGCTGTTT
>JAFWYB010000014.1 GCA_017517865.1 Clostridia bacterium | reverse complement strand
CGGCATTTCGGTTTTGAAAGGCGTCAGCCTGTCGGCACCCTCAATATCCAAAAATCCTGCAAAAATTCGCACTTTTGGGTCTGCGATTTTTTGCGGAGCGGATTTTTGGCAAGACAAGACACAAAACGCAGTAAATCCTACCGGATTTACGAGTATTTTAACGAAGTATTGGCGGAAATCCGCCCGTAAAAAACGGGGTTCGGATTATGCTCGCCACCCTAAGGTGCAGAAAATCCTATAAGAGCTTTCAGCACTGTGCGTTTCCCATATCGGAGGTGTAGAAATTGCAAAGAAATATTGCGCTGGAATGTAAAAACGTTACGAAAAGCTTCGGAAGCGTTATTGCAAATAAAAACTGTAATCTTACGCTCTATTCAGGTGAGGTTCTTGCTGTTCTCGGCGAAAACGGAAGCGGTAAAACCACACTTATGAATATGCTCGCGGGTATTTATTATCCTGACGAGGGACAGATATTCGTAGGTGGTAAGGAGGCTGTTATCCGTTCACCCAAGGATGCTTTTTCTTATAAAATCGGTATGATCCATCAGCATTTTAAACTTGTTGATGTTTTTACTGCCGGTGAAAATATAGTTTTAGGTATTAAAGACGGCAACAAATTTAAACTCTCAGAGGTCAACAAGAAAATAAAAGAGCTCACCGAGAAATACGGCTTCAATATAGATCTTCAGAAAAGAGTGTGCGATATGTCTGTTTCTGAAAAGCAGACCGTTGAAATCGTAAAGGTGCTTTACAGAGGTGCCGACATTCTTATTCTTGATGAGCCCACTGCAGTTCTCACCCCTCAGGAGATTGAAAAGCTTTTCAACGTTATGCGCAAAATGCGTGATGACGGCAAGGCTATCATAATCATCACCCATAAGCTTAACGAGGTGCTTGAAATTTCAAACAGAGTTTCGGTTCTTCGTAAGGGTGAATATATCGGCACCGTTAACACCGCCGAGGCTACAGAGGCTTCACTGACGGAAATGATGGTCGGAGAAAAAATCAGCCTTAACATCAACAGAACAGAGCCGAAAAACACAGTTGAAAGGCTTGTGCTCGACGATGTTGACTGCTATAACCGTGACGGCGTAAAGGTGCTCGATTCCGTATCCTTTGCGGCACACTCGGGAGAAATCCTCGGTATTGCGGGTATTTCCGGCAGCGGACAGAGAGAGCTTCTTGAGGCTATTGCGGGTCTTCAGAAGATTCAGCAGGGCAATATTATATATAACAATCCCAAGGACGGAAAGACAGAGAATCTGCGAGACAAAACACCTATGCAGATTAGAGAACTGGGTGTGCGTCTTTCCTTCGTTCCCGAGGACAGACTCGGTATGGGTCTTGTCGGCAATATGGATATTACCGATAATATGATGCTCAGAAGCTACCGCAAGGGCAAGTCGCTTTTCCTTAAGCGTAAGGAGCCGTATAACCTTGCCAAAAAGATTATTGAGGACCTTCAGGTTGTAACCCCCAGCACCAAGACACCTGTAAGAAGACTTTCGGGCGGTAACGTTCAGAAGGTACTTGTCGGCCGTGAGATTGCAGCTTCGCCTACGGTGCTTATGGCTGCTTATCCCGTAAGAGGTCTTGACATAAACTCATCTTATACTATATATAATCTGCTCAACGGCCAGAAGGAAAAGGGCGTTGCCGTTATTTTCGTCGGTGAGGACCTTGACGTTCTGCTTGAGCTTTGCGACAGAATAATGGTTATCAACAGCGGCCGTATAACGGGTATTGTTGATGCCAGAACAGCAACCAAGGAGCAGCTCGGTAAGCTTATGACCGGAGCTGTGAAATCAACAGAAAAGGAGGGTTAAGCATGGCCGGTAAAGAAAAGAAAAGCCGCACTCCGGTTTTTCATATAGTTAAAAGAGATCCGATGTCGTGGTATGCGGCTCTCGGTGTGCGCATTGCGGCTGTTGTTGCTGCCCTTCTTCTTTCAGCAGTTGTAATCACACTTCTGACAAAGAAAAATCCTCTTGAGGTTTATTCCTCAATGTTTGAGGGCGCCTTCGGTTCAAGCGGCCGAATCTGGGATCTTGCTCAGAACATTGCAATTCTTCTTGCGGTATCTCTTGCCGTTACACCTGCCTTCAAAATGAAATTCTGGAATATCGGCGCGGAGGGTCAGGTGCTTATTTCCGGCCTTGCAACCGTTTGCGTAATGTTCTTTCTGGGTGATAAAATGCCTGCCGACGGTAAGCTTCCCCAGTGGGTGCTTGTGCTTCTTATGATAGGTGCGAGTATCATCGCAGGTATAATATGGGCGGTTATTCCCGCTCTGGCCAAGGCGTATTGGAACACCAACGAGACTCTTTTCACGCTGATGATGAACTATGTTGCAATTCAGCTTGTAGCCTATTTCCTTAAAAAGAATGTAAAAAGCGGTTCAGGTAAGCTTGCAATTCTTGAAGAATACGGTATACCCGTTCTTAATAATAATCCGTATCTGCTGAGTATAATCATAGTTGCTCTGCTGACCGTTGCGGTTTACGTTTACCTTAAATACAGCAAGCACGGTTATGAAATTGCAGTTGTGGGTGAAAGTGTAAACACTGCAAAATATGTAGGTATTAACGTTAAAAAGGTTGTTATCCGTACCCTTATCGTATCGGGTGCTCTTTGCGGCGTTGCAGGTCTTCTTCTTGTCGGCGGCATACATCACACCATTGACACAAACACTGTCGGTGGCAGAGGCTTTACGGCTATTATGGTTTCCTGGCTTGCAAAGTTCAATCCCTTTGTAATGGTTGTAACCTCCTTCCTTATCGTTTTTCTTCAGAAGGGTGCAGGCGAGATTTCCAGTGATTTTGGCATTCCCGCCGCAATTTCAGATATCATAACCGGCATTATTCTTTTCTTCATTATCGGCTGTGAATTCTTCCTTCAGTATAAAATTGCAATTACAAAGCACAGAAAGGAGAATAAATAAATGTTAGCCTTTCTTGTCAGTACAATAAGACTTGGTATGACCTTCCTTTTAGGCTCTACCGGTGAAACAATAACAGAAAAATCAGGACACCTCAACCTCGGCACCCCGGGTGTAATGTGCGTAGGCGCCTCCTGCGGCTGCTTTGTTGAATATCTCTATTTTACCGCGGTGGGTATTCCTAACATCAACCCTGTGCTTGCTGTCATATTCCCTATGCTTGCAAGCTTTTTCGGTGCGGCTCTTATGGGTGCAATATTCAGCTTCCTTACCGTAACGCTAAGAGTTAATCAGAATGTTACAGGTCTTGCTCTTACAACCTTCGGTGTCGGTATTTCAGACTATATGATTGCTCAGACGGGTATTATCTACACAAGAGGTACAAAGTATTTCACAGCCCATCTTCCCGTTGCCGACGATCTGGGCTGGTTTGGTGAAATCTTCCTCTCGCACGGTATTCTTATTTATCTTGCAATTGTAATTGCTCTTATAACCACCTTCGTTTTCAACCGTACCCGCGTAGGCCTTCATCTTCGTGCAGTCGGTGAAAACCCCGCAACGGCAGACGCCGCAGGCATAAACGTTTCGGCCTACAGATATGCGGCTACCTGCATCGGCTGCGGCATATCGGGTCTCGGCGGTCTTTCGTTCATTATGGATTACCTTTACGGTAACTGGGAATACTGCGTTGACGATATCGGCTGGTTGGTTGTTGCTCTCGTTATCTTCACCGTATGGAAGCCCAACCTTGGCATTATAGGCTCACTCGTATTCGGTGCGCTTTACGTTGCAAGCAGTTACATCACGGGCGTTTCTCTTGAGGATAAGGAGATATTCAAAATGCTGCCCTATGTTGTAACAATACTCGTTCTTGTTGTTACAAGCATCAGAAGCAGTAAAAAGAATCAGCCTCCCGCATCCTTGGGTCTTAATTATTTCCGTGAGGAAAGATAAATTTTTTCAGGACAGCTCAGCTGTCCTGTTTTTTTGCGGGCGTATCAAGTTATAATTGACAAACCTACGGAATATCTGTTAACATATAACGAAACTAATACTCTTTTATCGGAGGCGGTATTCTTGATAAAAAGGATTCTTATAAAAATCATCGCGGAAAGGTATGACGATGAGCAAAAAAGAAGGGAGCAGTACGGCGTAACTGCGGGTGCCGTGGGCATAGTTTGCAACGTTATTCTGTGCATAGTCAAGTTTATTATAGGCTCCCTTACGGGGTCGGTGGCGATTACTGCCGATGCAGTCAACAATCTTTCCGATGCAGGCTCGAATGTAGTATCCATAGCGGGTGCTAAGCTTTCAAACAGACCCGTTGACAAGGAGCATCCCTTCGGTCACGGCAGAATGGAGTATTTATCTGCCCTTGTGGTTGCATTTCTGATATTCCTTATGGGCTTTGAGCTTGCCAAGGATTCTCTTGACAAGATTATCAATCCGACGGAAACGAAATTCGGTGCGGGTTACGTTGTTATACTTGCCGTTGCGGCGGGCGCAAAGCTCTGGCTGGGATATTTCAACAACGTAATATATAAGCTGACAGGCAATATCAGTCTCAAGGCTGTCAGAAAGGATTGCATCAACGATGCGATTTCTACCCTTGCCACGATGGCGGCGCTTATTATCGGTGAATTTACCGAGCTCAGATTTATCGACGGCGCAATGGGTATGGGCGTTTCCGTTATTATCGTGCTTGCGGGCGTGGGCATCGTCAGAGATATTCTCGGCCCTCTTCTCGGTCAGCCGCCGGAGACAGAAACGGTAGAGGAGCTTGAAAGAATTATTACCGCCGATGAAAGAATTATCGGTATTCACGACCTTATCGTACACGACTACGGACCCGGCAGACGCATAGCCTCGGTACACGCGGAGGTACCCTCAGATGTTGACCTTATTGAAATTCACGATGTTATTGATAACATCGAGGTTCAGATTCTCGAAAAGACGGGCATTCTGATGTGTATTCACGTTGATCCTATAGTGCTAGGTGACGAAACCGTAAACCGGTATAAGGAAATGACCCGTGAGATTATATCTGAGGTCAATGAGAGGTACGGCTTCCACGATTTCAGAATGGTGCAGGGACCGACTCATACCAACCTGCTTTTTGACCTTGTGGTACCTGCTGAGGAAAGAAGTCTCAGCGACAGACAGATACTTGAAGCGGTAAAGGAAAAGTTCAGAGAAAAGGATAATACTATAAATATAGTTGTAAGAGTTGAGCACTCTTTCGTATAAAAGTTCTTTTGATTCTTTTCTTGCAAGAAAAGAATGCCTGCCCGGCGAGGGCATAATGAAAAGCATATACAATGTATATAGAGAAAGAGCAATCCGATGAAAATGGGTTGCTCTTTTGCTTTTTTTCAAACGGTATAATCCGCTTGCAGTCCATACTGTAAGATGTTTGTAAGAGGAAGGTTGTTACATACCCACATATAGATAAAATTCTGTTAAAGTAAAACACGACACAACATATAGTGTCATTTTAAGTCACGCACACAAAAACACCCGGCTCAGAGTATTGAAAGTGAGGAGTTTATGCAAAACTGCCAAAAAAAGTTATCAAAAACTGTTGACAAAACCAAAAAGAGGTGATAATATATGCAAGCATTCTTCAAGGGAGACCTTGAGAAGGCGCAAAAAATCAATACAGAAAAAGTTGAAAAAACTTCAAAAAAAGTATTGACAAGATAGAGTATAATGTGATATACTCTTTGAGCTGTCTCGCGAAAGCGGGAAGCGATTGGACCTTGAAAATTAAACAACGAGATAAGAAAAGGAACCCGAGATTCGATGGTAAAAGACCATCAAGAAGAGTTTTAAAAAGTACTTT
>JAFWYB010000013.1 GCA_017517865.1 Clostridia bacterium | reverse complement strand
TTTTTGATTTATGATATTTTCTTGATATTTGAATGTTAAAATGACCTTGCTACTAACGATAGCAGGGTCATTTTTTCTAATTCAAGGAGTGAAAATTATGGATAGGATACTGACTGTAAAAAACATATCCAAAAGCTACAAAATCGGAAACGCACAAGTTCACGCTCTTAAAAGCACGACTTTAGAAATCAAGAAGGGCGAAATCGTCGTTGTTATCGGAAAAAGCGGTTCGGGCAAAAGTACCCTTTTGAATGTTCTCGGCGGGCTTATTGTTCCGGATTCGGGTGAGGTGCTGTTAGACGGCAAAAATCTTTATGCACTGAGCGAAAAGGAACGGGCAAGAATCCGAAATCAAAAGTGTGGTTTTATTTATCAGAATTTTAATCTGATAGGCGAATTGTCCGTCATAAATAATATTAGACTGCCTTTTGATATTGCAGGCAAACCGTACAACACCAAAAGAGAAAAGGAACTGCTTGACATTTTGGATTTGGGTAAAAGACGCAATTTTTACCCTACACAGTTATCCGGTGGTGAAAGACAACGCACCGCCGTTGCACGTGCTTTGCTCATGGAACCTTCCATTATTCTTGCAGACGAGCCAACCGGCAATCTTGATCTTGAATCAGGAAACAAGCTGATGGCGTTTGTGAAGCATACAAATAGAGTACAGGGGCAGACCTATGTCATTGTAACTCACGACCTTGAATGGCTGAAAATCGCTCATACGGTTTACAGAATGAGTGACGGAAGGTTAGTCCGTGAGGTGCAGAAATGAGACTAATAAAAATATCTTTAAAAAGTCTGCTCCGAAGAAACAACGGAAACAAGCTATTGCTCATAGCAATATGTATTCTGACGCTTGTTCCTATGTTTCTGTATAACACAACAAACAGTATTATTGCGACCGTCAAAGAGCAAAGAACAGCCGTTTACGGGATCTTTGATGAAATTTATTATCGTGAGCAAATGTCGGAATTATCAACATTCACCGACGAAACATTTGAGGGATTACTGCCCAATTACAGATACGAAAGTTATGGTGTATTCTATACAGCTAAAACCTTACCTTTGGAGGGAAATAAAAGTCTAAACTTAGGCTTTGCAGACTCCGAAGCAATACGGATCGGTTGTATAAGCATAAAAGAAGGTCGCCTGCCGGAAACCGACAATGAAATTGCGTTGACTGAAGGTATCGCACAAGAATTAGGCGATTACAGTGTCGGGCAGGAAATTACCATTGAAAATCAAACGTATTCTCTGTGCGGAATCGTAAATGACTTCGGAAGATTATGGCCCCGTGGTGAATTGCAGATAAAGGACAACATTACACCTGTCAATGCATTTATCACCCAAAACCGTCTTGAACAAGTTTTTGAAGAAACCCACAGCATCACACAACAAATTGTTATCATAAAAGAAGCGGGAATCGTTAATTCCAACGATGATACATCAAGGCTGTTTTCAAGCAACAAATCCTTTGATGTGAGTGAGAATTTCTCCATCCCTCAGAGCTTTATGGTCTTGATGTATGTAATATCGTTGTTGATCGTGACAACGATTCTGATTATGAACAAGACGAAACTTCTTGCAAGAATCCGCAACTACCTCTTGCTTGGTATGAATAAGGGCAGTATTTTCTTTATTCTTATGTTCGAAATGATTTGCATTCTGATCATTGGTGCTGCGGTGGGAAGTGTGCTGAGTTTCTTTGCATCAAAGGCTTGTTTGCACCTTCTTCTGAATAACGAATACAGTTATCCGGTGTTTGATTTCGATATGCAGTTGAACACGGCACTGATACTTTCCCTTTGCGTAGGATTCATTATCGCTTTTACAATCTATGCAGCATACATCGTAAAACAGACAGCGCTTGACATTGAGATAAGCGGAAAACATTACAAAAACACGAAGGCAAAAGTCAGCATATTCAAATTGGATATGTTCAAAAACCGCAAAGCTATTATAGCGATTGTACTGCTGATTTCATTATCGTGTACGTTATTGTCCTACGGAATCGCATATAAAAACTATTTCACCGAGGATGTAACAGAAACTAATTCAAACTATGTGGAAAATGATTATGACTTTCAGTTTGCCTCAAAACTGATCAACGCACCACCTCTTACAGATAAAGTCACGGGAGAACAATTAACCCCCTTGCTTTTTACAAACAATTACGAAAAGAACGGTGCAAATCAAGACTTTATTGATTCCATTGTATCCATTCCGGAAGTGTCGAAGATTTTATCATACAGAGAGAATCAAAAAATGAATCTCCTTGTAAAAGCCGACAGCATTGATACGTATTTTGATGGTTCCGACTCGATGCCCGATGGCAGATATAGTATGGAAATATTTATGCAAATCAACAATTATGAGCTCATTTGGGATACATTTAATTATGAAGATGACGATGTGCTGATATGCAGCGAGATTGTCGGATACAGCCAGCAAAGTTTAGAAGAATTAAAGGCATCTGTTATTGAGGGCGAAATCAACATAGACAAGCTAATGTCGGGAGAAGAAGTCATTCTCCGTGTTCCCGCATACAAAATAACGGAGCAAGATTTTGGTGGAACGATACTAAGAGGAATTATCCCTGCAGAGTATGACGATCCGGATGCAATCAATATGACACAGTTTAAGGTCGGTGATGAAATCACACTTTCGGGATTGCTTACGGACGAGCCGTTAAACGGCGGCGTCGCAGAATCGGATATATCTTTGTTTTACCGAAAGGATGTAACGGTAAAAATCGGAGCTATTATCCGCAGTACCGATGGTAAACTCGTTTCAAGCAGAGCCGGAGCAGCTTGTTCGGTTCTGACTGCAAATGAAGCATTAGACGAGCTGGGAATCCCCGCCACTTACAGTGTTGTAAGCATTTATACTGATGTTGACGCAAACAATACACTAATTGCGAAAGAACTGCAAGTATTGGGAATTGATTACCCCAATATGACATTTGAGAATTGGTCAAGTGATGTCAGGACATATAAGATATACAATCTGCTTGTGGCTATTTTCGCTGTAACATTTATGGTCACACTAACAGTAGTAACCTTTACGATGCTTCTGATTCAGCTTGTTATTAAGACAAGATTAAGCCTTTCGACATATACGCTTTATCGGATCAACGGCTTGAGTTTCCGAAAACTGATAGCATCTTTGCTCCTACAGTTAGTAGTGGCCTTCTCCATCGGAGCTATATTATCAGCGCCAATGACATGGTTGATAATTAAAAAGGGCTTCAATATTTTAGGCGCAATAACGCATTACTTTACGCAAAGCGATTATCTGTTTGTTGTACTAAGTGTGTTTGTGCTAATGATTGTTTCGTTTATTCCAAGTTTAGTAATACTGTATAAGCGAAAGGACAACATCTTGATAGATTAAGTTTTTTGTGCAAGATGATTTATATGCAAGAAAACAGGTGGTTTTTTGAACCACCTGTTTGTCGTTATTAGTTGAAAATCAATTCTTTGCATACAATCTCTCTTGCCTGTTCCTGAATATTTTCCATTCTCTGTATCCAGTCCCATTGGTCGTATTCTTTTAGTTCTTCGGTTACACCTTCAGCCTTTTTCATCTGCTCAATGAGGGTATCATACATATCACTTGCCTGATTTTCAATATCGGCACAGTGCTGATATAGTTTACTTTGGATAATCAGCGAGTTGAACAGTGCCTTTTTGTGCTTTTCGAGATAAGATTTGTGCATCATTCCCCATTTGCCGAGGGTGATGTTTGCTTCTTCAGGCGGTAAGATGAGGTTAGGGATGAGATAATCGCCAACTCGACGGTAACTGATAGAATTTTCGTTTGACATAAAAATAGCCTCCTTTAAATTTGTAGCTTCATTGTACAAATTAAAGGAAGCTTTGTCGAATGTGTGGATTGTTTTGTTTAATCATAATCAAAATAAACAGATTTCAATTCATCAGTAGGGGTATATTCAGTTCCACCTCTAGTAAAATAACCTTTTTCGCTAAACAAGAACAGGTTTTCTTTCGCTCTAGAGGAAAGTACATATAACAGTTTCTTTGTTTCACTTTCACGAAGGGGCTTTTTGTCCTCTTGTAAAATATATGACCAATTTGGTAACATACCATTTAGTAATCCAAAAGCAATTACTGTTGTATATTCTTCACCCTTAACTCCATGAATTGTATTAATTACGATTCCACTTTTTTCCATAAAACATTTGCAGAAATCACTATAGTCTCTTGACAATTTATATCTTTTTATTCTATCGCTGCATTTATCTATAAAATCTTGAAATATTTTTTGCAATCGTTTCTCCGTTTCCAAATCCACATTCATTGTATTAAGAATTGTGAATACTGATTCTTTATAAAATTCTAATCCATCATCTACAATGCACTTACAATTATTAATCGTTTTAAGCAAACTATAATTATCAAAAGAATCATTTATATAAATTTGATAATCATTCCTCAGAATATCGAGAACCTCGCTTGCGATTCTCTTTCTTATTTGTACTCTTTTTCCCGATTTTGTAAATAACAACTTAGCTAAAAGATAAAACGGATTCAGAGGATCATATTTAAAAGCACTAATATCTGGTGCATCAAAATTCAACATTGGCATCTCAGTTTTAAGAATATTTGCAACATCAAATATCATATGCCATTGCGGAGCTACAATACATAGTTCTTTATCAGGAACACCATTGATAATTTGCTGCTCAATTATCAATTTTATTTCTCTCGCAATATTATTTTTCGAAACTGAGGTATTATGTTTGATTATTCCTTTTGTTTCTTTTTTATCAGATAAAGAATGAGCACCTGTTTTAGAAACCTCAAAATTAGAATAAAAATCAATAATACGATTAGTTGAACGATAACATCCTGAAAGGGTATCTTCGTGAAATTTTATTTGAAAAAGTTCAGCTAAATCTTTTGCCTTTTTGGCTTCTCCACCAAGACCACCAAAGATCCCTTGATTTGTATCACCTACAAACATAACATTTATGCTTTTATTGCTATTTACAATTTCAGCCAATATTTCATACTGCAACTTGTTTGTATCCTGAAACTCATCTATGTGAAGACTGCAAATTGTTGATGAAATATTTTCAGCAATAAACGGATTTTCTCGCAAAAGACTTAATGAAAGTTTTAGTATTAAATCAAAATCAATCTCTCTATTTGCATAAAGTTTTCTGTAATACTCGACTTTAATTTTTGGGAAACTTAAAGGATCTTCATATCCACAATCTATCCTTAATTTATTTGCTATTTCTCGACAATAAGCATCTCTAACATATTCATCAATAATTTTATAGCCTTTTTTCAGGTATTTAGAGTACATAGAATATGGCCTTATAATAAAGTGCATACAGAATTGATGAATGGTACCGGTCCAAACAGAAGATAAATCAATTCCCATTTCATCTAATCGATGCTCAATCTCTTCTGCAGCACGATTAGTATATGTTATAGCTATGTTATATTTGCGTGAGTTTGAATTTTTCCATTGTAGATAAGCGAGTCTATATGTTATTAAACGTGTTTTTCCACTTCCTGGACATGCTGTTAAAACATAGTTGTTTTGACTTATACAAATTTCACGCTGTTTATCATTCAGTTTTTCCAAAAAGCTTGGATAGCTATTCATTCAAAAGTTCCCTTCTGCTTAACATAAATTGTGAAAACATATCATCAGGATAATTTTCAATGAAGTCGTTAATTATCGTTATTTTTTCTTCAGAATCACATGCATTTTTCACTTTTTCTTTAATTTCTTTTGTTTCTTCATCAGGATAACCGTCTATAGAATAGCAAAGCATTTTCCAAATAATGTTGTCATTAATAATGCTCTGAGAAGCAAAAACAATTGCTTTCAATATGTATGGAGGTAATATTGCTCTGCAATCAGCTTTAGATGCTAAAAGAGTCGCATACCACCCCTTACCAATTCCTTTGGCTAAAGTTAAAACAGTATCGTACCTTTTTGCTTCACTTTCAGTTAATGCTGTGATGTGTTTTTCTTTGGTTCCCTCTTTTTTGTAATGAGAATTTATTATATCTTTTATATATTCTTGATTCTCTTCGTAAGCAGCAAAATCCACTTCAAATGTATGTGGCGCATAGAACATTTCAACCCAAGGATTATCACTAAAAAGTCTATTAAGTTTGTTTTGTCGTGTTTTCCCAAGAGTAGCTGCGTTTTCTTTGCTTTTTTCAGCTCCAGATACAACTGCATCTAAGTCTGTAATTATTGCACAGTGTCTTTTTAGTCTTTCAGTGGCAAAAATAGAAGCAATGTTTTCAAATCCAACACTTCCAACATTGATTAATCCTATGCCTAATTCATCTATTGAAACACCAAAAATACTTTTAACCAAGGCGGGCAATAATATTTCTTCACCATCACCTTCCACTAAAAGCACGCCTTTAGAAAAAAGAAGTACCGACCTTTTTGCATCCAAATATCTCTTTAAGCATAAACTCAAAGGTAAGTCTTTTTGTTCGAGCTCCTTTTCCCCAAAATCATCTAACCCCACACATGGGCTCATTACTTCTGTTATATTATCATTAATTTTTAGAACATTAACTTTTGTAATATCGGATACCTCCGACAATTGATTAGAATGTGTTGTCATAATAACTTGAGTATAATCTTTAAGGACCTTTAAATTATCAAATAACGTCTTTTGTATATGAGTATGTATATGAGCTTCTGGCTCCTCTATAATCATTATGTTTAATATTTCATGATTTCTGTTATACTCAAACTCAACTAATTTTAGCGCAATGTACAAAATGTTTAAGTGGCCTAAGCCAAGCAAATCTACATCTTTTTGTTCAGCAGGAGAAACAGATAAATATTTAGCCAATGAGTCAATATCTTCTTTTAACTTTGATTCAACCAAAACCTCTGGTGAATATACTAAACCCACTATTTCATGTAATTTGCTATTTACCTCTTTCCCAATATTAGAAATTTGAGGGATTGAAGAAATAATACTATTGAGTTCATGAATCTTATCTGTGATTGAATCTTTAGACTCTTTTTCAACATCATTTTGTATTATATCAAAAACTCTTCTTATGGGATTTCTTGGTTTTCTCAGTTCAGATTCAACATCTCTTAAAGCATCAATAAATACCAATGATATATGTTGCCATATATTCATAATATCTATTTTGCAACCAAGCAATTCTAAATTTGCGTTTTCAGGATCAGCATATATTCCTTTATCAAAATCTCCAACTATTTCGTTATATACATTTATATCCGTGAAATCTGCTTGAGAACGTGATGTATAATAAAACTCATAGTCTGTTAATGAAATACCTGCCCTTATTTTTTCAAATTCTTCTTTGTTTTTTGCATTGTGCAAATTGCTTCTTATTTTCTTTATAGGACGAATAAACAGTGTTAGTGTCCCAAAATTGTTGTTTCCACACCTTATATATGATTTAAGGAATTCTTTATCTTCTTTTTCCGGTATTATCTCAGAACAAACTTCATTAGTTTTATCTTCTTCGGTTATCTCATCAAAAAAAGCTGATACAATAATCCAATGACCTCTCCAATCACCTAAAGAATTTGAAAAATCACTTTCTTTCATTCTTTTAACGTTATAAAAAAATGTATTATCGAGCAAAATTCTAATTGCAGTCATAGCATTACTTTTGCCAGAATCATTTTCACCAATTATTGTGTTAGCACCTTTTTCAAATTTGAAAATTGAAGATTTCAAAGTTTTGTAGTTAACAATTTGAATATATTTAAGATACATTTTTTCTACCTCAAATCATAACAACTTTTTCATCGTAGTTTTTTAAATAAAGGCACTGTTTGTTGCCTATGATTATATCATCTTAAAATGCCTCAAGGCATCCATAATAGCTTCTTCTTTTTCTTTAGGGCACTGTGGTACTCGACTTTTGCCTTCACCTTTATTATAACATTCTCGCTCAATAATCCCACACTTAGCCTTAATCTGTGAAATATAAAGAGTAGACACTTTAAGGCCATATTTTTCAAGCACATAATCCTTGATTTCCTGATATGTAGCCTTTGTTTCGGCTGCAGTAATATCAAGCTCTGAAAGGTCAAGCTTTATGTCGATATGTGTGTCCGGTCTGCGTTGGGACAAAAGAACAACCGTCTCTATATGTGCAGTATGCGGGAACATATCTACCGGCTGAATTTTTCTCACCTTATATCCGTTTTTGCAAAGGAAGCCAAGGTCTCTTGCCTGAGTTTCTATGTTGCAGGAAATATATACCACCTTTTCGGGGGCGAGAGTGACAACGCTTTTAAGAAAGTTAAGGTCACTGCCTGCTCTGGGCGGGTCCATAAGCACAACGTCAACCTTTTCTCTTTCCTCTGCCATAGCGACCATAAATTTGCCTGCATCGGCACAGAAAAAGCGGATATTTTCCACCTTATTGAGCCTTGCATTGAATTTCGCATCCCTTACCGCGTCCTCATTGAGCTCAACGCCGATGACCTGCTTAGCCTTGTCCGAGGCAACTATACCGATTGTACCCGTACCGCAGTAAGCATCGAGTACTGTTTCCTTGCCCGTAAGATTTGCAAACTCTATTGCCGTACCGTAAAGCTTTTCGGTTTGAACAGGGTTTATCTGATAGAAGGACTTAGCCGAAATGCGGAAGCGCTTACCGCAGAGAATGTCCTCGATATAGCCGTTGCCGTAAAGGACTTCCTCTCTGTCGCCGAGTACGAGACTTGTTTTGCCGCCGTTGATGTTCCATATAACGGTAGTGATATCTCCGTGCTTTTTAAGCAGCTCTCTGAGAAACTCTTTTTTTGCGGGGAAAAGATGCTGACCCGTAACGAGTACCACCATAATCTCGCCCGTTGAGAAGCTTCGTTTTACAAGCACATGGCGCAGAAAACCCTTGCCCGTATCCTCGTTATAGGTGGTCAGCTTATAGCGGGGGAGCATATGTCTTATATCAACTATTATTTTGTCGGCAATTCTGTCCTCGAGCATACACTCGTCAACGAGCACTATGTTGTGGCTTGAGGACTGATATACACCCGAAACGATTTTTCCGCCTCTTGTTGTGCCGAATGCCGCCTGCACCTTGTTACGGTAGTGAAGAGGCTTTTCCATACCGATAATTTCCTCAACGTGACCGAAGCGGCCGAGAGTGCGTATAGCCTTTGCCTGCTTGAAGGAAAGCTGCTCGGGGTAGGTCATATTCTGAAGCTGACAGCCGCCGCACTTTTTGTAAAGAGGGCAGGAGTTGCCCTTACCGGCCTTGGCGGGCTTCGGCTTTTTAGCTTTTTCGGTGGCGGCAAGGTCTTTTTTATCTGCGCTTTTTTTCATTACAGTTTGACTCCGGAATATTTTTTAACCATACGCTTTATGGTAAATCTTAATGATATGAGAAAAGATACTGCAAAGAACATTGCTAAGGGTTCGCCTGCTTTTTTCATATTTAACATTCCTTTCTTTTCGTGCTTCACTGTGTGAAGCATATCGGGTTTACTCTATCACGACACTGAAGCCGTAATTATACTCCTGACCTGCAAAATTCTTAAATTCATCGCAGGTATGTGAGCCCCAGCTGTCATAGCCTCCGACACCCATCTGTCTTGCGATTGCTCTTACATAAAGAGTATCGCTGACCGGCAGCTCGTGAATATGACCTGTGCATTCGAGCTCTTCAGCAGTCCAGGGACAAGCATTGAATTCCATTTCTTTATCTGCCTCAAAGGTGATTTTAGCGTTTCCTGAAAGCTTAGCGTAACGAACCTTTGTTCTTTCACCGTGCTCCTGAGGCTTCTGATAGTTTACAAAGAGGGAGTCGACAGTAGTTTTGTAAAGACCGATATCTGCACTGACTGCTCTGTCGATATAGTTTTCGTGAGGTCCCTTGCCCAGATATTCAAGGTAGGGATAATTATTTCTTTCCAAGGGGAAGATAAGCGAAATTTCGGGAATTTCGGGCAGACTCTTTTCGGGAGTGAAGCGGTAGTCTATATGAATACCCTTTGAGGTGACGGTGTATATCATTCTGCCCTTTGATGAAGGTGTTGTGGGTACGGAGAAGTCAACTGCAAGCTTAACAGCTTTGCCGTCACAGCTTATGCTTCCCATATCAATACCCTTACCTGTATACTGACCTGCTTTCTTCCATACGGCACAGCGAACTTCCTGTCTGTTGCCTCTGTCGTTATCGGTCAGAGCGCGCCAGAAGTTAAGCATAACCTCACCCTTGAGAAGCTCCTTGCCGCTTTTTCTGATTGAATAAAGACCGCCGTTACGTCTTGAGAAGGCAACCTCAAGGTCACCGCCTGATGCAATAACTGAGCCGTAGTTAATTTTAAGGCTCATCTCTTCGCCTTTAAGGTCGGCTTTCGGAAGCTTGAATTCGTTTATGATAAACTGTTCTCTTGCAACGGTGTGACCTGCCTTTGCCCATAAGGTGCTTTCTCTTGTTTCAAAAATAACGTTGAGATACCACTCTGTTTTGGGACTCTCTGAAAGCTCAAGCTGAATTTTCTTGGTCTTGCCGGGCTCAAGGTCAACTATCATATCGCCGCTGCCGATAACCTTGTTTCCGCTTACCTGCTGGAAGTGAAGATTAAAGCTGTTAAGGTCTGTGAAAAGGAAATCGTTGGTGATTTCAAGTGTACCTTTTTTTGCATTTACCGCTTTGATACGGATATTCTGATAAAGACGCTTCATTTCGGCTATACCGGGGGTAAGCTCTCTGTCGGCAAAAACAAGACCGTTTGCACAGAAGGTGCCGTCGTGGGTTATTTCACCGCTGTCACCGCCGTAGCCTATAAATGATGTTCCGTCCTCTTTGGTTATTCGTACGCCCTGATCAACAAAGTCCCAGACGAACAGACCGAAAAAGCCCTTGTATTTATCCATAAGGTCGAGATACTTACTGTTTGCACCGCAGGAGTTACCCATAGCGTGGGAAAACTCGCAAAGCATCCAGGGCTTATCGGTATATTTCTGCATATCCTTTTCCAGATTCCACGGAGAGGGATACATCTGTGAATAAACGTCGGTAACGTCACTGTATTCAGGTGCAGCACCGTCCTTATTCCATATTGATTCATAATGTACGGGACGTGAAGGGTCTGTTTCGTGAAGATAAGCGTGCATCTTGCGGAAGTTTTTACCCGCACTGCATTCGTTACCCAGTGACCAGATGATAACAGAGGGATGATTTTTGTCTCTCTGATAAAGTGACTCTATTCTGTCCATACAGGAGGGAGTCCACATCTCCATGCCGTCGGGCATAAGGGGAGTAATGTCACCCATAAAGCGGGTGCCGTGGCTTTCGAGATTGTTTTCGTCGATTACGTAAAGACCGTATTCGTCGCAAAGGTCGTACCAGTCGGGATGGTTGGGATAGTGTGAGGTGCGCACAGCGTTGATGTTGTGCTGCTTCATAATCTCAATATCCTTTATCATAAGCTCTCTTGAAACAGCTCTGCCGCTGTCGCAGGAAAACTCGTGACGGTTTGTACCCTTGAGAAGTATTCTCTTGCCGTTATAGTAAAGAACGCTGTCTTTGATTTCAATATGTCTGAAGCCGGTTTTACAGCTTACAAATTCGGTGTTTCTGCCTGCCTTGTCTCTGAGAGTGATAACAACTGTGTAAAGATAGGGCGTTTCCGCGCTCCATAGGTTGATAAAGGGGAGCATAGTTTTGAGCTCAACTGACTGTGCCCCTTCCGTTGAAACACTGTCGGTTGCAACAACGTCGCCCTTCATATCGTAAACGGTAAGCTCTGTTTCGGCATAGTCCTCACTGCTTCCGAGAAGCACGTCTGCCGTAAGTGTGCCCCATTTATAGCTGTTTGTATCAGGCATAGCCTTTACGGTGAAGTCTTTGATATACTGTTTATCGGTGGTATAGATATATACGGGTCTGTAAATGCCCGAAAGGCGGAAAAAGTCCTGGTCCTCGAGCCATGAGGCCGTGCACCAACGGTAAACCTCAACAGCAAGAATGTTTTCTCCTTCACGGATATAATCGGTGATGTCAAACTCACTGTGTCTGAAGGTGCCTTCACTGTAAGCGATTCTCTGACCGTTTATATAGAGATAATAGGCGGCTTCAACGCCTTCAAAGGCGATAACAACACGCTTTGAAGCGGAATCCTTAGCGAGAGTGAATTTTCTTATATAGCAGCCGACGGGATTATAGTCGGTAGGTGCTTCGGGAGGAGTCGGCTCCTGAATTTTTTCCCAGGGGTACTGTACGTTTGCATAGATAGGGTAATCGTAGCCGAGCATCTGCCAGGAGGACGGAACGGGTACTGTGTCCCATTCTGAGCTGTCAAAATCTTCTTTGAAAAAGTCTTTCTCAATATCTCTGTATGAATTATACATACGGAAGCTCCACCGGCCGCAAAGGTCAATGTATCTTTCACTTAAGGTGCGTTCGCATTTTTTGGCTCTGTCAAGAGAGTCGTAGGGGATGAAGGTTGCTTTTGAAGCAAGGCGGTTTATGCCTGTTATTTCTGCCTTGTTCTGCCATTCGTCAAAGCCGTGGATAGGTGTATTCATAGGATGCCTCCTGAAAAGGTTTATTTGATGTTGATTTTATGCTCCATAATATAGCCTGTTGTAAAAAGCAGACCTACAGAAGCGAGAGCCTCAACAATATAGCTGTTAACACTGTAAAGATTTACTACCACATACTCTCTGCCGAGCTCAAGGGCATCCCTGAAGGAGAAAAATGCGCTGTCAGTGGTTATAACAAAGCTCAGAGGAGCAAGCTCTGCCGTAAGGTCTGTAACGGCACCTACAATGAAATGTATTGCCATAAAAACAAGAACGCCGAAGAGCTTGGGGTGCTTGGAAAGTAGCCTTGTATTTGCAAGTGTTACCGAAAAATATACGTAGCCGACATATGAGAGAATTGAAATAAGAGAGGTTATTACAAAGAAGATTACTATGCCCGCCATTGAGCCGCCCGAGGGGAGAAATTCTTTAAAGGTCTGAACGAGCTCATCGGTCATATTGTCAGCGTCGAGCTGTCTTTTGATGTGAAGAAGAATAAAGCTGAAGGGCAGAAAAGCGGCAATGTAGCTTATTATAATCCAGAAAAATGAGATGAGCACCTTTGAGATAAGAAGCTGGTTACACTTAACGGGAAGGGTAAGGGTGAGATAGCCCTGCCTTGAATATATCGTTTCATAAAAGTTTTTTATAACCGAAACAAGTGAAACTATAATTACGGCAAAGGCTACAACAATAAGGGGGAACATTGCCATTGAAAGAATTGTATCTGCCTTGAAAATGAGCGAAAGGCCCATAATAACTGTTGCAATAAGGCTGGCGGTAAGAATTGCCGAGTGATATCTTGCAGTGTGTCTGAGCTCATGCTTTAAAAGCTTACCAAACATAAGGGAACACCTCCAGAAAAACGTCCTGAACAGATTTGCCGTGACTTCTGAGCTCGTTGACGTGTGAGTCAACAACAAGCTTGCCGTGGCTTATCATAAGCACGCGGTTAAAGATTTTTTCAACATCGTTGATAAGGTGTGTTGAAATAAGCACGGTGGAATCCTTGGCGTAATTTTTCATAATCATATCAAGAATTGCTGCTCTTGATGAGGGGTCAAGACCTCCGAGAGGCTCGTCGAGAAGATAAAGCCTTGCATTTCTTGAAAGAATAAGAATAAGGCAGAGCTTTTCCTGCTGACCCTTTGACATTGTCTTGAGCTTCTGCTTTGGGTTAAGGCTGAAGTCTGTTACCATCTTTAAAGCCTTTTCTTTGTCGAAGTCCTTATAGAAATCGCTGAAATAGCCGATGGCATCAAGGGGCGTCATCCACTGGGGAAGATATGAGGCGTCGGGAAGAAAGGCAACAATCTCCTTTGTTTCCACACCTATTTCGTTGTTGTTTATTTTTACTGTACCGCTGTAATCTTTGATAAGACCTGCAAGAATTTTGAGAAGCGTTGTTTTACCGCAACCGTTGGGCCCTAACAGACCGACTATTGCGCCCTCCGGAATTCTGAGATTGATATCTTCAAGAACAGTGTTGCTGCCGTAGGATTTTTTAAGTGATGCAAGAGTTATAATGTCCGGCATAAAAATCTTCCTTTCTTTATAATTTTGATTTCTGTACGGTTATGAAATATGCGCAGGCGCTCCATATAAGCTCAAGGAATATTATCGTGAAGGGGCTGAAAAACAGCGGCATATTGAAGATAAGCCCGAGAGCAAGGAGTATGAAGGCGATAACCTGGCCTGCAAGGTGAAGATTGAAAAGAAATTTATCAGAGGTGTAAAGGTTATAAGCGCTTACAATGAGGTTAAGAAGCCCATGACCTGCCTTGGGGCAGATAAGGCCGCTTGTCATTGAGGGTACGTTGCTGTTTGTGTAAGCTGTTACTATTTTTTCAGCCTTGCCCGAAAGAATTCTGACACCTGCACTTTCAAGAGAAAGACGCTTTGCGGTTTCCTTGTAATCGAGGAAGGGCTCGTTGCTTGTAAGAAGAAGCACAAGACCTGTTTTGTTGAATTCATCGGTGAGTCTGCGTACTGATGAAAGAGTTTTGTAATTTACAAGAAATGAGGCGGTAAGCATACCTTCAACAACAAGATACATAACGAACCTGTTTCCTGCATAATGTCTTTCCTCTCTCTCGTCGGGGACGCTTATGCTGTGCTGAATAAGCATTTCTCTGTTGCCTACAAGCACTCTTTTGCCCGATACCCAGGCAGAAAAGCCCAGCTTTTCTTCATATTCAACGTTTTCCGTAAGGGGAAGCTCTGCCCCTGTTTGTGAAACGAAATTTTCAAAGCTTTTTCCGATCAGGGTTTTTGCGTTTATAAGCACAGCTGAGGTTATAAGGGCGGCACTGCTTTTTTTCATAAGCGTACCGGGTACCGTTCTGAAGGAGGAAACCTCTGCGGTGAATATATCCGAAATATCCATAGCTACGCCCTGAGCCTTGCCTACAAGACGTATTCCCTCTTTGCTGGTTGCGGCGGCGCCCTGCCTGTTGAGTCTGTAATTTGTCATATAATTCAGAAACGAGCAGGCGGCACTTACAGTCACGGGGCTGCAGAAGCAAATAACACCTATTGTTACCGTGAAGAGGTGAGGTATGCTGCCGTCGGTGAAAAATGACAAAATGCCGAGAATGACGGCACAGACTATTACTGCCGCAAGTGAGTATGAATAGAATTTACCCTCGCTGTGCCGGGGACCGGTTGTATCGGTAAGGCTGTCGCCTATTTCAACCTCAGTGGAATAAAGAATGTTTACGTCCTTGCTGTCGGTAATACCGCCGGAAATTTTAACAGCATCGCTTGCATTTTCTATGGGCTGTATGCTCTGAAGTCTTTTGCCCTTCATCACCGCAGTCAGTGAGCCGAGAGCGGTACGGGCATTGAAGTATTCTGCAAGGCAGCTTGCCGTAAAGGCAAAGGCGGCAAAGCAGGTATAAATTCTTGTGCCGTCAGCGATGGCGGTGCCCGTTATGAGAGAAGCAAGGTTATGAAGCAGTATAAACAGCGTTATAACAAAAAGCGGGCTGTCACTGTTGGGGTTGAGATTTTTTATGCTCAGAGCACCGCTGATTATGCTTTTATAAAACACACCTGCCATAGCGACAATAAGCAGGATGTTTATAACGGAATATACCCTTGCTCCGTTTGCGAAAAGAAAGCTGAGGCCGTTCCCCTCGCTGTAAAATGAGGGCAGAACAGTAAGCACGGCGCAGGGGATAAAGGCAGCAAGGCAGAAGATAAGCTGAAGGGAGCGGGTTTTATTCTGCCTGATGAGTGAAGCTCTCAGTGCTTTGCCGGTGTTGATAGCTTTTTTATCTCTGTTATGCTTAACCGTTTCGTTTCTTTTTTCAACCGCGGCGGCAAAGGCGGCGCTTGCAGTATCCTTCGTAACGGCCTTATCGACGGCTTCGAAAATGTTTTCACCCTTCTGTGTGCCGAGCACGTCGATGATGTTTGTCTTTTCCTCTTCGTCGGGTAGTATATCCAGAATGTGTCTGTCAGACTGTGTACTTTTTACAAGCACACGCACATTCTTTTTTATGTTTTTTTCCTCGCCGGGCAGCCTTACGGTTTCGGAAACCCGTTTTTTAAAGCTGTCGTTAAGGCTGAAGCTACGGGTTTTCTGCGTACTGCCTGCATCCTTCTTCACCGCAGTGTTGTGTGCGGCAGACTTAGCCTTTGCGGAGGCCGGCTTCTTGCCCGTGATGCTTTCAAAAAAAGCGTCTATATCCACATCGGGAGTGGCATAAAGCTCCTCCTGTGTGGCGGGAGAAGTTTCTGCTTCCTTCTTTACTCGCTTTTTGAGAGAGGGAATGTGCTTTGTTTCTTCGTCGTCGCTGAAGGCTTTTTTAAATTCGTTTATATCCTTCGAGGAAACCTTTGTTCTGTGTAATTTATCCGAGCCCTTAAGAAAGGCAGGGTCTTTAAAAGGGGAAATTCCCTTGTTATTATCAGACATAGCTTTTTCCTTTCCTGCTGTTTTTGTCGGGGGAGATTTGTATATAATCACCGTGCTTTTTACGTCGGGCGAGATTTATTTGGCCTTTATTCCAAGTCGCTGTCTTGCAACCTCGTACATAAGAATGCCGGAGGCAACAGAGGCGTTGAGAGAGGTTATTTTGCCGCGCATGGGAAGAGATACAACGAAGTCGCTCTTTTCCTTTATTAGGCGACTTACACCGTTACCCTCAGAGCCTACGATCAGAGCCACGGGACCGGAAAAATCCGTTTCACACCAGTTTTGTCCGTCCATATCGGCGGTGTATATCCATAATCCTCTTTTTTTAAGGTCGTCAATTGTTGAAGCAAGGTTGCCTACCCTCGCAACGGGCACATATTCAATTGCACCTGCACTTGTTTTTCCTACTGCATAAGAGAGGGAGGCGTTTCTTCTTTTGGGAATGATAATACCGTGAACACCGGCCGTTTCGGCGGTACGGATGATTGCACCAAGATTGTGAGGGTCTTCAATTTCGTCGCAGATGATGATGAACGGGTCCTCGCCTCTTTCTTCGGCAAGAGCAAAGATATCATCAACCTCGGCGTATTTGTGAGCGGCGGCATAGGCGGCAACACCCTGATGGTTACCCTGGCCGCACATAAAGTCAAGCTTCTTTTTGTCAACCTCCTTGACTACTATGTCCTTATCCTTACATTCGGCGATGATTCTGCCTATTGAGCCGTTCCTTTCACCTCTTGCAACAAGCAGGGTGTCAATGAGTCTTTCACTGCGTAATGCTTCCGAAACTGCATTTCTGCCTATGATAAGGTCAGGTCTTTCCTCAGCAGAGAGATTTTCTTTTTCATCACGTTTGCTTTCGTTCCTTTTTGATGTATATTCCGGGCTCTTTTTACGGTCTGATTTTCTGTCCATAAGGGCATCCTCCGTTAAGTGGTTAATTTATATTATAATCGATTAATTATAACACGTCAGAATATGATGATAATTCCGATTTAGAATAATAACAAAGCTTAAGATAGTTGTTATAAAAAATTTATATTATAGTATAGAAAAAAGCTTAAAAGGGTTTGATTATTTAAGCTTTAACTGATATAATACCATTTGAAATAAAACACAGGAGTATTAAGATGATTTTTAAGAAAAACAAAGAGCCTATGGGCAGCTTTGAGTATATGATAGTCGGTCTCGGCAATCCCGGCAGACAGTATGAGGAAACCCGACACAACGTGGGCTTTATCACCGTGGATATGCTTTCGGAAAAATACGGCATAAAGGTCAATAAGCTGAAATTCAAGGCCCTTATGGGTGACGGCAGAATAGAGGGCAGAAGATGTCTTGTTTTGAAGCCTCAGACTTTTATGAATCTCAGCGGCGAGGCAGTACGTGACGCGGCACAGTTTTATAAAATCCCTCCCGAAAATATAATTGTGATTTTTGATGATATCAGTCTTGAGCCGGGTAAGCTCAGAATAAGACGCAAGGGCTCTCACGGCGGTCATAACGGTATGAAAAATATAATCTACCACCTTAATAACGACAATATACCGAGAATTAAAATGGGCGTAGGCGCAAAGCCGAATCCTGAATATGACCTTGCGGATTGGGTGCTGTCCCGCTTTACGAAAAAAGAGGCAGATGAAATAAAAAAGGCTGCCGAAAATGCAATCGGTGCTCTTGAGCTTATGGTAAAGGGAAACATTGATAAGGCTATGAGTGATTATAACTCATAATTTTATAATAAGGAGAAAATTTATGGAAAAAGGACTTTTAGTAAAGGCTAAGAGCTTTATAAAAAGCATTCCTGCCCATTGGAAAACACCGCCTGAGGGTAAGCATATTTCCTACAGCGAATTTGCCGCATATTCTTTCGGAGGTATCGGCGTTAACACCATAAATTCCCTTATGGGTTATATCGGGCTTTCCGCCACCTGCCTGCTTGTAGGCTCTGCCTACGGAATTGAGCCTGTTCATCTGGGTTGGATGGCTGTGTTTGTAAACATAATCAACCTTGTAAAAACACCCTTTGTAAGTATGATTATTGATAACACCGACACAAAATACGGAAAGTTCCGCCCTTATCTGCTTCTTACGGGTGTGCCTGCAGCGGTATTTATCTGCCTTATGGCATTTATACCGGACGGCATAAGCTATACATTCAAGTGTGTGCTGGTCTGCTCCTTACATACTCTTGCACTTCTTTTCCAGTCGGTATATGCTCTTGCTTTTACGTCGCTCGCTCAGGTGCTTACTCCTGACGGTGAGGAAAGAACGGGCCTTCTTTCAATCAGTCAGTTCGTTTACAGTCTGGGTCCCTCAGTAGTAAATATCGTTCTTCCCATATTTGCGGGCTTCTTTGAGTGCGGTATGAAGGGCGTTATCGCCTACAGAGTGATTTTCCCCATTTTCTCTGCAATCGGTATTGCACTGAGTGTATGGACCTTTAAGGGCACAAGAGAAAAAACCGTTGTTCCGAAAAGCTATGTGGCAAAGGTAAAATTTTCAGAAGGCATAAAATCTCTTTACGGCAACAGACATTTCTGGCTGTTCTATCTTTACAACATCCTCGGTTCAATGAAATACGGCATCGGCAGTATTCTCACATGGTACTGTGCATACGTTATACAGAGTGATGCAACCCTCGGTATTATGAATGCAGTTATAGGCACTGCTTCAGTGCCCGGTATGCTTCTTGCTCCCGTGCTTGCAAAGAAGCTCGGCAAGAAAAAATGCCTCATTATGTTTAACCTTGTAAGAGCCGTGTTTACCTTGATGATGTTCTTTACTGCCGACAGTCCGGTTTTATTCCTCGGCTCACTCTATCTTGCAACCCTTGCGATAGGCGGTGACGGCGTTATCTGTGCATCAATGACTGCGGATATTTTTGATTATCAGCAGTGGAAAACGGGTCAGCGTCTTGAAGGCTTTATCACTCAGTTCGGCGGTATGCTTGTAACAGGTGTAGGTCTTGCTACGAGCCTCATACTTCCCTATTTCTTTAAGTATTACGGCCTTGGTGATAACTACGACGTGCTTTTTGACGAGGCAATACGTACTCCTATATTCAACGTAATGATAATTTCAACGCTTATTTCCACTCTTCTTGCAATTGTACCTGTTCTTTTCTATAACCTTTCAGAAAAGCAGCAGGAAATGATTGCAGCGGAGCTTCTCGAAAGAAAGCTTGCAGAGGAAAAGGAATAGTCGGCAGAAAAGGTGCTTCTGCCGTTGTCAGATAAAAAATATATTTGAACGACAGACCGCCGAGGAAAGCTCCTCGGCGGTGATGCTTTATTCTTTTTGATTTCAGTGTTGTATTTTTCAGTAAGCACATAAAACCCTAATGGGGCAGGGGTGCGTGCTGCTTATTGAGGCAGAGGAAGAGTAGGGAAGGCGGCTCCCTGCCCGGGAACTTGCTTTTGCAAGCCCCCGGGGCTTATGCGGGTGCCCGCACCCGCATAAGCAAGCTGTGCGCACGAAGGTGCGCACAGCTTCAGGGAGCCGCCCTTTTCCCGTAAACCGATGCTTACAGGGGAGCTTTTTCCGTATATTTGCTGCTCTCAGCTTTTCTTGAATTGCTTTTTCAATCTCAACTCTTTTGAGAGAATAGCCTTTCTGAGTCTGAGCGAAACGGGAGTAACCTCAAGAAGCTCATCGTCCTTGATAAACTCCATACACTGCTCAAGGGAAAGATTTGTGGGAGGCACAAGTCGCAGGGCGTCGTCTGAGCCGGAGGCGCGGGTGTTTGTAAGGTGCTTTGTTTTGCAGACGTTACACACAACGTCCTCACTTTTTGCACATTCGCCTACAATCATACCCTCATAAACGGGCACACCTGCACCGATGAAGAGTCTGCCTCTGTCCTGAGTGTTGAAAAGGCCGTAGGCTGAGCTTTCGCCTGTTTCGTGAACAACGATTGAGCCTCTTTCTCTTGTCTGTATGTCGCCCTTGTAAGGCTCGTAGCCTGCGAAAAGCTGGTTCATAATACCGTTGCCGTTGGTATCTGTCATAAATTCACTGCGATAACCGATAAGACCTCTTGCGGGAATTCTGAATTCAAGGTGGGTGCTTCCGCCGTCACGGGTGCCCATATTTTCTAATTCGCCCTTTCTAGAGCAGACCTTTTCAATAACCGCGCCTGCATACTGGTCGGGCACTTCAACAATGAGAAGCTC
This sequence comes from Clostridia bacterium, assembly GCA_017517865.1. GTDB lineage: Bacteria > Bacillota > Clostridia > Oscillospirales > Acutalibacteraceae > UBA6857. The sequence continues at coordinate 58,724 of JAFWYB010000013.1, read as the reverse complement.
TATAGGCTCAAGAGTAACGCCGTTTTCCTCCTTGAGAATAACCTTAGGGCGTGAAACCTGGAATTCGTAGCCTTGACGGCGCATTGTTTCAATGAGTATTGAAAGGTGCAGTTCACCTCTGCCGCTAACCTTGAAGGCGTCGGTGGTATCTGTTTCCTCAACGCGCATGCTTACGTTGGTTTCAACCTCCTTGAAAAGGCGGTCGCGGATATTTCTTGAGGTGACGAACTTGCCCTCTTTACCTGCAAAAGGACTGTTGTTGACAATAAAGTTCATTGAAATGGTGGGCTCGTCAATTTTTACGAAGGGGAGAGCCTCAACGTGCTCGGGGTCGCAGGCGGTGTCGCCGATGTTAAGCTCGGAAATGCCCGAAACGCAGATAAGGTCACCCAAGGTGGCACTTTGTACCTCGACTCTTTTAAGTCCCTCAAACTGATAGAGCTTTGAAACACGAACGTTTTTTGTGTCGCCGTTATTGTTGCAGAGAACCACCTGCTGTCCCTGCTTTACCGAGCCGCGTTCAACTCTGCCGATACCTATTCTTCCTACGTAATCGTCGTAATCAAGTGAGGAAAAGAGAATCTGTGTGGGGCCGTTGATTTCACCCTTGGGGGGCTCGATATGCTCAACGATAGCGTCAAGCAGAGGTCTCATATCACCCTCGCGTACACTGTCGTCAAGTGAGGAATAGCCCTCTCTTGCAGAGGCGTATACAACGGGGAATTCCAGCTGGTCATCGTCTGCACCGAGCTCGATGAAAAGGTCAAGCACCTCGTCAATAACCTCGGCGGGTCTTGCACCGGGGCGGTCGATTTTGTTTACTACAACAAGTACCTTCTTTTTAAGACCGAGAGCCTTTTTAAGAACGAAGCGTGTCTGAGGCATACAGCCCTCAAAGGCGTCAACGAGCAGGAGCACGCCGTCAACCATCATAAGTATACGCTCAACCTCACCGCCGAAGTCAGCGTGGCCCGGTGTGTCAACAATATTTATTTTGATATCGCCGTAATGGATTGCGGTGTTTTTTGAAAGGATTGTGATGCCTCTTTCTCTTTCGAGGTCGTTTGAGTCCATAACACGGTCTGCAACCTGCTCATTGGCACGGAAGGTGCCTGCCTGCTTAAGCATTTCGTCAACCATAGTGGTTTTGCCGTGGTCAACGTGGGCAATGATTGCAACATTTCTGACTTCGTTTCTGATATCCATTATTTCACCTTATTTTTACAAATATTTTTAACCCTATTATTCTATCACTGTTTATAATATTTGGCAAGTTGAAATTGGAAATTCAAGGGGAGCTATTTTTGTTGAAAAGTGACAATTGCCGTAGGGTACGCCCCGTGTGGCGTACTTGTTGCCTACAAGAGAAAACAGAAAAGACAGAGGTCACCCTCTGTCCTTACTACTTGCTACTTACTACTCTTATTTCTCCTGCGCTGTCTGAGCGATAAGAGCATCAGTATCAACGCCCTCTATCTTCTCATACTTGGGTATAAGTGTATAAACCGCCATGGCTACCGTTGCGGCTGTTGCGGCAAATTTGCCGACCTTTACAAGAACTTTAACTGTTTTTATAAGCTTCTTTGTTTTCTCTTTCATTTGCTTTTCTCCTTTTAGTCTATGGTTATTACGTAGCCGCATTCCTTGAAATATCTTACAAGATGTGATTTGTTGTTGTCTTTTGCGAGCCACAAAGTTGAAACCTTTCCCGTTTTGAGTATTTCCTCAAGCAGGGTGCGGTTGTCGTTGACCCAAGCGCGGTATTCTATATCCGGCATAAAAATAACGTTGCCGCTTCTCTTTTCCATAATATCACCCCTGACAGCAGCCTGCCTGCTGCTGACCGTTATTATTGTCACTAAATATTATATTATATTCACTTATGAAATATCAATAGTAAAATTAAAAAAAGAAAAATAAAAAAACCGTAGCTCTTGCTACGGTTAATGTTGTGTCGGCATCGCCTTATCTTCCCGGGCCGCTTCCAGCCAAGTATTGTCAGCACTGACGAGCTTAACTACCGTGTTCGGGATGGGAACGGGTGGACCCTCATCGCTAAAAACACCGACTAACTGAACGCTTTGTAACGCTCTGTTCAATCAACATTGGCTATTATACATAAGTGAACTACAAATGTCAATACCTTTTTTTAATTTTTTTCATTTTTTTGAAAAAATGTTTTTTATCAAAAAATGCACCCTGAGTGAAACCTCTCAGGGTGCATTCCCGAATGCTGTTAATCAGCCCTTATAGTTTTCAGCTTCAAGAAGCTTTGAGGCTTCGTCCTTTGTGATTTTACCGATGTTGCAGTCAGCCATAATCTGAATCTGCTTATCCTTGAGCTTATATGTGCTCCAGATTGCAAGGGCAATTACAAGACCGATGATGGGCACTACATTATAGGTGAACCAGAGGCCGTCAATAGCTTCTGCACTCTGCATTGAAGCGGCGTTGATGGCTTTAAGGGTTCCGAAGCCGTCTATTCTTATTGCTCCGTCGGGCTGAAGGGCAACAAGCTTCTGTTCTATAAGCTCTGCAATGTTTTCAATTTCGCTGCCCATAAACTTTGTCTTGAAATTAAACAGGCCGAGCAGTATAAGACCGAGACCGCTTGAGATTGCAGCTGAAAGCTTAACGGCGAAGGTCTGGATTGCGAAGGTGATACCCTTGGCTTCCGTACCTGTTGTGTACTGACCGAATTCGGCACAGTCGGGTGTGAAGGTGAAGGCGAGAACGCCGATAACACCGAGAGGAACGGCACGAAGCATATAGGTAACGATGAAGAGAATGAGGTTATTCTGTGCAAAGCAGATAGGAATTGAAAGAACAATTGCTGCGATAACCGAAAGCTTGAAAAGTGAAGTTTTATCAATTTTTCTGATGATTTTCGGTACGAAGAGAGCCATAATAAGCTGAGGAACCGAAGCGATAGTGCCGGTGACAAGAGAGATAAGGTCATTACCGAACACATAGTAGGCAGTGAGGAAGTGAAGTGCGGTATAGGTCTGAGCACCGGAGTAGAAAATATATCCGACATAGTAAATAAGAAGGTACTTGTTGTTGATAACGTATTTTATCATACTGCGTACCGTGAACTGCTCCTCTTCCTCTGGCTTGTTTCTTTCCTTACACTTTTTGCATACGGGGAACATGGTTGCGGCGGCAATCACTGCAATGATGACTGATACGGGTCCGTAACCGATGTTGATAGCTGAGCTGATGAAAAGTGTTACGAGCACATAAGAGAGAGCCGAGCCGATACCGCCGGTAATGCCCTTGAGGGAAAGAATAGTATTTCTTTCTTCAATCTGGCTTGTCATAGCGGTGATGATGCCGAAGGCGGGTACGTCGCAGATTGTGTAAGCGGTATCCCAGATGATATAGGCAAGAGCGAACCATATGAGCTTGACAACCTCGGGAGCCGCCGAAGGAATGGCGAAGACGGCAACCGTGGCGGCAGGGGTAAGTGCACAGGCAATTTTCAGCCAGGGAATATACTTTTTACCGCTTTTGAATTTTACTTTGTCAAAGATAACACCGAAGATAGCATCGTTTACTGCGTCCCATACCTTAACAACGGTAACAACGATACCTGACATGACCGGGTCAATTTCTTTGAAAATGAGGTAAGTGGTCAGAAAGCTTGCAAGAAGATTATAAATCATATTCTGACCGAAAAAGTATAAGTAATAGCTTTTTCGCTCACTGCTTGTTGTCTGCCATAACGGATTTTTGTTTGGCTTTTCGATTTTTGAACTCATAATTTTCTCCTTTTATTGTAATAATTTTTTTGCTTGTTTAATTTTAACACTCCCTATCGGTTAAGTCAACAGTGAAAGCGGCTTTTTTAAAGGAATATTATTACAAAATGAATAAAGACTCATAAACGGTCAAAAATATGCATAAGCATAAATTGAATTTATGAAAAGGAGTCTTTTTTATGAAAAGAATTATTGCAATAACACTTTCGGCGGTTTTAATGCTTACGGCTTTTGCCGCCTGCGGTAAAAAAGAGGATGAAAGCATTAAGGATGACGTAAAGGATGAGATTACAACGATTGAAAACGATATGACAGAAGCACTGACCGACGGCAAAAACGATCTTGAGGATTTTGCCGATGATCTTACGGAAAACGGCAACGTTACAGATCAGACCGGTGAAGGTATGCTTGAGGAGGCACTTACCGATTTAAGTGAAATGCTTGAGGGTGACGGCGACAAGGAAACAACAAAGGAAAAAGAGGAATCAACAACGAAATAAAAAATGCGGTACGCTCAGCGTACCGCATTAACTTTTTAATAGGTGAATTCCCAGGTTTCATCAAGTGCGCCTTCAAAGGTCGCGGAGCCGCTTGCAAAGAAGATACTCGCTTTGCCGTCGCCCGACATAGGAAGACCGTTATAAAGCTTTACAACCTTGTCGTTTGCGTCAACGGTTACTGAAATTGTTGAGCCGGGATACTGCATATCTGCCTGTGAAATTTCAGCGGGAGAAATGTCAAGACCTGCAAGGTCGAGATAACCGATAGCCGTTGAGTTGTAAACGGGTGTGGGAGAGGTGAGTGTTGTGCTTTCGGGAACAAGCTTTACAGTATAGGTGATATTGCCGTTAGCCTCAACTGTTACGCTCGCATCGGCAACGCCTTCCTTTGTAACGGAAAACTGCTTGTTTGTGGGGGGAATAAGTGAGAAGGGAGTGTCACTGCCGACCGTGGCCTCGGGATCTGCTGTTGAAGCAACTACGCCGTTTGAAATTGTGTAGCTGTATGAGTCGCCGCCGTTACCTACAATTCTGTCAACGATGCCGTTTACAGTGTCGATAAGTGAGGGAACCGAGCAGTCTGTAACAACAACAGTAACCTTTTCTGACTTGCTTGCTGTCATATTTGTTTCAGCCTTTACAAGGTTTACATAGTAGTTCATCATTTCAATGATCTGATCGTCTGTGTACTGAGTGGGGTCTGTGGGTGCGGGCTGGCTGTTACCGTTATCGGTTGTGCCTGCGTTGTTGCCGTTATCGGTTGTGCCTCCGTTATTTGTTGCACCGCCGTTGTTGCCGTTGTCGGTTGTGCCGCCGTTGCTGTCGAAGCTGGGTTTATTGGGCTTTTCTGCAATCTGGGGAGTGGTGTTGGTTGATGCCGACTGCTGGTTTGCAAGCTCTTCACGGGCCTTTTTGTCACCGTTGTCGTTACCGATTACAAAGCCCATTGCAAATATCCATATTGCAACAATTACTGCGATTATGCTCTTATATTTCTGATTCATCTGAGATTCTCCTCTTTGAAATATATTTTCGATTTTACTTCTTTATAATAACATACCTAATTTTGAAGATTTTGTCAATAGAAAGCGTCAGATAATTTGTAAATAAATTGTGCTTTGAGGCAGTTGCTGTTTACATACCGTACATTATCATACTCACAATATAGCTTAAAAGCTCTGTGCCGAAAAAGGCTGCAAAAACACCTATAAAGGACGTGCCTCCGAGCTTTGCCGTTGCGGCAAGACCCGCTTCGGCAGAGGGAGATGACATTATCCGGGCAACCGAAGCGTCGGTGTATTTCTTGTAAAGGGGATAGGCAATAAAGCCTGCGATAAGTTTAAGCGCCAGAGATGTGATAAGTGCCAGTGAAACCGTAGGCATAAGGGGCGCAAGCTCGTTAAGAATGGCTGTATAAAGGGCTTCGTCGGTGAAAAGCTGCTGAGCCATAGAACGGTATTTTTCAACTACCGTAAGATATTCCGAAAGAGCGGGAGAAAAATAAATTGAGTGCAGGAAGGAAACCGTAAGAAAGATTATTCCGGGCTTATAAAGCTTACGGTAAAAGAACCAGTAGGGAGCGAAGAAGAATGCGGCAAAATTAAAGCGCGCCCGACGACCGCTTTCAAGCCGTGAAAAGTTTTCGAGATATTTTTCGGTGTTGGTGCCTATAAAGCGCAGAACGAGGTGCTGTCTTGCCTGCTCTCTTCTGATTGCCTGCTCCTGCGGAGCCTCTGCCGGAGTGTCTTCATCTGCGGCAGCTGCGGGCTCTTCACAAGCCGCGTTATCATATTCGAAGCCTTCTCCCCGGCCGAGAACAAAGGGCGCGGGGTAATCGGGCAGTTTTTTTGAAGAGGCGGGTGCAATGTGTCCCGTTTCCTGAGCCGTTTGGGCAAGGTTCATGCCCAAGACGATGAGCTTCATCGAGCAGCTTTCGCATACCTTTGCATCGGGCTCGTTAAGGTGACCGCAGGAGGGGCAGGGGAGCTTTTCTTTAGCAGGTATCTGCAAAGCGGGCACAGCTGCTGAAGACGGTACGTGGCCTTCTGCGGGCGACCAGACGAAGCTGTCACTGTGAAGATGAGCGTTTACACAGCGGTTTTCTTTTTTATAGCATTCTCTGTGCTGAGGTGTGCCGCATTCGGGGCAGACAACAATGTCCTCGTCCTCCCTGAGGGGCTGACCGCAGCCGTTACATAAGCAATTGTAATAGTTCATAGCATACTCCTAAAGATGATATCCTTTTTATTTTAGACCTTTTTGAGTTTAAAAGCAATAATTTTGATAAATTTTATTGCCCGTTCGGTTATCTGAATATAGTATATGATATATTTTTTCTTTAATTTGACTATAAATTTTCTTTAAATGTGTTGCTCTTTAAAAATAAATGTGTATAATGTAAAAGGATTATTTTGTTCAGGTGGTTTTTATGATTTAAAAATACCTTTTATCTTGACAGTGAAGTTTATCGAAAGGATTTATTTATATGATTCAGTTTGAAGAATTAAGACTCAGACTTCTTGAAAGCGAAAAGCCTCTTACAGAGCTTTCGGCCGCTCTCGGCCTTGATGAGATGGCAAAGGAAATAGTTGCGCTTGAAGAGAAAACTACTGCTGAGGATTTCTGGGGTGACCTTGCCAATTCACAGAAGGTGCTTCAGAGAATTGCCGCACTCAAAAACAAAACCAAGGCTTACGAGGATCTTAAAACAGCCTATGAGGATGCTCTTGTAATGATTGAGCTTTCAGACGAAGAGGGCGATCTTGACCTTCTTCCCGACTGTGAAGAAAGCGTAAAGGCAGTTGAGGCAGAGCTTGAAAAGCAGACTCTTGCAACTCTTCTTTCAGGCGAATACGACAACAACAATGCAATTCTTACCTTCCATGCAGGTGCAGGCGGTACCGAGGCTCAGGACTGGTGCCAGATGCTTTTCCGTATGTACGGTCAGTGGTCAACAAAGCACGGCTTCAAGTTCACAACCGTTGACTTCCTCGACGGCGACGAAGCAGGTCTCAAGTCTGCAACCGTTGTTATTGAGGGTGAAAACGCATACGGCTATCTCAAGAGCGAAATGGGCGTTCACCGTCTTGTACGTGTTTCACCCTTTGACTCCTCGGGAAGAAGACACACCTCCTTTGCCTCACTTGAGGTTATGCCCGAAATCGACGACACCGTTGAGGTTGAAATCAGAGAAGAAGACATCAAGATGGAGGTTTACCGTGCTTCAGGTGCGGGCGGACAGAAGGTTAACAAGACCTCTTCGGCAGTTCGTCTTATCCACGAGCCCACAGGCATCGTAGTTTCCTGCCAGGTTGAAAGAAGCCAGCATCAGAACAGAGAAGTTTGTATGAGAATGCTCAAGTCAAAGCTCATCGAAATCAAGGAAAGAGAGCATCTTGACAAGATTGAGGATATCAAGGGAGAGCAGAAGGAAATCGGCTGGGGCAGCCAGATACGTTCATACGTATTTATGCCCTACACACTTGCAAAGGATCACAGAACAGGCTTTGAAATGGGTAACATCAATGCCGTTATGGACGGTGAAATCGACGGCTTCATAAACGCATACCTTAAGAAGCAGTCACTTGACTCACTTTCAGTAGAATAAGAAAAAAGCTGACGCAACCGCGTCAGCTTTTTTAATTCGCATTGAAAAAAAGTCGCCTTTGGGGTGCCCTTCATAAGGAAGTTGGTACCCCGAGGTGGCCTTTGTAGTAAAATTTAATATTGATTTTTCACGGTGTAGCTTATGCTATGCCGTTTTTTTCTTTTGGTCGTTTGCTGTTAATGTGCTTCTGATAAAGAGTTTCCATTTCTTCAGGCGAGAAGAATTTGATAATACCAACACCTTTATAGTATATATCAATGTTTTGATGTCTAACACCGTCAATGTAGTTTGGCTTTGATACAACAATCTTTTCAATAAACTCATGCACTATTTCAGGAGTCAATTCTTTAAGTCTTGTAACACGCTTTGCTTTATCAATGAATTGTTGTAAGTTTTCTTTCTTGACGGATGCGGTGCTGATATACTCTTCCGTTGTGGAAATGGATTCCTTTAAAGTTTTCTGCTCATTTTCCAATGATAATGACAAGGTTGCTTGTTGATACTAATGCCATCGCATTGAGGTAGCAACAAGTAAATGTGTCCGTATAAATTCAGTGCTTGTTGATACTGAAGCCACCTAAAACCGCATTCATTGTGTTCTGATAATTGTAATTAAGTTTGAATTATTGTTCTTAACTTTTTCTGACTCCTTTCCAAATGTTTTGAGCTTTTTGTTTTGATGCAGAAACAATTCCTCACCTATTAGGACTGGGAGAAGCCAAGTGGACACCCAAAAATCAAATTGTTTTCAAAATATTTACAACCCGCCGCAAGAAAAATTGCAAAACAAAAAAGCCGCTACATACTTCGGGCAACAGAAACAAGCGTGGAAGAAAATTTCTTTCCGCGCCGGTATTCTATTTTAAACCCAAAATATGTAACGGCTTTGAATTAAATCAAAGCAAAAGAAAAAGAAAAAAAGAAAATAGGGTTAACTCTGTCTCCACATCTCGCTGAAAGGGACAGCTACCTTTTGTCACAGCGAGCCTAACTTTTAACGTCTGTGTTGACGGAGCTATTGTAGTTCAACAAGAAAAATTTGTCAATGCGGAATTTGTCGAAGAGTTTAAAAAATTTTTTCACGGTCAATAATATTTAGTTTAGGCTTTTGAAAAAATATTTTTCTCTCCATATATATAACGACATCAGAACGCAAAAATGTTCCTGAGTTTTGAAAAAAGTAGAAAAAAATTTTTGCTTCGCACCTGCCGCCAAAAAGAAAAAGTTTTTTCTTCTGAGTGTTATTGAATTGTTACATTCTTCCTTGAATATTTTTTTGATAGCCTTAACGGTTATACGGTGAGGGTATCACCCTCGTAATTACAAAAGAGCACAGGATATTTTTATTGTCAAGAGAAGAAGCAGAGCGGCTCTTGATAATGAAAACAGGCTGTGCTATAAAAAGTTTTTAACAAAATAGCTAAATGATTTTTTTATGACATAACCGCCGAGGGTTTTACTCCCCGGCGGTAATTATATAAACTTTAATATTAATAATGAGCCATACCGCATTCACATACGGGATTGGTCTTGAACAGCTTCCAGAAGAACATTGCTATCTTTGCAAAGAAGCCCATAAATCCTGTCTTGTGGCAGATATGGTCGCATTCCTGATAATTGCCGCGAATTTCTCCCTTATCAATTTGTAATGTAACTGTCTGATAGCATAAACCGCACTTACCCGTTGCATAATATGTATAATTGCCGTAAGTTCCTTTATGGGAATACACGGTGTCGGCGTCAAATAATAAGCTGTGATTTACGGTATATTCCATTTTATTACAGGAATTACAGCGAACTCCGCACTGTGTTTCTGATACATATTCGTAGGGCAGAGCTCCTATTTTATCGCCGAAGTTATGGCTTGTGCCATCATTACCGAATCTTGTATCCTCATATTCAATTGTGTGAGAGCATACTTTGCATACGCCGCGGTAAAGGGGATGATTAGAGCAGTCGCTCGGGCGGATGAGCTCGGTATCATATGTATGATCACTCAAATCGGTAAACTCAATTTTTGGGCTTACATAATCACAGTTCTTACATTTGTATACAGCTGCGTGGCCTGTTTCGTTACAGGTAGGAAGCTTAATGGGTTCGATTTCAATCATCTCGTGACCCATCGGATCAACAGGAGCGGGACGGTCTATGATAGTGCCACAGTGGCTACACTTCACACCGCTTGTATATCCGCCCATAGTGCATGTTGCAGGCACTTCGGGAATAATCTCTTCCTTATGGTCGCCAATAGGAATACTTTCCCTCTGCTTTGTAACAACTCCGCAGTAAGCACAATAGGTCTCATCGGTATAACCGTACGACGTACATGTTGCTTCAACACCGGGTCTTACCTTGATTTCCTTATGCTCATCAGCATAGTCACCTGTTGTCACAACATAATATTCACAGTTTTTACAGGTTGTTTCAGTTTTTTCTCTTTCCTTACAGGTTGCCTCAGTAACTGTTTTTGTTTCGAGCTCGTGCTCACCTGTTGCAGCAATTTCCTTAAGAAGTGTATCGCCACATTCTGAGCAGCTGTACTCTGTCAGACCGGGAAGACATGTAGGCTCAGAAATTACCTTGCCGTTTTCTTCGTCGTATGTATGTCCTGTTGCAGGAATTTTCTGTGAAGTTACGACATAATCGCATCTTGAGCACTTTTCGCCTGCTGTCCAGCCGTCTGTGATGCAGGTTGCTTCAACTGCCTGTGTTACTACAATATCGTGGCCCAGAGGCTCAATGTAAACTCTTTTATAGTCGCCGCAGCCGTTTGAGCAGCGGTAAAGCTCACTTCCGCCCTCAGTGCATCCGGCAACATCGGCTGAAGATAAAATATCAAACTTGTGTTCAAGCATAGGAATAACCTCGTAGATCTCTCTTGAGCACTTGGTACAGCGATAATAGTCGAGACCTACTTTGTAGCAGGTAGGCTCCTCGGTGCGGTCATAAACAAAATCGTGTTCTATAACGTCGCCTTCGAACTTGTAAGTCGCGTATCCGCAGTCTTCGCATACACCGTCATAATAGGGCTTTTGACCGCAGTGGCTGTATTCTTCGTTTAAGGTCCACTTGTAATCGTGAGACAAATAAGGTTTTCTGTCTCTGATTTCAGTGCTGTCACACCATTTACACTTATATCTGGTGTAACCTGAACCTGTGCAGGTAGGCTCCTTGGTTTCAACCGGAACTGAATAGTCATGCCATACGTTATCGAATACTGTGTATTCCTCTGTCTTGTAATCACATCTTGTGCAATAAGCATGTGAGGAGTAGCCCTCTTCCTTACAGGTGGGAGCCTTACCGTCCTGCATTACAAGGTCATGACCGAGAGCAGGAATTTCCTCATACTTGAGTTCCTTGCAGAGAGTGCATCTGTAGGTAATCATACCGCTTCTTGTACAGGTAGCGGGCACAGTTTCGTATTTCTCAAAGTTACATTCAAGCTGATCAAAAGCTATATAACCGACCTTATAGCCGCAGACTGTACATTCCTCATAGGTGCTGTGGCCTGCATTCTTACAGGTAGCCTCAGTTTTGTATACAGTCTTCATCTTGCCGTGGGTAATTGTGTCGGGGGCTTCAACTGTTTCAGCCTTGCCGCAGTGATAGATACATTTCTTTGTCTTTGTACCGTTTTCATAGCAGGTGCCGTCGTTGTTATAAACATAATCGCCCATAACGTGCTTGCCGTGAGCTGCTGTAGAGGTGTCTGTGCCTTCCTTTTTGCCGCAGAAAATACAGTGAGTATAGCTGCTAACACCTTCGTATGAGCAGGTGGGATCGGTTGCAACACGGGTAACATTGATGCAGGTATGAGCCGCATTGAGGTTTGCTATCTTTGTGCAACCCTTATTTGTGATGTAGTCAACAGATTTACCGCCGAAGCCGTAGTTGCGTACTGTGCTGCTGCCGCTGATAATGTTGCCTTCAACATAATAGCAGTTTTTAGCTTCTACAAACTGTCTGCCGTCATGTCTTGCATAGCCGCCGAATGCGCCTATACCATAGTTTGAACGGCTGCTTTTTACCTTACCTGCCATAACGCAGTTTTCAATAAGGTTCATACGTGTGAAATAATATCTGAAGTCAGAATCGATAATACCGAACATACCGCCCGCAAAGGGTGCTGCTGTTTCAATTACTACATCAGAAGCAATAAGGCAGTTTGAGATTGTATAACCCTGACCGTACAGACCACCTGCAAGAGCACCTACAGAATAATCTGAAGAAAACCTTGAATTTGCAATGGTAAGGTTTTTTACATAGCTGTCGCCATCGTAGGCAACGCCGCCGAGAGAGCCGAAAAGACCTGCAGCATTTTTGGTGTCATCAACACAGTAAAGACCGCTGATTGTGCAGCCGTTACCGTCGAAGTTACCGTAATAATTGAAGATATCAGCACTCCAGGTATATTCCGGATTGCTCATATCGGTATTGACAACGATATCATTGAGAAGCACAACATTCGCATCGTTGTATTTACCGAAGTTTTCTTTGTACATCTCGTTGAAGCCGTAAAGCTCTGATGCATTTCTGATCGCATAGAAGCCTACGTAGGTCTTGTCCTTAAGGCCGAAGGTTTCATAGTTTTCCTCGGTAATAAGCTCAGGATAAAGGGGTACTCCGTTGTAACCCTCTTCCGCTGCTGAAGCAGGAACAAGGGCCATCGGAATTGATGCTGCAATCATCAAAACTGCAAGAATGACAGATAAAAGTTTTTTCATTGCTTTTCTCCTTTCGGGATTATATTTATAATCTCATATACCGCCGAAGAAATATTTCCCCGACGGTATCAGTTTATCAGCTTAATAGTGTGCAGCACCGCATTCGCATACGGGATTGGATTTGAAGAGCTTGAGGAATACCTTTACTATCTTCCAGATAAAGCCCATAAAGCCGTCCTTATGGCAAAGGTGGTCACAGTTGTCCGTATTACCGGTCGCTGCGTTACCGGTTGCTGCGTTATATTCCTCTTTGGAGATTTCAACAGTTTCGGAACGATTGCAAACCGTACAGTATCTTGTCTTTTCATATCTTAACTCTCCGTCAAGGTCTAATCCGGCAAAATACGTCCATTCATCACCGTATGTATGGGGAGTTAAATCAAGAACCTCGTTACATACAGTACATCTGTGGAAATGTCCTTCTTTAGCATAGTTTTCCCATACATCTGTATGAATATGATCGGCAAAAGAGTCTTCAACGATTCTTACATCATAATTATTACATCCGTACTCACAGTAGGATATTTCCTGTGCCCTTTCAATGCATGTAGCCGGTTTGTAAATCTCATATTTTTCAAACTTATGAGGGATTACATGTTGAACATCAGGCCGAACCAGGATATCTCCACATGTACCGCAGTATGATCCTTCAGTTTTACCAGGTTCAGTACATGTTGACGGAACCGCAGGAATAATCACACTGCTATGACCGAACGCTGTACCCTCATCGGTTACAACATCCTTTTCACCGCAGTTATATTCACAGTAAGCTGTCTTTGTTGCATCTTCTGTGCAGGTTGCATTGTTATCTGATATATATTCTTCAAATATATGAATACCTGTTGCCAACTCACCCGTTGCAGCGCCTGTGTTAAGGAAATAAGCATCACATACTTCACAGTAGTAGCCTGCCTCGTGACCGTCTTTGACACAGGTAGGAGCTTTTGCATCAATATATTCAATGCAGTGAATTGATCCGCTCAGTTTTTCATCTTCAACCGTGAGATTTTCTCTTTCACCCATATAGTGAACACCGGTAAAGTAAATATACTCTTCAGTGCCGGCAATTGCCTTAACCTCTTCAGGAATAATAAGGCTGATATAATGGTTGATGCTTTCAAGGTTTACGGTTTCCATACCGGAGCCTAATACCAATTCTGTGAAATCAGATCTTGAAAGTATATCCTTACCTATGCTTGTCACACTGTCGGGAATAACAAGTGTGCCGGAAATATCGAGATCTGCCAGAGCCTCGTCATCGAGAGTCGTAAGACCGTTGGGGAGAGTTAATGAGGTTAAGCCTGAAGCATAAAAAGCATTTGAGCCGATTGTCTTCAGTGATGCGGGAAGCTTAATCTGAGTGAGTGATTCACAGAAAAAAAAGGCCTGGGATGAAATGAGTTCAACTGAATCGGGAATAGTTATTTCTTTCAGTGCTTTACAGTTATTGAAAGCATTAGAATTAATTGCTTTTACGCCTTCGGGAATAGCTATACTCTTAAGCTCTTCGCAGTAGGAGAACAATTTGGCGGCGATTATATTAATATTCTTGGAAAGAGTAACTGATTCAACATTTGTATATTCGAATGCACCTGCACCTATAAGTGTAACAGAGTCGGGAACAGTTAAAGACTTCAATCCGCTGAATGCAAAAGCCATATCACAAATTTCTTTAACATCGTAAGGTATTTCAATTGCTTCAAGCTTATCACAGTTGTTAAAAGCATTTGCACCGATTACCTTTAAGGAATCTGGAAGAGATACACTTTCAAGATTAATACAGTTGAAAAATGCACAGTAAGGAACGTTTGTGATACCTTCGCCGATTTCTACAGACTTAATCTGAGTTCGGATCTCAATATTATTCCACGGTATGTCCTCTTCATAGTAAATCGGAATTTCACCTTCACCGGTAATAGTAAGCTTACCGTCACTGTCAAGGCTCCAGCTGAAGCCTTCACCAATGCTTCCGCCGTTAACGGTTGTTGCGGCCGATGCAGAAAGCATCAATGTTGCTATCATCATAACAGACAGCAGAATGAATAAGGTTTTTTTCATTGTTTTGCTCATTATGTTTCTCCTTTCAGATTTATAAACTTTATACCAACCTGTTACCGCGGATAGCCCACGGTAACAGGAGTATTACATTTTTATGCCGCTGCACCCTGTAACATTTTTACGAAGGAAACAACAAGCTTTACGAACATTATGATCACACAGATATACTGCGCAATGCCATTTTCTTCGTGAACCTCTCTGCCGCAATATTTACAGTAGTACTGTTCGCCGCAACTGTCACAAAGCTTGTCACCGTCTTCGTCAGTGTGAGAGAGCTTTGTACCCTCGTCTGCTACTGTATCTGTTGCGCCGCAGCTGTTTATACATTCAGCAGTCTTTGTGCCGTCTGCAGTGCAGGTTGCATCGCCGTTTGAAACGTAGTCAAGGAAGATGTGCTCAAGTGCAGGGATTTCTCTTTCATCAGTTGTCTGACAACCGTTGTCGCAGTAAGCTACTTCCTTACCTGCAACACCGCACTTAGGAGCTTCTGTTTCTTCGTACTTTGTGAAGGAGTGCTTGAGAGCCGAGCCTTCGACTTCTCTTTCGTCTGTTTCACCGCAGAGTGTGCAGGTGGCTGATTCGATTGCATTCACTTCGCACTTTGCCTCTTCGGTTACTTCGTAAACAAAGCCGTTGTGTACACCGTCAAGGCAGTTTTCAATCTGACCGAAGAATTCGTCAATATCAGCTTCAAGCTTTGCAATGTTTTCAGCATTTTCAGCAACACTACCTTCAAGCGAAAGAGCAAAAGCATACATTTCTTCCATCTTTGCATTTGCTTCATCAGTTAAATTAAGGATAATCTCAGTTGCTTTTTCGTAAACGCCGTCATCGTTAAACTTTAATAACCATTGGCGACCTCTTTCATTGTATACTGCAAAGCCGTCAACCTTCACATATTCGCCGCTTGCAATTTTTTCTTCAGCGTCGGCAACGATTTTTTCAAGCTCTGCAACTAAATCGTCAACTATATTCTGCTCGCTTTCCGTAAGTTCATCGGAGAGAAGTCCGCATTCATTAGCCGCTGAATAGATTTCCTGCTTTGCGGCATCGGTGAGCTCGTCAGACTGAAGCAAAGCATTGATTTCTTCTGAAACAGCCTCATAAGCTGAGTAATCGGCACTCTTCACAGTCTCTTTCTTTTCCTTGCCGCAAACAGTACAGGTGTAGGTGTAATAGCCGTCCTTTGAGCCGAGGACTGCATCGTGTACAGGTCTTGTGAGTACTCCCTCGCCCCATTCGTGAGGACATTCGTAGCTGCAGTTATCACATACACCGTCGGTGTAGCTTTCGTGAGGACATTCGTAACCGCAGCCATTAGCACAGATGCCGTCATTATTTGACCAGTTGTGCGCCGGCTTTACTTCTGTTGCAGTCGCATCGTTGGTGTATCCCTTCTTGGCATTGTCCGCACAGGAGATATAACCGTAGTAGACCTTATCACCGCTGAAGCCGGGGTAAGCGTCGGTACCGATAGTCTGTCTCCAAAAGCCCCCTGAGGATTTGCCGTTTAACAGATAAGCAGCATCGCCACTGGCGAATTCCTCGGTACTTTTGAATCCGGAGTCGAAGATATTACAACTTGTTTTCTTGCCGACCGGATTGCCCGTGAAAACTGTTTTATCGTAAATACAACATCTTATTGTTGAACCACTGGCATGGCCTATCAGACCACCTACACTATTTGTGCCGTTCAGCTCGCAGGCAGCCCAGCAGCTATCTATCTCGACAGAAGAACCCATTTTTTGAACTGCATAGCCTACAATGCCACCTACAGTGTATCCGGAGACACTGCCAATATTATAGCAATGGTGTATAATTGCAGGATCGGGATCATCATAATAGTTATGATTGTAGCCTACAATACCACCGGCCTCATTTCCCGATGTAACGAAACCGGAATTAGCACAGCGTTCCACAAGACCGGCACCGTTTTCACCCGCGATACCGCCGGCATAACCCAAAGACCCGGCAATTACGGTAGCGCTGCTGAAGCAGTCGGTGACTGTGCCCTTAATAACACTACCAACAATACCGCCCACAGCGCTATAGGCATTAAAATACGAATCCTTTACTGTCAGATTCTTCACTGTGCCACCGTAAAGATAGCCTATAAAGCCTACATCTCTTTCTTCCGTGTCTTTAAAATACAGACCGCTGACGGTTTTGCCTGCGCCATCGAATGTGCCCTTGTATGCGTAAGGAGGTATCCAAGCTCTGAAATCCGAGCCGGAACCGTTAAGCTTACCGTCCGCAGTCAATACATTTTCATTGACCACGATGTTTTGGGTCAGAATAGCATTTGCATAGCTATAGTTGGTCCTGTCGTTTTTGACCTTATCTGCAAACCAGTACAGCTGACCTGCGTTACCGATTTCGTAGTAACCGTCAGAGTCAGAATCAACGGCAGGCTCGTAGTCATCACAGTTGGGGCAGAAGCCGTTTACATATTCCACGGTTTCATCGTGGATAATTTTGTCCTTTTCCTCGTATTCTGCACCGCAAGTTTCACAAACTGCTTTCTCTGTACAGATAACCATACTGTCTGAGTGTGTGCCTTCTTCACTTTTAAGACCACATTCGCATTCCTTCCAATGCTTATATGCATCGTATTTCCATTCACCGCTGAAATCGCAGACATGGAGTGAAGCACCGCAGACTTCACAGGTTCCGCCTGTCTGGTTTTCGTGGAGACATTCAAGACCGCAGCCGTTTGCACAGATGCCGTCAAGGTTTGCCCAGCTATGGTTGAGAGCAGGAGTTTCTCTGTGCCCTGAAAGCCATTTTTCACACAAGGTGCAATATGTACCTGATGTGTATCCCACTTCAGTACAAGTTGCTTTAACCTCAGGAACGTTTAAACAATAAGACTCCAGATACTCATGAGGACAAGCAGTAAAAGCAATAAACGCTCTTGAGTATTTTTCAGCATATGCCTGAGCGCCGGAACCGGCATAGCCATAAATCTTGGCTCCGCTGTATATAGTTTCCTCCTCATCGTAAATTGAGCAGTTCGGATCAAGTATAAATATTTCGGTCAGATTTTTACTGTTACAAAAAGCGTACTGGCTTATGTCGCTTACACCTTCTTCAATTATTACAGTACTGCACCCACTTATATACCATGGTGTGTACTTAAAATAAGTTTTAGTACTGGTCCAGCTTGAAGATGCGTCTATGTTATAGCGATGCATTGTGCCGGTGCCTTTTGTAAGGGTTACTTTTTCTATCTTTGTACAATCAGCAAAAGTTTCAGAGCTGTTAAATATCTTTGCAGAAGCAGGCATAGTAAGCTCTTTTATTTCCGTACAACCTTGGAAAGCATGCTCATCTATCTCTTTGACGCCGTTGCCGAGAGTTACACTTGTAAGGCCTGTGCAATTGGAAAATGCAACACGACCTAAGCTTGTTACACTGTCGGGTATTGTTATGCTTGTAAGAGCCTTGCAGCTTTGAAATGCGCAATCACCTATACTTGTTACACTGTCAGGTATTGTTACATCTGTAAGAGCAAAGCAATCTATAAATACATAATGTCCTATGCTTGTTACACTATCCGGAATTGTTACACTTCTGAAATATTTGCACGAATAAAATGCATAATTTCCTATGCTTGTAACCCCGTTTTCGATAACTACCGTATTAAATTTGTTACTGCTTGAATATTGTGCATACTCATACCAGGGAATATCTCTACCTGAACTATAATCTTTCATTTTACCTTCACCACTGATGGTAAGTGTTCCTGTGGAGTCAAGCACCCAGGTAAGATTATTGCCGTCAGCACCACATTCGCCGCTTGCTATGACGTCCGCCGCAAAGACATAGGGTACGGTTGTCGCAACCATTAAGATTGCAAGGATGATTGATAAAAGTTTTTTCATATAATTTACTCCTTTCAGAAATTACTTGTTTGATTTTATATCAAGTTCATTGAATACACTTTCCACAGCTTTTTTTGCTGTAGCTTCAAAGTCTATTTTTTCAATAAGCTCAATCGCCTCGGTGATTTTTTCATCTTCTGCCTTATAAATACGCAGAAGCATTGTAACAAGTCTTCTTGCCTTCGCTTCAATAGTAAAATACATATCGCAGGGTACGGTCATATATGCTCTCATTATACCCATTGAAGCGATTTCAGTTTCGTAAAAATCCTTAATTTCAAAAGTCGGGAATATTTCACTGAAAGCTTCATACATCATATTTGTTCTGCGTTTAAGGACTTCTTCGCTTGTTTTCGGCATCGAATAGCCGGCAAGATACAGGTTTCGCATATCCTCGTTCATCTCTGCCATATAAAGCTGCAAAACGTCATTGGCTATGAAGATAAGCATACGGTCACCGGTAAGCTTTTTTGAAACAGCATCCGATGCCTCTGTAACGCCGTCGAGAAACCTTGTGACAAGCAATCCTAAAATTTCCTCTTTGCTGTTCATTACATAAAGTATCTTTGACTTAGGAACACCGGACAGCTTTGCTATATCGGTTATTTTTGTACGCTCATAGCCTTTCTGAATGAACAAAGCCGTTGCAGCTGTGAGAATTTTTCTGTGTAATTCCTTGGTTTCTGCTTCGCTTCTAAAGTTCGACAAATCATCGCTCCTTTCAAAAGGGTTTAGCACAAAGTAAACCCGGGTACAGTTTGATTATATTATAATTATCAGAGGGTGCTTTGTCAATAAAATACGAAAAAAACGAACAATATTTTTAATAAGCATCAACCACTGAGGATTTTACTTCCCGATTGAAATTAAAATTATGAAAATCACATTTTATCATTATGGGTAGAAACAGCTTTGAGAGGTGAAGTCGGATTTAATGACAAGGGTGCTCATAGAAAATAAAAACGGTGACGGTCACGGACTCGGCACAAAATCAATCGCTGCCTTCTGCAAAAATATCGGAGGAAATGGTGAATTTATAGCTGAAGACGGTGTGTTTACGGTGTATATGGAGTTGAGATAAAAATTAAAATCCCGGAGATTGTTTCCTCAGCGATAAGTTTATTTGAAGAACGCTTTCTCACACTTGTGAAAAATCATCACAGATAAGATTGAAAATTCATACCATATAAGTCGAAATCAACCACTATCAACCACAACATATTGTATGGTTTTTTTGAAATTTGCTCTGTATTCGATAGAATTTGTTGAAATGTTCCAATGTATTATCCAAGAAATTTAACGAACAGAAGGCATTTTCAACACTAAAACAAAGCACGACCTACATTGCCGTAAGTCGTGCATTTCTTTATCAAAATCAATTTAACTGTATATCAGCTCGCTACAGACATTTTCTCTTGCCCGTTGCTGAATGTTGCCCATTCTCTGTACCCATTCAAGCTGGTCCTGCTCTTTAAGCTCTTCTGTAACGCCTTCAGCTTCTTTCATCTGTTCAATCAGAAGGTCATACACTTCATTTGCCTGACGGTCAATATCTGCAAGATAAGGCCAAAGTGTGCATTTGGTTACCATCAGCATAAATAAACCTCGTTTGTTGTGTTCAAGGTAGTTTTTGTGCATCATGTCTCGCCTGCCGGCTCGGTCGGTTCGCCTGTTTGAGTGCCACCGGCACTCGCTCACCCCATTTGCCGATGATAATATTTGCTTGTTCGGGTGGCAGGATGATGTTTGGAATGAGAAAGCCATTGACTTGGCGATAGGTGATTTTTGTTTTCTCTTTCATTTTACACACCTCCTTTTGAATTCACAACAAAAGTATCGTATGTAAATCTTGCACCAAATCCAAAACCTGAAACAAAGCCGTCACAAATGCTCATACTTGAAAACTCATTATATGTGCTCACATAATTTGCAAACTCCTCTTTTTCTTCGTCAGACAGTTTTGCTGCCAGTTTTTCCTCTTTCTTTACAAGCTCATTTAACTTCTTTTTGAGTCTGGGTGTTATTTCTGTGGTGAGCTCTTGTGGCTCAAGATTTCCGTAGAATAATTCTTCAATTATATTTGACATATGTAATCCTCCATATAGATTGATATTACCTACAATTCAATCTTTTAGGCTGATTACAAAAGCCGAAGGGAGACAACTTCCTTACGGAGTGTCTCCCTTGGGATGCCGTTTTTATTATTCGTCTATACCGAGTGCTCTTACCTGAGCTGCATATTCGCTCTGGAACTGAGTGTTAACCTTGTTGATCTGGTCAAGGTTTGTCATAGCGATGCCCTGGTAGCCTGCAAGTGAGCTTGCAACGAAGTTGCGTGCGCCCTCTGTAACAGAGATTGCATACTGCTTTGCGTGCTCCTTGAGCTCGTCGCATTCATCTGTGGTCTTTGCAATCATAGCCTGAGTTTCTCTCTCGGTGCTTTCTTTGATTCTCTCAGCCTCTTCTCTTGCCATCTTGTAGATGTTGCTTTCTTCAACCATTTCCTGAGCCTGCTGCTTAGCCTTTGCAATAATTGTTGCAGCATCGTCCTGAGCCTTCTTCACTGTGTCTGTGTAGTAGCTCTTTGCCTTGTTTACTGTTTCAAGCTCCTGTCTGTGAGCCTCGGCAAGGATGCTGTCCTTTTCCTGCTTTGCGGCAGCAATGATTGAGCTTTCTCTTTCAAGAACATCTCTTGCGTTGATGATTTCTGAGGGAAGCTTGTTCTGGATGAACTGAATAAGGTGTGTTATTTCTTCGCCGTCAACGATTCTCTTTTTCTTTGAGAAGAAGAACTTCTTGCTTCTTGCGAGAATGTCACCGAGCTCAACAACAAGCTGTTCAAATTCCATTTCGCCCCATTTTGCATCTGCGGCAGCCTCGTCGTAAACACCGAATTCGGTTACTTCCTCATACTCCTCATATTCCTCTTCGTAATCGTAGCCGTCACCTGAGCTTACGTCTTCGACTTCAAGGTCGGTTTCAAGATCATAAAAGTTTGCCATATTAACTTACCCTTTCTTTAACTTTTCTATAATATCTTTTGAAATTTCACCCGGAATAAACTGGGATATATCTCCGCCGAGCTGACAAACCTGCTTTATCATACTCGAGCTTAAAAACATATGCTCCGAATCAGCTGCCATAAACACCGTTTCAACCTCGTCGTTGAGCTTTTTGTTTATGAGTGCCTGCTGGAATTCGTTCTCAAAATCCGAAACGGCTCTGAGTCCCTTGATAATGGCAACCGCCTTCTGCTTTTTCGCATAGTCTGCAAGAAGCCCCATATAGGAATCGACGCTGACGTTTGTAAGGTCCTTCGTACATCTTTTTATAAGGTCAACGCGCTCGTCAACGCTGAAGGTGTAAAGACCCTGCTTTTTGTGGTTTGTCATTACCACAACTATAACTTTATCAAAAAGCTTTGAGCTTCTTCGGATGATATCAAGATGACCGCTGGTAACAGGGTCAAAGGAGCCGGGATAAATAGCGATTCTTTCGCTCATATCAATCATTCCCTTCGCTTTCGCATCTGTAAAGGAAAAGTCCTGTTTTGCCGTATCTGTATTTTTTCTTAAGAATGAAGCTGCCTGCCCTTTCGGGAAGCTCGTCTGTAAAGGGAGCCTCACATATGATAACTCCGCTTTCGTTCATAACGTCGGGAAGCCTTTCCAGAGCCTTTTCGATAAGTCCCTTTGAATAGGGAGGGTCGAGAAGGGCAATATCAAATCTGTCTCTTGTTCTTGAAAGGAAGGAAACCGCATCACTGTTGACAACGAAGGCGTTATTTGTAAAGCCTGTGGTGTTGACATTCTTTTTTATAACTTCAACGGATTTTTTTGAAAGGTCAACTATTGTTGCACTGCGGGCGCCTCTTGAGAGAGCCTCTATTGCAAGCTGACCGCAGCCGCCGAAAAGATCAAGAACGTTTCTTCCTTCAATTTCGAACTGAATGATGCTGAAAAGAGCTTCTTTTACAATGTCGGTGGTGGGTCTTACATCGTCGCCCTCGAGGGTTACGAGACGTCTGCCTCTTGCCGAACCGGTGATAACTCTCATCAACACACACTCCTTGACATAATAACTTAGTGTATATTATCACACTTTTCAGGGAAAATTGCAACAGTATTTCGATAATTTCTACCTTTTTACTTAATTTTCCTCGTTAAAACCGTGTTTTTTTGCTTCTGCTAACCAAAATAAAGGCTTAATTTTCAAGCTCTGCCTTCACTTTTACCTCTTTGCGGTTGTGATTATAGAGCTTTCTGTTGTCGAGTGCCCACTGTCTTGGGGTGAATTCGCCGGCAGGTGTTTCGCTCACTGCCGAGGTGATTTCGTAAATTGTAGCGTCAAGCTTATCAAGCTGGCTGAGAATTTCAGCTTCAAGGAACATAGGACGCACTGCGGCACCGAAATCCGGCTCGCCGTGGTGAGAAATTACCATATGCTCGAGAAGCATAGCCTTTTCTTTATCAATGCCGAGAAGCTTTGCTTTTTCGTCAATTTTCATCGCACCCATAACAAGGTGGCCGAGAAGCTCACCTGAAACGCTGTAGCTTGTTACAAGGCCTGCGGGGCTGAGATTAAATTCATCAATTTTGCAAAGGTCGTGAACGATAATTCCGCACATAAGAAGATCTCTGTCAACGGCGGGATAAATGCTGCAGATGCCCTCAGCAAGCTTTATTATTGAAAGGGTGTGGTAAAGCAGTCCGCCTCTTATTGCGTGATGAAGCTTGAATGCGGCGGGCCAGTGTAAAATTTCCTGCTCACGGTCCTTGACAAGAGCGTATGTAAGCTTTTTAAGCTCCTCGTCTTTAACCGATGAAATGACGTTCATAATGCTGCCGAGCATCATTTCTCCGCTGTACTCTGCCGAGGGTACGAAATCGGAAATGTTTACTCCGTCAGCGGAGGTTACCTTTCTTATGCGGTCAACCTTAAGCTGATTCTGTCCGTTATAGGCTGAAACGGTACCTCTTATTTTTACAAGCTCACCGGGTTCGAAAACGCCGTGGGCAAGCTCGCTGTAATCCCAGAGCTTGGCATTGATTTCTCCGTTTTTGTCGCAAAGGAGCATATCAAGATAGGGTGCACCCTTTACGTTGATTTTTTTATCGACGGTTTTGATAAGCCAGAAGCCGTCGTTTGAGCCGTTTACTGTCATAATTATTCCTCCTGTCAGGTGGCAAAGCCTTCACCTATTATCTGACCCGCATCGCATATTACCGTAAAAGCGGCAGGGTCAACGGCTTTGACCGACCTGTTGATATTTCTGACCTGAGATGCACGTACAGCGCACCACAGTATATTTTTTTCTTTGTGTGTATATCCTCCCTGAGCCTTTATCAGGGTGACGCCTCTTGAATGCTCGTTCATAATAATCTGAGCCATTTCCTTAGCTTTGTCGGAAACTACTATAATTACCTTTCCGTGTTCCGCACCGTAAAGCACGAAGTCGATTACCCTTGAGGTGAGAAACACTGCCACCAAAGAGTAAAGAACAGCCTCGATATTGCCGTAAACAAAGCCGGAAATACCTATTATAACTGCATCGAAGATGAGTATGAGAGTGCCCGTTGAGAGGTTAGGCTTTTTCTTTCTTATGAGCTTTACTATTATATCCGTACCGCCGCTTGAGGCGCCCGTATAGAAAATTAGTGAAAGCCCGAGACCTGCAAAGACACCGCAGAAAATTGCGCACAGAAGCTTATCTCCCGTATAGGCAGGGATAAAGCGTGAGCCTGCATCGATGAAAAGAGAAAGCCCGACGGTGATAAGAACAGTACGGGGCAGTATACTCTTTTCAAGATAAAGCCTTGCAAGAATAAATAAGGGAATGTTAAAGCTGAAAATCACGGTGCCGATGGGTACGACGGGGAAAAATCGGTTAATCATCGTACCTATACCCGTAAAGCCGCCCTGAACGATACCGTTATGTGAGGCAAACATATTTACGGATATACTGAAAAAGCAAAGTCCGCAGATGCAGATAAGAGTATCTGTAGTAATTCGTCTGAGCTTCAGAAAAAACACACCCTCGGGGACTTATCAGTCCGTTATTATAAGGTCAAAAAGCTCTCTGAGTCTGTCTACTTCTCCACTCAGATAAAGATATCCGAACAGTGCTTCAAGACCGGTGGCATAATGGTAGTCACCCTCGGAGGCGTTTTTTGCCTTGTGGTTAGTATGTGCGTTTCTTCCTCTTTTTAATACGGAAACTTCTTTTTCCGTAAGCAAGGGGAGAATTTTCTGAGCCGCCTTAGCCTGGGCTGCAGCACTTACGTAGCCCGTTGCAGCCCTGTGAAGTCTGTTAACGGGTCTGTTAGCCTCGCACACCAGCTTTTCCCTGACAAAAAGGTCAAAGATCGTGTCGCCGACAAAGGCGAGGGTGAGAGGACTTAAATTGTTTACATCGCAGTTTTTATCAAATAATCTGTTCATGAAAACCTCTTTTTAAATGCAAAATGCAGAGTGCAGAATGCAGAATGGTGGGGAGCTTCGCTCCGGAATAATCCGCTTTTACCGGGATACGGTATCAGAAGCTCTGCCCGCCTGATCTGAAGATTAAACCTCAATATTTTTTATTATCAACACTTTTACTGTTTTATAAAAGTCATCTTACGCAGATACAATCTGACTGACAGATATACGGTAGGGTGCGACCGCAATTCTGCATTTTGCATTCTGCATTGCTCAGGCAAGGCCTGAGTATCAGTTCATAAATTCAAATTCAAAATCGTAAATTGAAACTATGTCGCCTTCCTGAATGCCTTTTTCGCGAAGAGCATCAATGATTCCGCTTGAAATGAGAACTCTCTGGAAATACTGTAGCGATTCGTAGTCGTCAAGGTCGGTGCGACAGAGGATTCTGATAAGCCATTCTGCCTCAACAATATATACATCGTCCTCGACGGTGATTGTAAAGCCTGTATTTTGCTTTGCGAGAAGTGTGTCGAGGGGAATTTCCTCTCTTTCATACTGCTTTACGGGGGGGAGTGTCTGAAGCTTTGCGGCAACCGCATTTATTACCTCTTTCGTACCCTCGCTGATGGGGGCGCACATCTCATAGTATTCATAGCCCTTTTCTTCAATGTATTTTTTGAAGCGAAGGAGCTGTTCGGGCTCTGCAAGGTCAATTTTATTGGCAACAACAATCTGCGGTCTTTCTGATAGCTCGGGATTGAAGCGTTCAAGCTCAAGGTTGATTTTCTCAAAGTCCTCGATGGGGTCTCTGCCCTCACTGCCGGCAACATCAACAATGTGTACCAGCATACGGCAGCGGTCGACGTGTCTTAAAAATGCGTGTCCGAGTCCTATGCCCTCACTTGCTCCTTCGATAAGTCCGGGTATATCTGCAATAACGAAGGATGAGCCTTCACCGAGAGAAACTACGCCGAGCACGGGGGTGATGGTGGTGAAATGATAGTCAGCGATTATGGGCTTAGCGTGGCTGACGACTGAAATGAAGCTTGATTTGCCCACATTCGGGAAGCCTAAAAGACCTACATCGGCAAGAAGCTTTAATTCAAGCACTACTTCCCATTCCTCACCGGGGGCACCGCTTTTGGCGAAGCGGGGAGTCTGTCTTGTTGAGGTGGCAAAATGGCTGTTGCCCCAACCGCCTTTACCGCCTTTTGCGGCGATGAAGCGTTCGTCAGTGGACATATCTGCCATAAGAGTGCCGCTTTCCTTTTCGCGGATTATTGTACCTCTGGGCACCTTGATAATAAGGTCCTCCGCTTTTTTGCCGTTACGTCTGCCACCCTGACCGTCGGAGCCGTTCGGAGCCTTGTATTTTCTTTTGTACTTGAAATCTGCGAGGGTAGAAAGGTTATCGTCAACAACAAAAACGATATCGCCGCCCTTACCGCCGTCACCGCCGTCGGGGCCGCCCGAGGTGATGTATTTTTCACGGTGGAAGGCTACGGCTCCGTTACCGCCGTCACCTGCTTTTATTTTAATTGTGGCTTTATCTATAAACATCAGTATCGCCTCCTGTGTTTTGTAATATTATGGCATAATCAATTTATTATACTATAAGAACAGAAAAAAGTAAAGAAAAATTTGGTAGTCAGTATTCAGATGTAATCGGTCAGCTGCCGACGTCAGATAACTGCATTTGCTTTTATGAAACCGGACTCAGCGGCTTTCTTACATTTTTCTTACAAAGGAGAAAAAATATTTATTTTCTTTCACGGCTATGTTACAATAAAACCGGAAAAGGGGTGAAGTTATGAAGAAAAAAGCAATAGTTGTTATGTCGGTTGTGCTTGTTGCTGTGTTGGTTGCCGCCGGTGTGTCGGTATATATTTATTCAAGACCTGTTAAGGTTGAAATAGACTACAACAACTGCACGGATTACAGCAAAGAAGATATAGACATGGCGGCAGAAGAGGTTATAAAAAAGGTGAAAACCTTTGAGGGTGAACTGCCCTTTGACAGAGCGGTGCTCTATTCTCTTAAGGTTGACAGTACGGACTGCCTTGAATATTGTCGCAGTCTTAATGAGAAGGCAGATTACACGGAAAGTATTGAATTTTCTTCGGTTATGAGAAGCCCCGTATCAGGTGGTGGCGGATGGAACGCCAACAGAATCTATGGATGGTCATGGTATCTTGCCCGCACCGAAAACGGTGATTGGGAGCTTCTGACCTGGGGCTACGCCTAAAAACGATTCTGTTCACTGTTGAAAATGAACGTGCAAAAAAATGAGAGGTAATACGATTTTTCACGTATTACCTCTTTTCTGATTTTGCACAGTAGCTTTTGTTGCTTGATCACATGATCGGGCAAAGCTTATCCGTTATCGCTGACATTACCTGCGATTCTGCATTTTATTTGTCCTCGGGGCAGCTGAGCACAAGCTCTACGGGGCAGTGATCAGAACCGAAAATCTCACTGTGAATCTTCGCTTCCTTTATCTGCTCCTTTATTCTGTCCGAAACTAAAAAGTAGTCTATTCTCCAGCCCGCATTCTTCATTCTTGCCTGAAAACGGTAGCTCCACCAGGAGTAGGCACCCTCAAGGTCGGGGTACAGATATCTGAAGGAGTCGGTAAAGCCTGAATCAAGCAATTGTGAAAATTTTTCTCTTTCCTCATCGGAGAAACCTGCGTTGCCGCGGTTGCTCTTGGGATTCTTAAGGTCTATCTCGTTATGTGCGACGTTGAGGTCGCCGCAAATGATTACGGGCTTAGTTTTATCAAGGCTGCAAAGGTATTCCCTGAAGGCGTCCTCCCACCTCATTCGGTAGTCAAGTCTCTTGAGTCCGTCCTGAGCGTTGGGGGTGTAGCAGGTGACGAAGTAAAAGTCTGAAAACTCAAGTGTTATAAGCCTTCCTTCGGCGTCGTGCTCGGGAATGTCCATACCGTAAAAGACGCTTATCGGCTCTTCCTTTGTGAAAATTGCGGTGCCCGAATAGCCCTTCTTTTCGGCATAATTCCAATACTGATGATAGCCCTCCAGGGGCATATCTATCTGACCCTCCTGCAGCTTTGTTTCCTGCAGGCAGAATATATCGGCATCAAGCTCTGTGAAGGAATCAAGAAAGCCCTTTGTTACGCAGGCTCTTATTCCGTTTACGTTCCAAGAGATAAATTTTTTCACATTTATTCCGCCCTTTCTGTTCAGACCGTTAATCTGCTGTTCATCAATCGGTTTGATTTTATCATAATTTGTAAACTTTTTCAACACATTCTGTAACATCGGTTGACACTGCTTTGTTTTTGAATTATAATGATAAGCACTAAATTGGCGTCAAATGCCATTATAAGTATTATATATAACATCTATTCCGATAAATATCAACTTTGAATCGAGGTAATGAAGATGAAGAAGAAAATGCTTGCTTTATTTATGTGCGTACTTATGGTGATGGGAGCAGTGCCTCTTGTGCCTGAGTATGACTATTTCGGTATTCAGGCACGGGCCTACAATATCGAAAATCTCGAGGCGGCTCTTGATAATGTTCCGCCTCAGGAGGAGTGGGACAACTATCTGAGCACAGAATCTCTCAAGGCATATTACGATGTTGCGATGCTGATTCTCAGAAATCCGGGCGGCTTTGACCAGGAGTCAATAGACGATGCGGCACAGAAGCTTCAGTCAGCCATAGACTCTCTTGAATACCACACCCTCGGTGTTTCTTTGAACAAGTCTACACATTCGGCAGCAGTAGGCAGCAGCTTTGAGTTAAGAGCAACTCTTGCTCCCGACGGAAAGGGAAAGGACCCCGTTGAATGGACAAGTGAAAATCCGGACGCCGTTTCGGTAAGCAGCACCGGGGTTGTAACCGTTAAAAAGTATTCGGCAGAGCCTGTAAGGGTTGTTGCTGTGTCAAACGGCTTCAGCGCAGGCTGTCTTGTTACAATCCTTAATCCTCTCGGCGGTGTTATGCTCTCGCACGATGAAGCTGAGATTTTTGAGGGTGACAGATTCACCGTTATCGCAACGCCCTACGGCGTTGATTCGGGCGCAGGTCCTACAGATGAGCTTACCTACAGCTGGAAGAGCAACAATACCTCGGTTGCAACAGTAAATCAGAACGGTGTTATCACCGGTGTGAAAGCGGGTACCTGCACGGTAACGGTAACAGTGTCAAGCGGAGCAACGGTCTATACGGATTCCTGCAGCATTACGGTTAAGCAAACGGTACCCGTTACCTCTCTTACCCCCGCGGATTCTTCTCTTTCAAAGAACGTTAACCTCACGGTAAACGAAAAATACGAATACAGCCTCAGAGTCAGCCCCTCGGATGCAAGCAACAAAACCATCACCTGGACCGCGGAGGACCCCTCGGTGGTTTCGATAAGCGACATAAAGGTAACGGGCGCAGGTATTGCCTCGGCAAAGCTTACCGCACTCAAGTCAGGCACTACAAAGGTTACCTATTCAACAACCGACGGAACAAATATCAGCGGTGAATTCACCGTTACGGTAAAACCTCTTATTTCTTCACTTGCATTCACAAGCAGCATCAAGGTTCTTACACCCGAAACCTCGGGCGAAAGATTCACAACGGTTATTATGCCCGAAAATGCAGGCAATCAGCTTCTCAGCTGGTCAACCAGCGATAAAAACGTCTGCGAGGTTGATTATAACGGTGTGCTTTATCCCAGAGGCCTCGGCACCTGCACAATCACAGCCACAACCCAGGACGGTACCGCAATTACAGTAAAAGGAACAGTGCGTGTTACAAGAATGGCATCTGCCGTAACCGTAAATAAAGAAACTCTTGACCTCAAGGTGCCTGCAACATATAAGCTTTCGGCAACGGTAGTTGCAATCGACAATACCTCTTACGGTGATGTGCTCTGGACTTCAAGCGACCCCAAGGTTGCAACGGTTGACGAAAACGGTCTTGTAACTGCACGCTATCCCGGAAGAACGGTAATTAAGGCAACGGCTCTTGACGGTACAGAAAAATTTGACGCATGTATAGTAACCGTAACTCAGCCCGTTGAGGGACTTGAGCTTCCCGCAACAAAGGCGGTTTACGTCGGCAAGAGCTTCACACTTACTCCCGAATTTATTCCCTCTTACGCTTCAAATAAGAACGTTACATGGAAAACCTCAAACAATAGCGTTGCAACCGTTGACGAAAACGGTCTTGTAACCGGTAAGAGTGTAGGTAAAGCAACGATCACCTGCACCGCAGAGGACGGAGCCTTCGTTGCAGAATGTGTTGTAACTGTACTTATTGCAACAACCGGCGTAACGCTTAACTATACCGAAGCAAAAATCTGGAAGGACCAGACAGTAACACTTGTACCCACAATCAAGCCTGCAGACGCTACGAATAAAAACGTAAGCTGGACTTCATCTGACAACTCCGTTGCAACCGTTGATGAAAACGGTGTTGTAAGAGGTGTTGCGGGCGGCACCTGCGTAATTACCTGCACAACCGCAAACAGCAGTAAAACAGCCACATGTACCGTTACGGTGCTTGAAAGTGCGACCGGTGTAAGCTTTGCCTCGGATGAGATCAGCCTTTATCTGGGTCAGACCTATTACAACAAGGCGAGCGTTATTCCCTCAACCGCAACAAATCAGAATGTTTCATGGGCCACCAATAACGACCTCGTCGTAAGAGTATCACAGTCAGGTGAGCTTACCGCAGTAGGCGAGGGTACGGCAATTGTTACGGTTAAAACAGAGGACGGCGGCTTTATTGCCACCTGCTCCGTAACCGTTTATTCAAAGGTGCCCGTAACGGGTCTTACACTTGATACATCTTCACTCTCACTTGACGTAGGTGAGTATTATACCTTCCTTGCAACGGTTTACCCCTCAAATGCAAGTGACAAGGGTATAACATGGCGCACCGACAACAGCAGCGTTGTTGCCGTGGCACAGACCGGTCTTATAAAGGCCAAGGCAGCAGGTACTGCGATAATCACAGCAACCACCGATGACGGTAATTTCACACAGAAATGTAAGGTAACCGTCACACAGCCCGTAACGGGCATCAGGCTCAACACCGCAAGCGTAACTATAGCAAGAGGCAATCAGAAGAGTCTTATTGCAAACGTGCTTCCCACCAATGCTACCAACCGTGAGGTTATTTGGGACAGCAGTGACGAAACCGTGGCAAGAGTTTCGTCAACGGGTGTTGTAACAGCTGTCAGTGCAGGTAACTGTACAATTACCGCAACCACGGTTGACGGCGATTTCACCGCAATATGCGATTTTACGGTATACATTCCCGTAACGGGTATTACTATGGGCGCCGATGAGATAAAGATTCCCAGAGGCGAAACAAGACTTCTTACCGCTACCGTTTATCCCGCCGATGCATCTAACCGTACGGTTACATGGCATTCGAGCAACACCTCCGTTGCAACAGTCAACGAGGTAGGTCAGGTTACCGGCCGCACAAGAGGTACTGCAATTATCTATGCAACAACAAACGACGGTGCATTCATAGGCGAATGTGTTGTTCAGGTTGTTCAGCTTGCTACAAGCGTAACCCTCAACTATGCAAGTATTACTATTGATGCGGGTGCATATAAGCAGTTCACGGCAACTCTTACTCCCGCAACGGTTTCGGATACAACCGTTAAGTGGTCAACAAGCAACAAGGAGGTTGTTGTTGTCAGCAAAAACGGTCTTATCAAGGGTGTAGGCCCCGGCGTTGCAACCATCACCTGCCGCTCAGGTGACGGTGCAGTTTCCACCACCTGCCGCATCACTGTTACACAGCCCGTAACCGGTATCACCCTTGACCCGAAGGCTATGGCTGTAAGAGAAAACGGTATGAGAGCAATTACCGCAACCGTTATTCCCTCAAATGCAACAGATTCAAAGCTTTCCTGGATTTCAAGCAATCCCACAATTGCAAGCGTTGATGCTGACGGTATCGTTTACGGACACAAGCCCGGCACCGTAACAATCACCGCTATTTCAGACGATAACAGTGAAATCACCGCAAAATGTACCGTAAAGGTTATCCGCTCTGTAACGGGTATGACCCTTAACAAGGCAAGCGTAACAATGAACGTGGGCGCTTCAACAACCGTTACCCCCATATTCTACCCTGCTGATGCCACAATGCAGACAGCCAAGTGGACCTCAAGCAACTATGACGTTGCCGATGTTGATGAAAACGGTAAGATTACAGCCAAGGCACCCGGCTATGCGGTTATTACCGCAACAAGCTCCGACGGTGGCTTCAAGGCAAGCTGTGACGTTCTGAGCATACGTCCCGTAAGCGGTGTCAAGCTCAGCAAGACCTCTGTTTCACTTGAGGTTGACGAAAAATATCAGGCTTCCGCAACCGTTCTTCCCTCAGATGCAAGCGACAAGACTCTTAAGTGGTCTTCAAGCGACAAGACCGTTGCTACGGTTTCCTCATCGGGTGTTATCACCGGTAAGTCTCAGGGTACTGCAACCATCACCTGCAAGACGGTAGACGGCGGCTTTAAGGCAACAATGAAGGTTACCGTTCTCAAGAAGGTAACGGGAATTTCTCTCAACTACAGCAGCAAGGTGCTTTATCTTGACAAAACACTTCAGCTCAAGGCTACCGTAACACCTACCGATGCCACAGATAAGGGCGTATATTGGTATTCCGGCAATAAGAATATTGCTACCGTTGACCAGAACGGTCTTGTAAAGCCTGTCAGCCCCGGTAACGTTACAATCGGTGTAAGAACCGATGACGGTGCCTTCAAGGCATACTGTAAGCTGGAAATAAGAAAGGCTGTTGAAAAAATCAGCCTCAACACAAAGAGCGTTACGGTTTACGTTGACGAATATTATCAGCTTAAGGCCACCGTTCTTCCCGATGATGCAACGGTAAAAACCGTTAAGTGGACAGTAAGTGACAGCACAGTGCTTACCCTTAGCTCAAAAGGTTTTATCAAGGGTAAGAATGCAGGTACGGCAACAGTAACCGCAACGAGCGAAAACGGTCTGAAGGCGACCTGTAAGGTAACCGTTCTTCAGTCAGTTGAGGGTATAGAGCTCAACACAGACGCTATAACACTTTACACCGGCGAGAAGGAAACTCTTACCGCTACCGTGCTTCCTCTCGGAGCATATAATCAGGGCGTTAAGTGGACCTCCTCCAACGTTTCTGTTGCAAGAGTTACAAACGGCGGGGAGATATCGGCACTTAAAGCAGGTTCAGCTGTAATTACCGCAACAACTGCAGAGGGTGGCTTCACCGCAACCTGCACCGTAACGGTTAAGCAGCACGTAACATCAATCAGCTTTGACAGATCGACACTTGATATAAGAAAGGGCTCTGAGGCAGACCTTACCGTAAGCGTTCTTCCTGCAGATGCCACAAACAGAAATTATAAAATTGTCAGCTCAGACCCCGCAACCGTATTCGTTACGGAGGACGGACATCTGGTTGCCCTCAGAGGCGGCACGGCAACAATTACCGTAACTGCTGAGGATAACGGTAAGACGGGTATCTGTAAGGTAACCGTGCTTGAACCCGTTACAGGTGTAAAGCTTGAAAAGAATGAGGATACCGTTCTTGTAGGCGACGAGTTTACAATAAAGGCAATAATAGAGCCCGAGGATGCAAACAATCAGAATGTTATTTGGTCAACCTCAGATTCTTCAATAGCTTCTGTTTCGGCTTCGGGTGTTATCACCGTGCTTAAGGAGGGTGAGGTTACAGTAACCGTAACAACCGTAGATAACGGCTTTATGGACAGCTGTGTTCTTACCTGCTTACAGCCTCCCGAAACTCTTGTTACAGATAAACAGACAGAAATAATCAGAGGCAAAAGCGGTAAGCTTGAGGTTACCGTGCTTCCCGAAAACAGCTATGATAAGACAGTTACATTTGAAAGCGACGACGAGAGCATCGTTAAGATTGACAGTGAGGGTAATTTCATTGCCGTTGCTCCCGGTACCGCAACGGTTACCGTCAGAGCTCAGATGGGCAAGGCTCAGACAACCTGTATAATAACGGTAATAGAGCCCGTAACCGGTGTGGAAATTAAGGAATCCGAGCTTACGGTATACAAGGGTACGGATTATAGCTTCAATGCAGCGGTTTATCCTGCCAACGCTTCAAATCAGAAGGTAAGCTGGAAGGTGAGCAACGAGGCGGTTGCCCGCATTGATTCAGAGGGCAGGCTTATTGCTCTTGATAAGGGTCAGACCTACGTAACCGTAACAACTGCCGACGGCAGATTTATAGACTTCTGCCGTGTTGAGGTTGTTCTTCCCGTTGAGGATATAGCCGTCACTGAGGAATACACCCTTAACGAGGGTGAGCAGGTGAAGGCTCAGGCAGCCGTACTTCCCTCAGACGCTTACAATACTGCGCTTCGCTTTGAAAGTGAGAACGAAGAAATTGCAAAGGTTGACAGTGAGGGTATAATCACTGCCGTTTCAAAGGGTGAGACATATATCAACGTTATTTCGGTTGATAATCCTCAGATAACAAAGCAGATTAAGGTTAATGTAATCCGCCTTGTTGAAGAAATAGAGCTCAGCTTCAGTGAGCAGTTCCTCAACGTAGGTCAAAAGGGTGATATCGGGGTTGTTCTTAATCCCGCAGAGCCTACTGACAGTGCCGTAAGCTTCACTTCTTCTGATGAAGATATAGCAACTGTTGACGAAAACGGTAAAGTAACCGCAAACAAAGCAGGCTTCGTAACAGTTACGGTAGCCTCTGCAGACGGTAACGCCGAGGCAGAAATTGAAATCGAAATCCGTCAGCAGGTGATGGGTATTGAAATTACCGAAACTGAAAAGACGGTAAACGTTGACGATGTATTTACGCTCACTGCAACTGTTCTTCCCGAGGATTCATATAACAAGGAAGTTGAATGGTTCACATCTGACGAAGAGGTTATCAGCGTAAACGGCAACGAATTTACTGCTCTTAAGACGGGTGAAGCAACACTTACCGCAGTATCAGAAGAAAACGGCGAAATCAAGGCTGAATGTAAGGTTACGGTTATCCGTATGGCAGACAGCGTTGAGGCTGATTTTGACAGAGAATACCTCTGGGTAGGTGAAAGCGGTAAGGTTACCGCCA
Organism: Clostridia bacterium; assembly: GCA_017517865.1. Lineage (GTDB taxonomy): Bacteria > Bacillota > Clostridia > Oscillospirales > Acutalibacteraceae > UBA6857. The sequence continues at coordinate 23,684 of JAFWYB010000013.1, read as the reverse complement.
CCGTTCTTCCCGAGGATACAACGGACAAGAGCGTAAGCTTCACATCCTCTGACGAAGAAATTGCAACCGTAGATGAAAGCGGTACGGTTACCGCTCACAAGGCAGGTAACGTAACAATTACCGTTAAGAACATAAGCGGTGTTGCAGATCTGGTTGAAATCGAAATCCGTCAGCAGGCAACAGATATTCAGCTTGATGAAAGCGAAAAGACAGTCAACGTTGACGATGTATTTACGCTCACTGCAACTGTTCTTCCCGAGGATTCATATAACAAGGAAGTTGAATGGTTCACATCTGACGAAGAGGTTATCAGCGTAAACGGCAACGAATTTGCCGCACTTAAGACGGGTGAGGCAACCCTTACCGCAGTATCAGAAGAAAACGGCGAAATCAAGGCTGAATGTAAGGTAACGGTTATTCGTATGGCAGACAGCGTTGAGGCTGAGTTTGACAAGGAATTCCTTTGGGTAGGTGAAAGCGGTAAGGTTACCGCCACCGTTCTTCCCGAGGATACAACAGACAAGAGCGTAAGCTTCACATCCTCTGACGAAGAAATTGCAACCGTAGATGAAAGCGGTACGGTTACCGCTCACAAGGCAGGTAACGTAACGATTACCGTAACAGCTGTCGGTGAAAGAGTATCAGCTGACATTGAGGTTGAGGTGCGTCAGAAGGTTACGGAGCTTAAGCTTGACGAAAGCGAAAAGACGGTAAGGGTTGACGATGTATTTACACTTACCGCAACGGCTCTTCCCGAGGATTCATATAACAAGGAAGTTGAATGGTTCTCTTCCGACGAAGAGGTTATCAGCGTAAACGGTAATGAATTTACTGCTCTTAAGACGGGTGAGGCAACCCTTACCGCAGTATCAGAAGAAAACGGCGAAATCAAGGCTGAATGTAAGGTTACGGTTATCCGCCTTGCAGAAAGCATAAGAGTTACCTTTGATAAGGAATATCTTTGGGTAGGCGAAAGCGGCGATATCACCGTAACAGTTCTTCCCGAGGATACAACCGATAAGAGTGCGGTATACAAGGTCAGCGACGAAAGAATACTTACCGTTGATAAAAATGGCAAAGTTACCGCAAAGAGTGCAGGTAAGGCCTATGTAACGGTTAAGAGCATTAACTGCAATGCAATAGACTTTGTTGGAATTGAAGTACGTCAGCAGGTTACAGGTCTTGAAATCAGCCTTAGTGAAAAGACTCTTAACGTGGGCGAAGAGTTCACACTCACTGCAAGTGTACTTCCCGAAAATGCATACAATAAGAATATAGAGTGGCTCACCTCTGACGAAGAGATTATCAGCGTAGCTGACGGTAAGGTTACCGCTCTTAAGACAGGTGAAGCAACCGTTACCGCAGTTTCAAAGGAAAACGGCGAAATAAAGGCAGCTTGCAATGTGACAGTTGAAAGATACGTCGAAGGCGTAAAGCTCAGCGAAGAGACCTTTATAATTGAAAAGGGCAACAGTTATCAGCTCGTTGCAACAGTGCTTCCCGAGGATGCAACAGATAAGTCACTCACATGGGTAAGCTCAGACAGTGAAACGGTTTCTGTTGATGAAAACGGTAAAATCACAGCTCTCAAGGCGGGTGAAGCAACAATTACCGCAAACACCGCCTTTGAGGGTATCAGTGCTCAGTGTAAGGTTACCGTTAAGGTAAGCAGTGCAGAGGTTCTGCTCAACAAGCAGAGTGCAGAGCTTTATTGCGGTGAAACACTTGAGCTTACTGCAACGGTTCTTCCCGAGGATACAACAGATAAGGGCATTATCTGGAGCTCCTCCGACGAAGAAATTGCCACAGTTGATGAAAACGGTGTTGTTACCGCTCACGAAAAGGGTGAGGCTACAATCACCGTAAAAACCAAGGATAACGGCAAGGCAGCAGAATGTGTAATTACAGTACTCAAGCACGTTTCAGATGTAAAAATCAGCACAAATTCCTTTGACGGCTTTACAGGCAGACCCTTTACACTGACAGCTCAGGTAAGCCCTGCTGATGCAAGCAACAAAAACCTTATCTGGAATACAAGCGACAGTGCTGTTGCAACAGTTGAAAACGGTGTTGTTACACCGCTGAGAAAGGGTACGGCAATTATCAGCGTAAAGAGTGAAGACAACGGCCTTGTTGATTACTGCTATATAAATATCGGTATCGGCATCGACGCAATAAGTCTTTCACATTCAGAAATAAGCCTTCATAAGGGTGAAAGCTTCACTCTTTCTGCTCATATAAGCCCCGAAAATGCAACAACAGACAAGCTCATCTGGACAAGTGAGGACAATGATATTATAACGGTTTCAGACGGCGTTATCACCGCAGGAAGAAAGTCCGGTACCGTAAAGGTAAGGGTTACCGCTGCCGATAACGATGAAGCATACGCGGAATGTACCGTTACGGTTATTGAGCAGGTAACGGGTATTGACCTTAACGAAACCGATATTCAGCTTATGAGCGGCGACAGCTTTACTCTGATACCTGTTATCACTCCCGACAATGCAACCTACCCTGAGGTAGAATGGAAATCAAATGACGATACGGTCGCTTCGGTCGATGCAAACGGTGTTGTTACAGCTGTAAACCCGGGTACCGCATATATTACCTGCACAAATGAAGACAGCGGCATCGCAGCTATATGCAAGGTATTTGTACCCAGACCCGTTGAAAGCTTTACTGTGAGCCTTCCCTCGCTCAATCTGAGCAAGGGTGCTTCATCAGAGCTTGTTATAGAGTCTGAGCCCGCCGATCACGACGAAGACTTTACCTTCGTTTCATCAGACAGTACCGTGCTTACCGTTGAAAGAGAAACGGGTATTGTAAGGGGTGTCGCCGCAGGCACCGCAACAGTAACCGCCGTATCAACACTTACGGGCAAAAGGGCAACCGTTGACATTCTCGTTATCCAGCCCGTTGAGGATATACGCTTTGACCTTGCCGAATACAAGGGCGCATACACAGGTCAGCAGCACAAGCTCAGCTATGCTATATATCCTGCAGACGCTTACAATAAGGCGGTTGAATGGTCATCATCAGATGAAAGCATTGCTACCGTTGACAGTGAGGGTAACATAACCTACCACAAGAAGGGTGAGGTTATAATAAGAGTTACCTCAAAGGAAAAGGGCCTTTATGCCGAATGTAAGGTTACCGTAAGCCAATCACCGGAAACAATTTACATAAGCGCAGGGGCAAAGACGATGGCTGTGGGTAACACAGAAAAGCTCACAATAGCAATTACCCCCGTTGATGCACCCAATCAGACTGTTTTCTGGTCAACAAGCTCAGAGGCTGTTGTTACCGTTGACAGTGAGGGCAATATCACGGCTATTGCACCGGGTAAGGCGATAATCACTGTTACCACCTGGAACGGCAAAACCGCAACCTGCACGGTAACGGTTGAGTAAATTAAAATGCAGAATGCAAAGTGCAGAATGCAGAATTGCGACCACCCACAGAATAATCGGGTAAGTTATACCCGCAAAATATACATATAATATTAAAAGCGCTCCTGCTTGGCAGGAGCGCTTCTGGTTTTATTTATCTTTCTTTTAAGGTAGGGGAGCTTCTCGTCAGTTCTGTCCATAAGAAAATCAAGACTCGTTTTATAGAAATCAGCAAGAATTGCAAGATTTTCAACCGTAGGCAAAAGCTCTCCTCTTTCGTACTTGGAAAGAATACTCTGAGATATACCTGTTTCCATCTGTACCTTAAGCTGTGTATAGTCATTCATAACTCTGATAAGCTTGATATTTTTCATAGTGTCATCTCTATATTCAAATTTATCATAATTTATGCTTGACTTTCATAATACTATATGAATATAATATTCATATAATGAATATTAAAAGAAAAAATGCTTAAGATGTGAAAATAGGTGCTTGAATTTGAAATAAAACTATTTATAATGAAATTAAAGCAAAAAGAAAGGGTGTAAAATATGGATAACGCTTATTTGAAAAAAATCGCAAAAGATGCTCTTGCCGGAAGGTGGGGCATAGCTGCTACCGGTTCGCTGATTTATTTTTGCATATACTCAGTTTGTCAGCTGCCTTCATTAATTTCAAATATTTATGAAGCGATGATAATGTTTGATTACGCCGCACCGGATTTTATCAGTTCAATCTATACCTTCCCGGTTTTTGCGTTTATCAGCAGCATTATGAGCTTAGTTGTTATGTTTGCGCTTCCTGTTTTAGCCTTTGGCTTTTACTCAATGGGATATAAGGCGGTAAACGGTTATAAAATAGAGACATCTACTATCTTTGACGGCTTCAGAAACTTTGGTAATGTTTTTATTCTCTATCTGCTTACAACCCTCTATACTGTTTTATGGTCCATGCTTTTTATTATTCCCGGTATCGTAAAGGCAATTTCTTATTCTATGGCAAATTTCATTATGGCTGAGAATCCTGATATAAAGCCTTCTGACGCTATAAATGAATCAAAAAAGCTTATGGAAGGCAGAAAGCTTGACTATTTCCTGTTTAGTTGGAGCTTTATAGGTTGGTATCTGCTCAACCTATTGACATTAGGTGTTCTTACACTCTGGACTATGCCGTATATAAACACAGCGTGTGCTGCATTTTATGAAACAGTTAAAAGAGAAAAATACGGTGACTATGCACCCTATGTTTATAAAAATATGCTTTATAAGCAGTTAGAGGCAGGCTATTATGTTGATCCTCAGCAGTTTGGTGCCCCTTACGGTCAGAGCCCCTACGGATATGCACCCAATCAGCAGAACGGTGCACCCTACGGTCAGAGCCCTTACGGATATGCGCCCAATCAGCAGAACGGTGCTCCCTACGGTCAGAGCCCTTACGGATATGCACCCAACCAGCAGAACGGTGCTCCCTACGGTCAGAGCCCTTACGGATATGCACCCAACCAGCAGAACGGTGCACCTTACGTTAATCCTAATCCTGCAGGCTATACCGATGTAAATGCATATTCACCCGAACAGAACGGCAACAACTATAATATGTAAAAGCAAAATATAAATAAAACAAGGACGCTTCTTCTGCTGACGCCACATAAGGCAGTAATTTTAAAATACTAATTTATGGGCGTTGCAAGGAAAGCAAATCAGAGAGAAGTTTCGGCTTCTCTCTTTTTCTTATATTTGCACATTCGACAAAGTCTCTTTAATTCTGTACAATGAAAGCACAAAATTTAAAGGAGGACTTTTTATGTCGAACAAAAACTCAATTCAATACCGCAGTGTTGGTGACTATCTCATCCCTAACCTCAGCTTACCGACCGAAGAAGCAAATATCACTCTCGGCAAGTGGGGAATGTTGCATAAGAATTATCTTGAAAAGCATTGCCGTGTACTTTTTAACTTATTGCTGACCCAGGGCAAACTTTATCAGCACTGTGCCGAGATTGAGAATCAGGCACGAGATATGTTTGATACTCTCATTGTGCAGATGAAAAAGACTGAAGGTGTAACAGAGCAACTGAAAGAAGCTAATCAGTTGGAGTGGGTATGCCGTATGCAAAACATTGAGTCAAGAGCAAATGAGATAATAGGTAAGGAGCTGATATATGTATGAGTGTAAACTATAATATTGAAGTGCCTAATGAATACTCAGCTGACTTTTGGAAGTTATTAACTGATAATTTCAATGTTATTCTTACGAAGAGGCAACACTCTCCTAATTGTGAAGTTTTATATGTAGAATTGAAGATTAACGAATCAAAATAAAAGATTAAACATAATTCTAAGGTATATAGTCACGAAATGTTTTTTATAAAATGTTTCGTGACTTTCTATTATAGTTTTATGCAAAAAAATAAAAGCCTTAAAATATCTATATTTTTTAGTTTAATGAGCAATACTGCAAAAAAGTAGAAAATTAAGTCAAAATTGCATAACAAATAACACAAATAATATGTTATAATTATATAAATGCAGTCAAATCTTAAATTTTCTTGTCACATTATGACAATTAAAACGATTACTATTATATGGGAATAATTTGAAAAGAGGATATAGAGAAAATGGATTATAATAAAAAAATAGTAAACGAGTTATGGCAAGAGCATGAGCCGTATATTCGCAAACTATGTACATATAAACTAAAAAGTTTACCTGATTATGTTGATGATTGCATTCAGGATGTTTTTCTTGATTTATCTGATGCTTTGCATAAAGGAAAGGTAATAGAATATCCAAAAGCTTGGTTGACAAAGGTCGCAAATAATAAGATAAAAGATATTTATGCTCAAGCAAAAAGAGAAGCAGAAAAAATTGTTCCTTTTGAGTCTCAAAATCTTGACAATACATATTCAGGTGTCATTCACGATGAATATTTTTCAATTGAAGATGAGCAAATTCCGATTCTTAAAGAAAAAGTTATTAATATGCTTGATGATAAAGAACAGCAATTATTATATGACAGATATACATTTAAAAAAACCATTTCCACAATTGCTAAAGAACATAATACGACAGAGAATAACATTTATCAGAAACTTTTTAGATTAAAACAAAAAACAAAAATGTTAATTGAAAAAGTGTTAAACGGATAAAAATTATATTTTTTTGTAAGAAATCTAAATATGTTAGACTATATAGTTGGAGGTAGAATAAATAATGCTTACAGACAAAGAGTTTTTATCCTTCATCAACGACAAATCACTTGACGGTTCATTAGAAGAAAACCTTAACAAAATAATTGATGAAGAGATGGAAAAGTCCGAAGAAGAAATGGATACAGAGCTTATTGAGTATTGTTTAGACAAATTAAGCAATCTCGAAGCTGAAACACCTGATACAGAAGAAAAGAAAGGTAATGGTGATTCCAATGGTAAACACATAAGGCTTAAATTCAAAAAGATTATTGCTATTTCCGCCGCAATTGCAGTATTACTTGTTGGTACAATATCGGTATCTGCAGTTGTATTTGACATTAATTTGTTTGACGGTATTGTTGAACTTTATAATGATTATATTCGTATTAATTTTGACAAGACCGATGATAAAGTTGATGAATATCAGCTTCTCGGTACAGAACTTGCAAAGGAACTTGCTGATAATGGGTTTGATGAAGTTCTCTTACCTGAAGCAGAATTTGAAATAATTAAAATAACTTATGAAGCAGATGAATATATGAATTCTGCGAACATTACATTAGAATATCAAGATGAACTCTGTAATATCGATATTACTCAGTTTTCTATGGAAGAAATAGTGCCTGACGTGGAATTTCTTAATGTTACAAGTGAAATAAAAGAAATAAAAAATGGTAACATAACAATATATTGCTTTATGCAAGGTGATTCTGCTGCTGTAACTTACAAAGACGGGTTATCTGTTTATTTCATAAATATTTCATTAGATTTAGAAGATACAGTGGAATTTGCTAAAACTATTAAATAAGAGGTGTTTATTTTGAAAAAAATTATATCATTGTTTTTAGCCGTATTATCACTTATAAGCATACTATCTATCAATACCTTTGCACAAGAGAAAACTTTAGATTCAACACTTGTTATTGAAAACAACATTATTGATGAAGTATATGGTTTATATAATACTAATAACAATTCAGATGTAAGTGTATTATCAACAGGATTAATAACAAGTAAATTTTTAAAGTTGTCAAAAACTACAGATAAATTGATAATTACTGCAAAAACAATATGTGTAACTGATGTAAAAAAATGTGGTTTCACTTATGTTAAATTACAAAGATTGATTAACGGAACATGGACTGATTATACTACTTACTGCTATTACGATCAATATTCTGAAGCAACATCAAAAATATTCTCAAAAACTATCTCCGCTCCAAAAGGTTATACATATCGTGTAGTTTGTGAGCATTATGCCGAGAAAACCAAACTTTTAGTTTTTAAGGACACAGAAACGAGTTATAATGTAACTTCATCGTTAGCATTTTGATTAATTACAATAAACAAATTTAATTATATTATTGAATAAATAATATTAATGAAAAAAGTCTCGTACTCTTCTTTTTCGAATTGTACGGGACTTTTTTGATATGATATATAGCAATGTTAACAAAGAAAAGATGAAATATTTAGTAAATTCGACTTTGTAAGATTTCATTTGTATCAAGACTATATTAGTGAAAGTCGAAAAACAATTTTAAGTGGAGAGTGGTAATTATGAAAAGAATGACTTTCCTTAAAGTGAGGTATGTTTTAAAATTCAACAGTTATTGCGTATAAACGTTTTGTTTATACGCAATAAGGTGTTATCTTTTTACTATAAAAAAGGAGGAAAAATCATGAAAAGATATTCTTTAGTAAAATGCATTATTTCTACAATTTTGTGTATTGCATGTTTAATGGGCACCATCACATCAGCAAGTGCAATAGACAACAATGTATTGCCTAGAGGCGATGCTGATGTCAGCACATCGGAACAGTCATTGATTGAACAGTTTGAAGAACTATTGCTTAATAGCAATTCTCTGCAAGAACGTCAGGCAATAATGAAAAAGGCATATCAGATGGGAATAGATGAAACAGAATTTACAAATGTTTCATTATCTGAAAATGATGTTGCTATTCTCAACGGGGACATTGTTACAACAAACTCCATTAAAAATGATAGAGCTATATTAACATCTAATGTTTCTACTGCTTCTGTTATTAGTACAAACAGTACCGTAGCTGGAGTATCAATGCCTACATATGCTTTATGGCCCACCATATACAAACAGGTAACAAGTACATCATGTAGTGCAGGAACAGTATATACTGTAGGTAAATACATTGGTGCTGCACCCCCATCACAGTCAAATATAATGAGTTTTTGGAAAAGTCAGTGGGGTGTTACATACCCTGACCTTCCTTTAATAAGAAACTACTTGAACCTTCATCTTCCGAGCAAGCCATCAGATTATGTCCCCTATGTGTATAAAAAATATGCCGGCAGTCAGACAACATTCAATACTGACCTAAAAAACAATGTATTGAATTATCAGCCTATGATTTTGATTATAAAAAACACTTCGGGAACAACTAATTGGCCATATACTACAGGCGGTCATTTCTGTATATGTAGCGGATTACTTACTTGGGAAAATAACAGATATTTTATCGGCGATCCATATTATTTTTCACAGTATGTTTCCGGTGCAACAGCTAACGATGGTGAGCATAAGAGAACATGGTCGCAATTGAATACTGTTATCACAAATAAATTTGGTTCAGGTTCACAGTATTACCTCACCTAATTGTATTTTTAATTTCTTTCTAACTGTATGATTACTCCGTGCTTGATTTCCAGTCAAGCACGGATATTAAATGAAAGGAGTTAGTTTGATATGAAAAAACTAGTGTGCATCGCTCTATTATTATCTTTGTGTTTTTTATTTGGTTGTTCAAGTGTTAATTCAAAACCATCAGCAGATGAAAAAAACGAATCAGAAAACACTTCACAAAGCATTAATCTGAATGAAGATGTTATATTGCCAAAAGTCAATGTTAAATCAACAAATTTGGCAAAAGAATTTAAAAATTTGAACCTAAACAATTTTACAATCGTAAATGCTATAGGCAATACTTACTATGGGTATAAATCTACATATTCAGTTGGCGGAATAAACGACGAAATTATGTTGATTGAATCTAAATCAGGAAAAGAAATAAGGTTAAATACTCCCCAAAACATTACAAACTGGTCAGTTGGTTCCGGTTCTATGGTAGTGCTTAAGGATAAATATCTTTACGAATGGAAAAGCTACACTTCAGAATTTTCTGAAGATACTGCTCACGATGTGAAATTAACAAGAATTGACGTCGAGAATGGAACTGTTGAAATTGTCGATGAATTAGAATGCAGTAACCCACTAATTTATATGTGTCAAATAAATGATACAGAATTTTTATCATATAGCATTACACAAGGACCTTCTGATAAAACGGAATATGCCGTAATATCAACGGCTTGGATTTATGATATAAATGGCGAAAAAAAAGAAATAATTAATGAAAGATATGAAAATGATGTAAGTTGGACAGACAGTAAAGGAATACTAATAGAACGCTTTGCGGTAAAAGATGGAGAAATATTTGGGTTGGGTCGCCGTCTGATTTCTGGTAAATATCAATTCTTTTTATATCATTATGACAAAAGCGGAAAATTAATAAAAGAAGAAGCCTTAATTGGTTTTGAAGATATTATTGGCTCAGAACAAATGCTTGAATTGTATTTAACAGACGACTATATTGTTTTTAGAACGTATGAAAGCCTTACAACATATATTTGTAAAAAAACAGATGTTGGAATTGAACTTGTTATGAAAGGTACAGACCGTCAAGTCCAATATGCAGTTGCAAGCAAATACATTTTTTTTATTGAGAGCAATGTAAATGTATATAGCGGAGAAATTGAACAGAAAAATTGCCCCCTATATATAATTGATATGCAGAATGATAAAGTTTACGCAACAGAATTTTTATTGGACTTAAAAAATCCTTATTTCGTAGGTATTCAATCATTATCAAATGAAAGCATACTTGTTACATATTGTGATTCTGGTATATATAATCCTATGGATATAAAACATTACATCATTGATAGAGAAACAATTGAAGGTAAACTCAGTAAATTATTTTAAGTAAATATTAGAAACACCATATCTTATTCACATTATAGATATGGTGTATTTTATTATAACATTTCATAAATTATTTTTTGTAAGATTTTCAAATTTTTAAGACTATATTATCAAAAGGTTAATGCGATTCACATTTACCGAAAGATTGGAGTGACACAAATGGTTTATACTTAAAATAAATAATTGCTAAAAGTAGCAAGATAGAATGAGTAACTAAATTTTAAAGCAAAAAGGAGAAAGGTTTCTTATGAAAAAAGTGTTTTTACGCACAATATCATTGATTATGTGTCTGATTATGATATTGTCATGTAATTTGATGGCAAATGCAGCAATGGTGACAGACACAAATAATACAATAATTGAAGATAACGAATTTACGATACTGTATCCTGTAAATATTACAGAAGACACCGAAGATTTTATTGTACCTATAACAGACGCACGAACTCGCTCAATATATCACCTTAATGTGTCTCTGATCGGCAATAAAACAGCTAATACGGTTACTGCAACAGTAAAAAACGATTTTGCTCTCGGTTTTAGTACTGTAAGTATTACATTAAAATTGTATTCTTATAGAACTTCAGCTGTATTGCGTGCTTCTAAATACGATAATGATCTTAATTTAGGCGAATCCATGTCCGTTACAGTATCAACCAATAATCAAACAGCCAAATATTATGCAGTTCTCACTGGCACCGGCAACAGCGAAAATATTAATTACAGCACATATAAAGTTCCATTCAACAAGCGTGGTGAAAAATATCCTACAGACATCGTCAGTCCTGTTACAAATCAATCTCTGCCTTATAATTTCTCAGTTACGGCTACTGAAATCCCTTCATCTCAATGGGTACCGTGGAATGCAACAATTAGAAATCAATATGCAGCGCATATCGGAAAAGATTTAACAGGATATGAAGTACATCATATTTTACCAAGAAGATATGGTGGTACGAATGCTTATGGTAATTTAATTGCTTTAACAAAGTCAGACCATACTAGAGTAACAAATTGGTGGAATTATTACAAATAAGCAGATAACACAATCCTAGTCTAAAAGCAAAATTAATTTGCAACTTCAAAGGAGATACCTAAGATGGAAATACAAACAATCCTCGAGTCTTTAGTAACTATTACAAAACTAAACAACACTATATATGCTGAAGGTGCAAATCTGATAGACAAGCCTTGGGTATTGCGAGAAGGGGCAGATAAAGAACAAATTAAATTGTTTGAGTCGAGAGGTTATCAACTTCCACAGGAACTGTCCCAATTTCTATTGTTTACCAACGGTATTGAATGTGGTTCCTCCGAACAACAAATTTATGACATTGGTACATTAATAGAGCAAGAAAAAGTTAACCGCTCAGAATTTCGCCCCGGCATTTATAATTTTGCATATTTCTTTGGTGATAGACTTTTTATAGATTCCTCCTTGATTGACTCTGGCAACTACATTTTTTTTGAAAGCTCTGGTTTTAATAATGGGAATCTTATTGGCTGTGATTTTATAACTTTTTTGGAGAGACTTATAATTTGTAATTTTCACAACTATTGGAGATGGTTGGATTATCCCCCAAAAACAATTTCATATCTAAATGACTGCTTTTGTAAATAACAAAAATTCTAATAACACTATAAATCCAAGTTTGAGGTGGTACTGTTTAGTATCACCTCATTTTATACCCTCAAAAACGCTATGTGTAAAACACACAAATTTTTGACGAAATATTTGTAGAATATTATCTTGTAAGATTACCGAGTTTTTTAGACTATATTATTGAAAAGTAAAATTAAATGAATATTGTATCAAGTAAAGGATAAGGTGATACCAATGTGGATGATAATATATACGTGATTACTAATATTTTTTAATGCCTAAAAATAATGATATTAAAAAACTACGGAGGTATATTATAATGAAAAAGTTTTTCCAAAAAAGTTTATCTGTGTTTTTATCTTTTGTTTTTTTGATTTCAATTTTTTCAATAAGTTCCTATGCGATAAATGTTGGAGAACTTGTTGCCGAAAAAAATATAACAATCAACGAATGGGATGAATACAAAAAAGTAGTTTCTAAAACAGATAAGGAACTTTTAGCTCTTGGCTGTACAAAAGAAGATATCATTAATATAAGAAATTTTGATTATGAAAAAGAAATTCGCAATCGTGCTTCATTAGATGATCAAACGTTGAGAAATTACAGATATACAGATGATGAAATAGTAGAATTGCGTAAAGCTGCAGCTATGGATGATATTCCAGAAAATGTCATTAGATCCATTTCTACGGCTACTATGACCTCGAATTTAAGCTATGTTAGTAATGGTTCTCGTACAGAAAATAATACACCAATGTATTATGTGAATATGAAATATTCTTGGTCATGGAGTAGAATTCCTTTCTTTAGAATTGTCGATATGGTTGCTGTCGTGTTTGACTCGAACACATCAAATAGTTTTACATACTGCGTACAGCCAAACAATAAAGTGCATGCTAATCTAATTTCTGTTCATCCTTCATACTCAACCATTAGCCAGGTGGAACCTTGGGTACTTTCAACTGAGCATACAAATAGCATTTCAGCTAAATTCGCCTTAGCATTAACTGATGGCGATGGTGTACTAACACACTTTGCGTATAGTGGATACGGTACTTTTCAGTTAACAAATCGCTCCAACGCAGCAATGTTATATGTGGATGCGGCTTATGGACACACAACAATTAACATTGTTCCAAATTATTCCTTGAGCGGTTCAGGAGTTTCCCTCGGGATAGATTTTAGGTTAGGTATGGATGAGCAACACTGCACAGGTTATTTTTATGAAAACTTTACGATAGCCCAAAAATACATATACCATGGAACAGTATATGGAAAAAACAACACGGGAGGAACAGCCGCATAATTATATGGGCTATAATATAAAAAGATGATTGCAATAATACTGTTAATAATTTTTCTTTTTGTTGGCTGGATAACACTTATGATACCGCTTTCAGATTCAAATTCAATCCAAATGATTTTAGCTATCGCTATGGGGTTGACTGCAGTGAACATTGCCAGTTCTACCATAATAATACAAAAACTTAATTGCTTACACAATAAATTACAAAGCCATAAAACCATTGATGAGAAAGATGATAAATTATAATCATATCTAATTACAATTATATATAATAAGCTTGTATGCAACTGCTGTTTGTTTAATAATTTGTATAGTCAAACACTAAAATTATAATAGTTAATAATACCGTTCAACAGGAAGGCTAAGGTGATTCCAATATGGAATTTAAATTTTCATTAGTTAAAATTATTAATTAAAAATATCAAAAGGAGGTCCATAATATGAAAAAAATAGTTAGTGTTCTTTTAGTTGTTATTATGTTGTTAAGCCTACCGTTAAGCGTATATGCTGAAGAGACGGCACTCAACAATGAAATTATGTCTGTAAATCAGTCTGTTTCATCAATCGAAAGTGAACTTGTTGCTAATGGAACAAACGTTATTGCTGAACTCAACGAAATGAAATTGCGTTTGGTTAGACTATTGGCAGAGACATCAAATTTAGTGGAAAGAGAACAGATTATAAATCAGATATCTTCCGTGGAGGATATGATAGAAGAGTATCAAAGCTATCAGAACGGAACATTATTGATTCCATATGGTAGTTTTCATTTGCTTTATTCTCCCGCAGTTTCCGCGGTAATTGCCTATTTTAATTCCAAAGACTATTATTTGTCAGCAGAATTGTTAACTCACGCTAAAGAAAATGAAGTGCTGGATTCATTTTATAATCCGGTATATAAAACTCTTATTTCTCAAACGACAGAATATAAAAGGTTGTATGCGAGTGGTAGCAGAAGTGGCAGTTCAAGCTTCGAGAAAACAGGAAAAACGGTAGATGATGATTTTTACTATGCAATTCACCGGTTTACTTATTATCGCGATACAAACCATCATATGTTCTTGATATATGACAGATATGATTATGCAGTAGCTGATTACTCAAGCATTCAGGGAATTGCCGTGAATACAATGTACAAGGCACAAGAAGCGGGAGTTATTGTTCCATTTAAAATTGAAATGGGAGTTTATATTTAAGCTTTAATGCCAAACGATGGTGAATAATATGAGAATAAACTGTAAAAAGTTGATAGTTATATCACTTGGTTTTCTTGGAATAGCTGTGTTGTTTTTTGTCGGTACTTTCAGAGTAAACTCAAATACTTATGTTTATGAAAAATTGTGGGAAATAGATTTTACAAATGGTTTTAAAGAAATCTATTCTGCTAAAAGCGATATAGGGTTTACAGGTGATGGCATTAGGTACAGCATTTATGAGGATAACGGAGAGCCTATCGAAAATGTTGAGTTTGTTTTGGGGAACAAATCAGAAGTAAAAGAGAAAATAGACTCATTACTAACCGAAATTGAAGTAGAAGAGTCTATGAAAATTGATACTGCCGAGGATTTCCAGTGGTGTGTTTTAGAGAAAAACAATGATACAATTATTTTTTGTAAGTCAAGCGGAAAATTGTATGTTGTTCAAGAAACACAATAATTAAAAGGCAAGATACCAATAGCGAATTTGTTGAACGATATGGAATACATTAAAAATGCAAGAATATAAACTGAATAAAAATTGCAAACCGCATCGTAGCTTAACTGCTATGGTGCGGTTGGTTATTGTGTAATAATTGAGTTTAAAAATATGCATTTTTGTCGAAAAATGCAACGTTTTTGCAAGTAATCTTGAACATAAAACTATATTGCGATATTTTTAATATGTATAAATATAAATTGCTTGGCAAAATCAACAAAATATCTGCGTCAAAACTGTCATTTCGACAATTTTCAAAAACATTAAAATTTTTGTGTTACTTTTTGCGGTTTTCAACTCTTTATATATAAGAGAAAAAGTATTAATTACAATTTATTTCTATAATTATACTTATTAAGCACTTGTTTCTTTCGTTTTGTTGTTACCTCGGTGTATATCTCCGTTGTAGCAACACTACTGTGTCCAAGAATTTCTTGAACAGAACGTAAGTCTGCACCGTTTGCAAGAAGATTTGTAGCAAAAGTATGCCGCAAGTAGTGTGGTGTTGATTTCTCGTTAATTCCGCAAGCTCTTTTTGCAGAGTTGTAGATATATTCGATTCCATGAATACTCAGTTGTTCACCAAAACGGTTTACAAATATTTTATCTGTATTTGTTGGTCTGCTTTTACGGATTTTCAGCCACTGAGTAATATTGTTCCATGTGTCGTTACAGGATATGTAGATAAGTCTCTGTTTTCGTCCTTTGCCGTGGATGAGAATTGTCCGTTCAGAAAAAATCACATCACCAAGTGCGATGTTTGAAGCCTCAGCAATTCTTATACCGGTACTGATTAATACATCAATCAAAGCAAGATTACGGTAATTCTTCCATAATTCAAAAACCGTTGTTTCATTTTCGGCACTGTTACTTAAATATGTGAGCAGTTTTGATGTTTCTTTAATAGCCAGTGTTTTTGGAAGTCTGCGTTCTTTCTTATAACGGAAATGGTGATTCTGATAATAATTGACATCAGTATAACCTTGCTCATAAAGGAAACTGAAAAACATTTTCAATGTAATTAACTTTCGGCAAATTGTGTTATCTTTGAGCCCACGCTCTTTGGATAGCACTTGCACATATTTCAGGATAACCGTTTCATCAAGTTTTTTGTCTTGCAGAAACACCTGAAAATCTTTTAAATCCGAACGGTATGCTGTTATCGTTTTATCGGATAAATTTTTTGTAGATTGGATGACTTGTATAAATTCATCACTTGCTGTTTTTATACTTCTCATTTGATCACTCCTCGGAATTTTGAAAATGTGTTCGCAAAATTATTTTAACAGAATTTCGAGGAGGTTTGATAGAAAACTTACAATAACTGTTAATTATTGTGAGTTGTTATCTTTTTAATATAATTATAAACAAATTATAGAAGGGGATAGAAATGTTTTTACATAATGAAAATATTCCATGGGAAGAATTGAATACAACAATAAAAAAAAGAGAGCTTTTTTCTAAAGATTTATATTTCGAACTTTCGTTCGAGGCTGCAAATTTTATATTGGAAAATAATTTAGCCAAAACATTGAAAGATTATACTTATTTAATGATAAAACCCGAAACTTTAATACTTAATAAAACAAATGAATTAATTGCTTTGCTTAAAGATTTTGATTTAGTTTACTACTGCATTAAAAGAATTAGCCATGTTCAGATATCCGAATTATGGAAATATGCATGGTCAGCCGCATCACTTATTAGAATAATAACTAACCTACAATTCTATCCACAGTTTGATTGTGTACTTCTTGTGCTACATAAGAAATGTACTCAGAATAAAAATGCATGCGATTTTCTCGCTGAAATAAAAGGTTCGACTCCTCTGGGTGCGTATCAACCACATACAATAAGGTATAAGTTGAAATCTATAAATAAGTTTATGAATTATATACATACACCTGATGATGTCGCTGACTTGTTAAGAGAACTTGGTGTTTTTTTTGATTGGGATAGTCTGATAGAGATTTTTACAGCAATTAAGAATAAAAAAATTATTGACTATAACGATTTAAGAGCAGAACTTTCTAATAAAAATTATGAAATAAGGGAAACAGACCCATCTGTATTATTATCAAAACTTATTATTGATTTAGAAAAAGACTCACAAATTCCCCCAAAAATTATAGAAACTCTTAAAGATATTAAAAATGGTAAAAACAAACTTACGATTGAATTAATAGAAAATCTACGAAAAGTTCATAAACTTGATTGGGCTTGCGAGTTTGTCATAATTATAACCAGTTTTATGGAATATTCATCACCATATGACTCTTTAATCGACTGATTTTAACCAAATCGGTTGAGTCCATGCTTTGTGTCCTTGAGCATCTTGGCATATTGCATACACATAATCCATATTTTCACCAATTTTAAACGAAGCAAAATTTAAATCGTTCTTTGCAGAATATAGTGCTTTACCTTTAAATTTCTTTCCATGAATAGATATTAGTGAACAATTTGAACATTCAACATATACTTTGTTATCTTCTATGTAAAAATCAAAAATGCTCGGTCCATTAGATGCATAAAAACTACCACTAAGTATTGAATTAAGAATAGAAGCATATGACAAAGATTCTGATTTAACTTGTATAAAACCACCAAACAAATTTGTTTGTGGATGGGTATCGTCACATCCAAAGCATAGCGCTCGTTTTCCAGTCCATAGCATTCTATCATAATATGTTTCCGAAAATCCCTTATCAAACTCTTGAAATGTTCCATTGTTAAATATCTCGACCCCCAAGCATTTTTCTATTCTATCTAATTCTTCTGTTTGAATTTGTGACCAACAAGGATGTCCCAGCACACAAATCTGTTCATTATCATTTAAAAAATTGATTAAACCATTAATATTTGAACTTCTACTAATTTCGCTAAAAGTATGTCCATGAGGAAATGCGGTTGTTTGCGGATTGCCTATCGCTACAATATGATATGTTCTCTTATCATCATTCGTAATTGGAATATCAAACTCTACGCCACCAAAAATCAAAAAATTCTCATTTTGAAATTGTTGATGAGTTCCATATATCCAATGATCTGTTATTGATATAAAACTATATCCCTCGTTTTTATATTGCTGTATTAATTCTTGTGGTGAAAGTTCGCCATCGGAAAGATTTGTGTGGTTGTGAAGGTTTCCTTTAAACCATGTTCCCTGTTTATTTATTGTACGCAACTGTTGCATTTTTTACCTCCAATTATTAACAAAGGATAAAATTATATGAAAATCGAAAAAGAATTGAAACTTTTATCACGAGAAAATGATAATGTTTGTATTTTAAGAAAATTTATAAAAAAAAGCTTGTATGAAAGTAAAATTCAATTATTATCAACTCAAACTTATTTAATAAAGGATACTTATTTCGACACACAAGATTTTTCATTATTAAACTCAAATTGCTCATTGAGAATTAGAAAACCAGAAAATAGAATAGTATTCAAATTTCAGCCTAATGTTACTAAAAATAAAGAACTTAAACGCCAAGAAATTAGTGCTTTTATTAATGAAAATGATGAAATAGGCTCTAAAATAAGTGAATTTTTAGATAATCATAAGCTTAATTTTCAGGTGTTTTCATTATTTGAACTTGAAATTGAACGATCGAAATATATCGTTTCGGTAAATGATATTCAATTTGAAATCTGTTTAGATTATTGCATAGTCAATCAACCCCCCAAAAAAATATTTTCCTTTATAGAAATAGAGATAGAGTATGAAGTTGACTATGTTCTGCTATCAAAAGAATTATCAAAGCTTATTGATAGTGTCTGTCTATCAGGTAGCTTTTATATCAGCAATGAAAATAAATATAGCATATGTATAAAGAATCTAAAAAGGATGTAGTAATATGAATGACAATAAAAGAGATAACAAACTTATTTTAAATCCTGTAGAAAACCTTCCACATTTAGTATCTAACTATACCACATCTGAACTTGAAGGATTTTATATTTCTGATAAAGTACGTACAGCAGAACAAAAGAAAAAAACAAATATATTGTTTTCGGGCAGAGAACAATATAGCATATTAATAAATGAAATATATTTAAAGTGGGCTAAGTTGCTTAATGCCGATGCATTATCTATGCGGTTGTTATCCGGTTTGCACGCACATATTGTTACTTTTATGGGAGTTGGAAACATTGGAGATTCAGTACTCTTACTTCCTACAGAAGCTGGCGGTCATTATGCAACATCAACGATTTTAAAGAGATTGGGATATCGTGTAATTGATATGGTTGTTGATTACAAAAACTTTTGTGTAGATAAAAAAGAAACGCAATTGTTAATTAGAAATCTTAAACCTAAATTTATTTTTGTTGACCGTAGTGAAGGTATCAACTATGAAGATTTTAGCGAATTAACTAATAACAACAGTTGTTGTATTTATGATGCATCGCAATACTTAACAAATATTATGATGGGAACCTATAAAACCCCCTTTGACATGGGATTTGATTTTCTACTATCAACACTACATAAAAATTTTCCTGGACCACAGCAGGCTCTCATTTGTGCAAAGGATAAAAATAATATATATTGGCAAAGAATATTATCAGGAATGTCAAGTTATGTTTCAAATTTGCATGCTGACAATATATTCAAGGCAGGTGCTGCAATAAGGAATATGGAATTGTTGCACAAATATGCTTCATTAGCATTAGAAAACAGTGTAGCATTAGAAAAAAATTTAATTGATGTTGGATTAAAAGTAATTCAAAAAAAAGATAACTTACCACCCACTCATCATATATGGATACCACTTAAAGATCAAAACTGTGCTTTAAAAGCTCAGCAAAGACTAGAAGAACATAATTTGTTAGTCAATTATAGACTACTTCCATACAATTTAGGATACGGATTGCGCTTGGGAACAACTGCAGCGACTCTTCAAGGATTAACACCTGATAAAACACACATTCTTGCGAAGTTAATCGTTGATATAATAAAAGAAGAACCAAGAATAAAATCACAACATGTTTGTGATTTTATAAATTCCTTGGTTCCGCTTAATAAAAATATTATTGAAGAACCAATGGATAATACTTAAATATATTTTTTATTGTTAGACGACTGCAATTATTTTTAATTAAAACTTCTAAAAGCATAGTTTCTCGGTGATAATTTTTATTTTCAGCTTTTGTTTTTAGTGTTTTAATTGCATCTAATGGATTTTTATTTTTGTTTGAAATGATAGAATATAGTGTTTTATAAAGTTCTAAACGAAACATACAATACTCATTGTTTCTTGAATCTCTATACTTGTCATGATACATTTTTATGTTTTCGAAACAATTGGTTATTTTTTCATCAGAGATATATAGGTTGTCCTTTGTGCTTCCCTTAAGTGTATTGTCATCATATTCAGTATCGTAACTAAATAAACCAACTAAATATGTTTTTAAAAGATAAGTATAACCATAAGCCACATATTCATCAATTTTGATATTTGTTGAATGTTCTATATAGTTGCCCAATAACACCTCATTATTCTTAATATCAGTAATTGTTACATTATCTTTTGCCAATTGTAATTCCCATATTCTAAGATCTGAATAACGATATGATTTATCCATAATATTTTTCATTGCCACAGATGATTGAATATAGTATTCTTCTGCTTGTTTGGCGATGTATTCCATTATGCTACATTCATATTTTTGGGCAATCATCTTTAAAGGAAGAACTTTATTTTCGCCAAGCATTACAGAATCCCACTTTTCATACTCATCAAATGAGTATTTTTCGAGGACACCAATAAGAAATAAAATATCATAATGCAAATAGAAAGCTTTTCTAAATTTTATATTATATGCTTCAGTTTCAACAAGCTGCTCCAATTCTTGACTAATTTCTGAGTTCATGATATTACTCAAAAGATATGGATTTAACTGTCCAGACAAATAATAACATCTAAAGCAATCAAAATACCATCTTCGTAATAAATGTTTACCATAATATGGTTGATTGGAAATAATAATTGATTTCTCTTTGATAAAAATATCTAGCATATCTGAAAATGCTTTAAAGCTAAATATTCCATCATGCAAATCAATATGTAATTTCCAATACATTGCAGCTAAATTGCAGTATGGGTCATGGTGTTTTAGCAGTAGTTGTATTGCTTCATCTGAATATTGCGAGTGATCAACTTGAATGTAGTTTATATATACAACAGGATCGAAATTGATTTTTAATTGCATATCAAAGTATTCAGCTGATTTAGATAATTCGCCAATTCTATCATATAAGATACCAAAGTTTTGCAGAAAATTATTAGAATTTAGTTTCATTGAATCACATATAAAAATGGTATCTTCCAAAAAAGTTTTAAAATTCACATATTCCAAAGCCTTATCAAATAGTTTATCAGTATCTTTATAATTAATATCAAGAATAATCGAGTACTTCCAAGCATTTGCATAGTTTTTTAGCTCTTTGTTTTTGATTATTAAATATTTTATTATATCACTATTTGCATCATAATACTTATTATATGTAAGAATCTCTTTAAAATATATTTTTGCAATTTGTTCATGAAAAGCAAACCAGTTAATATGTGTACCATTTGTTGTACTGATAAATCCAGTTTCTTTTAGAAGCTTTAAATGAAATTTAGCAAAAATATTTGTTGGAAATGTAAATGACTTTTTTATGTATTCATCTATCCACGAATCTTCAAATCCGCCTGAAAATAAAGATGCATGAATTATGAAAGAGAGTAAACATGTTTTAATACTATGATTTGTTGCATTGTTAATTGCTTTGAACAAATCGATAACATATTTCTTTTTTATTTTAGAATTTGATAGCCAATACAAGTTATAGCATTGAAGTATCATTATGGGATTACTGTATGTTGTATCGCCGATTGTTTGCAAACAAAACTTTTCAAATTCTTTTACATTTAGGTGTAATTTGATTTCCTCAAGTAAAAATTTACTTTCGCTTATTTTAAAACCACTGCTTTTTATGTCAAGTCTTTCTGTATTTTTGTTTATAAAATCTGATAATCTTTCAAATGTTTCTTGAGAATAGCAAAAAGACTCTAATTCTCTTGATAAACATATTATTCTGTCAACATTATGATGACATGATTCCATTCCAACAATAAAACATACCAAATCATGGTTATTTAATTTGTGAACATTATCTAAAATAATTAAACTGTTAATATATTTTCTCAACTCAATATCATTTATCAATTTTTTTGTTGAAAACTGATTATTACCTAAATCGAAATAATAAATGTTTTTTTCATATTTTTCAAATAAAGGTTGTTCTTGAGCTATATTTTCTAAAAAGCGAAAAACGGTTGTCGTTTTTCCGCTGTATGCTTCACCTACAACCCATATAATATGTTTATCATTCGTAGATTCAAGCATTCTATTTGTTAATGATTGGATGTGCTCATTTTGATTATGATAATTGATTGGTCTTCCATGAACAAAAACATTGATAAATAATAGTGATAAATAATTTAAAGGATTATATTTTTTATATAACTTATAAAAATGAGTATATATCCAATTTCTCCTAACAGATTTTTGCAGTAAACGTGCTTCTTTTTTTGATTTTGTGAAAAATTCAAGAATCAAGTTTAATATCTCCCCTAAAAGCACACTTAGCAAGACCTCTAAAACAATTTGAATAATAGATGAATGTTTTTCATCTATTATAATGTGGTTTGAAGATATATAGTTTAGTATTTTTGTGAGTATCGGTTCTAATGGTTCTAATAATAGAAAAATGCTAAAAGTAATCATAAAACCAATAAAAAAATATATGTTGTTTGAAACTATATTGATTACTATTTTTAAATATCTAATATGTTTATTATTTTTCATTTTTTACATCCTTTATTAACTTTTTGAGGTGTTGTTATGAATTTTAGGAAAGCAATAATAAATGATATTAATACTCTTATTGAATTACGAAAAAATGATAAATGTAAAACACGAGCGAGAAAATAATATTGAAGAAAATTTGATAGAATTTTTCAGCACTACTTTATCTTCAAATGAAACTATGTTTTGGGTACCCGAAAATGATGATGGTATTATTTCTAACCGTGGTATTTGCTTTTTTCGTGTAACACCTTCACTATCAAATCCAAGTGGGAAATTTGCATATATCACTAATGTTTTTACATTAAATTGAGTATAGAGGACAATGTACAGCGAGTGTTTTATTAGAAAAAATTATTGAAGAAGCAAAAAATAAAGGATACACATTAATTCGTTTAAATTCATCTGAGGATAGAGTTTATTTGTATAAGAAATTTAGTTTTTCCTTTTCAGAACACTTTATGTTTTTGCAACTATAAAATATTGATTTAGTAACTCACAATAATTAACAGTTATTGTAAGTTTTCTATCAAACCTCCTCGAAATTCTGTTAAAATAATTTTGCGAACACATTTTCAAAATTCCGAGGAGTGATCAAATGAGAAGTATAAAAACA
>JAFWYB010000053.1 GCA_017517865.1 Clostridia bacterium | reverse complement strand
GACCCAAAAGTGCGAATTTTTGCAGGATTTTTGGATATTGAGGGTGCCGACAGGCTGACGCCTTTCAAAACCGAAATGCCGAAAAGCCGCGAAAATACACGCTTTTGGGCGGGTTCGGATTATACTCGTCACCCTAAGGTTATCCCCGCGAGGGTTTATGTTTTATTAAAGGTAAAGCTTAAAGATAAGCATAAATTCGGCGGAATATTTCTTCCTGTCTGATAAAACCTTTCCCGCGATTGCTCATCGCGCATTGCGAATTGCGCATTAAAAAAGCCGCCCTCAGGCGGCTTTTATTCTGTTACAGGCTGAGCCTTTTCTTTAAGATTCATTGAAGGAATTGCCTTGAGAAGCTCCTTATTGCCGGAATAATCAAAAGCGGATATATCGGTATCAAAATAACCCAACACTGTGCAGAAGTCACTTTCAAGCTTCGTGTCATCGGTGCCTGAAACAAGTCTTTCAAGGCTGTCGATTAAAATCCCGATTATTCTCTCACCGTTTGTCCCGGTGTCCTTAAGCAGATAAAGATAATATTTGAGCATCATATCCGGGGTAAGAAGCTGCTCACCCTCTTCGATGATAAAGTTGACCCCGTTATGGTCACTGCTGACCCTCTCATCTATCGTTATGGTAGTATCACCCAGAAGCTGAAAAAGGTGCATCAGAGAGCTTTCGTCGCCAACAGCGTAACGTATAAACTCGGTACCCGTGTGCTGTCTGAGGGCTGTAAGCAGAAGATTTGTTCCGCCGCTTGCAAGATGTCCGCTGAAGTCCGATACGGCTCCGTTAATGTTTGTCTGGATGTTTGCGGGAATGAATTCATAAACAAAGCGTTCCTCTTCAGAGCTGAAATCTATTTTCACAACGGAGTGTATGCTTGTTTTTTCGTTGTTTGTAAGAACAAAAACGAAGCTGCCCTCAACTGGAGCAAGCTCAGCATTGCCGAGCACTGCCGGGTCAATTTCACGGCTGTCGGTGGTTGATATATCGGTCTCTGACCTGCTTTCGTCAATAAGAATAACCGCCGAAAACATTGCCAGCACGAAAATGACGGCAACGAAACCGATTATAATAAGCTTTTTTGAAATACGTACCGAGGAAATTTTATTGTATATATCTGAAAGGCTGCTTTTTACAGCACTGAGCTTAGCAAAAAGTCCGTTTTCCGGTGAATTGTTCATAAGTCCTCCTTTAAAGAAGATTTGAGGTTTTTCTGTATATAATAAAACAAAGGGCGTTGCCCGCGGATAAAGCTGTTTTGTGTTCGTTTATTATAGCATATATGCTCTGTCAAGTCAAACCGCCGCCGCAAGAAATTTATACCTTTTTTATCAGCGGAAAGCTTTTTGACGTTTTCGCTTTACTTGTCGGCGCATTTATGATATTATATTTATAACTGAGCATTTATCTTTTAAAAACCGACTTAATTTATATATAACAAATAAAAACAGAGGTTGTTTTTTATGAACAGTAAAAACCGATATAAAAAAGAAAAGCTTATTCTTTATTTGTCAAAGGCCTTTATAATACTTGTTTTTTCCGGCACCCTTTATTTTGTCTGGACTCAGTATTATAACCCTGCCATTCCCAAGCCCTTCCACCAATACGGTAACTATCTTCTTTTTGCAGTGTTTGTAGCCGTATACTATGCCTTCGTTAAGGTTTACGGCGGCTTTATGGTAGGCACGGCACAGGTGCACGACCTTATTTTCTCACAGATAATCGCCATCGGCTTCCAGCAAGCTATACTTTACGTTATATTCTCGCTTCTGAGCTACAGACTTGTTTCTCCCTTGCCCTTCCTTGTGATGTTCATTCTTTTCTCGGGCTTTGCCGCACTCTGGTCACTGGTAACGGATTCACTTTATTTCAGGCTGCACGCGCCCAAGAAAACCGTGGTTGTTTTTGAAAACATCGATTCATATCTTTCTCTTAAGGGTATAAGAAGCATTGATAAGCGTTTTAATGTTACCCGTACCTTCAATTCCTCAAAGACCTCACTTGCAGAGCTTTTCGAGCAGATAAAGTCCGTTGACGCTGTTTTCCTCTGCGGTGTACCCTCAGACTACCGTAACGAGGTAGTCAAGTTCTGCATCGCAAACAACAAGGTTGCTTATGTAAAGCCCAAAATTTCAGATACTATCATCCGCGGCGGCAAAACCATACAGCTTATGAACGTACCCGTTTACCGTTGCAAAAGAAGCGACACAAGCCTTATCTATCAGCTTGTCAAGCGCTTCTTTGATGTTGTTCTTTCACTTATTGCAATCATTATTTCATCACCCATTATGGCAGTTACCGCTCTTGCCATAAAGGCATACGACAAGGGTCCTGCATTCTATAAGCAGGTACGCCTTACACTCAACGGCAAGAAATTTGAAATAATCAAGTTCAGAAGTATGATTCAGGACGCTGAAAAAGATGGTGTTGCCCGTCTTGCAGGCGATTCTGACAGCAGAATCACTCCCGTGGGTAAAATCATCAGAAAGCTGCGTATTGATGAGCTGCCTCAGCTTTTCAACATCCTCAAGGGAGATATGTCCTTCGTCGGTCCCAGACCCGAAAGACCCGAAATCGCCGCAGAGTATGAAAAGGATATGCCCGAATTTGCACTCAGACTTCAGGTAAAGGCGGGACTTACCGGCTATGCACAGGTTTACGGCAAATACAACACACCCCCTTACGACAAGGTACAGATGGACCTTATGTATATTGCCCACCAGAATATTTTTGAAGATATCAAGCTTATGCTTATAACCTTTAAAATTCTTTTCGTACCCTCAAGCACAGAGGGTGTAAAGAACAACCAGAAAACAGCCAAAAGAGAAAACCGCAAAAAATAAAGAAGGAGACACCGTAATGAATCAGCCCTACAGCCCCAACGGCTATATGCAGTATCAACAGGATTTCTATATCCGTCTGAATGAAAATATAAACAGAAGACGCGAAGAGAAAAAGCAGATAAGAAAGCTTGGAAACTGCACCGGAGGAGCTGTTCTTACCTATCTGCTCATTCAGAACGTGCTTTCTTTTCTCATACCCTTTTTCGGCCTTACAGACCTTTATCTGAATAACGAGGTTTTCAGCAAGGGCGTTGAAATTCTTCTTCTCATCTGCAGCATACTGCCCTCCTTTATGCTTTTCGGCAGACTTATGAAAACAGTGAGCAACACCCCTCAGCCCATAAGCTATGCAAAGCCCGGGGCAGGTCTAACGGTGCTTGCCGTTTTTTCGGGACTCGGTCTTTGTATGCTCGGCAACTTTGCCACCTCTTTCGTGCAGGTCTTTATGGCTATTTTCGGCTATGAGCTTTCCGCACCGGAAACGGGGCTTCCCCACGGAGTGCTCGGAATTGCCGCAACAACGGTGCAGATTGTCTTCGTTGCCGCCCTTATTGAAGAAATAAGTCTTCGCGGCCACGTTCTCGGCAATCTTCGCAGATACGGAGATGCCTTTGCAATTTTCGTTTCGTCACTGGTCTTTGCCATTATGCACGGCAATCTTATACAGACTCCCTTTGCTCTCGTTGCGGGCTTCGGCCTCGGATACTTCTGTATAAAGCTCGGATCGATCTGGCCCTCAATAATCATTCACGCCTGCAACAATCTGCTTTCGGTTGTGCTCAGCTATATAGGTGAATTTTTCGGTGATGAGGCCCTTACAAAGATATATGTTCCCGTTCTTTTCGGCCTCATTATCGTGGGCGGAATCTGCTTTGCCGCTTTTTCGGCTCTCACCCGAAGCACCAAGCTGACAAAGGGCTCAGGTCTTCTTTCTGCAGGCGAAAAGCTCGGCGCCTTCCTTTCGGCTCCGACGGTAATCATCGCCTTTATAGTAATGGCGGTTATAACTGTAGGGTATATTGCTCCCATTGAGATGTAAAATATAATAAAACGGAAGAAAAAGATGAACAGAGATTTTATGCTCGCTGCCCTTGAGGAAGCGCAGAAGGCCATGCTTAAGGGTGAGGTGCCCGTAGGTGCGGTAATTGTTAAGAACAATAGAATAATTGCCCGCGGACACAACCGACGCGAGGAAACAAAAAACGTGCTTTCCCACGCGGAAACCGAAGCAATTTACGAAGCGTGCAAGGTGCTCGGCTCCTGGCGCCTCGACGGCTGCAGCATTTACGTCACCCTCGAGCCCTGTCCTATGTGTGCAGGTGCAATTCTTCATTCGAGAATAAGCGAGGTTTATTTCGGTGCCTACGACAGCAGGTACGGCTGCTTCGGCTCCGCTGTGAGCTTCAGCTTCCCCGGCGGCTTTCAGACACCGAAAATTGTGGGCGGTTATATGAACGACTCCTGCGAAAAGATTCTGAGCAGCTTCTTTTCAGACCTGAGAAAATAATTTCTGAAAAAAGTAAAAAAATTTGAAAAAAAGTCTTGACAAAAACAAATATCTGTAATATACTATGCAAGCGTTGTGAAACGCCCTATTATGTGGCGGTATAGCTCAGTTGGCTAGAGCATTCGGTTCATACCCGGAGTGTCGTAGGTTCGAGTCCCACTGCCGCTACCAATTTGATAAGATAAAGAGTGCGTGATAACGTGTCCGCCTCTTTCATATATAAGGCCCGGTGGTCAAGCGGTTAAGACACCGCCCTTTCACGGCGGTAACACGGGTTCGAGTCCCGTCCGGGTCACCAAAAAAGAAACACCTTTTGTCAATAGACAAAAGGTGTTTCTTTTCAACTAAATCCGTCCTATCGGACGGGATAAATCCACCTGCGGTGGATGAAATCACTTCGTGATGAAATCCGACTTCATCGGGAGAAGGGACG
Source organism: Clostridia bacterium (assembly GCA_017517865.1). Classification (GTDB taxonomy): domain Bacteria; phylum Bacillota; class Clostridia; order Oscillospirales; family Acutalibacteraceae; genus UBA6857. Next base: position 27,468 of record JAFWYB010000053.1, on the reverse strand, counting down.
GATTTAATTTCATCTGCAAAGCAGATTTCATCCGAGTTTACTCGGATTTCATCGCGCCCCGCGCGATTTCATTGAAAAGCAATATGATTTGTGATATAATCAATATAAAGAGGTGGTTTCGATGGTAAATAACAACTTCAATCATATTGACCCGGATGAATTTCATGGCAAAGAACTCACCCTTCACGATTGTATAGCAGATAAGATTTCATTTGAAAATAATACGCTTCGTTTTTACTTGCCCGATGGTTTTTGGGTAACACCTCATCACGAAGTGAATCCTTCTGAAAAGACAGTGCGAACCGATGCTTCCGTAGTCGACTTTTCAATAGAAGATATTGATGATATATCAGTTCTTGTTTTTACAAGAAACACATGGTGTTGGTCTCGAAAAACGAGCGTGGAAAACTGGCATATGGAACAACTCATTACTTCTATAAATAGCGGGAAATGTACCCTCGAGTTCATTACACAATACAGAACCCATTATGAGCAGATGTGGCATTGTGCAATTCATTCCAAGAAAAAGCCTTATTATAGGGAATGCCAACTGTACTTGCCGGAAACGGAAGCGACTTTCTTTTGGAATGATCTTCGTCCGGACTGCGAATGGTAATCTGCATTTCTTTTAGCCTTTTTTACCCCTACCTACACTACTTTTAGTCGCTCTTTCGCAACAAACAAAACCTTTTGTCTGATAGACAAGAGGTTTTTGTTTTAATGAAATAAATCCCTTACAGGATTTGTGAAATACGCTCCGCTGTGAAATATTGCTTCGCAATGTGAAATGCCTGCGGGCATGAGTGGCTTTTCAGCGCTTCGCTTCATATTTATGTATCAAACCCAATATCACCACACAAACTATTACCGAGGTGATATTATGGATAATAAGCAGAAAAAAGACCCTTATAATTTTGACATCACAAAGGACGGGCTCGAAAAAAGGTTCAGAGTAATCCTTTCTGAGCGTAACGCTTATAAGCTCAAAGAAAAGCAGAAAAATAAATAACAAACATTAAAGCAGACTGAAAATAAAAAACAGTCTGCTTTTTCGTTGCTATTTTTTCTAAAATATGGTATAATATATAGGTATGACTAAAAAAGGAAGTGATTATTGTGATAAGCACAAATAATGTAACTCTGCAGTACGGAGGCAGAGAGCTTTTCAAGAGTGTTTCAATCAATTTTACAAAGGGTAACTGCTACGGTCTTATAGGTGCAAACGGAGCAGGTAAAAGTACATTTCTTAAAATACTTTCAGGTGAGATAGAGCCTAATAAGGGCTATGTTACAATTACTCCCGGCGAAAGACTTTCAGTTTTAAAGCAGGATCACTATGCCTATGATCAGTACGATGTAATACGCACCGTGCTTATGGGTAACCCTAAGCTCGTTGAGATTATGGATGCCAAGGAGGAATTATACTCCAAGGAAGAATTCACCGAGGAGGACGGTCTGAGGATCAGTGAGCTTGAAGAGGAATTTGCCGAAATGGACGGCTGGAGCGCAGAAAGCGACGCTGAAATTCTCCTCAACGCTCTGGGCATTCACAATGAATTCCATTACAGCCTTATGAGCGAGCTTACAGGTGAGCAGAAGGTCAAGGTGCTTCTTGCTCAGGCTCTTTTCGGCAACCCGGATATTCTTCTGCTCGACGAGCCCACCAACCATCTTGACGTTGCGGCTATTGCCTGGCTCGAGGAGTTTCTTCTCAACTTTGAAAACACCGTTATCGTTGTCAGCCACGACAGACACTTCCTCAACAAGGTATGCACTCACATTGCAGACTGCGATTTCGGCAAGATCACAATGTATGTAGGTAACTACGACTTCTGGTACGAATACACCCAGATGGCACAGCGTCAGCTTCGTGAGCAGAACAAGAAAACCGAGGCAAAGATGAAGGAGCTTCAGGAATTCATTGCTCGCTTCAGTGCCAACGCTTCAAAGTCAAAGCAGGCAACAAGCCGTAAAAAGCTTCTCGATAACCTTGTGCTTGAGGATATGCCCGTTTCTTCAAGACGCTTCCCCTTTGTTGAGTTCAAGCCCGACAGAGAAATAGGCAACGATATGCTCGTTGTTGAGGGTCTTTCAAAAACCATCGGCGACAGAAAGGTGCTTGATAACGTAAGCTTTACAATAAGACCCAACGAAAAGGTTGCCTTCGTAGGCACCGATGCCGTTGCAAAAACCACCTTCTTCAAAATTCTTATGGGCGAGCTTGAGCCCGACGAGGGCTCCTTCAAATGGGGCATCACCACCTCTCAGGCATATTTCCCCGCCGATAACTCTGAATTTTTCGACGGCGTTGAGGAAAGCCTCATCGACTGGGTCCGCCGCTATTCCGACCTGCAGTTTGAAACCGACGTAAGAGGCTGGCTTGGCAGACTTATGTTCTCGGGCGAAGAGGCAACAAAAATGGCAAAGGTTCTTTCCGGCGGTGAAAGAGTGCGCTGTATGCTCTGCAAAATGATGCTCAGCGGTGCCAACGTGCTTATTCTTGACGAGCCCACCAACCACCTTGATCTTGAATCGATCACCGCACTCAACAATGCGCTCATCCGCTTCAAGGGCTCTCTTCTTTTCACATCACACGACCATCAGTTCGTTCAGTCAATAGCAGACAGAATCATCGAATTCCGCCCCGACGGACTTTACGACAGAAAGGAAACCTACGACGAGTTCCTTGAGAATAATGAGCTGTTAATCACGAAGTGATTAACAATTCGCAATGCGCAATTCGCGATGCGCAATCGCGGGGAAACTTGAATTAAAACCCAACCTCGCGTACCGCCAATTTTACAAATTCATTTACTTTTTTGCTTTTTATATCACAACAAGCATAATCAATTATAATCAGAAAGCTTCACTTGGCGGCTAACAACCTGAAGTTACTGCCCAATAAAGCGGGTCAGGCGAATTTGATAAACAGAAAAACAGAAAAACAGAAAAACAAAAAAGTCAACAAAACTTAAATAAACATCAGCAAGATAACTTGATTGGGATGCTTACAAAATTTCTTTTGAAGCAGCAAATACAATATTTGGCGGGCAGAACTTGCCCATTACCTCTCAAGTTGCCCGCGATTGCGCATCGCGAATTGCGAATTGCGCATTAAAACAAAGAAAGGACCTGACACTACATGACATATATAATCGGCGATATATGCGGAAATAAAGAAAAGTACGGAAAAATGCTCGAAAAGCTCAACCCCAAAGACACCGATGCGGTTTTTGTAATCGGTAACGTGCTCTGCGGTGAAAGCGGCATTGAGCTTTTGCAGGATATGATGTACAGAGCAAATATTTTCCCCGTTCTCGGCAAGCAGGAGTATTATGCAAAAAGGCTTCTTCCGCTTATTGCAGAGGCCGGTAGCCCTGAAAAGGCAGCTGAAAATATGAGCGACGAAGAAAAAGAGCTTTTAGCAGACTGGATAAAGCTCAGATGCGAAAAAACAGTGGCCGACTTTCTCGCTCTCGACGGTGAGGGCAGAGAGGCAATTCTCGATTATCTGAGCGAATTTGCCCCCTATGAAGAAATTGAAGAGGGCGGAAAGACCTTTGTTATCGCTTCTTCCGGAATAAGGGACTTCGACGAAGATAAGCCTCTTGAGGATTACAGCGAGGAGGATTTCGTCTTTGCCGAAACCGATTACACTACCCCCTATTTCAGCGACAGATATCTTGTTACGGGCAACAAGCCCACTGCAATGATTTCAAGAGAATTCACAGGCAAGGTTTACAGCAAAAAGAGACATCTTGCAATCGACTGCGGCGCACTTTACGGCGGCAATCTTGCGGCGGTATGCCTTAACCCCCTTAAGGTATATTACTGTTGACTTTAATCTTTTACTGTGTTAAAATCAAAAAAGTAAAAACAAAGCTAAGGAGATATTTTTATGGCTACCTGTCCTATCTGCTCGGCGCCCTCTGCCGGAAAAAGAATTTCCTGGGGAGGCTTTGAGCTTTTTGACCTTTGTATGGAATGTACAAGCTACCTTGCCTGCCTTATAAGCCCTCAGGCTGACATCAGCGCTAAAAGAAACGCTGTAAGATGGGCCGAAAATGAAATGGAGATAAACCGCAGTAAAACCTATCTTGCCAACTGTATAAAAAGCTGGAAGCTGGGCGCAGAAAACTTCATTGCCGAGCACAGCATTCCCACACCACTGCAGGACGGCTTCAGCAAGGCGGAGCCCTCAGAGAGCAGAGATATCTTTTCCCATTCAATACCCGTCCCCGACTCTGCAGGTGACCCTGAGGCAATGCCCTTTCAGGTGAGCACCGACCCCGACAACGGCACCCTTTCGGAGCTTGAGGAGATTTGTGAGAAGCCGCAGGAAGAGGAGACGCCTGCCGGAAGCGTGCCCGCAGAGCTTTCTCAGACAGAGCTTCTGTGCGAAATTCTCGGCACTCTTAAGAGCATTGATTCAAAAATGGAAAAAATGGAAAAGGAAATAGCCGAGCTTAAGAAATAAGCAGGCAAAAAATAAAAGGAGAGATAAATATGGCGCAATGTCCCATTTGCGGAAAGGAATCAATGGAAAAAGAAATAACTGTTGACGGCAAAAGAGTTGTAAACCTCTGCAACACCTGTCACAGCTACATCATCTGCCTTGTAAAGCCCGTTTCCCATTACAGCAGAACAAACGCCCAGAACTGGGCAGAAGAAAAAATCAAAAACCACGAAAGCCCCTACATAAGAGATTTCCTTAATTTGTGTTACAACTATTCCCTGAGCGAGAACAATGAAGCGGATATAAACTCTTCTCCAGGTGCTGAAAATTCCTCAGGTGATCCCTCAGTATCTTACACGGCACCCGAGCAGGTTTTCTCTGCAGCTTCACCTGCTAAAAAGGTAAGCATCAAAAACACCAGAACAGTAAAGACCTTATGCTATCTTTCAATAATTCTTATGGGTATAGTCGGAGCTGTAATCGGAGCCCCGATTGATGAGACATTTCTTTTTGTCGGTCTTGTGGTAGGTCTTCTGGTCGGAGCTCTTCTGAGTGCCTTCACCATGATGTTTGTAGAAATGTCTGAAAATATCGCAATCAACGCAAGAGCCTCGCTTCACACAGAGCAGATTCTCGAAGAAATAAGACTTTCTATGAAAAATTCTCAGAAATAAATATCTTTTTGTTGATTTTTTATACATATATCGGTATAATATTAGTCATTAAAAGAACAGCGTGTTCTTAAAATAAAAAAATGGAGGAAACAAAAATGCAAACTTCAAAAAGAAGCTTCGCAAGAATATTACTTGCTTTTATGGTTGTTCTTGCCGTTGCTTTCTCAATGTCCACCGTTGCGCTTGCAGCAGAAGATGCAGCCGCAACCGAAGCAGAACTTCAGTTCACAGTTGATGTTGACGGCGAAGAAACTGAATACGACCTTACAGACGGCGAATCCGCTATGTCTTATGTTGACAGCTACGCTGACAACCTCACAAATGACGAGGGCTTCAAGGGTCACATCATTTCAGCTCTCGAAAAAATCCGTGAGAGCATCAAGACCTATGCAACCTTCTGGTCACTTCTCCCCCCTGTAATCGCTATCGTTCTTGCTCTTATCACCAAGGAGGTTTATTCCTCACTTGCAATCGGTATTGTAGCAGGCGGCTTTATCTATGCGGGCGGTAACTTTGAAACTGCAGTAAACCACGTCCTTTTCGACGGCTTTGTTGCAAGTCTCTCAGACAGCTACAACATGGGTATTATCATCTTCCTTGTTCTTCTCGGCGCACTCGTTTCAATGATGAACAAGGCAGGCGGCAGTGCTGCTTTCGGACGCTGGGCTGCAAAGCACATCAAGTCAAGAGTAGGCTCACAGCTTGCTACTATCGCTCTTGGCTGTCTTATCTTCATCGACGACTATTTCAACTGCCTCACCGTAGGTTCAGTTATGCGCCCCGTTACAGATAAGCAGAATATTTCAAGAGCTAAGCTTTCATACCTTATCGACGCTACCGCAGCTCCCATCTGTATCATCGCTCCCATCTCATCATGGGCAGCAGCAGTTGCAGGCTTTGCAAAGGGTGCAGGTGCAGACAGCGGCATGAGCCTCTTTATCCAGGCTATTCCCTATAACTTCTATGCAATTCTCACAATCGCTATGATGATCTTCATCGCTGTAAGAAAGATGGACTACGGCCCCATGAAGCTTCACGAAATGAACGCTCAGCTTAACGGCGACATTTATACAAGCGGAGAAAAGATTGACAGTGCAGACGAAGAAATCAACCCCAAGGGTAAGGTTATCGACCTTGTTCTTCCCGTTGTTGTTCTCATCATCTGCTGTGTATTCGGTATGATTTACTCAGGCGGCTTCTTTGCAGAAGGCGAAGACAAAGCAGGCTTCATTGATGCTTTCTCAAACAGTGACGCTTCCGTAGGTCTTGTAATCGGCTCAGCAATTGCTATTGTTTTTGCAATCGTTTACTTCCTTATCAGAAGAGTTATCTCCTTCAAGAATATTATGGCTTCAATCCCCGAAGGCTTCAAGGCTATGGTTCCCGCAATCCTTATCCTTACCTGCGCATGGACTCTTAAGGCTATGACAGACAGCCTCGGTGCAAAGATCTTTATTTCACAGATCGTTGAAGGCAGTGCAGGCTCCTTCCAGGCATTCCTTCCCGCAATCATCTTTGTTATTGCAGTAGGCCTTTCCTTCGCAACAGGCACATCATGGGGTACCTTCGGTATTCTTATCCCCATCGTGCTCAGTGTATTCGAAGCAGGCAACCCCCTTACAATCGTTGCTATTTCAGCTTGTATGGCAGGTGCTGTTTGCGGCGACCACTGCTCACCCATTTCAGATACCACAATCATGGCTTCTGCAGGTGCTCAGTGTGACCACCTCAACCACGTTTCAACTCAGCTTCCCTATGCGCTCACAGTTGCAGGCGTATCCTTCGTAAGCTATATCATCGCAGGCTTTGTTCCCAACTGGATGATTTCACTTCCCATCGCTCTCGTTCTTATGATCGGCACCCTCTTCGTTATCGGTGCTCTCACAAAGAAAAAGGCAAAATAAAACTATTAAACTGAAATCTGTCGGGCTTATCCCGACAGATTTTTTTGCTCTCTTGCTTTTACCCCTTTATTTTTCAGCATCGGTGTGTTATAATTATTGGTAGAGTTATTTTATGAGCTTTTAAGAAAGGAGTTTCGGAAAGCCTTTTGCTTTTTCCGATTACGGTAGCCTTATGGATAAAAAAATTGTTCCCGTTTTTCTCGGTGCGGACCTTAACTGCTACAATTTTGCCCGCGCCTTTCACGAGGCCTACGGAGTAAAATCCTATGCCTTCGGCAGATATGAGATGTCTGCAACCAAATATTCAAAAATAATCAACTTCAAGGTTGTTCCCGATATCGACAATGAGGAAACAATGCTCAGAGAGCTTACAGCCTTTGCAAAGGAGCACGAGGGTGCCTCTCTTTACCTTTTCGGCTGTACCGACGACTATGCGGCTATGATTATCCGCAGAAAGGCAGAGCTGCCCGATTATATCGCTCCCTGCCCTCCCGCTGAGCTTTATACCTCTATTCAAAAAAAGGCTGAGTTCTATGAGGTCTGCGAAAAGTACGGTATCCCCTATCCCGATACTGTGGTGCTTACCGAAGTACCCGAGGAGTCTGCCGTTACCGCTGAGGCTCTCGGTTTTGATTACCCCATAGTAATAAAGCCCTCATCAAGCGTTGACTATTGGAAGTTCCCCTTTGACGGTATGAAGAAGGTTTATTTTGCCAAAGACCCTGCCGACACGGTAAAAATCTGCAGTGAGATTTATGCCTCGGGCTATCCCGAAAGGCTCATTCTTCAGAAGGTAGTACCCGGCGGCGACTCACATATGAGAGTTCTTACCGCTTTCTCAGACAAAAACGGTAAGGTGCGTGCTATGTGTCTGGGTCACACAATGGTTGAGGAGCATACTCCAAAGGCTCTCGGCAATCACGCCGCCATTGTTACCGAGCCGGTAAAGAACTATGCCTTTGCCGAAAACATAAAAAATATGCTTGAGGATATGAAATATACGGGCTTTTCAAATTTCGATATCAAGCACACGGGCGAAGGTGACGATTTCAGAGTGTTTGAAATCAATTTACGCCAGGGCAGAAGTAATTTCTACGTTACCTCCTGCGGTATGAATATAGCAAAGCTTGCCGTTGAAAAGTGGGACGACGGAAACGACGACTGCGTGCTTAACGAGAACGAGCACTTCTGGCACTATGTGCCCTCAAAGGTTGCCTTCACCTACACCGAGGATAAGGAGCTCGTCAGAAAAGCTAAGGAGCTCGCAGACGCAGGCAAAAGCACATCCTCTCTGCTTTACGGCTATGACCTTAAGGGCAACCCCATGCGCCTTATCTGTGTGCTTGAGGTTCTTCGCAGACAGCATAAGAAATTCAAGGTTTACTACCCCCGATAATCAAAGAAAGAAGTGTCTGATTTGAGTATAGTTAAACGTCCTCTGCTGGGTATTCTCGGCGGTCTGGGACCTATGGCAAGTGCATATTTCTATGAGCTCATAACAGCTCATACCAAGGCTTCAAGGGATCAGGAGCATATCGACATAATCCTGTCTTCAAGAGCTTCAACCCCCGACAGAACCGCCTTCATCACGGGCAAAAGCAACGACAGCCCTCTGCCATATATGGTTGAGGATGCAATGCGGCTTGAAATTTACGGTGCCGATGTTATCGTTATCCCCTGCAACACCGCTCACTATTTCGTTGAGGAAATAAGAGCAAATGTCAAGGTTCCCGTACCCGGAATTATAGAGGAAACGAGTGAGCACCTTAAAAGAGCGAGCTACAAAAAGGCAGGCATTATGGCAACGGCAGGTACGGTTTCAAGCGGCTCTTATCAGCATCAGCTTGAATTAAGAGGTCTCGGCTGGGCAGTACCCGATGAGGAGCATCAGCAGTATCTGCACGAGCTTATTTACGACGACGTAAAAAGCGGCAAGGAGCCTGACATCGAAAAGTTCTATAAGGTGGCAAAGCATCTGACAAATCAGGGCTGTGATAAAATCATTCTGGGCTGTACTGAGCTTTCGCTTATCAACCGCGCAGTCGGCGGTGATCCGCTTTTCACAGATTCACTTGAAGTGCTTGCATATACGGCGATAAGGTCTTGCGGCAGCGAGACAACGGGGTTTTCCGAAGATTTTGACAGATAAAAAGAGCAGGAAGGGAATTGTCCTTTTCCTGCTCTTTTCGCGTTTGCCAACGGCAAACATATCGCGTCTTACCCGAAAGGGAAGATATATCGCCACCGCAGGTATATCGCATGCGAAGCGACATATCGCCTTTATTTGCGGTGAATTATGTTTAAGGCGGTTGTTTTGCTGATATGGGGAGGTGTCGCACAGCGACGGAGAGGTTTACACAGGTGCTTTTTAATCTTTATGTTGTACGAAGGAACAGTTCGTCATCGCTCGTGCCGCGGGGGCACTTCCTTTTGTCGGTTGTGACAAAAGGAAGCAAAAACACGCTTTCAGTAGCCGTCAGGCTCTTTATTTTAAAAAAAGGTGTAGTCCGCCCTACGCCACAATACTCGGCAGCGGTTAAGCTGTGCTTTTACCCAACACAACAGTTTCAATAAAACCTTTAGCGCAGATGCTGACGATGGCGCAAGGTTTTACTTTTCAACAACGTTTGTCCCGCCCTGCGTCCGTGGCTCCGGCAGCGGGCAAGGTTGTTATGAACTCTATATCTTTACTATGCAGAAGCTCGGAGGCATTCTCTTACTGAAACCACCACGGGAGCGGTCTTCGAATGTCGGAATACACGTTTCCTGAGGTGCAGACGATGTCATTAGACAAGTTTAACAGCCTTGCGGAGAAGCAGGACCGAGCGGGCGACTTTATTAAACATATAAGTAAGTTGAGCTATGAAATACCCGAGCCGCGGTAAAGCAGACGAGGAGAAATATGAGCCCACAAGTTTGATTAAAACTTTATGGAAAGTATAACCTTTCAGTTTACTGAAACAGAAATTGAAATCCTCAGCGAATTTCTTTCGGACTCATTGCACCAAAGAGCGTTTTGCATACTTTGTCGCTCAGGACAAAGTATGAGCCACCGCGGCTTGAGCGGATGACGAATTGTTTCTTCATACAACATAAAGATTAAAAAGGCTCAACCTCGCCGTCACTCCACACCACCTTCACCAAATAAAGAGACATAAAAACAGCCCGTGAAATCACGAGCTGTTTGCTTGCAGAATATAAAAGTTATAAATCAGCCTTCAGAGCTCTTGCCTTTAACCCCTCAGCAACTTCCTTTCTCTCGTCAAAGGGAAGATTTTCACCGTTTATTTTCATATAGTTCTCGTGTCCCTTGCCCGCAAGAATGATAATATCTCCCGCCTCGGCAATCTTCATCGCATAGTGTATAGCCTCGGCTCTGTCGGGGATGATAATGTATTCGCCCTTGCAATATGAGGCAATTTCCTCACAGATTTTCCGTGGATCCTCGAAATTGGGGTCATCGCTTGTGATAATAGAAAGGTCACTCATTTCACCCGAAACGGTACCGAGTTCTTCACGGCGGCACTCTGTTCTTCCGCCAACGGAGCCGAAAAGTGAAATTATTCTGTTATGCTCATAGCTTTTTGCCGTTTCTATAATGCTCTTAAGGCTTATACCGTTATGAGCATAGTCTATAATAACAGTGAAATCCTCGCCTGTTTCAACAACCTCGCCTCTGCCCTTGACGAAAACCTTTTTAAGACCCTCAAGGTACTTTTCTTGCTCAAGCCCCATATCCCAGGCAATAGCGATTGCAACAAGACTGTTATAAGCGTTGACATCACCGGGCAGACTCACCTTACAGCTGCGCTTATCACCGAGAATAACCGCATCAAAGCTCATACCCAGACGGCTTCCGAGCTTTTCCTTTTTCATAGAAAGCATACGCAGGTCTGCATGACCGTCGCTTCCGTAGGTATAAATCACACCGCTGAAGCCTCTCGTCATTTCCGCACTGAAGGGGTCGTCGCTGTTTACAACAACCTTTTTGCACATCGGGAAAAGCTGAGCCTTCCAATAAGCGTATTCCTCAAAGGAATCGTGCTCGTTTGTGCCTATATGGTCGGGATAAAGATTGGTGAACACGCCGTAGGCAAACTCGGTACCCTCAACGCGGTGAGCCTTAAGTCCGAGAGAAGAAACCTCAATAGCCGCCGCTTTACAGCCTCCGTCAGCCATAAGACGGAGCATTTTCTGCAGCTCATAGCTTTCCGGAGTTGTATTTATCGTGGGAAGCACCGTATCACCGTAAAAGGCACCCACAGTACCGATGATACCGCATTTTACGCCTGCTTCCTCGAGGGCAAATTTTACTATATGGGCAACGGTTGTTTTTCCTTTCGTTCCCGTTATGCCGATAACCGCAATATCTCTTGAAGGGTGGCGGAAAAAGCTGCAGCTCATTTTTGCAAGCGCAGAGCGGGTATTTTCCGTTATGATAACGAGAGCATCTTCGGGCAGAGCAACGCTTTTCTGACAGACGAAAACCCTGCTGCCCTTATCGTAAGCACTTTTCGCATACTTGTGTCCGTCGGCAAAGGCACCCTCAAGGCAGACGAATATTATACCCTCTCCTGCCTTTCTTGAATCGTAGGCAATATCGGATATTTCTGTGTCGCGGAAGTCTGCACAGCTGTATTCAACGTCCCTTAAAATTTCGCTTAAAATCATATATTACCACCCCAGACCTCTCCGTCTTTCAGAAGAGCCTTCTGCCTTCTGACCTCGGCTCTTTCCTCACGGAAAGCCTTTCTTCTTTCTTCCTTGCCCTTGCCGTAAAGCCCTACCTTGCGGAAGGCCTCGGCAAACATAGCAATCAGGCAACCGACGGTGCCGACAATAAGGTCAACCATTGTATCGGTAAGACCGTATGAGCCGCTCACCTGACCGTGCTGCATTGTAAAGCCGTAAAGGCGGTCCATTGTGAATTCATAAAACTCCCAGCCGACGAGAATTGCAACACCGAAGCCAAGACCGAACATCGCCTGAACGGAAACCTTGAGAGGTCTCTTCTCGCCCTGCATAAGACCTGCGAGAATAAAGCCGCCGGTTGTTGCAAGGTAGCCTGCAAAGCAGTGCTCGGGAATATCTATGCCCGTAAAATCGGTACGCGAATTGAGAGTGGTGCCCACCACACAGCCGAAGCATATGAATATGTTGAGCATAGTCTGAAGATAGGCGGGAAGGCGCTTGATAAAGGATTTCCCCGGCGCTAACTGAAAGATATCCCAAAGATGGGTAAAGATTATTGCAAAGGTTGCCTGAATGAAATCTGAGGTGTAGCCGTAAAGAAGCCCCCATATGCCCCAGATAAACAGAGCAAGGCGACAGCCCCACCATATTATTTTTTCACCCTTAGAAACAACGGGAAGTGAAGTCGACATATATATTATCAGCCTTTCGTAAGGTAATTTTTACATTAACTTATTTATTATATCATAACTGTACCGTTTTTACCATATAATGAGTAAAAATAATTTCACAGTGTGTAAAAGCGACGCTATTGACAAAAAAGGTACGCCGTGCTATAATCAGCTCGACATATAAATATTACCGGGGGTGCTGATTTTCAATCGGCTGAGATTATACCCATAACCTGATGCGGATAATACCGACGTAGGCTGTGTAAGAGTTGATTTATAAGTGCCCGCATTTTTTTGCGGGTCTTTTTATTTGCCGGCACAAGGCTCTTAATTTTGTAATCACCAACAGTATTTTTGTATGTGAAAAAACAAGGAAAGGAGTTTTATTATGAAGGCAAGTGTTGCAATTCAGGTGCTTCCCGATGCTGAAAGCACCGAAAAGCTTGTATATATTGTTGATAAAGTAATTGAATATATCGCCTCAACGGGGCTCAATTACTTTGTGGGCCCCTTTGAAACAACAATAGAGGGCGACAGCTACGACGAGCTTATGGAAACAGTAAAAAACTGTCAGAAGGTTGCTCTCAGTGCAGGCTGTAAAAGCGTCAGCGCCTATGTAAAAATACGCTACAACGAAGATGGCGTGCTTACTATTGACGAAAAAACCTCAAAGCACATCCACTGAGGTCAGCGGCACAAGCGCGGGACAGCTTTGCCGTGAAAAGCATTTAACGATTGGTATACAGCCCGCGTATATTTACCCGGACGGCATTTTTTGCTGTCACTGCCCGCTCCGTACGGACAGAGCCCTATTGCGCATTCCGAAAGCAGGAAGGTGATATTATGAAAAGGAACTCCGTTTTAACCAAGGCCGCACCGATTGTTTCTCTTTCGGTGCTTATGCTGCTGTGGCTTTTTGCCAGCGAAAAGGAGCTTATCGCAAGCTATATGCTGCCTTCGCCCCAAGAGGTTATCAGCGCCTTCGTAAGTGAGCTTCCCGTTCTGATGAATCACTCCCTCGTTACGGTGCAGGAGGCAATATACGGTCTTCTTATCGGTATTGCAACAGCCTTTGTCGCCGCCGTAATTATGGACAGCGTTTCTTTCATAAAATCCGCACTTTACCCCATACTCGTCATAAGCCAGACCATACCGACGATTGCTATTGCTCCTCTGCTTGTTCTGTGGATGGGCTTTGATATGGCACCGAAAATCACCCTTGTGGTTCTCACCACCTTTTTCCCCATAGCAGTTTCTCTGCTTGACGGCTTTCAGAGTGCAGACCGCGATGAAATAAACCTTCTGCGCAGCATGGGTGCCTCAGGGGCACAGATTTTCCGTCACATAAAGCTGCCCTCTGCAACGGAGCAGTTTTTCTCGGGACTTAAGGTTTCTGCTTCCTACGCTGTTGTGGGTGCGGTTATCTCAGAATGGCTGGGCGGCTTTGAGGGCCTTGGCGTATATATGACAAGGGTTAAGCAGGCCTATGCCTTTGACAAAATGTTCGCGGTTATAATACTGATATCTCTTTTATCTCTTATACTTATGGCGGTTGTAGCTATGCTTAAAAAGCTGGCTACTCCCTATCTGAAAAAATAACAGAAAGGAAATAATATGAAAAAGCTAATTTCACTTTTGCTTGCTTTATCAATGCTTTTCTGCCTTACTGCCTGCGGCGGTAAAACAGAAACAGATTCTCTTTATGAAATCACCCTTTGTCTTGACTGGACACCCAACACAAATCACACCGGCTTTTTTGCCGCAGACGCCCTGGGCTATTATAAGGATGCAGGTATTAAGGTACGCATAGTACAGCCCCCTGAGGACGGTGCAGAGCTTATGACCGCATCGGGTCAGGCTCAGTTCGCTGTTTCCTTCCAGGATAGTCTCGCCGGAGTTTTCTCAAGCCAGGACTCGATGAAAATCACAGCAGTTGCCGCGATTTTGCAGCATAACACCTCGGGCGTAATCACAAGAAAGGGCGAAGGCGGCCACACGCCCAAGGGGCTTGACGGAATGAAATATTCCACCTGGAACAATGCCATTGAGCTTGCTATGATAAAGGAGCTTATGAATGACGACGGCGGAAATTACGACTCACTTCAGCTCGTACCCTCTGTGACCAACGAAGCGCAGGCACTTAAAAACAAGGATATAGACGCCGTGTGGGTATACTATGGCTGGGCAGGCATTTCCTGCGAGCTGCAGAAGGTTGAAACCGACTATTTTGCCTTAAGTGACATCAACCCCGTTTTCGACTATTACACACCCGTCATTATTGCCAACGATGCTTTTCTTGAGGCTGAGCCCGAAAAGGCAAGAGCCTTTGTTGAGGCAACAAAAAAGGGCTATGAGTTTGCAGCCGCCAATCCCGACCTTGCCGCACAGTTCCTTATTGACGGCGACGAAACGGGCTCCCTCAAGGGTAGTGAAAGGCTCGTTATCGAAAGCCAGAAATGGATTTCAAAGCAGTACACAGCCGAAGCCGAGACATGGGGCATAATAGATGCCGACAGATGGGACAGCTTTTACTTATGGCTTTATGAAAATGGTCTTATTGAAAACAGAATTGAAGCAGGAAAAGGCTTCACAAACGAATTTTTAGGGTGATATAATGGATAAGCTTGTTGCCGAGGGCATAACCGTTGAATTTGACGGTGAAAGAATAATTGAAAATGTTTCTCTTACGCTGAAAAACGGAGAAATCGTGTCGCTTTTAGGTGTAAGCGGCAGCGGTAAGACCACACTTTTCAACGTGCTTTCAGGTCTTTGCTCTCCCGTTGAGGGCAGAGTGCTCCTCGACGGTGAGGATATAACCCGAAAACCGGGCAAAGTCAGCTATATGCTTCAGAAGGATCTGCTTTTAAGGCATTATACCGTTATTGATAACGTTTCTCTTCCTCTTGTAATCAAAGGAATGAGCAAAAAGCAGGCGCGGGAAAAAGCAGCTGCGCTTCTTCCTGTTTTCGGCCTTGAGGGTACTGAAAAAAAATATCCCCACGAGCTTTCGGGCGGTATGAGGCAGAGGTGTGCTCTTCTTCGCACCTATCTGACCGGCTCAGAGGCGGCTCTTCTTGACGAACCCTTCAGCGCTCTTGATACTCTTACCAAAAGTGCAGTCCACGGCTGGTATCTTGACATTATGAAGGAGATACGCCTTTCGACGGTTTTTGTCACCCACGATATAGACGAGGCCATTCTTCTGTCAGACAGAATTTACATCCTTTCGGGCAAGCCCGGCAGAATCACCGATGAAATCTCCGTTGACCTGCCGAAGCCACGCGACACCCTCAGCGACGGCTTTATAGAGTATAAAAAGCTTATTAAATCAAAAATCATTCTATAAAAAACAAGGCACCACAGGTGCCTTGTTTTTATTCTGCTGAGTTTCATCGACCGCTACACAGATGTATTTACGCGGGTAGAATTTTTATGCTTAATTTTACGTAAGCGCGTGGCTACCGGCTACTGACTACTGACTACTAAGCTTACCTCTGCACTTGAAAGAAGCCTCTCTGTGCCGTCGTCTTTCCTGACCTTAAGGCGGAAGTCCTTGTCAACATCGAGAACCGTTGCCTCATAGCTGCCGCTATAATCTGTAACGGTAACCTTCTTTGAAAGTATAAAGAGCCTTTCACGGTAAGAAGCATAAAATTCACGGTCAGAGAGTCTTTTATAATGATATACAAGGTTGTTGATTATTTCTGCAATAAGGCGGTTTCTCACTTTTCCACCGTCGGTCGTCACTGCACCCGCAATATGCTTTATATCTTCGGGGAAGCCGCCCTCGGGAGCAGTGAGATTTATTCCGATACCGATAACTGCACTGCTCAGACGGTTATCGCCCGCAGACACGCCCTCGGTAAGAATTCCCGCCGCCTTTCTGCCCTTTACAAAGATATCATTCACCCATTTTATCTCAGCTCTGACACCCGTTACGCTCTCTATCGCCTCTGCCGCAACCACTGCCGCCATAGGTGTAAGCAGAGTTGCCTTTTCAGCCGTACAGTCGGGCTTCAACAGCATACTCATATATATTCCCGTACCCGCGGGGGAAAAGAAGCTTCTGCCCTTACTGCCCTTGCCCGCACTCTGAGAATATGCAACAAGGGTGCTGAATTCTTCTTCGCCGCTTTTTGCCGCCGCTTTCATATCATCGTTGGTGGAAGCGGTGCTTTCAACAAGGGTGAGCTTTACGGCTTTTGCCGCAGAAGAAAGAAAGGAACGGATTTCCTCCTCGGCAGACTGCTTATTTTCTTTATAAATCACGGCAACCACTCCTTTCATTTTTTTCTCTGAATCTCTCCGTCAGCTTGCGTGCAACAGAGCGGGTTGTACTTTTTAATCCTTTTAGCCTCTCCTGAAAGGAAATTCCCCTGTTAGGGGAAATGTCTGCGAAGCAGACAAAAGGGTGCCCGTTTCCGGAGGAAAAGGTGTCCGAAGGACGGAGAGGTTCTGCTTTTTAATCTTTATGTTGTATATAAAAACAGCTCCTCCTCCGCTCGAGCCGCGGGGGCTCTTCCTTTTGTCGGTTGTGACAAAAGGAAGCAAAAACACGCTTTGGTGCAAGGAGTCCGAAAGTGCTAAGTGTCCCTCTTAAGTAAGCTTAATAGAACCTTTTTTCGCCGGACTCTTAAAACGCTTTAATCTTTATCTTCACTCACGCCGCGTTTCTGCTCGTCTGCTTTACCGACAGTCGAGAGTTTCACAGCTCAGCTTACTTGAAGGTTTAATAAAGCCGCCCGCTACCTTTTCACCCATCCCGAACGCCCGAGCCCCCACCATTATCGTCTGCTCGCAGCTTTACGGGTAGTACGCACCGCGCTCACGCTACAAGGCTGTTTCAGTCAGAGAATGCCTCTTTACCTTCTGCAAGTTATAGCTACGTGTGTTAAAACAGTAAAACTCTGCCTTCCTATGCGGAATATTTGTTAAAGAAAGATATTATCTTTCATCGTTCTGCCGAGACACTTGTTTCGAGGCCAAAAGGTTGTTGAAATAACAATTTACACTCCTTGATTAAATAATAAAGTAAGGCACCGTGTAAAGTGGGTTAATCATCAGTCTTGCTTCTGCGTAATTACCGTGAAAGAAAGATAAAGCCTTTCAGCGGCCTGCCGAGACACTCGTTTCGAGGCCAAAGAGCCTTTTGCTTCCTTTGGGGCTCAGGCCAAAGGAAGTGCCCAAGCGGCATGAGCGATGTCGGGTTGTTTTTATACACAGCATATAGATGAAAAAGAAAACAACTCGCCCTCCGCTCAAGCCGCGGAGAAGATACACTTAATGCCTCGCCTGAAAGGAAATTCCCCTGTCAGGGGAAATGTCTGCGAAGCAGACAAAAGGGTGCCCGTTTCCGGAGGAAAAGGTGTCCGAAGGACGGAGAGGTTTTTCTTTTTCACCTTTATGTTCTATAAAAAAACACCTTGCCCTCCGCTCAAGCCGCGGGGGCTCATACTTTGTCCTGAGCGACAAAGTATGCAAAGCGCTCTTTGGTGCAAGGAGTCCGAAAGTGCTAAGTGTCCCTCTTAAGTAAGCTTAATAGAACCTTTTTTCGCCAGACTCTTAAAAAGCTTTAATCTTTATCTTCACTCACGCCGCGTTTCTGCTCGTCTGCTTTACCGACAGTCGAGAGTTTCACAGCTCAGCTTACTTATATGTTTAATGAAATCGCCCGCTCGGTTGTACCTCTCCGTCAGCTTGTTAAACTTGTCTAATACTCTCGTCTGCTGTTTAACTGCCGTATATTCCGACATTCGCTGACCGCTAAAGTGAGATTTAAGTCAGAGAATGCCTCTTTACCTTCTGCAAGTTACAGCTACGTGTGTTAAAACAGTAAACCTCTGCCTTCCTCGAAAGGTTGCAGTTTTATCTCACGTTAGCGCGTGACTACCGGCTGCTGACTACTAAAAAGGCTCCCCGTTGGGAGCCTTTTTCTGACACCTTATCTGTTAAGGCTTTCAACAAAGCACATAAATGCCTCTCTGCCCTTTTCGTCTGTCTTGTAAACACCAGCGTGCTCGAGTACCTTTGAGAAAACAAGACCAACCTCTTTGCGGATGATATCCTCGGTGTTTTCCTTTGTGAAGGTGTAGTCTGCCTTAAAGGAGTCTACCCAGTCAGCATGCTTTTCGGTCACCTCGTCTGCACGAAGGTCCGTCCCCGCAAGAATTGCTTCTTCAACTGCCTTAAGCTCTGTCTTGAGTCTTGAGGGAAGCACGGCAAGACCCATAACCTCTATAAGACCGATGTTTTCCTTCTTGATGTTGTGGAGCTCCTTATGGGGATGGTATACACCGTCGGGATGCTCCTCGGTTGTGATGTTGTTTCTGAGCACAAGGTCAAGCTCGTACATTTCGCCGCGCTTTCTTGCAATAGGCGTAATGGTGTTATGAGGCGTACCCTCGGTCTCGGCAAAGATAAATGCATCTGCATCGGTATATGCTCTCCATGCGTCGAGAATCTTACCGCCGAGCGCTACCAGACGGTCGCTGTCGGTGCTGCTTATTCTTATTACCGACATAGGCCAGTTGACAATGCCTGCCTTTACGTCCTCGTAGCCTCTGAAGGTGATTTCCTTTTCAACGGGAGCCTTTGCCATGGGGAATTCATAGTTGCCGCCCTGGAAATGCTCGTGAGCAAGAATTGAGCCACCTACTATGGGAAGGTCAGCGTTTGAGCCTACGAAATAGTGAGGGAAGAGCTTTACGAAGTCGAAGAGCTTGCCGAAGGCGCCCTCATCTATCTTCATAGGTGTGTGCTGTGAATTGAATACGATGCAGTGCTCGTTATAATAAACATAGGGAGAATACTGAAAGCCCCACTGACTTCCTGCAACGGTGATGGGAATTATGCGGTGGTTCTGTCTTGCAGGATGATTGACTCTGCCTGCATAACCCTCATTTTCAACACAGAGAAGGCACTTGGGGTATGAGCTCTGCTTCATAAGTTTTGCCGCCGCAATAGCCTTCGGGTCCTTTTCGGGCTTTGAAAGGTTAACGGTTATATCAAGCTCACCGTATTTTGTATCTGTCTTCCACTTAAGGTCCTTGACGATACGGTAACGTCTTATGTAGTCTGTATCACAGCTTAATTTGTAATAGTAGTCTGTTGCGGCCTCGGGAGAAATCTCTTCGTAAAGGTCATAGAAGGTAGAAATAACCTGTGAGGGTCTGGGCACAAGGGTGCTCATAACCTTTGTATCAAAAAGGTCGCGGCTTGTGATATCGTCTTCGATGAGACCCTTGCTTACTGCAAAGTCGAGAATTTCGGAAAGAATTTCCTCAAGCCCCTCAAAGCTACATTCCTCCTCAGGCTCAGCGTACTCATCAAGAGCAAGAACCTCAAGAAGTCTGTTCGTTGTGTAAATTACGTCGCTTTCCTCTATGAGTCCGCACTCAAGAGCATAGGTAATAAGTTTTTTAATGCTTTTATTTATCATCAGGAACACCCCTTTATATATTATCTTAATAATAATACACCATATAAGGCCCAAAAATCAACTGCTTTCTGTGACAAATAAGCTCTTCGGGAATAGAATAATAACAAAAGGCGATGTACCGATACAGCGTTGATTGTGACAAAGCCTAATAAAAACCAGCGGAGGTAGCATAATGAGCCGTAACACAGATTTCTTTCTCGGAGCAAACACACCCAAGGGCTTCGTTTCTTTTTTTGACGAGCTTTATAACCCCTACACCGACGTCGGCACCTACATCATCAAGGGCGGACCGGGAACGGGAAAATCCACGCTTATGAAAAGGCTGGCAGACCGACTTGACGAAAAGGGAATTCCCTGCGAAAAGGTACACTGCGCCTCTGACCCCGAAAGCCTTGACGGCCTTATTTCACCTGAGGCAGGTCTCTGTCTTGCCGACGGCACCTCGCCCCACGTAATCGAGCCCCGTTTTCCCGGCGCGGCAGAAAATATAATAAATCTCGGCCGGTTCTGGGATGAGAGCGTTCTGCGCCGCAAAAGAGAGAGAATAATAAGCCTTACCGTTGAAAACTCTCTTTACCACAGACGAAGCGCCGCTTATCTTTCTGCGGCAGGCAAGCTCGAAAGAGAAACCGCATTGCTTTCCGACCGATATGTAATTGAGGAAAAGGCAGAGGCTTTTGCAAAAAGATTTGCTCAGAGAGAAACGCCCCGAAAGAAAAAGTGCAGCCCCGGCAGAAGGTACCGCCGCTTTGCTTCGGCGATAACTCCCAAGGGAGAAATTTTTTTTCATGAAAGCTTTTCTGCTCTTGCAACAAGAATTTTTGCCCTCGACGACAAGTGGGGACAGGCGGGAAAGCTCATCTGCGAAAAAATCGGAGACAAGGCAGTTGCCAACGGCTACGACGTGATTTTCTGTTACAGCCCCCTTGACAGTACAAGAAGCGAGCATATTATCATTCCCGAGGTAAACGTTGCTCTGGTAAGTCTTAAAAAAGACTTCACCGCCCTACCCGGGTTCTGCAGAACGGTACACTGCGGCAGATTTATGCGCCCGACAATTGAAAACAACCGTCAGGTGCTCCGTTTTAACAGCAGACTTAAGGCCGAGCTGATAAAGGAAGCGGTGAAAAAGCTTTCTGCCGCCAAACAGGTGCACGACAGACTCGAGGCAGAATACCGCGCTGCTATGGATTTTGATGCTCTGACGGAATATAGCGTGAATTTTATAAATAAAATCACTGCAGACATATAAAATTAACATTTAAGCCTTGAAAAAAATTACAAATAATAGTAATATTTAAGTATGTATGAACTACAAACCAACAGAAAGGATGAAAATTATGTGGCAGATTAAAAAAGCCTATTACAGAGCTTATCAGCAGGTGTTCAAAATTCTTACCTCAGCTCCCGTCTTTGACTGGTCAGAACCTTATGTTCTCGACGGTCCCGGTGCAATCCGCAGACTTCCCGCCTTTATTGAAGAAAAAGGCTTAAAGAAGCTTCTCGTTGTTACCGATAAGGGTCTTATGAGTATCCACCTTCTCGATTCTCTCTTTGAAGAATTGGAAAAGGCAGGCATTGAATACGTTGTTTACGACGGTACTCAGCCCAACCCCACAATCCAGAATATTGAAGATGCACGCAAGCTCTATGTTGATAACGGCTGTGACGGCGTTATCGCCTTCGGCGGCGGCTCACCCATGGACTGCGCAAAAATTGCAGCAGCAAGAGTCACCAACCCCAAAAAGCCCGTCAAAAAAATGCGCGGTGTTCTTAAGATTACACACAAGCTTCCCCCTCTTTTCGCAGTACCCACCACTGCAGGCACAGGCTCAGAGGTTACACTTGCAGCTGTTGTTACCGACCCTGAAACCCATGAAAAGAATGCTTGTAACGACCCCAAACTCCGTCCCAAATACGCTGTGCTTGACCCCGAGCTTACAGTAGGTCTTCCCCCTCACATTACATCAACCACAGGTATGGATGCTCTTACCCACGCTGTCGAAGCTTACATCGGCAAGAGCGGTGTAAAATCAACCAATGACTATGCAATCAGAGCAACTAAGATGATTATTGATAACATCGAAAAGGCTTACACAAACGGTAAGGATGTTGATGCAAGAAACGAAATGCTCTGGGGCTCCTTCTATGCAGGTATGGCTTTCACAAGAGCTTACGTCGGCTATGTACATGCTATTGCTCACAACCTCGGCGGTTTATACGGTGTTCCTCACGGTCTTGCAAATGCAATTATTCTTCCCTATGTGCTTGAGTACTACGGCGAAACAGCTTATGAGAAGCTCGCAGTTCTTGCTGAAACCTCAGGCGTAAAGACTGACGGTACAGAAGCTGAAAAGGCTGTTGCTCTTATCGAAAAGATCAAGGAACTCAACAAGAACATGAACATCCCCGATAAGTTCGACTGCATTAAGGAAGAAGACATTCCTCTTCTCGTTAAGCGTGCCCTCAAGGAAGGTAATCCCCTCTACCCCGTTCCCAAGATTATGAACGAAGCAGACTGCGAGGCAGTTATCAGACGTCTTATGAAATAAAAAATTGCTCCCTTCGGGGAGCATTTTTTATTTCTGAATTCTGAATGTGGAATGCGGAATTGCGCCCGACCCGGGCGGTAAAGGGTAAGCCCTACCCGCCGGATTTTTCTTGCTGTTTGATAAAACCTTTCCCGCGATTGCGCATTAAAAAAGCACCTTACGGTGCTTTTTTCTTATCGCGGTAATGGGTCTGTAAGCTTTACGAAGTCAATCTTATCCATCTTGGTTCTGGGAAGAAGGTCCATGATCTCAATTTTTCTGGGAACCGAGTAGCCTTCAAGATTTTTCTTGCAGAAATCGGCAAGCTTTGCCTTTGCTTCTTCTTCGTCAGCCTGCTTATCAACAAGCGAAACAACAAGCTTAACACAGGGCTTACCCTTTTCGTCATAGCCCTGGCAGGCACAAGCCTCGCTGACGTAATCAAGCTCAAGAACCTTTTCTTCGATTGTTGCAGGATAAATATTATAGCCTGCGATTATGATGATTCTCTTGATACGGCTTGTGAAAATAAGATGTCCGTCAGCGTCAAGGAAGCCCACATCGCCGGTTCTTATCCACTTCTTACCGTTTTCGTCGGTATAAATGCCCGTATCCTTGATAACATCGTCGGGAAGATATCTGTTCATCATAGTTTCGCCGGTAACAACAATCTCACCGATTTCACCACATTCAAGCTTATTGCATTCACTGTCCCAAATTTCGATTGTGGTGCCGTAGATGGGGCGGCCTACCGTGTGTGATTTATAGTCGGGAATACCCGTGTTGGTGGTACACACGGCGCACATTTCGGTAAGGCCGTAGCCTCTGCACATTTTTGCGTCTGAGCCCAGCTTTCTGAGCTTGGCGTTGAAAAGACTTATAAACTCATCGCTGACAAAATCGCCGCCTGCAGAAATGATCTTAATATTTTTGACACCCTCGTTTTCAAAGTTGTCCTCTTCAATCATCTTCTGGAACATTTTGGGAACACCGAGGAATTCAAGCACGCGGTACTTTCTGATAAGCTCGTTTACCTGACGGGGGTCAAACTTTGCAATCATAATGGGTCTGTAGGCATTACAGAGCGCATAGTGCATCGTTACACCGAGGCCGTAGGCATGGAAGCAGGGAAGAGCACAGATTGAATATGTATCGCTGTAATCTCTTTCGGGGTCAAGAGCGTACATAGTATATGCAAGGAAATTTATTGAATAGTTTGAGTGGATAATAGTCTTGCTCTTTCCGGTAGTTCCGCCGCCGTGAAGATAAACGGCGTCGTCCTTGTAGGGTGCAACAATTGAGGGTACCTCAGCAAGGTCCATAGCAAGAATATCTTTATATATATAAACATTTTTATGCTCGGGTACCTTTGCGTTCTGCATTTCGTTGCCCTTGGCGTACTGATAAGCAATACCGTCGCAGAAATCTGAGGTTGAACAGACGATTGCAGGATATTTTTCTATGATGCTTCTGTAGGGGTCTGCAAAAAGATCAAGCATAAAAACAGCCTTACTGCCTGTGTGCTGCATAATCTCATCAAGCTGCGCGGGCGGTGTAAGAGGATGCACGAAGTTTGCAATTACTCCGAGCTTTATAAGTGAATAGAAGGCAACGAAGGCGTGGCCGCAGGTGGGAAGAAAGGCGGTTATAACATCGCCCTTTTTAATGCCGATTGAATCTATGAACGAGGCTACCTTTTCAATATCTCTCAGAAGCCTTTTAATGCCTGTTTCCGATTCCACAGGACCTACGGGCGTAACGAAGGCTGTGTAATCCTCACCGAGATCTCTTGAAATTCTTTTGTAGCTTGCAAGAAGATAATCGTAGCAGGATTCGTCATAGGGCTTTGCAAGATAGTTGTTTATAGGTATTCTGGGTATGAAATCCATATATCTCTCTCCTTCTTTTGTTTTGAACTCCCGTGTATTATAGCCCTGCAAAAAAACAAAGTCAATGTATAAATTCTTACAGTTTGCATAAATTGTTACACTGTGTTGCTTTTTGTACTCTGTATCACATCGGTTTACAAAAAATTCATTTTTATAACATAAGTATACCTCTGAAAAGTGCTACACTCAGATATACTGTATGTAAACTATGTGTTAAATGAATATAAAGCCAAGGAGAGATATACTTATGACAAAATGCTGGTTTGACTGTAAAACAGTAATAGTAACAGGTGCCTCAAGCGGTATAGGCAGACTTCTTTCGGAAAAGCTTATCAAAGATCACGGCTGTAACGTTATCGGTATTGCCAGAACCGAAAGCAAGCTTGCCGCCCTTAAAGAGGAGCTCGGCCGCTATTCACATAAGTTCTGCTATTACGCCTTTGACGTTTCAGATAAAAATAAGTGGGCAGAGCTTGCAGACACGTTTGAAAAAGAAAACCGACAGATTGATATTCTCATAAACAATGCGGGAATTCTGCCCAAGTTTGACCGCTTTGAAAATTACAGCCTTGAAGAAATTGACAGCGCTATGGAAATCAACTTCTTTTCATCGGTTTATTCTATGAAGGCTCTTATGCCCAACGTTTTGAAATCCGAAAGCGCGGCAATAATAAACGTAGCCTCATCGGCGGCTCTCTGCTCACTTGCCGGTACCTCGGTTTATTCAGCAAGCAAGGCAGCTCTTAAAAGCTTCACCGACGCAGTACGCGAGGAAACAAGAGGCCGCTGTTACATAGGTCTTATCTGCCCCGGCTTTACAAAGACCGATATTTTCCGCAGCCAGAAAAAGAGCTCGTCAAAGGCTCAGAAGGCTATGGATATGGTAAGCACAAGCTGTGACAGAATGGTGCGCCTTATTATAAACAGTATGTGGAAAAAGAAAAAGGATTCGGTTTTCGGTATAGACGCCCATCTTATGGATACGGGTTGCCGTCTTATAGGTCCCTACTGCTCGGGCATAAGCAGCAAGGTTATGAAAATATCCGGTCTTGAAATCTTCAGAGATATTTTTGCCGAATAAGAATTTTCTGTTTTTTCACCCAAAACATAAAAAAAGAGCATAAAAGCGAAAAAGAGAGAAAAAACGAGCAAAAAAGAGTTTGCGGAAGAGTAGGTTTTAAAAATCGAAGCTGAAATAACTGTAAATCGGTCTGAATCGGCTCAAAGAGAATGTTGCTTTTTAAAGCGTAATATAATAAAATATAACCATACTGATTCAGTAAATAAAAAGAAGGAGGTGTCCTATGGGACCGATGGAAATTTTCTGGCTTGTTGCAGGTATTTTATTCCTTGTTGTTGAAGCCGTTACACCCTCACTTGTATCTATATGGTTTGCCTTGGGTGCCTTTGCCGCACTGATTACAGCATTCCTCGGCGCACAGCTCTGGATTCAGATTCTTCTGTTCCTTGTTGTTTCGGCTGTTGCACTTATCGTCACCCGTCCCCTTGCAAAAAGATATCTCGACAGCAAGCACATTCCTACCAATGCGGATATGGTAATAGGTAAGCAGGGCGTGGTTACCGAAGAAATCAACAATCTCACCGCACGCGGCGCCGTTTCCTGTATGGGCAAAGAATGGACTGCAAGAAGTACGGGCGGAGAAAGCATTCCTGCAAAAACCAAGGTAACCGTTGACGCCATTGAAGGCGTAAAGCTCATCGTAAGTCCGGCAGAGGATTCTGCCAAATAAAAATAATAAATATTTTAAAGGAGAAGAAAAATGGAATTTATAATTATCCCCTTATTCGCAATTATCGTAGTTATACTCGCAAAAAACATCAGAGTTGTTCAGCAGGCAAGAGCCGTTGTTATTGAACGTCTCGGCGCTTACCAGACCACCTGGGGTGTAGGTCTTCATTTCAAGATTCCCTTTATTGAAAGAGTTGCAAAAACCGTTTCACTCAAGGAGCAGGTTGTTGACTTCCCGCCTCAGCCCGTTATCACAAAGGATAACGTTACAATGCAGATCGACACAGTTATCTACTTCCAGATAACAGACCCCAAGCTTTATACCTACGGTGTTGAGCATCCTCTCACCGCTATTGAAAATCTCAGTGCAACAACCCTTCGTAACATCATCGGTGAACTCGAGCTTGACCAGACTCTTACATCCCGTGATATCATCAACACCAAGATGAGAGGTATCCTCGACGAGGCAACTGACCCCTGGGGTATCAAAATCAACCGTGTTGAATTAAAGAACATTCTTCCTCCCAAGGAAATTCAGAACGCCATGGAAAAGCAGATGAAGGCAGAGCGTGAACGCCGTGAAGCTATCCTTAAGGCTGAGGGTGAAAAGAAATCAGCTATCCTTCTTGCAGAAGGTGAAAAGGAATCAGCCGTTCTTCGTGCCGACGCTGAAAAGCAGGCTCAGATTCTCAAGGCAGAGGGTGAAGCTGAAGCTATCATCAAGGTTCAGCAGGCTACAGCCGAAGGTATCCGTCTTATCAGAGAAGCAAACGCTTCTGAAGAGGTTATCAAAATTAAGGCTCTTGAGGCCTTTGCGGCAGCCGCAGACGGCAAAGCAACAAAGATTATTATCCCCTCAGAAATTCAGTCGCTCGCCGGCCTTGCAACCTCCTTTAAAGAGGTTATATCAGAATAACACATAAAAACCGCAGTAAGCGTATGCCGGGTGTTCGTAAGGACACCCGGCAGTTTTATTTTCCTTGCTCCGGGTGATATTGCTTCGCAGACAAAAGGGTGCCCGTTTCCGGAGGAAAAGGTGGCTTTGCCGTAGGCAAGGACGGAGAGGTTCTGCTTTTTCACCTTTATGCTGTATAAGTTAATTTACTCGCCCTCCGCTCAAGCCGCGGGGGCTCTTCCTTTTGTCGGTTGTGACAAAAGGAAGCAAAAACACGCTTTGGTGCAAGGAGTCCGAAAGTGCTAAGTGTCCCTCTTAAGTAGGCTTAATAAAATCTTTTTTCGCCGGACTCTTAAAAAGCTTTAATCTTTATCTTCACTCACGCCGCGTTTCTCCCCGTCTGCTTTACATCCACTCGGGAGTTTCACAGCTCAGCTTACTTGAAGGTTTAATAAAATCGCCCGCTTGGTTGTACTCTTCCGTCAAGCTGTTGAACTTGTCTAATACTCTCGTCTGCTGTTTAACTGCCGTGTATTCCGACATTCGCTGACCGCTACCGTGGTGATTT
>JAFWYB010000012.1 GCA_017517865.1 Clostridia bacterium | reverse complement strand
TTCAAAAAATAGAAGTGTCCTTGTTTCAATCGGTTACAACGAGAACCGCCGGATTTGCAACAGTGCCGCAAGAGAATCTTACAAATGCAAGTGCTATCGTATGTTTGCTTTTGATGTTTATCGGCGGCTCACCCGTTGGCACAGCCGGAGGAATCAAAACCGTTACCTTTGCCGTTATTATTGTGGCGGCGATTGCCTCTATTCGTAATAAAGAGGATACCGAGGTGTTTGGCAGACAGCTTACAAAACAGGCGGTCAGCAAAGCGGTTGCCGTTACCTGTATGTCGTTTATCATTATGTTTACTTCAACGGTTCTGCTTTCTGCCGTAACAGATGCAAATGCACTCGATATTGTTTATGAAACGGTTAGTGCTACCGCAACCGTAGGTCTCACAAGAAATCTTACGGTATCCCTCGATAGCATCGGTAAACTCATTATTATCATAACAATGTACCTTGGCAGAGTTGGCCCAATATCACTTGCCGTTGCCTTTAAGAGAAACAAGGATAATCAAAATATCGTAAGAAACCCAATCGAAGAAATCAGTGTGGGATAAGAAGGGATAAATTATATGAGTATCAATAAAACCTATGCAGTATTAGGTCTCGGCAGATATGGAAAAGCCGTTGCGGAAGAACTTGTAAACAATGGTGCAGAAGTTTTGGCTGTTGATATCGACCAAAACAATGTCAATAATGCAATCGAAACCATACCCGTTTGCAAATGTGCCGATATTACTGAGCCTGAGGCAATTAAAAGACTTGGTATATCTAATATCGATGTTGTTATTGTTGCGATGGCAAGTAATCTTGAAGCCAGCGTTATGGCGGTAACACTCTGCAAGGAAGCCGGTGTTCCCACCGTTATTGTGAAATGCGGCAACGAAATGCACCAAAAGATTTTAAGTCGTGTGGGTGCCGACAGAGTGATTTTCCCCGAAAAAGAATCAGGAACAAGACTTGCTAAAAATCTGCTTACATCGGGCTTTTCCGAAATGATAGAGCTTTCTGATGAAGTGTCTATGGTAGAAATAGACGTAAGAGATGAGTGGGTTGGTAAAACGCTGATAGAACTTAGCCTTCGCAAAAAATATTCTGTTAACGTTGTTGCAATACGAAACGGTGATAAGATCAGTACAACGGTTGATCCTGCGCTCCCGCTTGAAAAAGGAATGCAGCTTATCGTTATTGCCAAAACCCTAAAGTTGCAGAAACTGAAATAATGCGGTGAATGTATGAAAGAACATAAGAAAAAACTGATTGTGCCGATTATCGTAACCGCTATTATGGTTTTGTATTACATTGCTTATTTTGGCTTTTTGATAGCACTGATAGATGGCATTTGGAAATGGCTTTTGGGAATTATCTCCCTTGCTTTTACGGCTGTTATGCTCAAAGTTTGCATAGAAAGAATAAATGAAATAAAGAAAGGTGAAGAAGATGATCTTAGTAAATACTGATTACATCAGTGGCAAAGAACTCGAAATGTTGGGTCTTGTAAAGGGTAGCACAATTCAATCCAAGCATATCGGAAAGGATATTTCCCAAAGCTTTAAAACCTTGGTCGGCGGAGAACTTAAATCCTATAACGAAATGATGAACGAGGCTCGTGCTCTTGCTACTAAGAGAATGGTCGCAGAAGCTGAAGAACTTGGCGCGGATGCTATTGTTAATATCCGCTATGCATCCTCTGCCATAATGCAGGGCGCAGCCGAAGTTATAGCATACGGAACAGCAGTTAAATTTATTAAATAAGCAACAACCCATTTCACCGCAAGTGAGCGGTTTTCTTATCTCTTAAAGCAAGCCGATGTTTCTGTAAACAGGCGCATCGAGTTCCTTAGCAATAATTTTGTACGGTACGCTTTTCAAAATCAATTCGTGAAGTATTGCTATGGCAAGTCCGTTTTCCGCCATGGACATTACTACATAGTCATCCAAGTTGCAAACTTAACATTTGGTATCAAATTGTTAAGTTCAAATATTTCAGAAATTTCAGTTTTTGCACCTTTTTCAAGAAGCATAAAAGGTTCATTGCAAAGAGCAGTTACGGGAATTTTTCACGGTCCTTCAATAGATGCTTTTCGGGGATTGTTGCCATCAGTTTATCTTTCAGACATATTTTCAACCAAGGTGAAAAACATATGTATTATGCCGTTTTCTATGTATGCGGCAGGGTCACGGTAGTGTGTACTGTTTGTGAAGCAGAAATTAAGAGTCGTGAATATACAACCGAATTAACATTAAGTCAAAAAAATGCTGTAATTTGTGCATATGATGAAATTTCATTTTGGCATTGTGGTCCCAATTTCTTAATACATGATGTTCTCGTTGATTTTAATGATTTTTCTGTTTCGGATTCTAAACTTGCCGTTGAACATATGACAGTTGATTGGGATGAGTAGGCGGTGTTTTATGCTAAAGAAAATTGTGAAGGCTCATCAAGATCCGGACTTGCAGAAGAAATGCGATATTATGGCTTCAATAATGCTCAGATTGAAAAGGCATTAAAAGAAGTCGGATATTAAAACTCTAATAACTATATAACAATAATTTCGTGGTGTCGGTGAAAACCGACACCATCTTTTCTTTTTCGAAAAAGTTCTTGACAAATAAACAAATGTTCTGTATAATAATAAATTGGTAAATAATGTATTTGCCCTACAACTGAATACAATCTGAAACACATATTTTTTACTTATTGGCTTTACGCCACACATATTATCTAACCGAAGAAAGTATAGTCCGATACTCGGTTAGCAACATACGGACAAATGGAGCTTAAAGTTTAAGCCGTTACATAGTTTCAGTGCAAACTGTGCGAGAGGAAGAAATGTCCTCCCGCTATTTGTGCTGTCTATGTGACGGCTTTTTTTGTTGTGCAATTTTAACGAAAATAAAAAAGTATTAAAATTTGCTTTCATTTTTGCCTTTCTAAATCCTTACCCCTTGAGGGATGTTTTTCTCTCGTGTACCTTGACAACTGAATGACCGTCCGAAAGTGATACGATTTTGCGATGATATGAGCGAAGCAACGTTGCGGTGAGATTCCGGGGCAGAAACTATTTCGGGTGAAACGGCAAAAGCCCATATAATGGATACTACAGCCACCTTGAAAACTTTCTGATATATCAGGAACATTTTCAGGCACTTAATTCCCATTTGTATATAGAGCAAGTTTATTCGTTTCACTGCGTACATACGTACACTTGTACGCACGTACGCAGCGGAATCACATAAATCTCATATATATTTTTTGATTATGGTGAGCAAGACATCAAAATTTGTGCGGTATATAAGTAGAGATACATATACTGACCTACCTTGCGGCAAGGAGGTTAAATAAAGATGAAAGGAGCAAAAAAACAAAGGAAGCCGAAGAAAGGAGGAAAAAGAGATGAGAAAAGGTTCTGATGATAAATTTTCAAATGACGAGTTTGGTGTTGAGGGTCCTGCATGGGCAGACGGAAAAATAATCAACGAGGCAATATTTTGTGAGGAGTTTCTTAGTAAGCATAAAATTCTCTTCTCGGGTGGTTCGTTCTTTACAACGGAAGGCAGGGTTGTTGATGAAATACTTCTTAAGAGAATGGTATTTGATGACCTGAAAATCTGTGCAGTAGCTAATGTACCGCAGAAGATTTCTAACATCGTTGAGCTTTTGAAAATACAGGCACTTGATGAAACCTTTGCACCTGAAACCGACAGAATACACCTGCAGAACGGTACTCTGTATATTGATGGTACTTTTGATGAAAGCAAGTCGGAGATTGTAAGAAGCAGACTTCCCATAAGCTACCATCCCAATGCTCCGGTACCAAAGCTGTGGCTGTCTTTTCTCGGTGAACTTCTGCATCCCGAAGATATACCCACGCTTCAGGAGTTCATAGGCTATTGCCTGATACCGAGCAATAAAGGACAGCGAATGATGGTTATCAAAGGTAACGGCGGTGAAGGTAAATCGCAGATAGGTGCTGTTATGACAACACTTTTCGGCAGCAATATGAAAGACGGAAGCATAGGTAAAATCTCCGAGAACAGATTTGCAAGAGCAGACCTTGAGCATGTTCTGCTGTGTATAGATGATGACCTTCGCATGGAGGGACTCAAGCATACAAACTATGTTAAATCCATAGTAACTGCACAAGGAAAGATGGACCTCGAAAAGAAGAACAAGCAAAGCTATCAGGGATATATGTATGCAAGACTTCTTGCTTTCAGCAACGGTGATCTGCAGGCTATGTTTGATAAAAGCGACGGCTTTTTCAGACGACAGCTTGTACTGACAACCAAGGACAAAAACGCAGAGAGAATAGACGACCCTCATATAGCAGAAAAAATGCGTGAAGAAATTGAAGGTATATTCCTGTGGGCGTTTGAAGGGCTGCAGAGATTACTCTCAAATAACTTTCAGTTTACCGAGAGTGAACGTGCTATAAGCAACCGAGAGACCGTCAAGCGTAATAATGTCAATGCAGTTGAATTTATGGAGTCGGATGGCTACTTTGTATTCGCAGAAGACAAGTCCATAACCTCAAAAGATTTGTATGAGATTTACAAGCTGTGGTGCGAAGAAAATGCCTTGTTGCCTATGAGCTCAAGAAGCCTGAGCGACTTCCTGATTGCCAATGAAAACAAGTATGGTATTAAAAGCAGTAACAATGTTTACAACAGAGAACACCGCAGAGTAAGAGGCTTCATTGGCATAGAAGCGACGGCATCACCGTTTATGAACAATCTGTATGGTTCATAAATGGTGAGTGTAAAGTTTTACGGGGTACAGGGT
This sequence comes from Clostridia bacterium, assembly GCA_017517865.1. Taxonomy (GTDB): domain Bacteria; phylum Bacillota; class Clostridia; order Oscillospirales; family Acutalibacteraceae; genus UBA6857. The sequence goes on along the minus strand of JAFWYB010000012.1, from coordinate 223 downwards.
GGTTTTACAAAAACAGCCCTGTTGGGTGCAATTCGCAAATTGCAGGGCAAAGCCCTAACACCACCCCGTAGGGCGCAATAGCATCTTTTGATAGCCTTATGGATGTCAAAAGTGCTTTTGCGTTACTTTTGACAAAAGTAACAAAACCAGACGAAAAATTTATTAAAAGAAAGAAGTGAAATTTATAAGAAAAACTATATCATTCAGCGTAGGTAAAGGCTCA
>JAFWYB010000052.1 GCA_017517865.1 Clostridia bacterium | reverse complement strand
TATTGAACCATATAGTCAAGTAATGTTCCATCTCGGATACGAGTTTGATGAAAATGATGTACATGATGTGAAGTTATTGTGTGAGACATTTCATATCGAAGTTCCAAATGAGTATAGATAACGACAAATTCCAATTTGTCGGGATGATGATAAAGAGCGAGGGTCGGCAGGAATCAATCTGTCAGCCCTCAAAAATTGCGTCGGAGGAAGCAAAGAAAAGGGATTTTCTGAAACAGAGGAAAAATTGCGACGAAACAACAGTCTAAAGGTTCGAAATTAGGGCAAACATGTGGTCAACTGAAAATAGCCGATTTTGTGAAAAATATATAGAAAAACAGCCGAAAACAAGTCAAAATGGCTTGTTTTCGGCTGTTTTTTGGTCGAAGTGACAGGACTCGAACCTGCGATCTCATCGTCCCGAACGATGCGCGATACCACCTTCGCTACACCTCGAAATGGTAAAAATATTAGATTTTTTTGTAAGTGGTCAAACATGTGGTCAGACCGAGAAATTGATGATTTTTCGACATTCGGGAGAGCCGAAAAAGTCAGTGTTTGTGGGGGTTTTCGGCTCTTCTCGAAAATTCTACACCGAGAACGGTGATTGAGTCCCGAACCAAGCGCGATACCAAACTTCGCCACACCCCGATATGCAACAGATGATATTATACAGTAAAGCTAAGAAAAAATCAACTGTTTTTTAAAATTATTTCTTAGCGTTATAACAATTCCGTTCCGTAACTTTTCAGCAAGCGGAACGGAATTGTTCGTTTCATTATAATGCTTTCTTTTTACACTCAAAGCAAACCCAGCCGCCGTCTGTATGTCTTGCCACAACCTCAAAGCCGTACTTATCAAAAGCATCAAGCACGTCCTGCTCTCTTGTGTCAATAATTCCGGAGGTGATAAAAACAGAATCGTCATACATATACTCTGCAACGCTCTGACAGAAAAGAATAATAATATCTGCTACTATATTTGCAACAACCACATTATATTTTCCGCTGACTTTATCTGTGAGATTACCTTGTAGGATAGTATATTCAGGCTCACCGAAGCCGTTTGCCTCACCGTTTTCTACCGCAGTTTTTACGGCAAGGGCATCAATATCAACGCCGACTGCCTTTTCTGCGCCCAAAAGAAGCGATGCTACCGAAAGAATACCGCTTCCGCAGCCGATATCAAGCACTGTTGTACCGTCGCTTATATGCTTTTCAAGAGTTTCAAGGCAGAGTCTTGTTGTTTCGTGTGTGCCCGTACCGAAGGCAAGGCCCGGCTCAATATTCAGCACCTTTCTGTCACCCGCTTCAAATTCCTCCTCCCAGGTAGGTCTTATAAGAAGCTTTTCACCAACGGGAATAGGATGGAAATACTGCTTCCAGTTGTTTTCCCAGTCCTCGTTTTTGCAGGCGTTGAGTATAATTTCACTTTCTATATTTTCCGCTGAATATCTCTCACGAAGAAAGGCAACAGCCTCCTGAGGGTTTTCCTGAGGTGCAATATATACGTGAACTATAGCCTTGCTTCTGTCCTTTTCAAGAAGCTCCTCGTCGATAAGGTCAATATGGGCAATCTCCCACGCTTCCTTTTCAAGCTCGCTGTAATCCTCTATATAAATTCCGTAGGGAACAACCATCGATGCTATATCACCCGCTTTGTCAACGTTTTTTGCATCAACAACTATTTTTACTTCGGTCCATTCACTCATTTCAATTCTCCTTCTTTAATACAATGGCGTCAAGGGCATTCAGTGAAACTCTGCCGCCCTTCATATTTCCGCCGAAAACAGCAATACTGTTATGCCACTCTTCGGGAAGATAATAATCTATTTCGTGCTCATTACGGTTAACTATAACAAGAACGGAATCCTTTTTTCCTTTTCTTACAAATGCAAGACAGCCGAGCATTTCAGAAAGAGTGCGGTACTCCCCTTCCCTGAAGCAGTCACATTCACCACGCATTTTTCCGAGAGCCGTGTAGTGCTTTATAAGCTCCTTGTTTTCCTTGCCCCATGGGTAGCAGAAACGGTTAAAGGGATCCTTGTAGCCCTCCATTCCCGCCTCATCACCATAATATATGCATGGTACACCGGGAAGTGTAAACTGAATTACCGATGCGAGCTTTACAAGCCTTACACCCTTTTCGTACTGAGCCGCGGTGAGCTTTTTACTGCTTTGCCAGCTTCTGTCACGGTATTCACAGCTTTCTCCTGCAAGGCCCGTGATAATACGCATCGTATCGTGGGTGCCGATATGGTTCATAAGTACATCTATACAGCACTTAGGATAGTTTTCGGTTATAGTAAGTATTTTATCCGAAAAGCCTTCTACAACACCGCTTCTTATAAAGCTTATTATTGCCTCGGCAAAGGGATAATTCATTACACTGTCAAGCTGTCTGCCGCCGAAATAACGCCTTCTCTGACCGTAGCTGAACTTGTTTGAAGCATCCTCCCACACCTCACCGAGAATAAGTGCATCGCTTTTCTCGCTCTTTACCGCCTTTCTGAATTCATCAAGGAAAGCGTCCGGAAGCTCGTCTGCAACATCAAGCCGCCAGCCTCTTGCACCGAGGCTGAGCCATTTTCTTGCTATACCATTTTTTCCCGCTATATATTCGATAAAATCAGGAGATTCCTCTATAACCTCAGGCAGTATACTTATCCCCCACCAGGAATGGTACTTTTCAGGATAATCAATAAATTTATACCACTTATAATAAGGCGACTCCTTTGACTGATATGCACCGACACTGTCATATCTGCCGTATTTATTGAAATAAATACTGTCATCGCCCGTATGGCTGAACACACCGTCAAGAATTATTGAAATCCCCAGCTTTTCGGCACTTTTGCAAAGTGATACGAAGTCTTTTTCCGTACCGAGAAGCGGGTCGATTTTTTCGTAATTTGCTGTGTCATATCTGTGGTTACTCTGAGCTTCAAATATAGGGTTGAGATATATACAGGTTACGCCGAAGCTTTTTATATACGGCAGCTTTTCTTCAATACCCTTAAGGTCACCTTGAAAATAATCGTTGTTGAGTACCTTTCCCTCCGGAGTTGGCTTCCAGTAGGGCTCATTGTCTCTGTCGTTTCTTAGAATTCTGCCCTCGGGTATATCTTTTTTATCACAACCCGAAAAATAGAATCTGTCGGGAAAAATCTGATATAATATACCGCCCTTAAACCAGTCGGGTGTGTTAAAATCCTTGCCGTAAACGGTCAGCTGCCAATCCTGAGTGCCCATTGTAAGCGTGCCGAGACAGTCACCGTTGTGGCGTATTGTCATTCTGCCCCAGGGTGTATCGTATTCAAAATGGTAAAAGTATATATCAGCTTTACCTACAGTGTAACCGAGTGCCCACCACTCTTCACTGTCACCCTGCATTGAAAGCCAGCTCATACTTCGGTATTCATATTCACCGCTGTCGCTCTTTATGACGAGATAAACGGCAGAGCACTGCAGATTTCTGGGCATAACGACCTTAAAAACAATATTTTCATTTTCTTTTACAGCCCCATATTTGCTTTTATGTAAATCGTTACGGGAATTATAGGGTATATAATCCATAAAACACCTCTGTGGAATTATTGAAATAAAATGTGCATATAAATCTGTAAAAAGATTTTTTGATTGGTGGTTAATGTATGTTTGTAATATCGCTTAAATCTGACAAGCTGAAAAAATACGGAATTATTGCTTTAGCCGTTATTCTTACCGTTGTGGGCGGTATTATTTATGTATCAAAGCAGGAAGCCCTGCCCGCTTCAACCGTAGGCGGAATAAATATGAAGGCAACCACAAACGATGAGCGTATCGCCTTTTTCACACAGTTCGGCTATGAAATAAACCCGGAGCCCTGTGAGGTAAAAGAAACCGTTATACCCGAAGAATTTGACGAGGTATACAGCCGTTACAACGATATACAGAAGCAGCAGGGTCTTGACCTGGAGCCCTTCAAGGGTAGCCGCGTTAAATACTGGTCCTACGAAATACTCAACTACCCCGGCCACGAAAACTCCGACGGCAGAATAAGAGGTAATCTGCTTATTTATAACGGTATTATCGTAGGCGGTGACGTATCGGACATTGCTCTTGACGGCTTTATGCACACCTTCTTTATTCCGTCGGAAGAATCCACTGACTTATCGACTCAAGAAAGCTGATATCAACAATAGCACGCATATACAGCCCTTCAGGTCTGTATTCCTCGAATTCTACAGCTCCTTCGTTTCTGATTCTTGCGGCAATTCCGCCGGCTGAGAACGGAATAAGGAGCTCTGCCTTTCTTCTCGTAGGAGGCAATTCCTTCATAACCGCTTCAACAAGATCGTCAAAGCCTTTTTTCTGTAAGGCAGAAATCATAACCGTTTTGCCGAAGGTACGCATAGAATATATATCACCCACGAGGTCACATTTATTCATTACGGATATAACGGGCTTACCCTGACAGCCAAGCTCGTTAAGAAGATTTTTTGTAACCTCAAGATGCTCCGAAGCGTGTTCGTCAGACGCATCGCAGACATTCAGAATAACCGTTGCGTGAGCTGCCTCCTCAAGAGTTGATTTAAAGGCTTCAACCAGCTTATGCGGAAGCCTTCTTATAAGTCCGACGGTATCAATAAGCATAACCTGTCTTCCGTCGGGAAGATTAAGTGCCCTTGCAGTCGGGTCAAGGGTTGCAAAAAGCTTATTCTGTGCAAGCACACCCGCATCGGTAAGTGCATTCATAAGCGTTGACTTACCCGCATTGGTATAGCCCACAATGGCAACAGTCTGCACACCGTCTTTTTCGCGGCGTTTATGCATCTGATTACGCCTTTTTTCAAGCTCCCTGAGCTCTTCCTCAAGCTTCTGAACACGTCTTCTGATATGTCTTTTATCGCTTTCAAGCTTTGTTTCACCGGGGCCTCTTGTGCCGATGCCGCCGCCGAGTCTTGAAAGAGATGTGCCCTGACCCGCAAGGCGCGGAAGCTGATATTTAAGCTGTGCAAGCTCAACCTGAAGCTTACCCTCACTTGTTCTTGCCCGCATAGCAAAAATATCGAGAATCAGCATTGTACGGTCAATTACGCGAACCTTAGTGAGAGCTTCAAGATTTCTCTGCTGTGACGGAGAAAGCTCACTGTCAAAAATAAGAAGGTCAACATCGTTGCTCTGACAGAACGAGATAATCTCAGCAAGCTTACCTACACCGACAAAGGTCGCCTTTTCGGGAGCCTCTTTTTTCTGTATCACCTTACCGACAACCTCAGCACCTGCGGTGTGCGCAAGCTCCTCAAGCTCATCAATAGACACCTCAGCATCAAACTCACCCGTATCCACACTTACAAGTAAGGCTTTTTCGGTTTTAACATCGTTTTCGTACATAAAAATGCTCCCTTAAGTTGGCGAATATAATCCAAAACAGTTTTTTTAATGCGGATTTTCGCCATTCTTTTGTTAAAATATTCGTGAATCAGCGAGGATTCACTACGTTTTGTGCCTTAGCCTGACAAAAATCCGCTATTTAAAAAATCTCCGACCTGAAAGTGAGTATTTTTAATTGGATTTTTGGATGCTGAGAACGATGAAAGGCCGCCGCCTTTCGAGGACGAAGCGCCGAAAAGCCTTTAAAAAGAACGCTGTCAGGCTATTTCGGATTATATTCGCCAACTTATAATTATAAAACTATAAGCTTCTTTTCGCAATTCGTAAGATTGATATAACCGTCTTCCGTAACGAACGCCATATCTTCAATTCTCACACCGAATTCATCCGGTAAATAAATGCCGGGCTCAACGGTTACAATATGACCCGCCGTAAGTATATCGGCCGATGAAGGATTAAGTGTGGGCTTTTCGTGTATTTCAACACCGACGCCGTGACCGAGTCCGTGACCGAAATATTCACCGTAGCCTGCATTTTTTATAATATCTCTTGAAACAGCATCAACATCTTTGCATGAAACACCGGGTCTGATTTTTTCAAGGCCCGCCGTCTGTGCTCTGAGCACGGTTTCATAAACTTCAGCCTGCTTTGACGATACCTCACCGAAAGCAACGGTTCTGGTCATATCCGAATGATAGAAATCAACAACAGCACCGTAATCCATTGTAATAAAATCTCCTCTTTCAATCTTTTTGTCAGAGGGTACACCGTGAGGAAGTGAACTGTTTTTGCCGCTGACGGCTATGGTATCAAAGGAAAGTGCATCCGCTCCGTTTCTGAGCATAAAGTATTCAAGCTCAAGTGCAATTTCCTTTTCCGTTCTTGTGTCGTCAATAAAGCCGAGAATATACTTAAATGCCTTTTCTGATATTCTCTGTGCTCTGATTATTTTCTCAACCTGCTCACGGCTTTTAAGGACACGTATTTCATCTATGGCTTTATCAAGACTGCCGTCACAGCTGACAAAAGCAGACGGGAACAAGCCCTTTATTTCATTATAACGCGAAACGGTCACTCTTGTACTTTCGAGCTTAAGCTCGTTTATTTCAAGACGGTCAATAAGACAAGTAAGATCCGCTTTCATCGACTTGAGCTGTATAATCTCGTCGCAGCACCTGATTGTGTTCTGTGCCGCTTCAATATATCTGCTGTCTGTAAGAAAATAAGCTTTATTACCTGTAACCACAAGATAGCCGTTTGATGAATGGAATGAGGTGAAATATGAAATGTTTTCCTCACTCATAATGAGTGCGCCGGAATTGGTATTACTGAAATGTTCTTTGAGTTTTTCAAGCATATTATACACCGTCTTTAAAATATTATAAATGACAAAAATCGCCCGAAAAAACTGCGGGCGATTTTAGTTTGATTACTTAAATTTGCGCTTACGAGCAGCTTCAGACTTCTTCTTTCTTGCTACTGAGGGCTTTTCATAATGTTCTCTTTTACGAACTTCCTGAATAATGCCATCGCGTGAAGTCTGTCTCTTAAAACGTCTGAGAGCACTGTCGAGTGACTCGTTCTCTTTTACTTTTACCTGACTCATTTATATTTCCCTCCCTTACCTGTTAGCAGGGGTATATTTCCATTCAAGGATACGCAAATTATTATACATTAAGTTTTTTTACTTGTCAATAGAAATTTTTTAATATTATTGCCCGTTTTTATGTTTTTAAGCCAATAATGTTATTTTACAACAATATTTACAAGTCTGCCCTTAACGTAAAGCTCTTTGATTACTGTCTTGCCTGCAATTTCCTCTGCAATCTTTTCATCTGCCTTAGCGGCTGCAATTGCATCCTCAGAGCTGATATCAGCGGCAACGTTGAGCTTGGCTCTTACCTTACCGTTAATCTGAACAACGATTTCTATTGTATCGTCAATGCACTTTGCCTCGTCGTATGAGGGCCACTGTGCAACTGCAAGCAGACCGTCAGCAAATACTGCTTCGTTGATTTCCTCTGTTACGTGAGGAGCAAAGGGGTTTACGAGAAGAAGAAGTGTCTTAAGCTCTGCCTTGTTTATTGAGCCCTTGTTGTAAATTGCATTAAGCAGAGTCATAAGAGCGGCAATAGCTGTGTTATACTTAAGAGTTTCAATATCCTCTGAAACCTTCTTTATTGTCTTGTGGAACGAGGATGAAAGCTCTGCTGAGAACTCATCACCGTCAGTAAGGATTTCCTGAAGATTCCATATTCTGTCAATAAATCTCTTACAGCCCTTAACTGAGCTTTCTGACCAGGGAGCAGCCTGCTCATAGTCACCCATAAACAGCACGTATGTACGGAGAACATCGGCACCGAATACGTCAACAACGTCGTTGGGGTCAATAACGTTACCGCGTGATTTGCTCATTTTTACTCCGTCAGGACCGAGGATAAGACCCTGAGCGGTACGCTTTGCATAGGGCTCCTCGCAGGGAACTGCACCGATGTCGTAAAGGAATTTATGCCAGAAGCGTGAATAGATAAGGTGGCGTGTTACATGCTCCATACCGCCGTTATACCAATCAACGGGCATCCAATACTTAAGCTTTTCCATATTTGCAAGCTCATTATCGTTATGAGGGTCAATATAACGAAGGAAGTACCAGGATGAGCCTGCCCACTGAGGCATTGTATCGGTTTCTCTCTTAGCCGCGCCGCCGCACTTGGGGCAGGTGCAATTTAAGAAATCGTCGATTTTTGCAAGAGGGCTTTCGCCGTCCTGACCGGGCTCAAAGTTTTCAACCTTGGGAAGTCTGAGGGGAAGCTCTGAATAAGGAACTGCAACCATTCCGCACTTTTCACAGTGTACGATGGGAATAGGCTCACCCCAGTAACGCTGACGGTTGAATGCCCAGTCCTTCATCTTATACTGAACACCCTTTTCACCTATACCCTGCTTTTCAAGCTCTTCAAGCACTCTTGCAATTGAGCTCTTCTTATCCTTGTAGCCGTTAAGGTAGTCGGAGTTAACCATTTCACCGTCACCCGTGTAGGCTTCAACGGAAATGTCGCCGCCCTTGATAACCTCAATGATATCAATGCCGAACTTCTTTGCAAAGTCGTAGTCACGCTGGTCGTGTGCGGGAACAGCCATAATAGCACCGGTACCGTAGCCCATCATAACATAGTCTGAAATGAAGATGGGGATTTCCTTACCGTTGACGGGATTGATTGCAACAAAGCCGTCAAGCTTCACACCCGTCTTATCCTTGACGAGCTGTGTACGCTCAAACTCAGTCTTCTTTGCACATTCATTTCTGTAATTTTCAACATCAGCAAAGTTTGCAATCATATCCTTATACTTATCAAGCATAGGATGCTCGGGAGCCATAACCATAAAGGTTACACCAAAGAGAGTATCGGGACGTGTTGTATATATTCTGAGAGTTTCCTCAGTATTCTTAACGTTGAAGTTTACAAATGCACCCGTTGACTTGCCTATCCAGTTTTCCTGCTGAAGCTTTACGTTGGGAAGATAGTCAACCTCCTTGAGGCCTTCAAGGAGCTTATCTGCATACTCTGTTATGCGAAGATACCATACGTCCTTTGACTTCTGCACGATATCACTGTGGCAGATGTCACACTTGCCGCCCTGAGAGTCCTCGTTTGAAAGAACAACCTTACATGAGGGACAGTAGTTAACAAGGGTCTTATCTCTGAAAGCAAGACCGTTTTCAAACATCTTGAGGAAAATCCACTGAGTCCACTTATAGTAGCCCTCTTCAGTAGTGTCAACAACTCTGTCCCAGTCAAAAGAAAAGCCTACTCTCTTAAGCTGTGACGAGAACTTTTCAATATTCTTATCGGTAAGCTGTCTGGGATGAATACCTGTCTTGATAGCTGAATTCTCTGTGGGAAGACCGTATGCATCAAAGCCGATGGGGAAAAGGACGTTGTAGCCTTCCATTCTGCGCTTACGTGAAACAACCTCAAGGCCTGAATAAGCCTTGATATGACCGACGTGCATACCGCTTCCGCTGGGATAAGGGAACTCTACAAGAGCGTAGAACTTTTTCTTGTCGCAGTTATCCTGAGCGTGAAAAACTCCTGCCTCTTCCCATTTATCCTGCCATTTCTGTTCTGCTTTTTTAAAATCGTAATACAAATTTATCACTCCGTTATATAAAATCAATATTTTTTATTCTGTTACAATGTCTGAAAGGTCAATCTCTTTTGCATCCTGCCAGAGTCTTTCAAGGTTGTAATAATCTCTTGTTTCGCCTGTAAACACATGAACAAGAATTGTATCATAGTCAATAAGAATCCAGCCCGTTGCCTTACCTTCAATGTGATAGGGCTCTACACCCTTCTGCTTCATTTCAAACTCAACCTCGTCAACAAGTGCCTTGACGTGTGTATTTGATGTACCTGAAACAATAATAAAGTAATCGGCAACGATTGAATGCTCAATTATTTCAATAGCCTTTATATCCTTTGCCTTTTTATTGTCAAGAATTCTGACTATCTCTTTTACTTTTTCAAGCTCTGTCATATTTTTCCCCTCTTTCGATTATAAGTTCGTTATAGTATTCCACACTGTCGGTGTGAATAAGCTTTTCTTTTTTTGAAAGAGATCTGAACGAAAACTTGAGAGCGTAAAGCGCCGCTTCGTCAAGACCGTTATTCATTGAAAGCTCACGCATCACGTCAACGTCGTCGTAATCCCTTTCTGCGGAAATATAATCTGCTATATAAACAACCTTTTCAAGAAGACTCATACCCGCTCTGCCGGTCGTGTGGTACCTTACCGCGTTAAGAATCTCCCCGTCGGTTATCCCCTTTTCGAGGCGCAGATAGCATTCACCCGCCATAGCGTGCCAAAGCTTTTTATTGGCTTTTTCCGTACAGCTAAGAATTATACCACCTTTTTTCATTATTTGCAACTGTTCTTCTTCATCTGCATTTTTCATTATATCGTGAACAAGACCGGCAAAATAGGCCTTTTCCTCATCGGCACCGTATAATTTTGCAAGATGTCTTGCACTGTCTGCAACATTAAGAGAGTGTATATATCTTTTTTCGAGAAGTCTTAGCCTTAGAAGCTTTCTCCAGTGAGTGTATCTGTCGGTATAAAGCCCTTTTTCTGCAATAAAAGCTCTTACACCGTCGCTGAGAAGCTCTTCGGTATTTTCCCCTGCCTTTATCTTATCTCTTATATCGGTAGAAGAGCACTCGAAGGCTGAAATTTCCGAAACAATAAGCTCATTGTCTGCAAGACCGAGTACATTGTGAGCAAAGCTGAAAAGCGACTCTCGGCTGATTTCATCTTCCCTGGTTGCAACACAAAGAGTAACCTCTTTGAGTATATCCTCATACCTGTACCACTTGTCAAAGCTCAGCAGCATATCTGAGCCGATTATAAGAAAAAACTCATCTTCGGGATAAGTTTTTCTCAGCTCAGCAACCGTGTCAACAGTATAGCTTTTACCGCCGCGCTTAATTTCAACGTCGCTTATCTCATATTTTTCTCCGCCGAATGCCATAGCGCACATAGCAAGCCGCGCACTGTCTTCGGCAAGATCAGGGCTTTCCTTATGAGGAGGAGTACCGGCAGGAATAATGAGTATTTTATCAAGCTGTGCATCGCAGAAAATAGCCTCTGCAAGTCTTATATGTCCTTTGTGGGGCGGATTGAAGCTTCCGCCGTATATACCGATACGCATTATTTTCTGCCCTTTGATACGTTACCCGTGAAACGGAATTTTTTCTTATCCTTCTTTTCTGCAATAGCTTTTTCTCTTTTAAGCTTTGCAGCCTTCTTGATGTTCTTTGCCTTCTGTGCAGCCTTTTCCTTAAGTTCCGGGCTTTCTCTGTATAGAACAATAACACCGCCGATAACCTGAATTACCTCTGCGCCCGTTGCCTTTGCAAGCTCGTCTGCGGTTTCTCTCGGTGTGATGGGTGAAGATTCAAGAAGAACCTTTACCTTTATAAGCTCTCTTGCTCTGAGAGCATCGTCTGTCTGCTTTATAAGTGCATCTGACATTCCGCCCTTACCAATCTGGAAAAGGGGTTCAAGGTGATTTGCCTGCGCTCTCCATTGAGCTCTTTCTTTACCTGTCATTTGTAAATCTCCTGATATATAATTTATTCGGTTAATAACTTTTCTAATTTTTTAAGTGCGTTACCTCTGTGGCTTATTGCATCCTTTTCCTCTGCAGAAAGCTCTGCAAAGCTTCTGGCTCCCACCATAAATAAGGGATCGTAGCCGAAGCCGTTATTACCTCTGTATTCATAACCGATTTTACCATCGCAGGTGCCCTCGGCGGTTATTTCTCTGCCGTCGGGAAAAGAAACGCAGATTGCACACACAAACCTTGCAGTTCTCTTTTCATCGGGAACATCTTTAAGGTTAAAGAGAAGCTTTTCGTTATTTGCCTTGTCGTCACCGTGCTCACCGCTGTATCTTGCAGAGAAAACACCGGGCTCACCGTTAAGTGCATCAACACAGAGTCCGCTGTCATCGGCAATACAGGGAATGCCGCTTTCCTTACAGCCGCTTTCTGCCTTAATTCTTGCATTTTCAAGAAATGTGCTGCCGTTTTCCTCGGCCTCGGTAAGAGCAAAGCCCAAATCTGTATCCGTTACTGCCTCGTAGCCCATAGGCTCAAGTATTCTTGCCATTTCGCTGAGCTTATGCTTATTGTGAGTAGCAATAAGAATTTTCATCTTTTATTCCTCCTCAACAGCTGAGGTATCTTCAAAGAGAGCCTTTGCAAAAACCGCAGGCTTGAAGGGCTGAAGGTCGTCAATCTGCTCACCTACACCGATAAACTTAACGGGAAGCTTAAGCTCATTCTTGATAGCAAGCACAACGCCGCCTCTTGCGGTGCCGTCAAGCTTCGTAAGAGCAATACCCGTAAGCTCGGCAACATTCATAAATTCCTTTGCCTGGCTTACTGCATTCTGACCGGTTGTTGCATCGAGTACAAGAAGAATTTCACGGTCAGCATAGGGAAGCTGTTTTTCAACAACTCTGTATATCTTTGCAAGCTCATCCATAAGGTTTTTCTTGTTGTGAAGTCTGCCTGCAGTGTCACAGATAATAATATCGCAATCTCTTGCAATACCTGCACTGATTGTATCGTAAACAACAGCGGCAGGGTCTGCACCCTCCTTGTGCTTTACGATATCAACGCCCGCTCTGTCCGCCCATACCTCAAGCTGCTCAATAGCGGCTGCTCTGAAGGTATCTGCTGCACCCAGAATAACCTTTTTACCCTCTTTCTTATACATAGCGGCAAGCTTGCCGATTGTGGTTGTTTTACCCACACCGTTAACGCCGATTACAAGGATAATCGAGGGAATTGTAATAAGTCCCATATCCTCGCCGCCGTCAATCATATCGGCTACAATATCGGCAATAATCATCTTTGCGTGCTTCGGGTTACGCACCTCGTTGTGATCAACTCTTTTTCTGAGCTCTGCAACAATATCAACTGCGGTTTTCATACCCACGTCGCCCATAATAAGAGCTTCTTCAAGGTCATCGTATAAATCTTCCGTTATTTCTTCGTAAGCTCCGAGTACATCCTCAATTCTGCCCGTCATTCCTTCACGGGTTTTCTTGAGTCCGAAGCCGAATTTTTTAAATATACCCATAATTAAAACTCCTTACTGTGTGATGCCCAGTTTCTTTGCAAGCTCAGCAGTCTTGAGCTCAAGAAGCTTTGAAACTCCCTGCTCCTGCATTGTGATACCGTAAAGCATATCCGCCTCTTCCATAGTACCGCGTCTGTGAGTGATAAGAATAAACTGTGTATTATCTGTCATTCTGCGCACATACTGAGCATATCTCTGTACGTTAACGTCATCAAGAGCCGCCTCAACCTCGTCAAAAATGCAGAAGGGTGCGGGATTTACCTTCATAATTGCAAACAGAAGTGCAATTGCGGAAAGGCCCTTTTCACCGCCTGAAAGTGAGTCAAGACGCTTGACGTTCTTTCCGGGAGGCTGAAGCTTTATATCAATATTACTCTCAAGCACATCGGCAGGATTTTCAAGTATAAGCTGTGCCTGACCGCCTCCGAAAAGCTCGCGGAAGGTTTCGTTGAAGTTGTCGTTTATTTTTACAAACTGCTCACGGAACTGATGGCTCATCTTATAGGTAAGCTCTTCTATCAGACGGATAAGCTCTTTCTTACTCTTTTCGACATCCGCAACCTGAGTTGACATAAACTCATAGCGCTCACTTACCTCTTTATACTCTTCAATAGCACCGACATTAACCGAACCGAGTGCCCTTATGGAGTTTTTGATTTCGTGAAGCCGCTTCTGGGCGCCCTTGGGATCCTCGGGCTTTTCGCCTATGGCCTCAGCCTCACGTTTGGTAAGCTGATATTCCTCGTAAAGCTTATTGACGGTGTCGTCATACTCTCTGAGCATTGCTTCCTTACGCTCCTCAAGTCTTGCAAGCTCACCGCTGATTTTTTCACGCTCTGCAGTTTTGTTTTTCTCAACAACGCGCAGTGACTGTGATTTTTCTTCGGCAACACTGCGGTTTTTCTGAAGCTCGGAAATCTTAAGTCTTGCTTCCTCACTCTGACGGTGAATGTCAACGGTCAGCTGTGAAAGTAACTCGATTTCTTTTTCAATTTCTACGTTTTTAGCCTTTATTGCTTCAATCTCTCTGTCGAGCTCCTTATCTCTGTCCTCCTGACTTACAAGGCGTGCCTTAAGAAGTCCGAGAGCCTGATTTCTTGCACTTAAATCTCTGTCTGCACCGTGGATATCAAGGTTGAGCCTTGTTACGGTGTTTACGATATCCTCTCTCCTGGCGGATATTTCAGATTTCTTGCTGTCGAGCATTTCAAGACAGCTTTCATTTTCACTTATGCTTTTTGAAAGCTCGTCCATCTTTTCTTTATGAAGGTCGCATTCTGCAACTATTGTATAAATACGCTCGTCTGCCTGATTTTTCTCTGAAATGAGATTGTCAAGAGCATCCTTTGAATCCTTATATTGCTGAAGTACAAGATTATATTCACCCTGTATACGGATTTTTTCTTCCTGAGCAAGGGTAAGACCGTTTTTACATTCTTCAAGCTCAGCTGTAAGAGCATTTATCTCTTTCAGAAGCCCGTCATAGGTATTCTGCACCTTTATGCACTTATCGGCAAGCTCCTTTTCTTTTGCCTTAAGACGTTCTATTTCGGTGCTTCTTGAAAGAATACCCGTACTCTGTGCCTGAGAGCCACCGGTCATTGAGCCTCCGGTGTTGATTATCTGACCGTCAAGAGTAACGATTTTAAATCTGTAAGAATACTTTTTAGCTATTGCAATAGCACTTGTAAGATCCTCAGCGACAACAATCTTACCGAGAAGCGAAGAAATTATCTCACTGTATTTACCGTCACACTTAACAAGATTAACCGCAAGGTCAACATAGCCGTAGCAGTCCTCTGTTCCGTCTTCTTCAAAGCTTTTGCCCCTTACAGCTGAAATCGGCTGGAAGGTTGCCCTGCCCGCATTTTCGCTTTTCAGCAGGTTGATGGCATTTTTAGCATCGTTCTCGGTATCGGTAACGATATTCTGTATTGAATTACCCAAAGCCGTTTCAATCGCAACAGCGTGCTCTGCCTTAACTGAAATAAGCTGAGAAACTGTGCCGTGAATACCCTTTAAGGCACCCTTCTTGCTTTCCTTGATTATGCGGCGCACCGCACCGGAATAGCCTTCCATATTCTTTTCAAGCTCGTCAAGCATCTTGATTTTAGAGGTAGTTCTCTGTTGCTCAAAGGAGGAATCGTCAAGGTCTTTTTTAACCTTATCTGCCTTTTCGTTTGCAGCGGCAAGCTTGAGCGTGTAGCCCTTAACCGAATTGGTTGCAGAAATAATTTCCGAATCAGCCTCGGCTATCGCCTTTTCTTTAACGGAAACCTCATCGGAAAGCTGAGCTACGGCATCTCTTTTGCCGAAAATAAGCTGATCAATTATCTCTGTTCTGGACTTGATTTCACTTATTGAAGACATAGCCGTTGAATAAGCAACTCTGCTGTCTGAAAGCTCCTTGGTAAGCTCTGCAATACGCCTTGAAAGCTCGGCGGACTGTGTATCAATACCTACGCCCTCGGTCTGCATTTTCTCTAAAAGAGCCTCAGTATTTTTCAGCTCCTCGCTTTTTTCGGTACGTATTTCAAGAATACGTCCGATAAGCTTTTCCTCGGTCTGAATTTCCTTAAGAAGCTGCTGCTGATTTGTCTCCGAATCGTTTCTGTCTTTATTTATTCTCTCAATTGTTTCATTATTATGCTCAATTGAATTTCTCAGAACTGCCTGCTCTCCCGATGCGTTTGCGGCTTTTTCTTCAAGAAGTGAGATTGAGTTTCTTATTTCATCAATTTCAATGTTTATGTTCTGTGTATCGGCAATACACTTTTCAATCATCTGTTCAATTTCCGAAAGCTCCTTTTCGGCGCTTTCGTAGTGAGCCGATGCAATCGCTATGTTATCCTGCTGCTTGCTGAGATTTTCACGAAGCTTATCGATATTGTATAGCCAGAGACCTATTTCAATTTCTTTTTTCTCGGCAGCAAGCACAAGAAATTTCTGTGCCTTTTCACTCTGAGTTTTAAGAGGGCCTATACGTCCTTCAAGCTCAGCGAGAATATCTCTTAAGCGTACGAGATTTTCTTCAGCCTGAGAAAGCTTTTTGAGTGAATCGTTCCGTCTGTATCTGTATGAGGAAATCCCTGCCGCCTCTTCAAGCATTTCACGGCATTCCTTACCCTTGCCGCTTACCATATCGGCAATTTTGCCCTGACTGACCATTGAATAACCGTCTCTGCCGAGACCCGTATCCATAAACAGCTCGTGAACATCCTTAAGACGTACATTTACACCGTTTATTTTATATTCGCTTTCGCCCGAGCGGTAATATCTTCTTGTAACGGAAACCTCATCGCTGTCGTAGCCCTTAAGGTTGCCGTCACTGTTGTCAAGGCGCAACGTAACCTGGGCAAAGCCGTGTGCCTTTCTGATTTTTGTGCCGTCGAAAATTACGTCCTCCATTTTCGAGCCTCGCAGTGACTTTGATGATTGCTCACCAAGCACCCAGCGGACAGCGTCGGAAATATTACTCTTTCCGCTTCCGTTAGGACCGACAACAGCTGTTATACCCTTACCGAAGTTGAGAGTTGTTTTTTCGGGGAAGGATTTGAAGCCCTGCATTTCAAGTGCTTTTAATGTCATTTTTAATTCCTCGCACTGTTATTTTATATTTCGGATATCCGTCATCCTGTACTATTCTGACCTTATAGCCTTTTGCCTGTAAATATTTTACATTTGATTTTTTCTGACCCGCCAGCATTGATACGTATCTGCTGCCGACGGTTATTTCAATTTCACCGCCTGAAAGCTTTTGTATTTCAAGCTCTTTTTCGGTAAGCTTCAGATAAATACGGCTTTCACAAAGCTCTCTGAAGGCAGGATGATACACACCCGCAACAAAGCCTTCTTCAACATTTCCGCCCGAATGAAGCCCGAGGCGGATAACCCTGATACCGCTGTCATTGAACATCATAAGTAACTCCGAGCAAAGCTCCGTTGCTTCTTCAATGCTCTGAGGTGTGTATTTCCCGTTACGGTAAAGCCTTTCAAGCTCTGTGCCCTCAAGCACAACCGTAGGATAAATGCGTGCAGTGTCAGGTTTAAGAGAAATAAGCTTTCTTGCCGTTTCAAGGCTTTTTTCGCGGGTATCACCGTAAAGCCCGGTCATCATCTGCACACCGAGCTCAAAGCCGTAGCTTTTGATAAGCTCTGCCGCCTCGGTAACACAGTCACTTGTGTGACCTCGGTTGTTCATTCTGAGAACCTCATCGTCCATACTCTGACAGCCAAGCTCAATCGAGCTCACACCGTAGCTGCGGAGAATTTCAAGTATCTCCTCGTTTATACAGTCCGGGCGGGTTGAAATTCTTATTCCTCTGAAAAGGCCCTTGCTGACGTATTCCTCAGCTTTTTTAAGAAGCTCAAGCATATAGCCTCTGTCTATTGCTGTAAAGCTGCCGCCGAAAAAGGCGATTTCTCCCTCGTTGCAGTCCGCAGTTGAGAGGGCGGTTTCAACTGCCTTTTCAATATCTGCGGCGTTTATAGGATTCTGCTTACCGGAAATAGTCTTCTGATTACAGAAGCTGCATCTGTGGGGACAGCCTAAGTCCGGTACAAACAAGGCAACGTTTATATGCTTCAACTTTTTATACCCATAAGCTCAAGAGCTTCCTTTGCAGCCTGCTGCTCTGCAAGCTTCTTGCTTCTGCCGATACCGCAGCCCATAACGTTACGGTTGAGCCTTACCTCAACCTCAAAGCTCTTGTTGTGGTCCGGACCGCTTTCACCCACAAGCACGTAAGTAAGGTGCTCATCGGGATTTTTCTGTATTATCTCCTGAAGCTCTGTTTTGTAATCCCTGAAGGAAACCTGCTGAGTTGCCGCCTTCTTTACAAAATCAAGCACAAAGCGTCTTGCCTCTTCAAGACCGCCGTCAAGATAAATAGCCGCAATAACAGCCTCAAAGGCATCGGCAAGTATGGAAGCTCGGTTTCTGCCGTTGGTGTTTTCTTCGCCCTTACCGAGAAGGATATACTTACCGAGATCAATTTCCTTTGCAAAGCCGAACAGTGACTTTTCACAGGCACACTGTGCTCTTTTCTTGGTCATTTCGCCCTCGGGAAGATGGTTAAGATTGTGATAGAAATAATCTGCAGTTATAACGCCGAGAACGGAGTCGCCGAGAAACTCAAGTCTTTCGTTACATTCTCCGCCGGGATGCTTTTCATTGGCATAGGAAGAATGTGTAAGTGCTGTTTTAAGAAGTGATTTATCTTTGAATGTGTAACCGATTATGCATTCAAATTCTTCAAAATGCATCAGTATCCCTCTCTTTCAAGATATTCTTTAAGGCTGTTCATTCCTCTTTCGGAAAGAGCCGCATAACGCTCCTTTTTATCTCTTATTTTCGGCTCAATGGCGGGTAAAACTCCGAAATTTGCCCCCATAGGCTGAAAATCTGTAACGGTGGCATCGCTAATATATCTGCTGAGCGCACCTATCATTGTTGTTTCGGGAAGAATAAGGGTATTCTCACCCTTTATTCTTCTGGCCATATTGATTCCTGCCATTATTCCGCTTGCGGCAGATTCCATATAGCCTTCAACACCTGTTATCTGACCTGCAAAGAAAAGATTTTTTCTTTTTCTGAAGCTGAAATCACCGTCAAGAAGCCTCGGAGAATCAATAAACGTATTTCTGTGCATAACACCGTATCTTATAAACTCGGCATTTTCGAGGGCGGGAATCATTGAAAATACCCTTTTCTGCTCACCGAATTTCAGATTGGTCTGAAAGCCCACAAGATTGAACATTGTGCCCGAACTGTTTTCTTTTCTCAGTTGAAGCACAGCCCAGGGTCTGTGTCCCGTATGGGGATCTCTGAGACCTACGGGCTTCATAGGGCCGAAGCGCATTGTATCCTTACCTCTTGAAGCGAGCACCTCAATAGGCATACAGCCCTCATAGAAATCCTTACGCTTGTCGAAGCTGTGCAGTGAAGCTCCTTCAGCATTTATAAGAGCCTCATAAAAAGCTTCGTATTCTTCTTTATTCATCGGGCAGTTGATATAGTCATCCTCGCCGCCTCTTTCATAGCGGGAAGCTGTAAAGGCTTTTTCCATATTGATGCTTTCAAGCGTAACAATGGGAGCCGCCGCATCAAAGAAATGAAGTCCGTCACCGCAGAGCCTTGCTATATCATCGCTCAAAGCATCTGAAGCGAGGGGTCCGGCCGCAACGATTACGTTACCCTCGGGGATTTCACACACCTCGGTGTGAATTGTTTCAATATTTTCGTGGCTCTCAATTTTTTCGGTTATAAGCCTTGAAAACTCGTATCTGTCAACGGCAAGGGCTCCGCCCGCGGGCACCTCGCACTTGTCTGCACACTCCATACATACTGAGCCGAAAACCCGCATTTCTTCTTTAAGAAGACCTGCGGCAGACTCAATGCGCTTTGCTTTGAGTGAATTTGAGCATACCAGCTCGCCGAGAGTGGGAAGCTTATGGGCAGGAGAAAATTTTACCGGCTTCATTTCATAAAGCTTAACTATAAAGCCTCTGTTAGCAAGCTGCCATGCCGCTTCTACGCCTGCAAGGCCGCCGCCTATAATTTTAACTTCTTCTGCCATAATCTCACCTCTTTATCATTCGTCTTTATCTTTTTTTCTTTTTGCCTTAGCCTTATAGCCGCATTTTTCATCAAGACAGGAAACTACTCCTCCCTTGCCCTTAAACAGTGATTTGCCGCACTGAGGACAGATTTCATCTGTGGGCTTATCCCAGGTCATAAAGTTACATTCGGGCCAGTTGTCACAACCGAAGAAGGTATATCCCCTCTTGGATTTTTTTGATATAACCTTTCCGCCGCAGACGGGACATTTTGCATTTGTTTCAACAACATAGGGCTTTGTTGTCTTGCATTCGGGATAACCGGGACAGGCAAGAAACTTGCCGAAGCGAC
Organism: Clostridia bacterium; assembly: GCA_017517865.1. Lineage (GTDB taxonomy): Bacteria > Bacillota > Clostridia > Oscillospirales > Acutalibacteraceae > UBA6857. The sequence goes on along the minus strand of JAFWYB010000052.1, from coordinate 109,274 downwards.
CCGTTTTTATAACCATCATTCTGCCGCATTTGTCGCAGGGTATGTCGGTTATATCCTCCTGAAGCTGAATCTTGACACCTTCCATCTCTTTCTTTACCTTTGAAAGATTGACCTCAAAATCGTCATAGAAGCTGTGTAGCATCTTTATATAGTCCTCTTTACCCTCGCCGACCATATCAAGATCAGTTTCCATCTGAGCGGTAAATTTAACGTTTACAATATTCTTGAACTTCTCTTTGAGAAGATTTACGATTGCCTCACCAAGCTCGGTGGGTACGAGCTGCTTTGACTTTCTTGCAACATATTCCCTCTTTGTAATGGTTGAAATGATTGTTGCATAAGTACTCGGCCTGCCGACACCGTTTTCTTCAAGCGTCTTGATAAGTGACTCTTCTGTATATCTTGCGGGAGGCTGTGTGAAGTGCTGAGCAGGTACAAGCTCCTTGAGCTTTACTGCTTCACCGCTTACAAGGCCTTCGGGAAGCTTTGACTTTTCATCACCGTCGCCCATATCGTAAAGCACTGTATAGCCGTCAAACTTTACTGAGTATCCGCTTGCAGTGAATAAGCAGTATTTTTCCTCGGGAGCGCCGCTTACGGTGCTTCTTATTTCAATTTTCGATGTATTCTGTACACATGAAGCCATCATTGAAGCAACAAAGCGGTTCCAGATAAGTGTGTAAAGCTTATATTGCTCTGCACTCAGACTGCTCTTCACCTTATCAGGGCTGAGCGAAACAGTTGAAGGTCTGATAGCTTCATGACCGTCCTGAGCGTTGCTTCTTGATTTATAATATCTGGGCTTTTCGGGAAGATACTTTTCTCCGAAATTATCCTTGATATATTCGGCAACCGCCTGTCTTGCCTCCTCCGAGATACGAAGCGAGTCAGTTCTCATATATGTGATAAGACCGATTGAGCCGTAACCGTCGATATTTATACCCTCATAAAGTTCCTGAGCAATTTTCATTGTTCTTTCAGCTCTGAAGCCCAGTCTTCTTGAGGCCTCCTGCTGAAGGGTAGAGGTTATGAAGGGAGGTGCGGGGTTCTTTTTTCTCGTACCGTTTTTAAGTGAGCTGATGTAATATGATGCTCCGTCAAGACGTGCAAGCACAGCGTCTGTCTGAGCTTTATCCTTAAGCTCTATTTTGCCTGTTTCATCGCCGTAGAAATCCGCAGTGATGCCCTTTCTGGAGAAAAGGAACTTACCTTCGATTGACCAGTACTCCTCCGGGTTGAAGGCTCTGATTTCGTTTTCACGGTCAACAATCATTCTAACGGCAACGCTCTGCACTCTGCCTGCCGAAAGGCCTCTTCTGATTTTCTGTGAAACGAAGGGGCTGAGCTTGTAGCCTACAAGGCGGTCAAGAATACGTCTGGCCTGCTGTGCATTTACAAGGTCAAGGTCAACCCTGCGTGGGTTGGACATACCGTTTTTTACACCTGTTTTTGTTATTTCGTTAAAGGTAACACGGTTAAGCTTGTTAAGGTCAAGACCCAGGATTTCTGCAAGATGCCATGAAATCGCCTCTCCCTCGCGGTCAGGGTCGGTTGCAAGGTAAACCTCATCACTCTCGGCAACGGCTGCCTTGAGCTCCTTGACGAGCTTTTCCTTTCCTTTTACTATGCTGTATTTAGGTGCAAAGTCGTGCTTGATGTCAACACTGAGCTTCGCCGCGGGAAGGTCTCTGATATGTCCCTTTGAAGCGATAATCTCATAGCCTGAGCCGAGATAGTTTTTCAGTGTTTTTGCCTTTGACGGTGACTCTACGATAATAAGATTTGCCATATATTTATTTCACCTTTTCTGTGGATTTATTATGAACGGTTTATGCTGTACGAATCCGCCACTTTTGATATGATGCCGTATAGCTCAAGCTCAGTAAGCGCCGCAAGAATTTTAGCGGGCAAAAGCTCACTGAAGGAGGCTATTTCGTCCATTGTGCATTTTCCGTCTGAAATTAAATTATACACTATTTCAGCGTTTTTAGAAATAGTTTCGGGGAGTTTTTTAAACTCTGACACAATATTTTTTCCCTTTTCTTCATCTTTTACCGTGTCATTTTCCTTTTTTTCGTTTTTTCTGACCCTTTTAGTCCTGTTTTTCTTTGAAAACTCCGAGGCTTCGTTAATATTTTCAAAAGGGTCGTTAGTTTTAAGTACACTTGCTTCCTTGTGCTTTTTTCTGCCTTCAAGAGAAGAAAGTATGTCCTCGGCAGAGAAAACGGGCGTTGCACCCTCTGTAATAAGCTCATTTGAGCCTGCAAAGTTACCGCTGTTTATATCACCGGGCAAAACATAAAGCCTTTTGCCCTGCTTCATAGCGTGCTTTGCCGTGCTGAAGGTGCCGCTGTACTGAGCCGCCTCAATTATAACAACTGCCTTACTCAGAGCAGATATTATTCTGTTTCGTAAGGGGAAGCTTCCCTGATAGACCTGAGTATAAGGCGGATATTCACTGATTAAAGCACCGTGGTGAAACACACTTTTACGAAGCTCGCTGTTTTCGGGCAGATAACCGTCACCGTGACCGCAGCCCATTACAAGCAGTGTCCTGCCGCCCGCCTCAATAGCGCTTGTGTGCGCCACACTGTCTATACCCAGAGCTCCGCCGCTGACAATTACCGCCGATTCCTTAACAAGGTCAGCAACTATTTTTCTTGCACTTTCCTCACCGTATTTGCTGGGAGTACGACTGCCGATAACCGCAACGGGCAGCTCAGCCTTAAGGCAGGAAACGTCACCTCTAACATAGAGCACCATAGGCGGATTAGGTATACTTCTGAGAGCCACGGGAAAATCTTCACTGTCCGGTGTGATAATGTGAACGCCGTGTCTGATACATATTTCAACCTTTTCCTGTGCTTCGGTTATATCTTTATCAAGCAGCTTTTCGCGGAGATTTTTACGCTTACGCAAAAACTCATGCTCACATAAATCCTCCTCATCTGCATTGTAAACTGCCTCGGGAGAGCCGAAGCGCGCCAAAACGTCACTGTATTCTCTCGCAAAGCCTATGCGGTTCTGAAGCCATACCCAGAAAACCTTATTTTCCATCGGTACACCTCATCATTTCCCACATAGTTATAGCCGCCGCCATAGAAGCATTAAGCGATTCGGCTCTGCCGAGCATAGGTATTGTTATCTTTTCGCATACGTCAAAAACCTCATCGGTCACGCCGTTTGCTTCGTTACCGATAACGCAGACAACACCGCCCGACATATCGCAGTCTGTTACTCTCCGAGCGTTTTCATCGGGTGTTGTGGCATAAAGCTTCATACCATTTTTACCCAAAGAAGCAAGAAACTCGCTGAGATCATCGCACTGAGTAATGCTCAGTCTAAGAAGAGAGCCCATAGCCGCGCGCTGAGCCTTGGGCGAGAAAATATCACAGCAGCCGCTTACAATTGCGCCTCTGATGCCCAGTGCCTCTGCAGTGCGGCAGACAGCACCAAGATTAGACGGATCCTGAATATTTTCAAGAGCTATGTATTTGCCGTCATAAGTGATTTCACGTGTGTTGTCGGGTATTCTGCAAAGACAGAAGAAGCCCTGGTCGGTTTCGGTGCAGGAAAGGTTATTTGCAATCTGCTGTGAAATTTCAAAATAGTGCTCTGCTCTTCCGGATATAAAATCAACGTCTCCGGCCTTTGCTTCAATAGCCTTTCGAGTGAAAAAAGCAAACTCTATAACACAACCCGTAACAGCCGCATCACGGCACAATCTCAGGCCTTCGAGAAAGAACAAGCCCTTTTCCCTTCTGTGCTTTGAAGAGGAAATTATCTTGGTGCACAGTTTGATTTTTTCATTGGAAAGACTGTCAATTTTCAGCATCATATACCCTCCTTTTACAGCAAAATCAGTTAAAAAATATCGCGTTACAAAACACAAATACGCCCGAGAACGAATCTCGGACGTAATTAAATTTGAATTAAAGAGCTGCCTTTGCCTTCTCAACAAGAGCTGTGAATGCTGCGGGATCAGCAATAGCGATTTCTGAAAGCATCTTTCTGTTAAGAGTGATGTCTGCCTTCTTGAGACCGTTCATAAATGTTGAGTAGTTAATGCCGTTAGCCTTACAAGCAGCTGAGATTCTTGTGATCCAGAGACGACGGAAATCTCTCTTCTTCTGCTTTCTGCCGATGTATGCATAGTTGCCTGACTTCATAACAGCCTGCTTAGCTGTCTTGAAGAGGCTGTGCTTTGAGCCATAGTAGCCCTTTGCAAGCTTTAATACTTTATTTCTTCTCTTACGAGTCATCATTGCGCCTTTAATACGAGCCATGATTAAGTACCTCCGTTATGATAATATTTAGTTTAGGTTGTTGTTGGATTATTTGTAAGGAATAAGACGCTTAATCTGCTTCTCGTTTGTCTTGTCGGCAACAACTGTCTGACGAAGACCTCTCTTACGCTTTGTATTCTTCTTTGTAAGGATGTGTGACTTGTTTGCATGGTAGCGGATGGGCTTACCGTTCTTGGAAAGCTTAAAACGCTTCTTAGCACCGCTGTGTGTTTTAATTTTAGGCATTGTAAATTCCTCCTGTTATTACTTTTTAGGCTTGGGAGCCATGAACATCATCATTGATTTACCTTCGAGCTTTGCTGCCTTTTCAACATTGGCGAACTCAGCGCAGGCATCTGCAAACTGCTTCATTGTTACAAGACCGTTTTCGGTATGTGCCAACTCTCTTCCTCTGAAGCGGATTGAAACCTTAACCTTGTTTCCGCTTGCGATAAAGCGTCTTGCGTGATTTACCTTTGTTTCGAAGTCATGCGTGTCAATACCCAGTGAAAGTCTGATTTCCTTGATTTCAACAACATGCTGGTTTTTCTTTGCTTCCTTTTCACGCTTGGTCATTTCAAAGCGATATTTGCCGTAGTCCATAATTTTACACACGGGAGGAACAGCCTGAGGAGCAATTTTTACTAAATCAAGATTCTTTTCCTCTGCGATTTTAAGAGCTTCGTCTGCAGACATAATTCCGAGCACTTCACCGTCACCGAGAATTACTCTGATTTCCTTGTCGCGAATCTCTTCATTGATTTGCATTTCTTTGATAGCGATGTTCATACACCTCCAAAATTTTTGACCTTGAGTCATAAAAATCAAAGCGTGAACAGAGAGCTGTCCACGCATCAATACACCAAAAACTTAGTCTATTGACCTATGCGGAACCTTATCCCATAGGTGAGAAGCTGACTGCTCTGCTTTGTTGTGCAGATATATTAACACAATGTTGCTTCTTTGTCAATAGTTTTTTTAAGTTTTTCTGAATTAATTTCATCAGTATGCAATACCGTTTGCAGTCAGCCATTCCTCAAGACAAAGTCCGCTGTTTTTAATCTGCTCGGCGTATTCAACGCCTACAAATCTCCAATGCCACGGCTCGGGAATAATTCCCGTCTGCGGCTGCTTTTCGGCAGTGTAACGGAGTATGAAGCCGTACTCGTGAGCGTGCTCGGTAAGCCATTTATATTCCTTCTGATTTTTAAAGGAGTCATAGGTGTTACAGATATCCATAGCAAGTCCCAGATTATGCTCACTCGTTCCCGGAGGAAGAATAACCGTTGCCGCTTTTATTGCCGCATCTTCCCTTGAGAGGTTATATTTGTACATATACTCCTCTGTAAGATTATTGTAATTGCGCTTCTGTCTGTCGTAGGACCTGTAACCGGAATAGGGAGTAAGTGTTATACCGTCTTTTTTTGCAGCGTTATACATAGCCGTGTAATAAGGTGCCACACGGCTGTCCATAAGAACGTCGGTGCCCGCAACGGACGAAAGCTCAGGCGTATAGCCCTCAGGAATGGCTCTTGTACCGTTTACAACAACGAGGCTCCAGTTTTCCTGCTCGGGATTTACGATAATTCTGTCCTCTTCTGCCCAAAGCATCGACTGCGAGGTTTCTTCCCCGGTTGTTTCTTCCTGAGTTGTTTCTTCCTGAGTTGTTTCTTCCTGAGTTGTTTCTTCTGCCGTTGTTTCTTTCTCTGTAGTTTCCTCAGACAAAGCCGCAGAGGTTTCTGCGTCTGTTGTTGAAATATTATCTGTTGTAATAATATCACCTCTTGTTTCAGGCTCAGGAATACTTTCCCCGGTCATTTCTTTTACGAGCAAGCCTGCCAGCACGACCGCCACAATAATGCAAAGCACTGCAAGTACCTTTATAATGCCGTCAAGGGGGCTTTTCTGTTTTCTTTTTTTCTTTCTGATATCTGCCATTTGAAACATCTCCATACTCATATATAATACATTATATTATGCCACATTATTTATGTTTTTCAATATTTTCGTTCTGCCCGAGTGTTTTATCAAGATTTTTATAAAGAGTTATTTCTTCCGCGTCAAACTGAGCGGTAATTCCGCCGTATGCTCCCGTTTCTAAGACCAGAGCACCGATGCTTTCCAAATTTTTCACGACCTCAGGGCTCGCACCGCCTTTTCTGTTTGTGATAACAGCAATTTCAGGTCTGAGTGTCTGCACGAAAGAAAGTTCCGTAGAGCCGTTATAGCCGTGATGACCTACCTTGAGAAGATTAACCCGCCCAAGCTCATATGCAAGCTTATCCTCGCAGCCGATGTGATTGTTTATATCAGCCGCAAGAAAAGCTCTCAGCTTGCCCTTTTCAACGAGCAGACCTACAGCGTTTTCGTTTTCTCCCACAAGGTGAGAGCAATCGACATCAGAGGCATTGCAGAATTTCAGCATAAAATTGCCGAAGCTGAACTTCTCTTCCGGTATATTGTGAATAACGGGAATATTTTTGCTTAAGCAAGCAGAAACAAGCTGCTCATAAACCTCCTTGTTATCCCACCGTGTAACCTCGTATGGAATAATTCTGCTTTCATCATATTTCTTTATAAGCACCCTCTTTACTGTTACGCCCTTTGAAAGCACAAGCGTGTCAAGGCCGCCTATATGATCGGAATGACTGTGAGTGCCAAGCACAAACTCAATAACCGCTTCTCCGTTTTTTCTTCCTGCAATTCTGCGCACGGACTCAGCGACATATTCCTCCGTGCCTTCAAAGGCGAGTTCAGAAAAGCCTCTGGGATTATCGCTGTCTTCACCGCCGTCAATCAAGGCAAAGCGACCGCAGCTTTCAAGCAGAACGGCATCGGCACTTCCCGTATTAAAAAAATATATTCTGTCCGCATCAGAGGCAAGATCGACCTCTCCCGTTGCAAAACAGTATTCTTTTTGTGTCATCTGCAAGCACCTCTTTTATATATTATCAAAGCAAAAGAAAAAAAGCAATACAAAAAGCTATTGATATTATGAAGAATATATTGTATTATACCGTTGAGAGCAATCTGACAGGAGGAAACAGATTATGATACATTACATTGAAAACGATTATCTTAAAATAGGTGTTAAGGAATTCGGATGTGAGCTTACGAGCGTTTACGGAAAAAAGGAGCAGATCGAATACCTCTGGCAGGGCAACCCCGATATATGGGCAGGGCAATCCCCTATTCTTTTTCCCGTTGTAGGCAGACTTATCGACGATAAATACCGTCTTGACGGTAAAGAATACACGATGCCCAAGCACGGCTTTGCAAGAAAAATCAAATGGGATTTTCTTTCGGCAGACGAATGCTCAATGACCTTCATTCTCAGTGAAACGGAAGAAACCCTTGCAATATATCCCTACCGCTTTGATATCAGGGTAACCTTCTCTGTTGACAAAAACAAGCTCAGCGTGTCGCACGATATAATTAACAAAAACAGCAAAGTTATGTATTTTTCACTCGGCGCACACCCTGCCTTCAACTGTAAAATAGGTGATATTCTTACCTTTGACAAAAATGAAACTCTTGAAGCCGAGAAAATTGACCTTGTAAGGTCTCTCAGGCTTCCCGAAACCTTCCCCGTGCTGAAAAACGAGCGCGACATTGTAATCACTGAAGATATTTTCAAGGAAGATGCGCTTATTCTCCACGGTATTGAATCTGAGCATATAACGCTTCACGGTACCGATAAGCCCGGTAAGCTTGTCTTCAGTCTCGGCAACGCACCGTATCTCGGAATATGGGCAAAGCCCGGTGCACCCTACGTATGTATAGAGCCCTGGTGCGGTGTTAACGATTCGACCGAAAAAAAGAACGACTTTTCCGAAAAGGACGGCATAAACGCTCTTGAAGCCGGCAACACCTTCAACTACACGTGGACGGCCGAATTTATTGCATAAAAAAACAGCTCGCTTACAAAAATAAGCGAGCTGTTTTTTATGCGGTAATTATACGCCGCGCTCTTCGCGCCATTTGTTTGCTTTATCAGCTGACATTCTTGTGATGTTTTCAGCAGCATAGGGAGATTCTTCGCCGCCGTTAACATAAAGGAAATACTTGCCGTTAGCAGTCATATAAAGGCTCTCTTCGTAGCCTGCTGCATCGCCGAATTCGCCGCTTGTGAACTTTGCAACGAGCTCTGACTTTTCGGTATCGTATTCAACCTTACAGATAATCTTTTTCATTTAGCCGACCTCCTGTTTATATTGTTATGACCACAGTTTGTTGGTTCCCGGCTATTATATCACTTTCTGTCCGCTTAGTCAAATGTAATATTTCGACATTGTTTTATTTACTTTTGTGAAATTTACATTTAATTTAAAATTTGCTATTCCAATTTTATGTGCAATATGATAATATATGAAGCGGATAAGACAAAACAAATATAAAAAATTTGAAGAAAGAGGCAGAAAATATGTCACAATCAACAATTTTAACTGCGGCTGATCCCAATAAAAAGCACGTTAAAACCTCCGAGTTTATTTTTTATCTCGCAGGTGTATTTTTCTACACCACAATGACGGGTGTTGTCGGCGCAAACAGAAACACTTATCTCACCAATGTGCTTCGCATCAACGATTATAACGATAACTACCACTCAATGTTCAATGCTATAATCACAATCGTACCCTTCGTGCTCAATTTCTTTATCACCCTTTATATTGACGGAAGAAAAGCAGGTAAAAAGGGAAAATTCAGACCTATAATGCAGCTTATCATTATACCCATGTCAATAATAATGATGCTCACCTTTATCACACCCCCACAGCTAACCGGTACACTTGTGTTCATTTACGTAACGACGATTGCTCTTATGTGGAGCATTATGTGCACCTTCGGTAACACCATCAATATGCTGCCCAACGTTATGACCCCCAATATGAAGGAACGCGACCAGGTTCTTTCACTCAGAAGCTTCGCTTCGGCGGTCGGCAATTCCGCGCCTATGCTTTTCCTTCTCATAATCGGTTTGATATGGAAAAACAACGAAGGATTGCAGTACATAATCTGCGCAGCCTTCTGCGGTGTAATCGGCATAATAACCGTTCTTCTCGGTATGAAGCTCACAAGAGAAAGAATCTCATATTCGACAGAGAAGAGAAACCCCCTTCTCGGCTTTAAGGATATCATCAAAAACAAGCATGCTCACGTTGTTATCCTTTCAGAATTTCTCAAGAGCTTCCGCGGTATTTCAACCTTTATGGAGGGCTACCTTGCAATAGTACTTATAGGCGACCCCTCGAAGAAGATTTTCGTTCTTCTCCCGGTCGGCATCGGTACGGCGGTAGGTATGCTCGTCATAAACGCCCTGCTTAAAAAGTTTAACGCAAGAGTGCTTTACATCGCAAGCGGTATCTATTCGGTATGCGCAAACATTGTTGCTTTCACAATCGGTTATTTTTATTTCACAACCGACAGCAAGCCTCTTATGTTCGTATTTATTGCCTGCCTGTTCCTCATCGGCTTACAGTTCGGCGCATCAAACCTTCTTCCTCTTATGTTCCAGGCCGACGTGCTTGAGGATCTCGAGCTTAAAACCGGCAAGCGTCTTGATGCTTCATTACCCTACGTTATCGGTCTCGGCACAACAATAAGCGGTGCCATAGCCTCATATTTCGCACCGAAGCTTCTCGACAATGTTGTTCATTACGACTTTGTTGACGGTATTGTAAGTGCTGACACAAACAGAATTGCTCTTCTTTTCTTCTACACAATCGTTCACGGTCTTATGATGTTCCTTGCAGGTGTTCCCTTCTTCTTCTATAAGCTCACCGGCAAGGAAAAGGAAAGAATACATAACGAGGTTCTTGAGATGAGGGCAAAGCTTCAAGCTGAAGCAAACTGATAAGCATACTTAAAGAGACTGTAAAAAAACTAAACGGCTGAAAAACCTTATAAATAAAAGAAAAGCAAACAATAAAACCGTTGTAAAAGCATAAAATCCAAAGCTTTACAACGGTTTTTTACTGTTACATTTTTTACTACAGACTTAAATTCACTCTTTAATCTGTCTGCCGGAAAACACAGCGCTGTCAGATCATCAGATTTTATAAGGTAAATCCTGACTACCGGCTACTGACCACTCAAAAGGGGATGTATTTTTTTCTTTTTTATATTTTATCTGACTTAAATAATCTCTATTTCGTCACCCTCGTAAACCTTGCCGCCCTTGATTACCCTGGCAAATATACCCTCGCGCGGCATTACACACTGACCGACAAGCTTTTTGATGGCACAGCCGTCATGGCACTCCTTGCCTATCTGGCTTATTTCAAGAATGCACTCACCAACTCTGAGATTTGTGCCCACGGGAATCGTGTAAAGCTCTATGCCTTCGGTGGTTATGTTTTCGGCAAACACACCGTGACACAGGCCGTCCGTAGGAAGTCCCTTCGATTTTTCTATGCTTTCCATAGCAAGCAGGCTTACCTGACGGTGCCATTTACCTGCATGGGCATCTCCCTCAAATCCGAAATCCTCAATAAGCACTCCCGGGTTTATTTTAGTCTTGGGGGTGCCCTTTTTTTCACTGATATTTATTGATACTACCTTGGCCATTTTTCATCCTCCTATTTCATTCATTCCGTGACTTGCCGCATAACCACAGGAAAAAGTGTGCTCCATAGGCTTTGACAGTATTGCCTGCCTGATTTTTTCATTGAGCATATTTTCATCGTCTATATACGGCATAAGATCAAACACCGTATCATTACCCAGACACGGCTTAATTTTACCGTCACTGAGAAGTCTTATTCTGTTACAATCCTTGCAGAATTTTTCGCTCACGGGAGAAATGAATCCGACTCTGCCTATGAAAGACTCTGCGCCGTAATATTTCGCCACGTTTTTTTCCGAAGCTGAGCTTTCATTCAAAGGCTCGAGAAAAGGAAAACGTGAGAGAATTTCTTTACCCGTAACAATGTGCTTTCCGTCTTCCCCCTCGCTGGAAAAAGGCATAAGCTCAATAAAGCGGACATCTATTTTTCTGTTTCTTGCTATATCTACAAGCTTTTCTGCCTGGTCATCATTTCTTCCTTTTACAAGCACCGCATTAAGCCGCAGTGACGGAAATCCGACCCTTTCACACTCATCTATACCCTCAAGCACCTTATGAAGCATATCGTAGCCCGTAATAGCCCTGAACTGCTCTCTGTCAGTTGTGTCAAGGCTTACGTTGACGGCAGAAATACCCGCCGCTTTCAGTGCCTTAGCATACTCAGCAAGCCTGATTCCGTTTGTGGTAAGAGCAATCTTTTTTATGCCCTCTATGCCGCTTATGCGCTTTGCAATTTCACAGATATCGCTTCGCACAAGAGGCTCACCGCCTGTAAGACGCACCTTGGTAATGCCGTTTACGGCAAAAGCTCTTACTATTTTTTCAATCTGAGCAGCAGTAAGACCGTCCTCACATTTTTCTGTGCCCGCACCGCAGTAAGAGCAGTTCAGGTTGCATCTTTTTGTGACGGAAACCCTCAGATAGTTTATTTTTCTTCCGTAGCTGTCAATCATTTTTAAAATCGCTCTTTCCGCCGTACTTTTCGAGAAGCTTTACCTCGGCAATGCACATTTTTCTGTCTATCGCCTTACACATATCGTAAACAGTCAGCGCACAGATGCCCGCACCCGTAAGTGCCTCCATCTCTATGCCTGTTTTGTAGCTGCATTTAGCCATGCAGTAAATATAAAGCTCGTTTTCACCGTTATTTTCAAAGGTTATTTCAACACTGTCGATCGGGATATTATGGCACAACGGAATAAGCTCGCTTGTTTTTTTTGCACCCATTATCCCTGCAACACGTGCCGTTGCAAGACCGTCTCCCTTTTTCAGCGATGCAGAAGAAAGCTTCTGAAGAGTTTCGGGCTGCATAATTATTTTTGCAAAGGCAACCGCACTGCGTTTTGTAATCTGCTTGTCGCCTACGTCAACCATTACGGCTTCGCCCTTTTCATTCAGATGTGTAAGCTCACTCAAGAGTATAACCCCCCATCATTTCAAGCCGTTCCTTCATTTTTTCACCCTTAAGGGTATCAAGGAAGCTTTGCACCTTTTCGGTAGCGTAATATTTTTCATCAATAAGAACATCGTATTCCTCAACACAAAGCTCAACAAAATCAAGGCCGTACATTTTAGCGGCAGAATATATTCCGAGACCGCAATCTGCATTACCTGCCGCAATCAGAGCGGCAACGGCAGTATGGGTGAATTCCTCGTTGCGGTAGCCCTCGATTTCAGCCTTGTCAATACCGTTTTTCTCTATAAGATAATCACAGAGTATACGGGTACCGGAGCCGAGCTGACGGTTTACATATCTGCCCTTTGTAATATCACCGAACTCTTTTATACCGAGAGGGTTACCTTTTCTTACCATAATTCCCTGTATTCTGCCAACGCCTTTGACAAGCCTTACGCCGCCGTCCGGGAAGTATTTTTCAACGTAGCTTTTGTTATATTCACCACTGACCGTATCAAGAAGATGTATAAAACCCAGATGTGCCTGTCCGTTTCTGAGTGCTGTTACGGCACCCATACTGCCCACGTGAGAAGAGCTGACTCTGAAGCTGTTTTCAGAGCCTGCAATTATATCTGCCGCCTCGTCAATAAGCGGATCGTGGCTGCCCGTAATAACAAGAGCACCGTCAATCTGACTTTTTTCTCTCAGAAGTCTGATTTCAACCTCGTCGCCCGCTTCAAAGCCCTCACTGTTCTGAGGCACGGTCAGAATACCGTCTGCCTTTGTAAAGCTTGTTATAACGCCTGCTCCTCTGCCGAGAGGTACAGCAACATATCCGCTGTCGGTTTTGCCGAGTGTGACACGTATAAGCTCTTTATATTTAAGAGAGGAAACAACTCTCTTACCGAGCCTTGCCTTGACACAGCAGTAATCTCTGACCTCACTGCTATACCAGCAGCTGACAATGCTTCTTACTATTTCATCCATTATGACTATGCCCGAAACGGGATATCCGGGAACACCTATGACCGGAACATTATTTACCGCACCGAGTACGGCAGGCTTACCCGGCTTAACTGCAAGGCCGTGAAACATAACCTCGCCCAACTCTGCAATAATTGCGCTCGTATAGTCGTCCCTGCCCGCAGATGAGCCTGCAAGAACAAGTACGGCATCGCACTCCTCACATGCTTTTTCAACAGCCGCACGAAGAAGCTCCTTTTTATCCTTCACTATCGGATATATTAAACTTTCTGCATCCCATTGAGAAAGCATTGAAGAAAAAACCGTTGAGTTGAACTCAATGATTTCACCCTCGGCGGGATTACTTACCGGTGAAACTATTTCGTCACCCGTGGGTATAATTCCCACAAGAGGGATTTTTTTCACCTCGACCGAGGTGACTCCGCCGGCAAGAAAAGCACCGCACAGTGCGGGGGTTACCCTTGTTTCAGACGGTGCAATCATATCGCCCATACAGATGTCTTCACCCACCTGACGCACGTTCTGCCACGGGTGAACCGCCGAGAGGATGGTCACTGTACCGTCAGCTCTTTCGGTTATATCCTCAACCATTATAACGCTGTCTCGGCAGGCAGGAATCGGATCGCCCGTATCAACAACATCGTACTGCCCTTTTTTGAGCACAATGGGATCGGTTTCAGATGCGCCGTAGGTGTCTGATGCTCTGACGGCTATGCCGTCCATAGCGCTTGCATTATAATGGGGAGAACATATCCGAGCGTATACTGCCCGGCTGAGAATTCTGCCGTTTGCCTTCTGAGTAGGCACAGACTCTGTGCTGCAGTGAAAGCCTCTTCCACTTATCAGACTTATGTATTCGGCTCTTGCCGCTTCAATATCCGTATTGTTAAGATAGTTATGTTTAAGCATTTATTTCACCCTTCAGAATAGATGTACCGCGGCAACGTCACCCGCTTTTATGCCCTCGGTATTTCTGTCAACAACGATGTAACCGTCACAGTCCGCCACAGCTGACATAAAGGCACTTTTTGTAAAAAGAGGCTCCGCCACACCGTTTTTTATTTTTACGCTTACTATTTCTTCTCTTCCGTGGTTAGACGAAATATTGGTACTGACAGGGTATTCCTTTGTTCTTGTTTCCTCAGTAATACCCGAAAGCTTATCCGCCAGAGGCTTCACGGCAAGAAGAGAAACGTAAAAAGCCGCTCCCGGATTACCGGGAAGGCCGAAAACAGCCCTTTCTCTTACCTTACCGAAAATCGTGGGCTTACCGGGCTTGAGAGCAATTCCGTGGAATAAAACCTCACCGAGAGCGGATATTACTTTTACGGTCAAATCTCTTGTACCCGCAGAGGAGCCGCCAGATATAAGCACGATATCGTTTTCGTCGCAGGCCTTATCAACGGCAGATAATATTTTCCCGTAATCGTCACCGATGATGCCGTAAGCTTTGCTTTCACAGCCCCATTCTCTGACCATAGCAGAAAGAATGTGGCTATTTATATCTCTTATTTTTCCTGCACCGGGTACGCTGTCAGCGCTGACAAGCTCGTCGCCCGTAGAAATAATGCCTACGCGCACCCTTCTTATTACATCAAGCTCGGTTACACCTACAGAAAGAAGCATACCGATATGTGCAGGTCTTATAACGGTGCCTTTTTTAAGTATTGTTTTACCCTCTTTTATATCGTCGCCCTTTCTTGTCACATTTTCAAAGGGGCTGACCGCCTTGAAAATAAGACAAAAATCGTCAAGCTGCGTGTCGGTATTTTCAACCATTACAACACTGTCGGCATTTTCGGGCAGCATACCGCCCGTAGAAATTTTAACACATTCACCGTTGCCGATACGAAGAGCGGCTTCCTCCCCCATAAGTATTTCACCGATACAGTTAAGCTGTGCGGGTATGCTTTCACAGCTGCCGAAGGTATCTCCCGACATAACCGCATAGCCGTCCACGGTGCTTCTGTTAAAGGAGGGTATACTCTCAGGTGAAATTATATCATCAGATACAACTCTGCCCGGGCACTCATCAACGGGAAGCCTTTCAAAGGGCAGTCTGTATTCCGCCCCCTCTTGCATTATTATTTTTTTTGCATTCTGCAAGGAAACAACATTAAGCATCATATCACCTGTTAAAATCAATACTCCACTGAGAAATAAATTTTTTAGTCCACTCGGTCTGAGGATTCTGCAGAATTTCTCTGAAGCTGCCGTTTTCAGCCACCCTGCCGTCACAAAGCATAATGATTCTGTCTGCAAGGTCAAGTGCCTGACGGGGCGAATGAGTGGTCATTATAACTCCGCAGCCGTTTTTTTCTTTATATTCTTTTACAGCACCTTCAATGAGCTCGTTCCCCTCTATATCCGCTGCACTCGAGGGCTCATCAAGTATAAGAAAGTCACAGTCGTTAACCAGAAGTCTTGCAAGGGCAAGGCGCTGACATTCACCGCCCGAAAGGGTTTTCGCGTTTTTCCCCTCAAAGGCCTTAAGATTAAGCTTTCTCAATATTTCGTCGCACCTTACTTCTTTATCTGTTCTGCTTTCAATGCTGAAAAGTATGTTTTTTCTGACAGTCATACCAAAGGGCAGACTCTGCTGAGGAAGATAAAGCACCTTACCTCCGACCGTAAGCTTGCCCGAATCAGCCTTAAGAGTACCTGCAAGAATTTTCAGAAGTGTTGACTTTCCGCTTCCGTTGGGACCCGCTATAACTACGGTTTCACCCTTGGAAAAGCTAAGCGAGGAAATATCAAGCACGGTTCTGTTTCCGTACTTTTTCGTTATATCATATATCTCAATCATCGCTTTTCCTCCTTTACAAGCAGGTTGGCAATTATATTGACTATAAGCGAAATTACAAGCAGTATTATGCCAAGTGCAAGGGCAAAGCTGAAATTACCCTTATTCGTTTCAAGCATAATAGCCGTGGTCATAACCCTTGTCTTCCACTGAATATTACCGCCCACAAGGCTTACGGCACCCACCTCGGCTATCGATCTGCCGAAGGCATTAAGCACAACGCTCAGAAGTGCCTGCCTGTTTTCATTAAGAAGAAGCCTTAGTCTTTTAGCCGCCGTAAAGTTAAGTCCCACTGCAGTTTCGCGTATAATTGCCGCGTTTGACGATATAACCGACTGAGTAAGATTTATTACAACGGGCGTTATAAGAAGGCACTGTGCAATAACCATTACCTCAACGGTAAACAGAAGCTTAAGCTCACCGAAAACGCCGTAGCGTGTGAAAAGCATATAGACAATCAGGCCTGCCACCACCGGAGGCAGACCCATAAGAGTTCCCGTTATTTTGTTTACGGTCCGTTTGCCCTTAAAGCTTTTCTGTCCGATAAGCACACCCAGGGTTATTCCCAATGTACAGGATATAAGCGTGCTGAAAAAGGACATACGGAGAGTTACTCCTATGATATGAAGCAACTCTCTGTCCATAGACAGAAGCATCTCAAGGGCCTCTGTTAATTTTTCCAAAATTATTCTTCAAGAAGATAGAAAAGAGCTGCACCGTACTGCTCTTTACCGTATTCGGCAATAAGAGCAGAAGCATCGTCGCCGGTCATCCATTCAATGAATGCCTTTGCGCCCTCGGTATTGATATCAGCAAGCTTTTCGGGGTTACATTCGATAAGTGAATATGTGTTCTTCATATCCTCGCCCTTTTCAAGAAGAATCTCAAGTCCGAGCTCATCCTTCATTGAAAGGAAGGTTGCCTTATCTGTAAGACAGTAGCCCTTCATCTGGTCAGCCATTGAAAGGCAGGCGCCCATACCCTTACCTGCGTTTATATACCATTTGTCGGCTTCTGCGTCCGGTACGTCTTCGCCCCATATTTTAAGCTCAGCCTTATGTGTACCGCTTTCGTCACCGCGTGAAATGAAGCTTTCCTCCGCATCGGCAATCTTGGCAAAGGCTTCAGCGGCATTTTCGCAATCCTTTATGCCTGCAGGGTCATCTGCGGGGCCGACGATTACGAAGTAGTTATACATAAAGGGAATTCTTTCAACACCGTAGCCCTCGTTGACAAATTCTTCCTCGGAAGCCTTTGCATGAACGAGAATGAGGTCTGCGTTGCCGTCCTTAGCTTTCTGGATAGCTGCGCCGGTACCGGCCGACTGAACCTCAACGGTATAACCCGTTGCCTTTTCAAAGGCGGGAAGGAGGTAAGGAAGAAGGCCCGAATCGTTTACGGACGTTGTTGTTGAAATACGGATGGTGGGATTTGCAGGAGTCTTAACGGTTGTGCCGTCATCTGCTGCACCTGTGGTCTGCTCAGGTAAATCTGTGTTTGTTTTTTCTCCGCCGCAGGCCGCAAAGGCGAAGAGCATTGTGAGTGCGAGAAGCACTGCAAGAAGTTTTTTCATAATTCATTCTCCTTTTCAATCACGGAAGGCAAAAAAGTTTCCTCTTATGCCCTTTGACCGGTACCTGTATTATCTTGTTACAGGCAGTGTTTTTTCAGTCACGCACGGTTTTTCATAGACAAAGCCCTTAGAAAGCACCGTGTCGGAATATGAATTAAGCGGTAACACCGCAAACTTCCGGAAAACGCAACAACCATTGATAAAAATCAATAAAAATTTGTAAATATTGTTGAATTTTTTGTGTTATTATGATATATTATATACCAATGAAAGAAAGATTTCAAGTAGGGAGTGATAAAAATTTGACTTTCGGCGTAATCTGTGTCAGCGACAGATGCTCGCAGGGCATCTGCGAAGATAAAAGCGGTAAGCTGATTTGTGAAATGCTCTCTGAGCAAGGAAAGGTCAAGGAGTATATAATTGTTCCCGATGAGGCGGCGGAAATCTCAAAGGCGCTTGTTTATCTGTGCGATGAGGTAAAGGCTGATGTAGTTTTCACAACCGGCGGCACCGGCTTTGCTCCCCGGGATGTTACCCCTGAGGCTTCAAAAACGGTGTTTGACCGTGATGCTCCCGGAATTTCTGAGGCTATCAGGCTGAAAAGCCTTCAGATAACCCCGAAGGCTATGCTTTCCCGAGGTGTATCAGGCATAAGGAAAAGCTCTCTTATTATCAACCTCCCCGGAAGTCCCAAGGCAGTGAAGGAGTCTCTTGAGGTGGTTTTACCCGTTCTTGCCCACGCCGTTGAGGTTATGAGCGGCAACACACTTTCCTGCGGTGGCAATTACGGTAAAGGCGGTGATTGATTGAGCTTAAAAAACGTAACCCAGCTTTTCTGCATTGACAACAAGACAGTCTGCATAATAGGCTGCGGTGCATTAGGAACAAATTCGGCAGTGCATCTTGCCGGTGCGGGAATAAAAAGGCTTTATCTGTGCGATTTTGATACCGTGAGCCTTTCAAATCTTAACCGTCAGTTTCTTTACACCAAAACAGACGGAGACTTCTTTAAGTGCAACGTTCTTAAAGAAAGGCTTTCATATTATTCAACGGAAACCGAATACATTCCCGTGCTGAAAAAAATAACGTCAGCGGACGACCTTTCATTTGCACGTGACTGTGATATCATTCTTTGCTGTGTTGATAATGCAATCGGCAGAAGAGCCGTTGCCGACTTTTCCGAAAAAGAAAAAATCCCCTCGGTTTTCGGCGGAGTTGACGGCTTTTACGGAACGGCGTATATGTATCTGCCGGGAATTTCCCCCTGCCCTGACTGCGCGGGAATAATAAACGATATTTCAGTAAGAAGCTCTGTTTCCTCTTCAGCAGGCATTATCGGTGCTATGGAGGTAAACCTTGCACTGAGATATCTGCTTTCAAAGGATGCGGGCTCAGCAGGAAAAATTTTTCTTTTCGACGGTGATTTATGGGATACCCTTACAATAAAATCTAACACACAGTGCAAAAAGTGTAAAAACACGAGGTGAAATTATGTCAAACTTAAAAGGTTATATGGGTAAGGTACTTTATGTTGATCTTACCAAAAAAACTTACAGTGAATTCCCGTGGACTGATGAAGACAGAAAGAGAACTATAGGCGGTAAAATTATGGCTGCCGACATTCTTCTTCAGCACATAAAGCCCGGTATGAAGGCTTTCGACGAAGATAACTGGCTTGTTATTACAACAGGTCCTCTTACACGTTGTAAAACACCCTCTTCAACCCGCTTCAACATTTCAACTGTCTCCCCTCTTACCGGTATTCTTACGTCATCAAACTGCGGCGGACCCTTCGGCAGAAGACTGAAAAAGGCCGGATGGGATGCTATGGTTATAACCGGCAGAGCAAGTGAGCTGACCTGGATTGAAATTGAAGACGATAAGGTAACCTTCCACGATGTGCCCGAAATGAAGGGTATGCTTACGGGTGAGGCTCAGAAGCAATTCAAAGGCGGCACAAGCCCCCTCGTAATAGGTCCCGCAGGCGAAAACAAGGTGCTTTACGCAGGCGTTTTCAGCGGTGAAAGAACCGCCGGGCGCGGAGGTGTCGGTGCTGTTTTCGGCGACAAGAACCTGAAAATAATTACCGCAAAGGGAACCCATGACCCTGATATTTACGACAAAGAAAAGCTTGATGAAATAACCGATCAGTGGAAAAAGCAGCTTCTGCGCCATCCCATCACGGGTGCTCAGCTTTCAAAGCTCGGCACTGCGGGACTTGTTGCACCTATGCAGGCGCACAGAATTCTTGCTACAAAAAATTTCAGCGACGGCAGATTTGATGCTTTTGAAAAAGTATCCGGTGAGGAGCTTACCGAAAAATATCTTGTCGGTAACGGCAACTGCTTCTCTTGCCCGATGCGCTGTGAAAGACGAGTTAAAATAGACGGCAAAAACGTCAAGGGTCCCGAGCTTGAAACTCTCGGTCTTTTCGGCCCCAACATTCTCAACGACGATATAGAAAAAATCCTCAGATGGAATTACGAGCTTGATGAGCTTGGTATGGACACAATTTCGTGTGCGGGCTCAATTGCCTTTGCTATGGAGCTTCAGGAAAGAGGCATGTGGAACAGCGGGCTTGAATTTGGCAAGACAGATAACATAAGCGAGGTTTTCAAGCTTATAGCTAACAGAGAAGGCATAGGCGACATTCTGGCAGACGGCACAAAACGCATGAGTGAAAAATTCGGCGGAAAGGAATTCGCCATTCATGCAAAGGGTATGGAGCTTGCGGCTTATGAGCCGAGAGGCGCTGTCGGTCAGGGCCTCGGCTATGCCACTGCAAACCGCGGCGGCTGTCACCTTAATGCAGGCTATATGGTTGTTCTTGAGGGACTCGGTCTTAATATGAACTCTTACACCCCCAAGGGTAAGGCAAGCCTTGCAATTATGTTTCAGAACGTTATGGAAGCCGCATCGGCGGCCGGCTGCTGCGTATTCACTTCATATGCAGTCCTCCCCTGGTTCATTGTTGCAAAGCCCACAAGTATGCTCACAAGAGTCGTTCAGCAAGCCTTCAAATTCCTTACACCTATACTCTATGTAGGCATGCAGTATCCCGAAATTCTTGCTCTTAACATCCCTCTTATTCAATATCCGAGAGCCATCAATGCTGCAACAGGCTCAAATTATACTATGGGAACCTTCATTAAGACCGGCTCTTACGGCTACAACGTTGAAAGAGTTTGTAATGTTATTCTGGGTCTTCCCGTCGGAAAGGATACGGACACTCTTCCGAAACGCCTTACCGATGTTGAGCAGGTACCGGGAGTTAAGAAAACAAAGGTACCTCTTGATAAAATGAAAAAGAGCTATTATATTATCCGCGGTTGGAAGGACGGAGCACCCACAATGAGAATGATAAAGAGGCTCGGAATCAACCTTCCCGAATGTGCAAAGGAGGTATACCCTTATGGTAAAGGTTAAAGTGTTCGGCGTTATCCGCACAACAACAGGCTTCAGCTATCTTGAAACTGATGCAAAAACCGTAAACGATATTTTTGAGACCATTTCTTGGAGAATGGCTCAGGGCTATAAGGAAGACAAGGAAGAGCTTGAGCGTATGAAAAACGACCCGAACGTAAAATACATCAAGCCAAAAAATCCCGCCCTTGAATACCACGACAAGCTTCAGTTCAAGGATGCAGTGGTTTACGTTAACGGAGAAAGGTGCTTGCGCAAGGGCAAAAAGCTTTCAGACGGAGATGAGGTATGGCTTCTTTCTCCTGCCGCAGGAGGCTAAAACATCAAAAGGACGGCTTCGCCGTCCTTTTTATTATTTGATTTTCTTTTCGCCTGTCATCTTTTTCACCACAATACTCATTATCACCACAAAAACGGGAATAGGTACAACATAAAGAAGACTGTAAGGATTTGAAAGGTCTCCCTTATTTGCAAGCAGTGTGAAAAGCACGTTGAAGGGCAGCATACCGAGGTTTGAGGCAACGAAGAACTTAAAGAAATTGACGTTCATCGCGCCGTAGATAACACTCATCAGATCTGACGGAACAACGCCCGATGCCTTGACGACATATACCACCATAAATTCGTTTTTACCGGCAAAATCGTCGAGCTTTTTTATCTTAGGAAATTTAACCTTGAGTGTATCAAGAAGGTCCTTGCCTGCAAATCTGCCGAAATAATAAGGTAATATTACACTTAAGGCAACTGCAACGGCATTTACGGTTATTGCAATCCACACATTTTCAATTATTATTCCATATCTTTATTGACAGTAAATTTATACAATGATATAATTTTATTTATATATTTTAAACCGTTAGGATGACAAAAATGCAAAAGTATAAATGGATGAAGATTGACACAGCATCAATTATGTTCACATCTCTGAGTTCAAAAAGATGGGGACGTACCTTCCGTACATCGGCGAACCTTACGACAGGAGATATCAACCCTGAGTTGCTTACAAAAGCGGTTGCCGACCTTATCCCCCGTTTCCCGAGCGTTTACAGTTGCCTTAAAAAGGGCTTTTTCTGGAATTATCAGGAACAGGTTGACACTTTGCCCGAAATTATGCAGGAACATTCAAGACCCGTCCTTCCTATTACGTACCGCGGAGACGGACGGCCTGATTTCAGGGTTCTTTATTATAAAAACCGCATAACCGTAGAAATCGCTCACCACGTTACCGACGGCAAGGGTATGGGTGTATATTTCGGTGCACTTCTCGAAAGATATACTGAGCTTTGTGAAAACCCCGATGCACCTTACAGCTTTGAAAAAACCGAGGATATTGAAAATGCCTTTAAGAGGTATGCTGTAAAGGGCGGTGAAAAGGCCGCTGACAATTCAGTAACAGCCTATCAGCTTGAAACACCCATTGAAAAGGGATTCCTTCAGCTGATTTTTATGAGTATTCCCACCGAACAAATTAAGGCGGAAGCAAAAGGCAAGGATATGAGTGTTACGGAATTCCTTTCGACTGCACTTATTCTCGGCACAGTCAGGCAAGCAACTAAGCCCATAACTCTGCCGATTGTAATAGGCATACCCGTAAACCTCAGAAAAATTTTCCCCACCGACAGTGTAAGAAATTTCACAATTCAGGTTGAAATTATCTTTGACACAAAGGGCAGAACAGACTGGAGCTTTGATGAAATATGCGAGGAAATAAAAGGTCAGCTCAAGAAAAAGCTTGAGGTTGAAAATCTTCAGAAAATGCTTAACAGATACTCAGCACTTTCATCTAACCCGGTTGTCAGAATTGTGCCAAACTTTATCAAGCTGCCCGTTATACGAATGATGCAGCATAAGAGCCACAAGGCAAACACAACTATTATGACAAACACCGGTGAAGCAGAAATGAACGAAAAGTTAAAAGGCAAGGTTGTGAAAATTGAAGGAGTAAACGGCGACACAAGCGGCTACGGACTTGTTTGCACCTGCTCGTCACTTAGCTATAACGGTATGTTTAATCTTTGCTTCTCGCTTTGCAGCCACGATACGACCTGGCCTATGGAATGCGTAAGAGTTCTCAGCGGTCTGGGACTCGACATAAGAATTGAAAGCAGTCACGGAAACGGAGTTAACAAAAATGAGATGTAAACATTGCAACGTAGATTTACCTGAAACATATACCCGTTGCCCTCTTTGCGGCAACACGCCCTCTGATGAGGAGCCCAGAATAAAGGATCTTGAGGCTATACCGTATCCCGATAAAAAAATCAACGAAGCTGCAACAAAGCCGGAAAAAAACAAGAGTCCTTTTTCTGTTGAGAAAATCAAGGCTTATTTTAATACATAAACGAAAAGCCTTTTCAACAGTTTTTAATTTTCACTAAAAAATAGAGCGGTTTAAAACCGCTCTATTTTTATGATTTATCTGTTTTTACGTTTTTTAGCAATTATAATAAATACAACTGCAAGTATAAGAAGCGTTGCGCCACCTATTACACCCCATCTGAGGCTGTCTGTTACCCAGAAGATGGTAAATGCACTTGAAGAAACTGTTACGTTTGAGTAGCATTCTTCATCTGATGAGCCGCTGATATTACCTGCGAAGTCTTCACAGATAATCTGAACACGCTGACGGACGCCCTCTTCAAGGTTAAATGAAATCTGACCTTCTTCGATAGCCTTATCAAGGTCTTCACCTGCAAGATTTACAATCTCCTTAAGAATATTACCTTCATTGTCAACAGTTCTTACAACAACGCTCTTGAGCATACCGCCGTCATCCTTCGGAATAAGGAGCACCTGCTGAAGAGAAGTCTGATACTTACCGTCTGTTTCAAGGCCGGCAACAGTAACAACAGGAGCCGTTCTGTCAACAACAAACTTAACCGCAGCGTCCTTTATATCACTGAATGCTGAATTGTCAGCCTTGTCCTTTGTGGAAACAACAACATTGTATTCACCCTCTTTTTCAAATACGCTCTTATCAATCTTATAAGTGTATTTATACCATGAAGAGGAGTTGTTGGCAGATGTTACGGTATAGTCTGTGTTTTCCTTAATCTTCTTACCGTTTACGGTGATTGATTTTTCCTTAATCGGGTCAGCATTGATTTCAATAATAGTTACATACTCTGTAACATCCGATACATAGTAATCCTTCGTGAGGTTGCTTGTGTAACCGTCGAGAGCGAATACCGAACCGTCACGGTTTACTGAGAAGGTTACGATATCACCTGACTGACTGCGTGCTTCCTTAACACGGTCGCCTGCTTCATTTTCAAGAAGCACCTGATTGTAAGCATTACCTGCCTTGTCTATTACTGTGCAATATACACTGTAAATACCGTCAGCTTCAATGTTGTTAACTCTGAATTCCTTACCGTTTGTGATATTGGAAATTCTGCCGACTGATACATTTTCAACTACAACCTTACCGTCCTTAAGGATAATTGCGCTTACGGAAGGTGTGAAGATATCAAAGTTCTTATCTGTTGCACCGAGTACGAAACCGATGTTGCCGTCGTCTGCATTTGCTGACTCGTCAACTATACCGGTGAGGTAAACCTCAGGTAATGTGGTATCAATGTAGAATTCCTGCTGTGCAAAATCAGCCGAGCCGTTACCCGCCATATCGCGCATTGCAATATCAAAGGTATATTTTGAATCCTGAGTGTAGGAAAGTGTTGCAACGTGGATGTCACCGTCGTTTCTCCAACTGCTTAAAGTCGGGAAAGGTGCATCTGTTGAGGTGCCGCTGATTACAACTCTTGCAGGGTCAAAGTTGTGTTCCTTAACTGTGATTGTTGCAGTACGCTTTGCCTTATAATAGTTGCCGTTACGAGCGGAGTTATTGTCGTAAACAACAGTTATTATGGGAAGAGTCTTGTCAATTGTAAATTTATGCTGAGGAACCTTGTTTGAAGCATGATCTGCATTGTCAACACAGGAAATATCAAAGGTGTAATCGCCGTCTGCAGTGAACTTAACAACAGCAGTATGTGTTGTGTTGTCGGGATTTGATTTATCAGTCTTTGTCTTCCATGCCTCTGCACTTCTAAGGTTAATACCGGGAATAACTCCGTCTGTATTTGTAATTGCATAGCTTACATTTTCAGCTCTGAAGTTTCTTTCGGTGATTGTAACCGTTGCGGTACGGTTTGTTCTGAAGTAGTCAACATACTCTTCATCGTGAATTTCGTCGTTGCCGTAGGTTATTGCGATAACGGGAACAGTTTTGTCGATACCGAACTTAACTGTCTGAATGCTTTCGTTACCTGCTCTGTCAGTCATTTTAACTGTGAGCTCAATGTCATTACTGTTGTTTTTAACAGTAAATGTTCTGCTCATTTCAGAAATAAGGTTTCTCTCACCTCTTGTTAATGCCCAACCGTCAAGGCTATTTCCTGAAACAGAGTTAGGAACGGTAACTGAGCCTGAGTAATTGTTATCTGTATCGTAAGGAGCCTTGACAAACCATTCAATAGCACGGATACCTGAATATGTATCCACAACCTTAACATCAATCTTTACATTCTTTGCATAAAGAGGCGTACCGTCATTCTGTTTATATGAGGTTTTGGGAAGAGCAATTGTGATATGCTTGCCCTCTTCAAGATGTTTTTCCTCACTTTCAACAATTGTTGCGTTGGGGTACACATAACCCTTGAGTTCTTCTGCCTCGGCATAAGCAGTGTTATAATCTGCGGGATTATAAGCATTTTCACCTGCAGCATAACCCTTATCACCACCGGGAAGACTGTTTTCGAGAAGGTCTGTTGCATAAGCATAAATCTGGAATCTTCTGCTGGGCTCAATTGCAACTGTGATTGTTGCTTTTTCGCCGCTTACATCTTTTGTAACCTCAGTTTCTTCGTGGGTATCAAGATTTACGATAACATAAGTGATTGACTTGAGACCGACGATAAGCTCTTTGTCGGAAACAATATCTTCTGCAGTAATCTGTGCATATACCGTTTTATTGAAGTAGTAACCGAAATCGTCAATATGAAGATTTACATCTTCTTCGGTTGATTCGTCAGTAAGTGCTTCATTCTTAATGTCTGTATTGCCTTCTTTATCAACAGTAAATCTGATATCAGTGATAACGGGAGCAGTTAAATCCTGATAAATCTCATATTCATCGCCTGATACATTACCGGCGTTGTCTGTTACACTGTATTCAATCAAGTATCTGCCGTTGTCGTCAGCCTCAAAGCCCTCTGTGGAGAAGGAAATTTTCTGCTTGAATGTATCAGCCGTTTTATTATCCGGAGCTTCAACTTCACCGTAATCTTTTTCAAATGCTACAGGCGCTCCGTTGATTGTAACTGTAATATCGGCAATACCTGAATCCGGGTCTTCTGCATAGAAAACAACATCTGCATGGGCATCATAAACAAGAACCGTCTTATCGTTTTCTGAGCCATTCGGACCTTCAACCTTTATTGTTGTTTCTGTCTTATTGTTTCTTGTTTCGTAGGAAACATCAGAAACAACAGGCTTGATATTTTCAATCATAAGCAAGCCGCTGTTGCCTTCTCCGATATTAGAGTTTGCATCATTAAGAACGGTTGCATTCTCATTAACATTGCCTACATTATCGGTAACCTTTGCCGAAATAACTGCAACATATTTTGAATCCTCGGCAATTGCACTTTCCGGAAGAGTAAACTCTGCATACTTTCCTTTTTCGTCCGTCTCGATTTCAGTGCTTACAGCATAAGCTTCGTCTGTTGATTCTGTACCTATATAGAGAGCAACCTCTTTAATGCCTGATGCGGGCTCAGTATCTGAAACATAAACCTTTACCTTAACATTGTCATTAGCAAAAACTCCGAATGAAAGGAAGTTAATAACCTTGTCAACAGCCTGATCCCAAAGAGAAATCTCAAAGCCCTCAACAGTGGGATTTTCCAAATCAATAGCAAATTTGTCAATCGCTACTACGTCTGAAATTTCACCGTCGCTGTTTCTAAAGGCAACCTTTACTGCATCATAAACACCAGCCTCAGACTTAGTAACAGTTGCTGCCCAAGCGGTTTGACCGAGAGCGTTACTGTTTTCAATGATTTCCCAGCCCTCAGCTTTAATTTCAACATCGCCCTTATACCATTCTACTTTATCTGCATCTGTATAATCAGGAGCTGTAACTGTAAACTCGGGCGTGGTAATATAAACAACCTCAGTTTCATAATAAATGGCATCATCAACAAGGTTGAATTCATAGTTTTTGAGTGAATTTTCCTTAAAGGTAGCCTTAACCTTTATTTTACCTACAGTTTCATAGGTAACACAGCCTGAATCTTCAACGATTTCGGCAGTTGCACCGTCTATATTCTCAAGAGAGTAGACAAGATTATCGTTGAGCTCTTCCGTATCTTTGCCTGTAATGTTGACATTTTCCTGTGTTTCTTCATCAAAGATAAGGAAATCCTTTACTGCATTTGTGAAATTATTATCTTCTTTATAAATATATGAAGCATTAACTTCGCCAAAAGCAATTGCAAGCTTGGCAGGTGATACCTTAACCTCAAAATCAATATCAAGTGTGTTATAATTTGAGCCTCTGTCTATTTTTACTGTATATGTACCTTCATCGGCAACCTCATCGATTATAGGCTTGGTGCTGCTGAAGGAACCGCCTTTTTTAGCATAAGTAAGCACATCGGTAGGAAGAACACCTGAAATTGATTCAACTGCAGGAATTGCCATTTCGGGCTTGTAAGTACCGTTGAAGCCTTTGATTGTAATGGATTCGGGGTCAATATCAGCTTTTAAAACTTTAACAACAACGGGGTCAAGCACAAGGTCGTTGTAATGGTCGCGTGTAAGCTTGATATAAACAGTGAGCTCAGTAACATCACATACTGTTGGAACTTCTTCTTCATATGTATTGCCGCCGTCAGTACTGTACCAAACCTTAAAATCGTCAGCTGTAACTGTTACAGCATCATGAGTTTTAGTATCATAGACTGCGCCGTCTTTACCGCCGTAAACCTCAACTGTGTAGTCGTCTGACTTGATAGTTGCATTGTCAATCTTAGCGGTGTATCCAGCGCTGTAAACGTTATGATGCTCGGCTGTCGCTCTGATTAAAAATTCTTTTGTGCCCGGTTCGGTTATTGTGGGAAGAGGATTTTCATCTGTTACTGTGTAGTATGTATTTCCTCCGTCAGTGCTGCATTCAATAACAATATTCTTATTGGGATTTTTTGTAATTGTTGCCACCTTATGCGCACTGCCGTCATATTCACCTGTGTAAGGTGTGATGGTGATATCCAGATTTTCAACCAAGTCTGCTTTCTGAATAACTGCTTCAACTGAGCCTATAAAGCTTTCATAACCGGCTCTTTCAACCTTTACCCATACCTTTTTGCTGTCTGAAGGATATGTGAGCTTAATTTCTTCCATTGAGAAGATTTCACCGTCGGTGCTGAAATAAACATCATCACCTTCGATTGTGCCTTTTACCTCAACAGCACTATATGTATTTCCATCATACTTCTTATTACAAGGGACGAGTTCAATACCTGTAACGGCAACTCTGTTAAGCTCTACCTTAAGACCTTCAGCAGTAACTGTTGCAGTTTTTTCAACAGTTACATACATATCGGCAGTAACCTTATATGTTGCACTGAAAGCAGCACCGCCGTTACTGAAATACTCGGTGATATCAGCAAAAGTAACAACGCCGGAAGCTGTTGTGCCGGTCTGCTCTGAAAGGCCTGTTGCCTCGTCAGGTGTGATTGTTACAGTTGCACCGTCGATAGCTGCAGCTGTTGCTTTGTCTGTAACGGTAACCGTAAACTCGCCTTCAGCTGATGCAACAACACCGACGAGTACGGGTAAATCAGTTGCTGTAATGAGCATAAGCAAGCTGAAAATTACCGCTAAAATTTTTGCAAATCTTGAATTTTTTGATATAAATTTCATGATTTTGCTCCCCTTTTCTTTTTTTCTGATTTATATGAATAGTTTTTACCGTTTGTAATACAGTGAAAACGGAAGGATAAAACTATCAAAAACAATAGGATAAACTGACCGACATTCACGCTGATTTTAGCTGCCGACATAATAACGAACACTGTTACGGAAACTATCAGCACGATGTCTGAGACCTTACCGGGCTTTGTTTTAAAAAATGAAATTATTCCCGGATAAGCTGATTTCTCATTTTCGGACAGCTTTTTTCTTTGAAAATTAGCCATCCAGATGAAAACCTGTTCTGCAATAAGCCCCGCCCAAAACACTGATGAAGCTATAAAGACAAGGGTTTTCTCGTCTTTATCACTTTGAGGATTCATAATGCAAAACAGAATCGGAAGAGAAGAAATCACTGAGAAAATCAGCGAAATTCTCGAATATAATCTGCACTTATTCTCTCTCATCTTATCACCTCTGCCGAGTGAATATAGGTAATATCTGTTTCAATTATGAAATCATCACGGTAAACGTAAGGATACTGTATCTGCTGTGCCTCATACTGTGCCTGAACAGCATAACCGTTTTGCTGTGTGTCATAATCCGAAAGAGCTGTGGTTTCAGGTGCCGCAAAGCTGTCGTATCTGTCCTGAGGCCTGATTTTTGAGGTTTCTGCTGATGCGTAATCCTCAGCGGGCTTGCTCTTTTTAGAAGCCGCTTTACTCTTTGAAGGAGCGGGCTTGCTTTTTGAAGGAGCTGCCTTGACAGGTGCATATTTACTTATATCACCCGATGTAGTAGCCTCACCGCTGCTCTTTTTACGTATTTTTTCAATAGCCTTACGCTTTGTAGTACCGTTGTATTCTCCAACAAGCCGTCTTATATCCATAGTGAAGAACATAACGACTGCAAGAACAAGCATAAGTACTGAGAGTGCCAAACCGCCGATGAATATGTATCTGTATAATTCGTATGTCATTTCCGGCACCCCCTTATATAGATTCAATTTTTGCACGGGCCATGGAAATACTATCCTTAAGCTCTGCAATATTGTCTTTTTGGAAAATGCTGGTAACGCCGTTAAGGTCTGATGATACGGTATCAATCATAGAAATAATATCGGCCTTGCCGGTTACTTCAAGAAGATTCAGCGGGAATTCATTGATAAATCCGATAATTTCTTTCCATGCAAGAATTTTGAAATCATCATCCATTCCGCTTACACGGTCATGAAGGGTAATTATCTCGTTCCAGAGATTCATATATTCCTCTGAAAGCTTACCTGCAAATTTATTGTTATCATATTTTTTTATCTTCTGCAGGCAGGCGGAAATATCACAGTAAACCTGAGCTACATCATAGCTTTCAACAGATTCCTTAAACCACTTTGCGGCTGAAGAATATCTGTCGCTTGCTACGTTGACGTCGTAATAGTAAAGATAAGTTTCACCGATGTAATAGCAAACATCGCGATAGCCTGCCGGATCAGCCTTCTTCAGCTTTTCGAGAACATCGACGGTCTTGTTGTTTCCGTCTGAACCTTTTTCACTGATGCCTACCTCAAGCTGAGTAAGAACCGAGCCGTCCCCTGCAGAAAGAACACCGTCTTTTATAAGGAAATCAACTATACCGCGGTAACCGTCACTGCCTATATAGCCCTCAATTCTCGTCGGGTCTGTAAGTATTGCACTGTAATAGGCTTCCACACTGTCCGCATTGGCAAGTC
Source organism: Clostridia bacterium (assembly GCA_017517865.1). GTDB lineage: Bacteria > Bacillota > Clostridia > Oscillospirales > Acutalibacteraceae > UBA6857. The sequence goes on along the minus strand of JAFWYB010000052.1, from coordinate 78,604 downwards.
TGAACTCAAAGTCTGCTTTTTTTGCGGATTCTGCAGAGAAATATCCCCATACGGAAACAGCAGCAAAAACAACACTCATAATACAGGTAGCTGCAAAAAGACTGAGCTTCTTTTTCAGTCGCTTTCTTTCAGAAACGTCATCAACCAGATAGTTTTCAAGGTCATATCTGAGCTCAGCGCAGGACTGATATCTCATATTCGGGTCATTCTGAGTACATTTCAGTATAATCTTCTCAAGGCCCGGAGAAAGACCCGGATCTATACTTCTTATCGGATAAATCTCATAAGGCGGTTCACCTGGATTCATACCTGTAACAAGGTGGTATATTGTTGCTCCAAGGCAATATATATCAGTTCTTGCATCAGTCTGACCCATGCCGCCGTATTGTTCGGGAGCAGCATAGCCTCTCGTACCCAGACAGGTAGTGTCCTCAACCTTTGAAGCCTTATGCTGTCTTGCAGTACCGAAGTCGATAAGTGAAATCGTACCGTCGGGCTTAAGCATAACATTTGCGGGCTTCATATCTCTGTATATGATTGCCGGCTCTCTTGTGTGAAGATATTCGAGCACATCGCAAAGCATTTTTGCCCATTCAATAACATCGGCCTCCGGCTGTGCACCGAATTCCTTCAGGGCTTTATCGAGTGAGTTACCCTGAATATAGTCCATAATGATGATGAATGAATCATCAGTGTCAATAACGTCAACTATGCTGGGAAGATAGGGGTGATTGAGCTTTTTTAGTATATCGGTTTCGGCAACAAGGCCCTGCTTAACCGATTCAAAATCGAGTACGCCATCTTTACGGACCTCTTTGACTGCCCACTGTTTATTTGCTCTTTCATTCATCGCAAGATAAACAACACTCATACCGCCCTGGCCGACTTTATTTAGTATTTTATATTTTCCGTCAACGAGTGAACCTATTTCTAACATTGCGGCACCCCTCAGTAAGTTCTGACAAGAACAACGGAGATATTATCTCTCTCTGCTCTTTGTTTGTTAAGTTCAATTAAATCCACTGTGTTAGCGTTCATAGCATCAACGCTGTTTAACACAGCAGGCTGAAATTTTTCATATATTTCATCAGCGGTTATTTCGTGTCTGAAACCGTCTGAGCATAGCATATATGTCGCATTCTGCTTAATATCACCGAAGAACATATCGGGATATACCTCATCAGAGGCTCCGACACACTGCAGAAGCACGTTTCGTCTCGGGTCAGCGGCAGCCTGCTCGGGAGTCATTCTGCCAAGCTTGATTTCGCGAGCGATAAATGTCTGATCTTCTGTTATCTGATGAATTGTATCAAAAATCTCATAAGCACGGGAGTCACCAATATTAAGAACATAGTATCTGGTCTGTGTAAGGAGCATAACAACGATGGTTGTGCCGAGCTTTATACCCTGCCTTGCACCGTAAGCGCCGATAAGCTTATTCTGTGATGCAACGATATTTTCCCACTGGGTTCTGATATCATAGTCCTGAATAGGAGCCTTGCAAAGCTCAGGCAGCTCATTATAAACCCAATCGTTGAAGGCTGAAATAAGGCTTGTGCTTGCAACCTCACCCTTCTGAAGGCCGCCCATTCCGTCGCAGAGAATGGCAAAGGTGATTTTGCCCTGACGTGTATTTATAACCTTTACCGACATACCGTCCTGATTGGTGTTTTTAACAAGACCTATATCGGTGTTTGCAGTAACCAGAAATTCCATTTTTTTTGCAACTCCTTGAAAAAACCGAAAATCAGCATACAGAATAAAGGAGGCCGAAGCCGCCTTTATTCCGTTGCTGTAAAAATCACTTATTTGCTGAATTCAAATGATTCGTCTGCAAGAACGATCTTGTCACCTGACTTAAGCTCGATTTCCTGGCCGGGACGAGCCTTTACACCGTTGACGAAGGTACCGTTAGCGGTCTTGTTGTCTACGATGTATGTAACGCCGTTGCGAACAACGAATTTTGCATGCTCACGGCTGATGTTTGTGTTGCCGCCGATGCAATAATCAACCTTTGAACGCTCTCTGCCCACTGAGAAATCTGCAGAGTTGATGGGAATGCGCTCATTGTTGCTTGTGCGAAGAAGGAAGCCGCCGTTTACGTTCTGTGCAAGAACTGTTGTTTCGCCTGAGCCTGCGCCGAGAACTGTTGTTTCGCCAACGCCTGCATTGAGAACTGAGGTTTCAGCTGTTGCGGGTCTTGCAGGTGCGGGAGGTGCCATAGGAGCACGGGGAGCTGCCTGAACGGGAGCCTGAGGCTGGGGAGCTCTGGGAACTGAAGGTGCGGGAGCTACGGGAGCTGCCACGGGAGCTGCCTTTTTCTTCTTTGAATTGAGGATAAGAACGATAAGAAGGATAACTACTACAACTGCAACTGCAGCGATAGCGATAATCATGGGATCGAGACCTTCTTTTTCTTCATCATCACCGTCTTTATCATCAGCCTTTGTTGTATCAGGCTCTGTAGGAGCGGGAGTTGTGGGCTCTGTGGGAGCCTGTGTTGTGGGATCTGTGGGAGCCTGTGTTGTAGGATCTGTAGGATCTGTGGGATCTGTGGGATCAACTTTTCCGCTTGATGTATACTTTATACCAAGTGCGTCAAGAACTGTAAGTAACTGATAGCTACTGATAGCAAAGTTGCGGTTTTCAGATGTAGCTGAATTTATACCTACAACTGCACCATTTTCATCAACAAGAGGACCGCCTGAATTACCGGGATGAATAGCAGCACTACTTACAACAACATTAACATTTCTGTGAAGGAATGAATCATCATCTTCGATATAGGTAAAATCATCATTACCAACAAAGTTTACAGTACCATCAGTTACTGTAACAGCACTGGGGTCATAGTAACGAACTTCGTCAATTGTATTCATATCTGCAGGAAAACCAAGTGCATATACATCATCTGTCTGAATAAGAGTATTACTGTCACGTACTGCAAGAGGTGTACGACCACTGATCTCCTGTTCAAGAGAAAGAACTGCGTAGTCCATTTCACGGCTTGATGTTAAAACTGAAGCCTTAACAAAAACGTCACGGTACACAATTACTCTGATTTCAAGACATTCTCTTAATTCTGAAGCAGTACGGTCTGTTCCTAATGCAAGGTTACTTTCAATTGCCCAATTAACCAAGAAATCTTCATCAACTGCAACAACGTGTTCACATGTTACAACAGTATTGTTGTTAATAAGAAAACCTGTGCCCTGTGCAAAATACTCTTCTACACCGGTATCATCGTCGTTGAACCAGATCTGAATCTGAACAACACCGTTTTTGGCATCCATTACTGCCTGGTTTGCTGCAGCAGCTGTTGTTGCCATGCCCATAAGCATGCAAGCTGCCATTACGATTGCGAGAATGCCGCTTAACAGCTTTCTCATTGATTTTTTGTTTTTCATTTTTTTACTCCTCCGTGTGATTTTTTTATGCTTTTCGGTTAAAACCGTTCACACCTGATTAAATAAATCTGTTTTTTTCGCAAAGTATTTTCATTGACGAAAAATGATTACAAATATACGACAAAATTATACAACTGTATACACAATTTGTCAATAAAAAACATAAAATTACACTATATATTTTAGAAATATTTTTAGTATTGATTTCCGTGCCATACTATTATAAAATATGCATATACTGACACTAAAACAAAAGGTGGCGTTATTATGCGAATATATGATATTATTTCAAAAAAGCGTGACGGCTTTGAGCTTACCGATGAAGAAATCTCATTTTTCATTAAAAATTATGTCAACGGTGAAATTGCCGACTATCAGGCGGCGGCTTTACTTATGGCAATTTACCTTAAGGGAATGAGCGACAAAGAAACGGTTACTCTTACCCTCGAGATGGCAAAAAGCGGCGATATGCTCGATTTAAGCGGTATAGACGGTGTTAAGGTTGATAAGCATTCTACCGGTGGCGTAGGCGATAAAACTACGCTGATTGTTGCTCCCGTTGTGGCGGCAATCGGCTGTAAGGTTGCTAAAATGAGCGGCAGAGGTCTCGGTCACACAGGCGGTACCGTTGACAAGCTTGAAGCAATAAAAGGCTTTAACACAGCGCTTTCTCCGGAAAATTTTATTGACACCGTTAACAGAACGGGTATCTGTGTAGTAGGGCAGACGGGTAACCTTGCCCCCGCAGACAAAAAGCTTTACGCTCTCAGAGATGCCACTGCAACGGTAGGCTCAATTCCCCTTATTGCATCAAGCATTATGAGCAAGAAGCTTGCCGCCGGAAGTGACTGTATCGTGCTGGATGTAAAGTACGGCAGCGGTGCATTTATGAAAACGCCCGAGGACGCTCTTTTACTTGCCGAAAAGATGGTAACCATCGGTAAGGGTGCGGGTAAAAGAGTACGCGCTGTAATTACTGATATGGATACTCCCCTCGGCAAAAACATAGGCAACACCCTTGAGGTTATTGAGGCTGCGGAAATACTCAGAAGCGGCACCGACAGCGACCTCACTCAGGTGTGTATTGCTCTTGCGACGAATATCACCGTACTCGCCTTCGGCATTGATTATATCGAGGCTGAAAGCAGGGTGCGCGCCGCACTCACAAACGGTGAGGCTTACAAAAAATTCCTTGAAATGGTAAAAGCTCAGGGCGGCGATGCTTCACTTATTGAAAATACGGATAATTTTGCAAAGGCAAAACACAGAAAAGAGGTTCTCTCCCCCGCTGACGGCTATATTGCGGCAACGGATGCGGAAAAAATCGGCTCTGCAAGTGTTGTGCTCGGTGCGGGCAGAGTGACGAAGGACGATGGGATAGATTATACTGCGGGTATTATCCTTCATAAAAAGACCGGTGATATTGTTAAAAAGGGAGATGTTATCGCTGAGCTTTTCACAAACGATGAAGCTAAGCTTGCTTCTGCTGAAGAAATGTTTATAAGCGGATTCGTTTTCAGCGAAAAGGAAACAGAAAGAAAGCCGCTGATATATAGGGTGGTTGAATAAAAACAAGCGGTAGCTGAAGCTGCCGCTTGTTTTTATCAATAATGTTCAATTCCGCACTTGCAAACTTTGTTCGCGCCGAAAAGCTTTGAGAAAAATCTTACAATTTTCCAGATGAAGCCCATAAAGCCGTCCTTGTGGCAGTTGCAATCACATTCCTTTACGGGTTCCTCGGGTTCTGAAGGCTCCTGAGGTTCCTGTGGCTCATCAGGCTCTTCGGTAACGGTCTCGGTGTAGTAAACATTCTGCTGAGTGTAATTTTCTACATCGGAAGCGTCAAAATCGAAAATTTTAGCATATCTTTCGCCCGGGTCGCCGTAGGTTGCAAAGCCGAAGCCGCCGTTGTAGCCGAGAACTATGCCGTCCTCTGTTCTGCCAACAAAGGTATTTATGTGGTCGTGTCCGAAATATGCGCCTATGATATCGCCCTGCTCAAGCCAGGCCTCATACTGACCCGTTGTAACTGTGGGATGCTCACTTGCGGGTGTTTCCCTCATAACATTGCGGTCACCTATCCAGTCTGCGTTTTCGTCCAGCACATAATATTTATCCTCATACTTTGCCTTGAGTGCACACGGCGTATCCGCGGGCACCTCTTTTAAAAGCTTGTGAATTTCCTTTACAGGTACGTGCTGAAAGACAAGAGACGGAACAACCTTTACGCCGTTGAGGGCCTTGAGTGAGTTGCTTGTTTCCTTGTACCATTCAACCTGCTCTTCCGTTACACCGCAGTTCATACCCGTACCTACCCAATGACCGGTATCCATCATATAGATGTTAAGAAGCGGTGTTGTTCCGTCGTTTGAGTAAATCAAGGTGTTATACGTGCCTGCATCGGGTCCGTCGCTGTTGGCATAGCAATATGAAAAGCTGCGGTAATATTCGCCCTGCTGCTGAGCAGACATAGTGCTCACATGGTCAAGATCGTGATTGCCGAAGGTAAAAATAAAGGGAATTCCTCTTTCCTGCATAGGAGTAACCTGATTTGCAATAGCCTGCTTGAGTTTTTCAACAGTTTTTCCCGGGAAATGATCGCTGAGCTGGTCACCGACAAGTACAACAAGGTCAGGCTCGTACTTATCAAGCACAGCATTTAAAAATGCAAGCGATTCTTCATTTGCAACATCTCGGTCCTGAAAGTCATTTATCTGCAGAATCCTGAATTTACCGTCCTCACCGAAGGTAAGCTTCTTTTCTTCTGCACCGTAGGAAGGTACGGCAGCCGCAGAAATCAAAAGAACGAGCGAAAGAATAAGTGCAAAGGTTTTTTTCATCATATTTAAGCCTCCTTAAAAATTACACAATTTAATTATAGAAAGGCGGCTTTAAAAAGTCAACCCGTTACGGGTTTTATTGTGACAAATGTGTTGAATTATCTTCAAAGGATATGTATAATATCAAAGTAATTGTTTCAGATGAAGAACATCTTAGGAGTAGTATTATGATTTTGATTTTGGCTGTTATTTATATTGTTTTCATCTCCCTCGGTCTGCCCGACTCTCTTTTCGGCGTTGCCTGGCCTGTGCTGCACAAGGAGTTCGGCATAAGCGAAAGCTTCGCTTCGGTTTACAGCATCATTATAACCGTTTGCACGGGCGGAGTAAGCTTCGTTTCGGGTACTCTTATAAGAAAATTCGGCACAAGCAGAGTTACTCTTTTCTCTATACTTCTGACCGCCATAGGTATTCTCGGCATAAGCTTTTCTCCGAATATCGTTGTGATGATAATTTTTGCAATCATACTCGGCTACGGTGCAGGTGCAATAGATACGGGACTTAATAACTTCGTTTCACTGCACTACAAGGCTCAGCATATGAACTGGCTTCACTGCTTCTGGGGTATAGGCGTAACGGTAAGCCCGCTTATTATGTCCTCCTTTCTCGGTGCCGAAGAGGGTCAGTGGCGTAACGGCTACCGTATTATTGCCGCTCTTCAGGTTATCATTGCTCTGATTGTGCTTCTGAGCTTAAAAAAGTGGAAAGCTATGGAGAAAAGCAAAAAGCTTGAAGCGGCAAATGAACCCGGGGCCTCTGCTAAGCTTACGGATATTTTAAAAAGTAAGGGTGTTATAACAAGCATTCTTTCTCTCGGCGCTTATTGCAGTATGGAATTTCTGCTCGGCACCTGGGGTGCAAGCTATGCGGTAAACGTTTTTGCAGTTTCACCCGATGTTGCCGCTAAATGGGTTTCTCTTTACTACGGCGGAATTATGTTCGGACGTATGATTTCAGGCTTCATATCAATGAAGGTATCGGATAAAAATATGATACGCGGCGGAACGCTTGCTGCATTTTTAGGAATAATCATACTCGCGTTGCCGATAGGCAACACCTCGCTTGTAGGCTTTTTCCTCATCGGCACAGGCTTCGGACCGGTTTTCCCGAGTGTGTTGCACAGCATACCCGAAAGATTCGGCCCAACTTATTCAGCAGATATAACCGGCTATCACATGGGCGGTGCCTATGCCATAGGCTTTTCACTGCAGATGGTTTTCGGCTTTATTGCAACAGCCGTAAGCTTTACTATAACCCCATTCGTTCTTATCGCTCTTTGCATTTGCCTTTATCTTCTCAACGAAGCAACACTTAAAGCCCTTAAAAAGAAAGCTTAAATAAAGAAAAACCAAACATCTGAAAAACCTTATAAATAAAAGAAAGGTAAATACCAAAACCGTTGTAAAGGCAAAAAAGCTTTACAACGGTTTTTACTGTTTCGTTTTGTTTACTGCAGACTTAAATTCACTCTTTCATCTGTCTGCCTGAAAAGACAGAGTTATCAGATCATCGGATTTTATAGGTAAATCCCGGCTATCGGCTACGCAAAAGGGGCTGTATTTTTTTATTACTGTTCTTTGGCAGGCTCGGAAAGCGGCTTTTCTTTCTGAGCCTTTTTCAGGTCTTCACCCTTTTTTACATCATTCTTTATAAGCCTGTAAAGAGTTGCGGCAACGGGTACACCTAAAAGCATACCCAATATACCGAACATAGTGCCGCCCACCGTTACAGCTGCAAGCACCCAAAGGCTCGGAAGACCCATTGACGAACCTACAACCTTGGGATAAATCACATCGCCCTCGAAATTCTGAAGAAGTATGAGGAAGATGAGGAAAATAAGAGCTTTGCTCGGCGATTCCATAAGAATAAGGAATGCACCTATTCCGCCGCCGATAAGACCGCCAACGACGGGGATAAATGCGGTAACGCATATTACGGCACCTATCATAGCCGCATAGGGAAGGCGCAATATAAGCATACCGATCGTACAAAGCATACCGAGAATAAGAGCCTCTGTGCACTGCGCCACGATAAACCTTCTGAAGGAATCGTGAGCAACCGAAAGCACGTAGGATATCTTTGCACATATATTAGAGGGTATATAGCGTTTTGCTATTCTTCTCAGCTGACTGCTGAGCTTTTCCTTGCTGAACAACAGGTAAGCAGAAAAGATCAGAGCGAGCACAAAGGTGGTTACACCCGTAACAAGTGATGAAACGGTTGTTACGAGAACATCCATAACACTGCCGATACCCGAGGAAACTGTTGTAAGCATCTGCGTGCTTATCTTTTTCCAGTCAATTTTCTCAAGAGCATTCATTATATCCTCAGGGAAAATGTGGTATTCTTCAAGTTTGGCGAGTATGGCCTCATAAAATACGGGAACCTTGTCAAGCAGAAGCTTGATACATGACTTGAGCTGAGGAACAACGAGAGCTGTTACAAGAGCTATAACGAAGGCAAGAGAGAGGAATGAAAGGGTTACGCATATTCCTCTTCTGCTTTTTAAAATCAGCTTGTTTTTTGATTTCGGAAAAAATATTTTCTCGAAAAAGTTCAGCAGAATATTGAGAGGATAAGCAATGGCCGCACCTACAATAACAGGCATTACTGCCATCAAAAGACTTTCAAGCAGATTTGAAGCATGGGGCCAGTAATATATGCAAAGATAAAGCGCAAAAATTGCAACTGCTACCTTTATACAGCTTTTAAACTCTATTTTTATCATTTGTTTCTCCAATCCTGTGTTTTTTATCAGGTTCCGGCTACTCCGCTTTTTCTTGCCGCTTCGGCTACCGCCGCAGCAACCGCCGGACCGACCCTTTCATCAAAGGCTGCGGGGATAATATAGTCGCCCGTGAGCTCCTCTTCGGCAACAAGAGCTGCAATAGCCTGTGCCGCAGCTATTTTCATTTCTTCATTGATGTCACTTGCCCTCACATCAAGAGCGCCGCGGAAAATTCCCGGGAAGGCAAGCACATTGTTTATCTGGTTAGGAAAGTCGCTTCTGCCGGTACCCACTACCGAAGCACCTGCAGCGATAGCTTCGTCCGGCATTATTTCAGGCACGGGATTTGCCATAGGAAAAACTATGGCTCTTTCTGCCATTGAGCTTATCATATCACGGCTCACACAACCCGGAGCTGAAACACCTATAAAAATATCTGCACCCTTAAGAGCGTCTGCGAGGGTACCTTTAACACCTGATTTATCAGAAAAGGTTGCAATTTCAAGCTTTGCCGGGTCATTTTCAATCCCCTCTCTGCCCTTATGAATAACGCCCTTTCTGTCACACATTATAACATCCTTGATGCCCATAGCAAGAAACAGCTTAGCAATCGCCACACCTGCCGCGCCTGCACCGCTGAAAACCGCAACGCAGTCTTCAATTCTTTTCCTGCAAAGTCTCAGTGCATTTATAAGAGCAGCAAGACATACAACGGCCGTTCCGTGCTGGTCATCGTGAAAAACGGGGATATCCGTCCTGTTTTTCAGTTTTTTTTCAATTTCAAAGCATCTCGGAGCACTGATATCCTCAAGGTTTATCCCACCGAAGGAACCCGAGATAAGAGCAATCGTATCAACAAATTTATCAACATCTTTTGATTTTACACAAAGCGGAACAGCGTCAACACCGCCGAACTCCTTAAAAAGAACACATTTACCTTCCATAACCGGCATACCGGCTTCGGGGCCTATGTCTCCGAGACCGAGCACGGCTGAGCCGTCCGTAACAACCGCAACCGTATTCCAGCGCCGTGTCAGGTCATAAGATCTGCTGACATCCCTGCTGATTTCAAGACAAGGCTCTGCTACACCGGGTGTATATGCAAGTGAGAGTGCCCTTCTGTCTTTAACGCTTACTCTTGAAACGACCTCTATTTTGCCCTTCCACTCGCTATGGAGTCTTAATGATTCTTTTGCGTAATCCAAAAAAAGTCTCCTTAATATATATTTCTTCAAGCACAACATTCCGCCGGCTTTACACCTGCGGAATGTCGGCAAAAGATTATAAAATTATTTATCCCAGGGGAAGGTGTACTGTGTAAGACCGAGATCCTCACGTACCTTGTTCATTTCAGCCTGAACTGATTCATTGATGGGAACACCGCTGTCTTTCCTCTGAAGCCAGATTTCGTATTCCTTCTCACCTGCGGTATAGATTCTCTCTTCGCCGGGAGCCTTCTTTGATGCTCTCATTGAGCGGATAATATCGCCTGCCTTCTTTCTTGCTATTTCTTCACCAAGGAAGTGGTTTGTGTCAATAGCAATAAAGAAATGACCGAGATGATAGGGGCGGATGTTTCCTTCTGCATCCTTACCGTCAAGATCCTTACCGTACATACCGTCCTGAAGGATTGATGAAAGGAACTCTACGAAAAGAGCAAATCCGTAGCCCTTGTAACCGCCGAGTGCTTCGCCGATACCGCCGAGAGTTGTAAGAGCAGCTGTGCCCTGACGGATCTTCTTAAGAGCTTCACCGGAATCGCCTTCTACGGGGTTACCTTCAAGGTCAATAACAGTACCGGGATGAATCTCTTCTCCGATTCTTGCATAGTATTCAACCTTGCCGTTCTGTGTGATTGATGTTGCACAGTCAAAGTTAAAGTCAAACTCTTCGTCAGTGGGAACACCGAGAGTAAAGGGGTTTGTACCGAACATACCCTCAACGCCGAGTGTGGGAGCAACTGAAGGACGTGCGTTTGTACCGGTCATACCGATACAGCCTGCCTTTGTTGCCATTGTGGTGTAATAACCTGCTATACCGTAATGTGTTGAGTTACGTACAGTAACCATACCCATACCGTATTTCTTAGCCTTTTCGATAGCCATGCTCATAGCCTTGTAGCCGATAACCTGGCCCATACCGTGATGACCGTCAACAACTGCTGTTGTTTCGGTTTCCTTAATAATTTCAAAGTTTGTTGTGGGGAACTGAATTCCTGCATGGATACGGTCAATGTAAACGGGCTTGAAGCGGTTACAGCCGTGTGATTCAATACCGCGTCTGTCTGATTCAAGAAGAACGTCGGTTACGATTTCTGCTTCATCAGCAGGTACGCCTACACCGATGAAAGCGTCTTTGATAAAATCGTGTGTAGTTTTCCAATCAAGGATCATTTTGGGCATTTTTAGTCACTCCTATAAATATTTATAAAATTATTATTTCCATAAATCAGCATTTTAGGCTGAGTTTATTCTTTTTCTTCCCAGTTCATAGCGCGGGTAACGGCCTTTTTCCAGCCTGCATATTTGACATTTCTTTCATCAAGAGGCATCAGAGGCTCAAAAATCTTATCAACCTCACGGTTTTGCTGAATATCATCAAGGTTTTCCCATACGCCGACAGCAAGACCTGCAAGGTATGCCGCACCGAGAGCCGTAGTTTCAACAGTCTTGGGTCTGTCAACCTTAACCTGAGCCATATCAGCCTGAATCTGCATCATAATATCACTTACGGAGGCACCGCCGTCAACGCGGAGCTCTGAAATGTCTATACCGGAATCGTCCTTCATAGCCTCAAGAAGATCAGTCATCTGATATGTGATTGATTCAAGAACCGCTCTGGCGATATGCTTTCTGTTTACACCTCTTGTAAGACCTACAATACAGCCCCTTGCGTACATATCCCAGTAAGGAGCACCGAGGCCCGTAAAAGCGGGAACAAGATAACAGCCGTTTGCGTCGGGTACACTTTCAGCAAGCTCGTCACATCTTTTGGGACTGTCTATAAGCTGAAGCTCGTCACGAAGCCACTTGATTACTGAGCCTGCATTGAATGCTGAGCCTTCAATTGAATAGGTCGTCTTACCGTTAAGGCTCCATGCGACACCCGTAAGAAGGCTGTTTTTTGATTCAACGCGCTTTTCGCCCGTATTCATAAGAAGGAAGCAGCCTGTACCGTAGGTATTCTTTGACATACCTGCATCAAAGCAAGCCTGACCGAAAAGTGCCGAAGGCTGGTCACCTATTGCACCGCAGATGGGCACACCTTCAAGCTCTTCAATACCGATAAGACCGCTTGCAACCCAACCGTAAACCTTGCTTGAAGGTACGGGAGTGGGAAGTATGCCCATAGGTACACCGAGTCTTTCGCAAAGATATTCATCCCACTGTAATTTATCAACGTCAAAGAGCATTGTTCTTGAAGCGTTGGAATAATCCGTCACGTGAACTCTGCCGCCGGTAAGGTTCCAGATAAGCCAGGTTTCAACCGTACCGAAAAGAAGCTGACCTGCTTCGGCAAGAGCCTTTACACCGGGAACATTGTCGAGAATCCATCTGATTTTCGTTGCTGAAAAATATGCATCAACAATAAGGCCTGTGTGCTCCTTGATGTAATCGCAAAGCTCCTTGTCCTTTTTGATTTCTTCGCACATATCGGCAGTTCTTCTGCACTGCCACACAATCGCATTGTAAACGGGCTTGCCTGTTGCTCTGTCCCAGAGAATAGTTGTTTCACGCTGATTGGTAATACCTATACCTGCGATATCCTTTGCAGAAAACTTGCCCGAGCGGAGAACCGAGGTAATGGAATTAAGCTGACTGTAAAGGATGTTAAGAGGGTCGTGCTCAACCCAGCCTGCCTTGGGATAAATCTGCTCGAATTCATTCTGAGCCTTTGCAATTATGTTGCCCTTTTTGTCAAAAACGATTGATCTTGAGCTTGTTGTGCCCTGATCAAGAGCAAGAACGAGTTTTTCTTTCATATTCCTGTTTCCTCCTTACTTTAACAGATTGCCTGCGGCAAAACGCTAAATAACATTGTAATTGTACTTTAAATAAAGATATTTGTCAACAATAAAGCAATGTTTTCCTTTTGGCGTTACATATTTTTAACAAAATTTTACTGCATTTTTACTCAAAGAAAATATAAGAAATTCTCACTTGACCTTAAGTGATTTTTATTGTATTATAATATATGATTTCGTTTTAAAGCAAAAGATTTTCGCGAAAGGAATTATAAAAATGGAAAACGTTTTCTCCGGTGAAATACTTAACATAACCCCCTTTAAAAAAGGCTTCGTTTTTGCAATAAGAGGCACTACTCCCGACGGTAAGCTCAAGGCAAGCTTTTACGGCTATGATGCGGTAAACGATAAATTCACGCCAATCAAAAAATCAATATTCCTGAAAATCAAGTTCGGCTATGAGTATGAGGAAATTGCGCAGCAGCTCGGAGACTATGTATCCTGCGACGTAGGCGTGCTTGCCGACAACAGAATTATGGCTATTTTCCCCAACGGTGAATATAACATATTCAATACAGACGGCTCTCTCAACGTCGCTTCACAGCTTACCTATCACGGCGCCCCGGTTTGCGATATAGCCGTTGACGGTGCTCATGTCTGGTGTGCTGTGCCAAATGAAAACGCTATAATCAAATACTCCCCCCGTGACGGAAAAATTCTTCTTCGTGTAGGCGGCGGAGAAACAACAGCCTTTGAAAGACCCTGTGCAGTTAATCTTATAGGCAACAATCTTTACATCTGTAACCAGGGCTCCAGAAAGATACGCTCGCTCAACATTCAGACCAATTCTGTAAGAGATTACCGTATTTTCAACGAAAAGGTATATAAATACATCAACGTTATGGGCAAGGAATTCGTGTGGCTCAAATCAGGCCTTTACATTCTTGACTGATAAAAAGCAAAACGCTGTAAAGCAAATTTTAAGCTTTACAGCGTTTTTTTATTTATGAATCACGGTAGTGATTATGAGAAAAGGCGCCGCAAAAACTCACGGCACCTTTTTTGTTTTACTGAACCGCGGCAAGTGTTGTTTCGACAATATCGGTTGCGGTTGCATCTGTAAGAGTTGCGGCACCGTTACCGATGAAGTTAACAACGAGCGCAGCAACTATAACCGTAATAACTGCAACAATAATTGCGGGAATGAACTTGCCCTTGCTGTCCTTTCCGTCCGTACCCTTCTTACCCATAAGAAGATAAAGGGGAACGAAGATGAGAAGCGCAACGATAGCTGCATAGAAGAACATACTTGTTGAGGGCACGGTTTTTAATTCGCCGTATTCTTCAATGGTAAAGTTAGATGAACGGATGGCAATATCGCCAAGCCAGGGACCTACAACCATAGGAATAAGAACAAAGAATATCATTCTGATACCCTGGAAAAGGCCCACCTTATCCTCGGGAATATAGTCGCGCACCGATGCGTTGAGCTGAATCTGAAGAACAACGTATCCGATAAGAGTAGGAGCAATACCGATAAGGACAACAATGATGTTTGTTGATGTTGAAAGTATTGCAAGACCCGCAATAAAGAGTACAATTGTGATAATGTAAGCAACAAGCTTATCCTTGCCCGCCTTCTTGAGAAGAAGGATGATGCCTGCAATAAGGCCTGCAACTGCAAGAACTGCAACAATGATAGTCTTCACATCAAAAACAGCACCGGGAACGATTACACTGCCGAGATATACAAAAAGATAAGGGAAGAAAACCTGAATTGCTATGTTATAAATACAGATAGCTGCAAGTGCAAGATAAAGCTTTGAGTTTTCTCTGACAACTGAGGGTCTGAAGCCGTAGAAAAGGTCGCTCCAATAATTTGAATTTGTCTTTTCTCCCTTGATTTCGGGATCCTTGAGAGCGAACAAACCGAACACACCGCTGAGTGAAACGATAATACCGAGGCCGAGGAAGAACACCTGATATGAAATAACCTTACCCTGGCAAAGACTGCCCACGCCCATAACTGCAAGCATTGCAACAAGGCCGACAAAGAGAAGCACGGTTTCAACGGTAGGTCTTACAACCGGATTTGTAACGTCAGTGGTCCACGCATTGAAGGCAGAGTCGTTACTTGTTGAACCCATAAAGGTCATAACCATATCCATTATGATTACTGCCCAGATTGTGTAAAGAAGAATGTTTGCTTCGTCACTGAGGCCGAAAATCGCGGCAACATTGCCCTTTGAAATAAAGCCGAAGGCGGCTGTAACAATACCCCAGACGATATAGCCGACAGAGATGAATACCTTACGCTTTTTCATCTTTTCACTGAGTGTACCCATAATAAAGGTTGTGGCAACAGCAGTAATAGCCGAAAGGGCAACCATACGGCTGACAGCAGTTGACGGAGCCATAACGCCCCATTCCTCAAGCTTTGTGTTAGATACGCCTGCATAAATCGAATCGTAAAGGAAGGTATTGAAATACATATTTTCAAGGTTCCATGCAATACCGCCCATAAAGCTGAATACGATTATGTTCAGCCACGTTCTTTTGGTAAGTTTGTTTTCCATTTGAACTTCTCCTTAATCGAATTTATTAAAAAATCATCACTCTTTATTATAACAGAGAAATATGAATTTTTAAACACTTTAAAGGTATTTTTCAAGCTTTTTATTCTTCAAAATTTTTATCAGCATAATACCGAGAGTAAAAAGAACAGCAATTTCACCCATAGCAACACACCCGCACTGAATCAGGAAGGAAGAAAAGTGAAAGGGTCCTTCGATGTAAAAAAACTCGATCTGTGCACCGATGATAATTCCGTTGAAAACAGCGGGCATAACAAGAGCCGCAACAGGTAACCCTCTTACAGTTACGTTTCTGAGCCTATACATCGCAGTTGCCGCAAGAAAGCTTGCAAGAGTGCCGAAAATCATATCGGTAGGTATAATTCCCACGGAAACTATATTTGCAAGCAGGCAGCCCACAGTAAGCCCGGGTATCGCTGACGGAGTGAAAAGCGCCAGCACGCAAAGAGACTCCGATACTCTGAACTGAATCGCCATTGAAGTGCTGTTAGGGAAAATTACATTCTGCGAATAAGTAAGCGCAATATAGAGCGCAGCTATAATTGCCGATATAGCAAGGTTGCGGTTCTTTTTTGAAATATTCATTTTTAAGCTCCTTTAGTTTTGTTTTAGGTCAGGAAGGTTTCGAACTGACCGTTTATTTTCACAACGCAGATTATACTACACCCCAAAAAATAATTCAAGGGGTTATGCGTTTTTTACAGCATCTGCCACACTTTCGGCATATTTACGGCAAAGCTCAGCATCGTCACACTCGACCATAACCCTGATTACGGGTTCAGTGCCCGATTCGCGAAGAAGAAGCCTTCCCCTGCCCTCAAGTGCTGCCTCAGCCTCTTTTTGTGCCTTAATCACTTTTTCGCAGGCGAGTGCCGCTTTTTTGTCTGCAACTCTGACGTTGATAAGGGTCTGCGGGTACTTTTTGAAGGGCGATGCAAGCTGTGAAAGTGTTTTCTTTTCAGAAAGCATAACCTCCATCATCTTAATTGCAGTGAGAATGCCGTCTCCCGTTGAAGCGTATCTGGAAAAAATAATATGACCCGACTGCTCACCGCCGATTACACAGTTGTTTTTAACCATATATTCGTTAACGTATTTATCCCCTACGGCTGTTTTTGCATAATCTATGCCCGCCTTGTCAAGAGCTCTGAAAAGCCCGTAATTTGACATAACCGTTGCTACAACCGTGTTGTTTTCAAGCTCTCCCCTCTTTTTAAGATAGCTGCCGTAGATATAAATGATAGCGTCACCGTCAACGACCTCACCCTTTTCGTCAACGCAAAGGCATCTGTCCGCATCGCCGTCAAAGGCAAAGCCTGCATCAAGACTCTTTTCCCTTACAAGCTGCTGAAGCTTTTCAATATGTGTTGAGCCGATTTCTCTGTTAATGTTTGTGCCGTCGGGCTCAGCACCTATAAGATAGGTTTTTGCACCGAGAGCATCAAACACAGCTTTTGCAAGATTCCATGAGCTTCCGTTTGCACAGTCAAGACCTATTCTCTTTCCCTTGAAGGAATACATACCGAGCGAAATCAGATAGCCGACATAACGGTTTCTGCCCGCTATATAGTCAACTGTTCTGCCCAGACCGGAGCCCGTTGCATACGGAAGCTCTTCGTCGGAGTCAATATATTTTTCGATGAGCTCAATTATCTCATCTTCCATTTTTTCGCCCTTTGAATTTATAAGCTTTATACCGTTATCGTAAAAGGGATTATGGCTTGCAGAAATCATTACTCCGCAGTCAAACTCGTCCGTTCTTGTAACGTAAGCTACGCAAGGGGTTGTTGTAACGTGAAGCAGACAGGCATCGGCACCCGACGAAGCAATTGCACCTGCGAGCACATATTCAAGCATATAACTTGAAAGCCTGGTGTCCTTGCCGATAACAATACGGGCTCTTTCAGCCTTGTTTTCGGTTTTGTTTTTTTCGCTGTAATAATAGCCGAGAAATCGGCCTATTTTATAGGCGTGCTCAGCGGTGAGAGTTACATTGACTTCGCCTCTGAAGCCATCTGTGCCAAAATATTTACCCATAAATTACTCCTTAGCTACAATATTTTCTGCCGATTTGAATATACTGCCGGCAGGTATTTCTCCCCTGACGAAGGAAAGAGGATATATGTTGGTGTTTCTGCCTATCACCGTACCCGGATTAAGCACGCTGTTGCAGCCGACCTCAACAAAGTCGCCAACAATTGCGCCGAATTTTTTAAGACCCGTTTCACATTTTTCGTTACCGCTTCTGAGAGTAACAAGACTCTTATCACTTTTCACGTTTGATGTGACCGCACCTGCTCCGAGATGGGCCTTATAGCCCAATATACTGTCGCCCACATAGTTATAGTGGGGCACCTGAACATTATCGAACAGTATAGCGTTTTTTATTTCGGTGGAATTGCCCACCACACAGCCTTTACCGATAAGTGCGGAGCCTCTTATAAAGGCACAGTGGCGCACCTCGGTATTTTCGCCTATGATGCAGGGAGCTCCAATGTGTGCCGTAGGAGCAATTTTTGCACTTTTGTGCACCCATATATTTTCACCTAAAAGCTCATATTCCCTTTCATCAAGGCTTTTTCCAAAACTGATTATAAAATCCCTGATATGCGGTAAAGCCTGCCACGGGAAAGTGAACCGTGCAAGAAAGTCACCCGCATCCGATTTGTCAAGTGAAAGTAATTCTTTTGTTTCGAGCATATACTGACCTCACTTTGCTGTTTATATAAAATACTACTCCGGATAAAATGAATTTATTCGGAGTAAGCTTTAATATTTATCTGCACTCTTCTATTACAGGTAAGGTTTTTTCAGCCACAAGAGCAGGATTATATTCCATCATCATATGACCGCCCTTTTCGCACTCATATACGGTAACGTTTTCACCGAGAGCCTCAATTATCTGCTGAAGATTTTCCGCAGATGCAACCTTATCCTCCTTTGCCGTTATAACAACAGCGGGAATTTCAAGTGCCGATATTGCCTCAAAGTCTGCACCGCGGGCGTGAGAGGTCATAATAGTAATACCTGCACCGGTACCCGAAACGGACATTGGATTTGTAATACGGCTTAAATCGTAGGTCTTGGCATAATCGGCATCACTGAAGCTCATTTCAACAAGGCTTCTTACCACGGGAGGAAGCTTAAGAGCAACCTTGAGTATAAAATTAAACATACTCTGCATAAAGGATGATGCAACAAGAGAGCTTGCCATACCGCTGACCTCTTTTGAAGTCTGAGGTGCAAAAAGCACAAGGCCCGTAAATATATCGGGATGGTCAACGGCAAGGTTGAGTGCTATTCCTCCGCCCATAGAGTGACCGCCTATAATCCACTTTCCGCCGAGATGCTCAACAAGTGAATATATAACCTCCTCACGCTGAAGCTTTTCGGTTTCGTTTGTTTCTCTTGAGGAATATCCGAAATTGGGCACGTCAACAGTTACAACACGGTAGCCCGCCGTGCAATATTCCTCTGCTATACCCTCAAGTGAGGCAGTGGACAGACAGAAGCCGTGGATGAGCATAATCTGATTTTTTGCCACACCCTCGGGATTGTAGCTTCTGTAGTGAAGAGTGTAATCACCTACCGAATAGAAATTACTGTTTTCATAGGGCTTTTCTTCTGCCGCAAAAGCAGTTACACACAAAGTAAAAATCATAACAAACGAAAGTAAAAGTGCAGTAAGTTTTTTCATAGTTTTCATCCTTTCCTTAATAGGTAATTTTATTATATATAAAATCGGGATTGAATTCAATATAAAAAAAGAATAAAAAAAGAAAACTCCCGCAAACGAATGCGGGAGTAAATATGTTAAGCTTAATCAGCCGATGAATGCAGTCTTGATGAGAAGAACGCAAGCAACAGCCATACCTAAAATAGCACCTGACATTGTCTTATTGACAATACCGTTTGCCTTTTCTGTGTTTTCTGCTGCAAGAGCCTTGTTGTATGATCTGTATACAAGATATGTATAAGCAAGTAATACACCAACAAAGATGTAGCAAAAATCCTTAACAGCAAAAGTGAGAGCAATGAGAAGAGCGGGGATAAGGAAATTAAATACATTACCCTTGCCCTTACCTTCCTTCTTAGCTGCCTTCTTAGCTGCCTTAAGGGCCTTCTTCTGAGCCTTGATGTCAGCTGCTGCGGGAGCAACGGGTGCTGCTGCGTATACGGGAGCTGCAGGAGCTGCTGCATAAACGGGAGCTGCTGTTGCTACGGGAGCTGCAGGGGCAGCGGGTGCTGCGGGTGCAAAAGCGTCAGCTGCTTCAGCAGGTGCTGCAACGGGCTCAACCTTCTGGCCGCAAATGAAACAAATATCTGAGTTATCTTCGATTACATTTCCGCAAAACTTACAAGTCATAAAAATAGTCCTCCTTAAAACTTTGCTTAGATTATAACACTAAAAAAATATATTTACAAGAGTTTAAACAAATAAATTCAAGGTTTTTTTTATTTTTTTAACTTATTTTTTGTGTTTTACGATTTTTTTCAGCCATTTAAATCAAATACGGCGTATATCGCTGACATAAGGCGAAAAAATAAACGTGGAGCTGAATTCAATGAAAAACGTAAAATCCTTTTTCTTCGGTATCGTTGCGGGTGTAATAAATACTCTGCTCGGTGCAGGTGCAGGTATATTGATTGTCCCCTTTCTCAGGTCGGAGGGTCTCTCGCAGAAAGCTGCTCAGGCTACCGCTCTTTCGGTTATACTTCCCCTTTCCGCCGTAAGCATGCTTATATATCTTCGAAGCGGTTATTTTTCGCTTGGCGACGGAGTTTATTTTATTCCGTTCGGACTTATCGGAGTTATTGCAGGTGTTTTTCTGATGGGTAAAATACCGCAGAAAACACTCAGTCTCATTTTTTATGCCTTTCTGCTTTACTCCGGCTCAAGAATGCTTTTTGGGAGATAGACTATGCTTTTTCAGATATTTGCCGCTTCCTTTATTTCGGGTATACTCGGAGCTATGGGCTTCGGCTCAGGCACCGTGCTGATTATATGGCTCACCTCTTATCTTTCTTACGGCCAACTCAGAGCGCAGGGCGTAAACCTTATGTTTTTTATTCCCTGTGCAGCAGTTTCGTTGCTGTTGCTTCATAAAAAGGGCTATGTTGAAATCAGAAGAGCTCTGCCGATTATTTTCGGAGGTCTTATCGGTATTTTTATCGGGCAGAGCTTAATTGGTTTTCTCCCCGCTGAACATCTCAGAAGACTCTTCGGAAGCTTTGTTGTTATTATTGCCGCCGTAAGACTTCTCGGAATGATAAGAAAAAAGGACGCAGTAAAAAAATAAAAACCGTTGTAAAACAGGCTTTGCAACAGTTTTTGCCGTTATGCTTTTTGTTTTGCCGCTTTTGCAGAATTGAAACGTATTTTCTGACTGCTGACAGAAGGCTGCCGAACACTTTAAAAGGGGCTGTATTTTCTACAGCCCCTATGCTTTATTTTCTTGTTGCCATAAAACCCTCGAGAATAACTACGGCAGACACGGCATCTACAACCGCTTTTCTTTTTTTACCTCTGACATTGTTTTCGCTCAGTGTTTTATGTGCCCACACGGTTGTGAGCCTTTCATCGTACATAACCGTTTCAATGCCCGTTGCTTCCTGCAGCTGTTCTGCGAAGCGGGTACATTTTTCAGCCCTTGAGCCCTCTGAGCCGTCCATATTTTTAGGAAGGCCCACAACTATAAGCTCAGCCTTTTGCTTCTGTGCCTCGGCGGCAACGGCAGAAATAACCTTAGGCTCATAGCCTTCGTTTATAACACACACCGGTGAAGCAAGTATTTCCATTCTGTCACATACTGCAACGCCTGTACGTGCATCTCCGTAATCAACAGATAAGATTATCATAAGCCTCAGTACCCCTGTATCTGCTCAATGCTCGAATCAACCTGAGCCGAAACATCTGAGAAGGACTTTGCCTCAAGACCCTTGTGAAGTCTGTCGAAAACATATTTGCAAATTGTCTTTGCAGGGTTACTTGTACCCGTGCGAAGGTCGTCGCGGTAATCGTAGCCGTACCAGACGGAAGCAACGTAGTAAGGAGTACCGCCACAGTACCACTTATCGCAGTTATCTGAGGTTGTACCTGTTTTTGCAAAGGTCTGGAAGCCGCTTATCTTTGAGCCGTACGAGGTACCGTAGGACTGTGTAACGGCTGTTGTAAGCATTGAAAGCATTGACGATGCAGTTTCCTTCTTTATTGCCTGCTCGGGAATTTCCTTCGTTCTGTCGAGAACGATATTGCCGTTTCTGTCTGTAACCTTATAATAGCTGTATGCCTCGTAATAACGGCCACCGTTGCCGAAGGTAGCAAATGCAGACGCCATTTCAAGAGTGGTAACGCCTGTGGTTGTACCGCCTACTGCAAGAGGGCTAAGGTCTCTGTCGCCCGCGGGTGGCGGAGCATCGACAAGTCCAAGGTGGAATCTTTCGTTACAATATTTCATTGAAGTAGTAAGACCGAGCATACCGTCAAGTATACGTACGGGTACGGTGTTGAGTGACTTTGCAAGAGCTGTTTCAACAGTTACGTATTTGCCTGAGCCGTGGTCACCGTTGAAGTTTCTCGGCCATTCCTTACCGTTAACAATAATTGCCTTTTCAAGCACAGTTGATTTAGGTGTGATAAGACCGATATCAACCGCGGGAGCGTAAACCGCAAGGGGCTTGATTGACGAGCCCGGCTGACGCTTTGCACGGTCATCAGTCGCTCTGTTATAGCTTCTGTTTTCGGTCTTTTTACCTGTACCGCCCACAAGAGCCACTATTCTTCCCTGATAATCCATAATGGTCATTGAGGACTGAGGAAGCTCGCCTCTTTCGTCATATCTTCCGCTCGGGAAGCCTGAGCGGTTGAGATAAATATCTTCAAGTGTTGCCTGAACATCAAGATCAACAGCCGCATAAATGTTAAGACCGCCGTAATAAACCTGTCTCCATGCCTCGTTATATTCGTAGCCGTATTTTTTCTGAAGGTCAGCGATTACCTGGTCGATTACATATTCCTCATACCAGGAATAAATCTCCTCTTTATCATCCGACACATCGCTCTCTTCGTTTTCCTGATCACCGGGATCCTTATATTCCTGAACGACTATTTCTTCTTCAAGAGCCTCGTTATACTCCTCCTGAGTAATTTTACCCTGATCCTGCATATACCACAGACAAAGGTCACGTCTGTTCATACACTCCTCAAAGTTTGCATAAGGGTTGAGTGAATAGGGAGCCTTTGTGATACCTGCAAGGGTTGCACACTCTGAAAGTGTAAGCTCATCAACCTCTTTGTCAAAATAGGTTTCAGCCGCGGTTTTAACGCCGTAACAGCCTGCGCCGAGAGAAACCGTGTTGAGGTAAGCCTCAAGAATATCCTTTTTGGAATAGTTATTCTCAAGATTGAGAGCTCTGAGTATTTCGTAGAACTTTCTTACATAGGTAACGTCATTATCGTCGGTAAGGTTTTTTATCAGCTGCTGAGTGATTGTAGACGCCCCCTGACCCTCATAGGCAGGGTTGATAAGAACACCTATAGTACGGATAAAGTCAACACCGGGATGCTCGTAAAAGCGCTTATCCTCAAGGCAGATGAATGCCCAGTAAAGATTTTCGGGCATTTCGTCATAGCTGAGCCATATTCGGTTTTCTTCACCGTGAAGCCTTGTAAGCTCAACAACGGCGCCGTCACTGTCATAGCCGTACATAATAGACGTCTGATTCTGTGAGTTTTTGTAGGTATCAAGGTCTATGGCAATATCGCCGTAAACAATGTTATCCACCTCTTCAAGCACTGTGCCGCCTACTATTATGGCGGTAAGCATACCTGCAACAAATATACTGAAGAAAAACAGAAAAATACCGAAAAGAATCGGGTGCTTTTTCTTTCTTCTTCTCTTTTTCTTTTTTGCGCCCTTAACCTCTGCGTCAGGTACCTCGGGAGCCTTTTTCTTTTTTTCCGGGTTCTTTGCCATAATACAGCAGTCCTCCAAGTTATAGATATCTATCTGATGAAAAGTGCATACCAATCCATATTATATTTTATTATAATAAATAGTTAACATTAAATCAACAATAAAAAGGAATTTTTTTGAATTTTACAGTTAATTTTCTTCTTGCGGAAGCTTTTTTCTCTTCGTTGCTGCATCACAGCAACACATAAACATCAATATAAAGAAAAACGGGGTTGTAAGGGGCTGTGTGATGTTAACAACAGACTGACAGGCATAACTTAAAACAGCCGCAAACAGACCGCCGTAAATCCAACAACCGTCAAGCCTTTTAACACAGCTTCTGAGTGAAGATACAATTATACCTATGTAAAAGCAAAGACCGATAATTCCGTTGTTCACAAGGTAATTCATAAACTCATTGTGGGCATTATCGGTAAGAGCACCGCTTCTGAGCATTTCAGCCTCATATTTTTCGCTCAGCAAAAGCAAAAGAGTATCGGGCCCGCAGCCGATAAGCTTTCTTAAAAACGGCATATCCGCAAAGGATTCCATAGTCATTCTCCATATATGTCCCCTTCCCGTTGCCCACTTGTCGTTAAAGCGAAGATACCTTTCAAGCATACCGAGGTCTGTCTGAGTATCCTTAAAAGTAAAATAAAGCATCGCAGCCACGAACAGCGCAAGGCAAAGCAAGGGTACTGCAACGGCGCTTACTCTTACGAGAGACATAAGCCTTTGGGCAGGCTTGACAAAAGCAAAAAGCAGAGCAACCGCAGCAGATACCGTCGCAAGAATAAGAACGGTGTCCGATTCACCGAGCATTACCGCAAGCGGTGAAAGCTCCTTGGTTTTCCAAAGCGTACCGAGGCTTAACAGCTTTACAAATCTCAGCGAAAAAAGAAAGGCAGAAACAAGAAGCGGTAGCTTATAGAAATCAGAGGCTTTTTTTGAAATCAGATATGCCGTGCCGCAGAAGGCTGCAAGCATACCGATATATCCGCTGTCGCTGTTTACAATAACCATAAAGCAGAAGCCGCAAAAGCACAGGGCAAAAAGCAGAAGCCTTTTCACGCTGCCTCTTACGCTGCAGAAGGCAAACATTATAAACGGCAGACAAAGACATATATATGACGAAACAACGTTTATATTACCTATGGTTGAATAATATGCCTCTTTTGTAGCCTCTGAAATATTATTGTACAGCCCGAAGACGTTTACGCCGAAAAATTGCAGAAAAGCAATAAAGGCAACAACCGCAAAAGCACCCATATAGCCGTAAAGCTCTGCTTTTTTTATTTCGTAGTGCCTTGAAAGGGTGCGGTAAAGCCCGGCAACAACCAGAACAAAGCATAGGCCCATACATCTGCCCGAGGAGCCGAGAAATGCATCACCTATGTAAGGAGAAAAAAGCGTTGATATAACCGACGAAATCAAAAAGCCCCCCACGGCAATATCCATGGCTCTGTTTGAGGTGTTGGCGGCTTTCAACTCATTTTCCGGTCTGAAGGTATAAGAAAGTGCAAAGGTCATAGCCGAAATAATTGCAAAATAAAGAAACTTCGATATGGTTATATTGAAATATTTATCCGTCATAAAAAGCGGTATTCCCGTCAGAAGCATAAAAACAGACACTGAAGCAAGTGTCTTTCGCATATCCCTTTCCTGCTCCGCTTCAACTGAGGGCAATACTTTTTCTGCTGTTTCCATTTCCGTCCTCCGATAATTACATAATTATCCGTTTTTCAGTATCTAACAGTATAATTCTCAGAAAGTTTTTTGTCAATATGTAAGCAGCTTTATCACATTTGTAAAAAATTTCAATTACTAAACCCGCATGTTGCAGTCCATACTTATAGCGACAGGATTTTATACCTCGGAGGTAATCTACTTGTACTACAACAAGGTTGAAATTTGCGGAATTGATACATCCAAATTAAAGCTTCTTAAGGAAAGTGAGAAAACCGAGCTTTTACTTAAAAGCCGCAACGGTGACAAAAACGCACGCGAAGAACTGATAAACGGCAATCTCAGACTTGTGCTGAGTGTTATTCAGCGTTTTTCTCAGCGCGGAGAAAATCTGGATGACCTTTTTCAGGTGGGCTGTATAGGACTTATAAAATCAATCGACAATTTTGATCTGAATCAGAATGTAAGGTTTTCAACCTATGCAGTGCCGATGATTATAGGTGAAATCAGGCGTTATCTGCGGGACTATAACCCTATAAGGGTCAGCCGTTCAGTACGTGACACCGCATATCACGCAATGCAGATTAAAGAAAAAATTATTGCGGAAACTCAGAGAGAGCCGTCTGTAGAGGAAATCGCCGGAATTATGGGTGTGAAGAGAGAAACGGTAGTTCTTGCCCTTGAAGCGATTGTAGAGCCGATTTCAATTTATGAGCCTGTTTATTACGACGCAGGAGATACCATTTACGTAATGGATCAGATCGGTGACAGACACAGTGATGTAGATTGGATAGATGAGATTCTTCTGAAAAAAGCAATAAATAATTTACCGGAAAGAGAAAAGAAAATCCTGTCTTTAAGATTTATGAACGGTATGACTCAGACTGAGGTTGCCTCTGAAATAGGCATTTCCCAGGCTCAGGTTTCTCGCCTTGAAAAGGGTGCTCTGGATAAAATTAAGGGGCACAGAAAGGTTATTATATAAGAAACCGGTGATTAGTAGCATTGCAAAAGGAAGCGGGACTTGCCGCTTCCTTTTTTATTTTATTACACCTCATCAAAGGCAAGTGCTCTGTTATATGCCTTAACGGTTTTACTGTCGAAGTCGGCTTCTTTGCCGCTTAAGAAGGCAGGAATTGAATTTCTGCCCGAATCGAGCTTTTTGCCGAGATAGATTTTCATTACGCCGTTTCTTTCCCTTACGGCTGTAATGCTTTCTTTTTCCGAAACGGGAGTGCGGCTAATAAGCTCGTCGTTACCCGTTACAAAATGCACGTAGCCGTCACAGTCAACAGAAAGGCTGAGCTCTTCGCCCTGAGTGTAAAGCACGGTGTTTTTCTCTGCCGACTCTGTTCTCAGAGTGAAATCGTATTTACCGAAAACGCCTTCCCGTACCTCATAGTCTTTACAGTAGTCGAACTCAAGCTCAACGTCAGTACTGTTTCCGAGCATATCGCATACACCCGTGAGAGTATAGCGGTTGAGTCTGTCAAGCTTTTCCTTAAAGCTGATTTTGACCGTCATATAATCTTCGAGAAGCTCAACCTCAAGAACCTCGTTTTCCTTACACTCAATGTGTCTGTAATCCACAAACTGATTAAATGAAACCTCAAGAGTGCGCTTATCGGTTGCCTTTATGTGTTCAGGCTCCATAAGCTTAAGCTTTTTATTGAAGTGATATATCCTTGTTTCAAATCCGTCAAGTTCAACGGTAATTTCATCGCCGTAGTTGTATTTTCTTTCGTCCTGAGTGAGCGTGTAGGGTATCATAAGAGTTGCTTTTGCATTTTTAAGCTCCCTTTCGGCACCAATTTTCTCATCGAGCACAAGAGTATAGCTCTTTTTTCCCGACGTACTGTTTCTCAGGCAGACAATACCCTCATCTGCACCGAAGCAGCTGTAGCCGTAAACACCGCCCTTAACCGGGTCAGTGCCGAATATAACGGAGTTTGAAAGAATATCCATATTATCCTCAATAAACGCAAGCACGGAACGGTTTATTCTCCACTTGGCCGTATTGAACATAGTATGGCTGTAATAAAGCTCCCAGAAGCAGGTGCCTCTCATTGCCATTGTAAAAAGATATTCTCTGAACTCGTCATCAGTCATTTTTATCTTTGCATCCTTACCGTAAATCGGGTCGTGATTGTAGAGTGCAAACTGGGGAACCTGGAACTGACGTATATTATAAAAATCATAGTAACGGCTGTCACGGTAGGTAAGAAGTCTGTCTTTATCGCAGCTCTTCTCACCGTCCATACCGTGGTCGTTGCTTATCTGCATCCACAGGCTGTTGCACCACTGTAAAAACCAGGGACTCGGCGGTGCATAGCTTGTAAGGTTGATCCAGAAGCTTTCATCAAAATCGTATACCCTTTCAAAGAATGCGATCCATTTTTCCCACACGTCACTGAAAAAGTACATATTTTCAAAGCCGCCTGTAAGGTGGTCGTGACTCTTATCTCTGCACGCGCGCTGAGCAAAGCCGTCAAGCTTAAAGTAATTGAGATTATAATTTTTTGCAAAGCCGAGCAGCATATCGGCAGTTCTGTCAACATATTTCTTACTGCCTACGCAGATATCAACGGCATTTTTATTAACATAGCCGTTTCCGCCTTTTTCAATATTACGGGCGAATTTTATCGTATCCTTGGTATAGCCGCCGCGGGGGCCGAGCCACAGACCGAAGCGCGAACCGAGATTTTCGCTCAAATCTCTGAATTCCGCCAGGCCGTTAGGAAATTTCGCGTTGAATTTCCAGAAGTCTGCGGCATAATCGTTCCAGCCGTCATCCATAACGTATGAATCCGGAACCTTTGTGCCGTAATTTGAAAGGCCTTTATCTATACTTAAGAAGGATTCGGTAATATTCTCTACATTTATATTGAGCATATTGTCGTACCAGGAATTATACTGAATACGCAGCTTTACAGGCTTCGATATACTTCTGATGTAAGAATAAAATGCCTTTTGTACAGTTGCAAAAGTATTGTTTTCACTTACGCCGAAAACAGCCTTATGGCTCTTGTAGACACCGTCATCGGCAAGCTGTGAAAGCTTTTTACCTATATATGATGTAATAATAACTCTTCTGCCCGCAATTCTGTTATATGTAACGGGAAACTCACAGCCAAAATAAAATGAGTCAACATACACCGGCTGACCTACACTCATAAGAAAGCCTGAAATGTGTGAATTCTGCTGCATAGGCAGAGTCCAGCTTACGAGCCCCGCTGAAAAGCTCATATTTTCAAGCTCTATGCTGTCGAGAAAAACGTCTCCAACTCCGTTTGAGCCGGGAGAAAGTGTAACATATTTTCTTATAAACGGGTCATTTTCACCAAGCTCGTATACAAGGCCGATTTTAACCCCGCATCCGCTTATCCTTGCCTCGGCAAAGCTTAAGGTGAGAATTTCCTTACCTGCATTTTTAACAAGCTGAGCATCTGTAACCGTAAGAGCCTCACTTGAAAGCTTTTTTGAAAAAAATCCTTTACCGAAGCCGAGTCTGAATTCAGTGCAGTTGCTTTTACGGGTAAGCTTGCTGCCGCTGAGTCTGTTTTCATTTGAGGATAAAACAATTTTACCCTTTTCAATATTCAATACCTTTGAAATAAATTTATTTTCAAGGACATAAATTCCGTTAGCTTTAACTGACATATTAAACCCCGCTTTATTTTACTGTTTTGTTAACCCATGCAATAACATCCTCGCAGACCTTATCAAAGCACTTAGATTCGTTAAGAATTTCGTGTCTTGCGTCCTTATAAAGTATTGTTTCAAGATTTTTCTTGCCGGCATCTTTAAGCATTGCTTCAACCTTTCTTATACCCTTGCCGTACTCACCTACCGGGTCCATATCACCTGCAATCATAAGTACAGGGAGCTCTTTTGAAAGACCGCTGAACCATTCCTTTGATGAGACAAAGCCGAGAAGAGAGAAAAGATCACAGTAGCCGGGAGCAGTAAAGAGGAAGCCGCAATAAGGGTCAGCAATATATTTGTCAACCTCGTCGGTATCTCTTGTAAGCCAGTCAAAAGGAGTTCTGTCTTCAAACTTACTGTTATAGCTGCCGAAGCCGACTGCATTGATAAGCTTGCTTCTATGGTGGTCACCCTTAAGCTTTGTAATTATCTTCGTAAGGGCAATACCTGCTCCTGCGGCAGGATTGGGGCCTGCGGTACCGCAATAAATTGCGCCGTCAATTTCAGCACCGTATTTCAATGAATAAGCTCTTGCAACAAAGGAGCCCATTGAATGACCGAAGAATATGAAGGGCTTACCCTCGTTTTCCTTCTTTGCGATAAGCGAAAGAGTATGACAGTCTTCTACAAAACACTTCCAGCCGTCTTTTTTTCCGAAATAGCCAAGCTCGCTGTCGCTCTTCACGCTTTTACCGTGACCGAGGTGGTCGTTGATATATACGGCAATCCCGTTATCACAAAGCTCTGAAGCAAATTTCTCGTATCTTTCAAGGTGCTCAGCCATGCCGTGTGCAATCTGAAGAACTGTCTTTACCTCACCGTTTTCCGGCAGATATGAAGCACAATGGATATCTGCAAGACCCGATGCTGATTCAAAGGTAAATTCTTTTTTAATGAATGACATAATGTTTTCCTCCTTGAGAATATAATAATACATATTGATTATAGCACAAAAATGTTCGTCTAAAACAAAAACAACAATATTTTTAAGGAGCATAATAAACAAATTTATGCTTATTTTTTTGACAAAACACCTTAAACGGCCTTTATTTTTAGCTCGAGTCCGTTTTTAAGGACTGTAAATTAAAATTTATCGAACATTTGTCTTGACATTTAAAAAATACGTGCTATAATTAAATCGAAATCAAAGAACGTATGTTCGATAAAGCACAAACGGAGGTAATCATTATGTTTGCTAATTTAGAATCTTTCTCAATATTCTTTTTCGCCTGTCTGGCTCTTATAGTTCTCGCCATTGCCTTTGAGGACAAGCTTGTTGCCCTCGAAAAGAAATCGGAAGCTAAAAGAAGACGCGCAAAAAGCGTCAGAAAAGTTACATTTCCCGCACGGGCCACGCAAAAAAGCAAGGGCGCGTATAACAATGTCAGAAGAGCAGCCCCTCAGAAAAGGCAGACAAACATTGCCGCCTGAGCCATAAAGCTTATGCACAGCTGCCCGCTATAAAAAAACAAAAAGATACTGTAAAACGCCGACACCCCATAAGGCAGTATTTGTTTCTCGAACAAAATTCCCTGTGTTTTTGCCAAAAGCCTCGCAAGGCGACAGCCTTGCTGCGTTTTGTGGCTTCAATACAAGAAATTTTAAGTTCTTACGAAACTGCGAAGCACTTTAAAATGCGAAACAGCTTTGCAAGAAAAGGCAAAAATCACCGATAATGCTGACACATATCAGTGATTTTTAACACATTATTATGAAGTTGTTTCACTTTTTAAAGAAATACTTCCTTATGGGATGTCGGCGTTATATGAACTCTTTTATTTTGCGGGCATCCTCATAACCCTGCTCATAAAGCCTGAATATAGCCTCGCTGTCAGTGTTAAGCGTGGTCATACCGTGAAGCTCAGAGGGCTCAACAACAAGCACCTTGCCCTCCTTTTCCCACTCTGCAATTTTTTCAAATATTTCACCGCAGCGCCTGTGCAAGCTTTTCATAAGCTTAAGCACCTCAGGATATTTTCTGAGTCTGAGAGAAAGCACCTTCGTTGCAAAAAGAGGCCTGCAATAGTCCTCTCTGGGCTTGGTTAGCACAATTATAACCTTGTCACAGCCCTCACTGAAGGCCTTTTCAACGGGAATCGGGTCTGCAACGCCGCCGTCAACATAAAGCTGTCCGCCCATTCCGACCGGCTTACATATACCCGGCATACAGCAGCTTGCCTTGAGTACGGTGTAATCATCCTGCTTCATATCAGCCTTTGTGAAATATTCAGCCCTACCGTCTGCCGAATTTGTTGCAACGGCAAGAAACTTAATATCGGACCTGAGGGCGGCAGCAAAATCAAGGGGGTTTTCACCGTCACTGTTGCTTAAATCCGAATAAATATAATCAAGGTCTATATACGAGCCGCAGGTGAGAAAATTGCCGAAGCTCATATATTCCTTTCTTTTCGGGTATTCGCGGTAAAAATCGAGAGTACGCCTTTTCTGAGACGCAATATAGGTTATAAGATTTGCTGAGCCCGCCGAAACACCTATACAGAGGTCAACACTTATGCCGTTATCCATAAGATAATCGTAAACACCGCTTGAATACACGCCTCTCATACCGCCGCCTGCGTCAACAATACCCGTCATTGCATTTTCTCCAAGCGGTAAATTGCCGATGCGTGAGGTCTTAACACTGCATCTGCGGTATCGGTAAAGCATATCTCTTGCTTTGACCACAGTTCCGTTGCCTTATACCTTCCCTCAAGGCCGCAGACCTTAAGGTCTGCACTGATCTGTCTGTCCTCATCGGAAAGGTTGAAAAGTGCAACCACGGTGTTACCGTTTTTGTCAGTGCATTTCCAGGCAGCCTCATTTCTGTTTCTGAAAAGCTGAGAGTTATCGGCTGAATACTGATTTATCTCAATTATATCTCTGTTGGTTAACAGCTCAAGGTCCTCAGGACGGTTTTCGCGCAGCTCACCGCCTAAAATAAGGGGTGAACGGAAAACAGACCACAGTGTAAGCATTGTTTTCTGCTCATCGGGTGTGAAATTGGTATATCTGTCACGGTCACCAAGGCAGGTACAGGTCTTGCTTATTTTGCCTAAAGGCAGCATATCACAGTCGGGCCAGCAACCGCTCTTTACATGGGGAGCCCACTTTTCGCAACGTTCAAACATAGCGTAAAGCTTATCCCAACTGTCCCAGAAATCACCGGTCATACGCCACATATTTGCATTCTGCGAAAGATGAAAAGCCTCGTTTATCACTGCAGGTCCGGGAGAGAGTGAAAGCACCATTTCCCTGCCACAGCTATCAATCGCCCTTCTTATCATTTCAATTTCTTCCCTCGCACTGTACGGGTCGTGAGGCTTGAATTCGGTGTTGGCAATATCGTCAACCTTTACAAAGTCAACTCCCCACTCTGCATAAAGCTCAAAAAGGCTGTTATAGTACTGCTGACCCGCCTCGCAGGTTTTTATACCGTACATATCGGTGTTCCACAGACACAGCGAAAAGCCCTGTGCAATATCCCTTGCAGTAAAGCAGCTTCCCTTAATGGGTGTGTTTCTGTGCACCGCCTGACGGGGAACACCTCTCATAATATGAATGCCGAACTTCAATCCCATAGCGTGAATTCTGTCTGCAACGGCTTTAAAGCCTACTCCGCCCGCACTTGAGGGAAAACGGTTGACTGCAGGTATAAGACGGGAATACTCGTCCATACAAAGCTCAGTGAAATTGTTATAGAAATTGCTTACTGCCTTGGGCTCGTACCACTGAATGTCACAGACGATATATTCCCAGCCGTAGGCCTTGAGATTATCTGCCACATACTGTGCATTACCTAAAAGCTGTTCTTCGTTTACTGCGGCACCGTAACAGTCCCAGCTGTTCCAGCCCATAGGAGGAGTAAGAGCAAAGGTATCTTTTTTCAACATAGTGCTTCTCCTTATTCTTTATATCGGTATTTTAACATAAGGGCAGGAAAAAAGTAAAGTATTTTTACTTCTTTCGGTATCTGAGAATCAGTATCCCGTACAAAAAGCTTTGCATAGGTGTAATGGGATTCAGCGACTAAAATACACAAAAACGGCGATGTTTTTATTAAAAGCTATTATACAGACAAATGGATAAACCGTTGCATCGTAGCGAAACCTCTGCAACGGTTTTATTTTATTTCTGTTTATCTGTAAAGGCTCTGAAAAGGGGCAGACAGGACGAGAAAAACTTCATATAGCTCTGACAGTAGTCAGCGCTTTCTCTGTTTCTCTTACAGCCTCCGCCACGGCAGATTCTGAGAAAGTGGCAATCCTTACATCTTTCATCCATAGGTATGCTCTCTTTAATGAAAGCAATTGCCTTTTCACTCTTTGCCATCATTTCGAGGCCGTTATCGTTTATGTTGCCTAAAAGCCATTCATCGGTACAGTAAAAGTCGCAGGGATAAATATTACCGTTACCCTCACAGACAAACTGATGGGTACAGTGGCCGAGAAGTCCGCACTGCTCAGGTCTCTGACCGAGATACATTCTCACCCAGTTGTCAAACTGTCTTACACTGACATAATTGCCTCTTACGAAGTCCTTCACATAAAGGTTAAATATGCGTATAAGAAAATCGGCATACTGCTCAGGCGTCATATAGAGCTCACTCTCGGTCTTATCCCCCATAGGACGAAGACAGGGTATAAACTGAATATAATTGAAGCCCTCTTTTCTGAAGTGCTTGTATATAGCCTCAGCATTATCTGCACAAAAGCCGGTCAGCACCGTAAGGATATTGAATTCTACACCGTATTTTTGAAAAAGCTTTGCTGCTTTTGTTATTTTATAGTAGGAATTCTGACCGTCGGCATCCACACGGAACTTGTTTCTTTCATAGTCACCGTCAAGACTCAGACCCACAAGAAACTTATTATCGTGAAAGAACCTTGCCCACTCAGCATCTACGAGAGTACCGTTAGTCTGGATTGAATAATAAATCTCAGACCTTTTTGTGTTATACTTTTCTGCAAGAGTAACGAAGCTTCTGAAATAATCCATACCGGCAATTAGTGGCTCACCGCCCTGAAAGGCAAAGGCCACAGAGCAGCCGTCGGCAAACTCAAAAGCACTTTTTATGAGCTTCTCTGCGGTATCTTCGTTCATTACACCCAACGAAAACACATCTCTGTGAGAAGCCACATCACAGTAAAAGCAATATTTGCACCTTAAATTACAAAGTGACGAGGCAGGCTTTATCATTATTGAAAGAGCGGGCATTACTCAATAATACCTCTTCTGTTTTCCTTAAAGTCTTTCTGAATACCCTTGAGCACTTCATTCATCTTGGCAGAAATTTCGGGATATACAACTGTACGGTTGTAGTTTTCCTGATAGTCGTCGGTCATTATGTGAAGCCAGTTCTTACGTGTCTTATCAAAGAAAGCTGAGTTATCGTTGGGAGCCTTGTCGAAATACTTGAAGGTAAGATATTCATTATCGTTAAGCACCGAATAATCATAATCGGGATACTGCTTCTTTACATCTGCGGTGGGAACTGCATACTGTATAGCCTTAATATCCTCACGCTTCATATGAAGAATGGGATGCTCCTCGGTATGCACGGGCACATCACTTTCAATAACAGGCACGAAGGAAACACCGTCGATGACACGGTCGGTGGGAAGATAGTTTTCCTTTCCGCCATCACCTGTAATGCCGCAAAGGTCAACAAGGGTGGGAAGAAGGTCAACGAAGGTACCGCTCTGCTCTCTCACACCGCCCTGCTCAAAAATGCCGTTGTTGTTATCCCAGCGAATCATAAAGGGAACCTTCTGGCCGCCGTCATAGGGAAGGTACTTAGCACCGCGAAGGTCTGCTGTTGAGCCCTCAAGTGCGGGACCGTTATCACTTGTGAAGATAATGATTGTGTCTTCAAGTACACCCAGCTCTTCCATAGTGTCAAAGAGCTTACCGAGATATGTATCAAACTCTGTTACACAGTCAACGTATGTACCCATACCTGAAGAGCCGTCGAAGTCATCACCTGAAAAGACAGGACCGTGAGGCCAGGGTGTTGCGTAATATGCGAAGAAGGGCTCGTCACTGTTTGTAACGGTATCGGTAATCCAGTTTTCAATCTCACCGTGAATCCACTCGGTAAGCTTACTCTGGTCCTTCTTGCCGTTTTCGTCACGGAGCTCATCCTGACCGTGTACGATTTCATATTCACCGCCCTCTTCACGTACGTGATAGAAAGCATACATATCATTTACATGGTGACTGCCGTAGAAATAGTCAAAGCCCTGATTTGTGGGAAGGTATTCGCCGTAGTCGCCGAGATGCCACTTACCGAAAGCGGCTGTGTTATAGCCTGCATTCTGGAATACCTCTGCGATTGTGATTTCATCGCCGAGCATACCGTCAACGTTGTTACCCATTTCAAAGGAGTTGTAAATTCTCGTCTGAGCGAAGGAGGCCTTTGTCTGAACAGTGGGATAAATTACGTTATCTGCATAGCCTCTGTAAGGATAACGTCCTGTAAGAGCGGCAAAACGTGCGGGTGAACAAACTGAATAGCCTGAGTAGAAGTTTTCAAAGTTAAGACCGTTTTCACCGATTGAGTCGATGTTGGGAGTCTCGTAAATTGAGCCGTTGAGACCTACGTCACCGTAGCCGAGGTCATCCATCATAATAACGAGCACGTTGGGCTTGCCTGAGGTGTTCTCATCAACACCGTCAAGATATTTGTCGTGACCCTCCCAGAGTCTTTCTGTTACAGGCTTGTTTCTTACGTTCATAAAAAGAACCTGGAAAACCGATACGCCCATAAGAAGCACCGAAAGAACAAATGATAATGCACCCTTGAGCTTTGTCTTTGCAAAGCTTTTCTTTGCAGTAAGGAAAAGAGCAGCAAGCACAACTATCATGGGAAGCGAAAGAAGAATATTGCCTCCGAGTCTTGTAAAGAAGCTTCCGGTGCCTGACATAAGTGCATTTTCAGCAGTTGCCCAGCCTGCGGTACCGTCGGCGATAAAAGCACCGAAGCCCGCATCCGCACCGAAGATAATATGATAAAGCATTATTCCGAGAAGTGATGCACCGTAACCGATAAGCATAGGAGCATATACTTTTTTCTTTGCAATAAGAGAAATGAGTATCACTGCCGAAACGATGCAGCAGTAAAGAGCACACACAAGAGTTACAAGGTTAATCCTTGTTACCAGCTGAGCGACAGCAACCAGAATACCGATAATCATAACGATAATCGGTGTAACTTTTTTGGATGTGTCGAGTGAAAATTTGTTTTCCATAATAAGTCCTCCGTTTTATGCCCCCGCAGGGACAGAATTTTTATTATACACAAAGAAGATTATAAACCAGTTTAAGGTAATAGTCAATCATTATTTTAACCTTCATTTGCTGTCTGCCGAAAAAAGGCGGGATAAAACATCCCGCCACGAAGACAAATTATTGCTTTTCTGCTGCTTCAAGATATATTTCTCTCAGACCGTCGAGTAAAAGATTTTCATCGTATATTATTTCAGTTTCACAGCTTGGTATAATTGCAGGGCTGTAGCCGCCGGTTGCAACAACGGTGACACTTTCATACCCGAGCTCGTTTTTTATTCTCTTTATAAGTCCGTCCAGCATAGCTGCCGTGCCGAAAACTATACCGCTCTGCATACATTCGGTGGTGTTTTCACCTATTGCCTTTTCGGGGGCGGTAAAGCTTACAGAAGGCAGAAGAGCAGTGCCCTGAGCAAGAGCATCAAGTGAGATTTTTACGCCCGGCGAAATGGTACAGCCGCGGAAGGTACCGTCTTTATCTATGGCAAGAATTTTCGTCGCAGTGCCTAAATCCGCAACAAGACAGGGCAAGGGGTATTTTTTTATGGCACCGATACTGCCCGCAATAAGATCTGCACCGAGCTGAGAAACGGGGAGAATATCAATTTTAAGATTACCGTTATATCTTCCGCCTACGATTATCGGCTCAATACCAACGGTGCACTTTACGGCTCTTACAATATGATCTGTAAGCTCAGGAACAACAGATGCGAGTATTGCACCCGTAAAGCCTGAAGGCTCAACCTTATAAAGGTTGAAAATATCAAGTAAATTTA
The DNA here is from genome assembly GCA_017517865.1 of Clostridia bacterium. GTDB lineage: Bacteria > Bacillota > Clostridia > Oscillospirales > Acutalibacteraceae > UBA6857. The sequence goes on along the minus strand of JAFWYB010000052.1, from coordinate 41,665 downwards.
TTGCGTATTCGTCACTGCTTTTTGTTCTTGCCGTGTAGAGCCTTGAAACAAAAATCAGCTTTTCACCGTCGTATCCGCCCAGGGTGATGTTGGTGTTACCCATATCAATAGCCAAAAGCATTGTATCAGCTCCTTTCGTTGCGATAATTATATTATAGCAAAACAGTAGCAAAAGTCAAACAAATATGGTAAAATATAGAAAATCAAGGGAGGTGAAGGTATTGAAATGTAATATCTGCCCGAGAAAATGCGATGTTGAGCGCAGCAGCCAAAAAGGTATGTGCTCCATGCCGGAAAGCTTTACCGTAGCCCGCGCCTCAAAGCATTTCTGGGAAGAGCCGCCGATAAGCGGTACAAAGGGCAGCGGTACTGTTTTCTTTTCCGGCTGTAATTTAGGCTGTGTTTACTGTCAGAATTACGAAATAAGTCACGGCGGCAAAGGCAAAGAGATAAGTGACGGACGACTTACGGAAATTTTTGACGGGCTTATTGCTTCGGGAGTACATAACATCAACCTTGTTAATCCTACCCATTATGCATTAAGATTAAAAAACGTGCTTTCACAGTATAAAAGCACCGTACCCGTTGTCTATAACTCCTCGGGCTATGAAAGGGTAAGCACGCTTAAGTCTCTCAGCGGTCTTGTTGATATATATCTTCCCGACCTTAAATATATAAGAGAGGACCGTGCAGAAAAATACAGCAACGCACCCGACTATTTTGCATACGCCTCAAGAGCCCTTATTCAGATGAAGCAGCAGTGCCCCGAAAATATATACGACAGCGACGGCATAATGCAGAAGGGTCTTATCCTACGGCATCTGATTCTGCCGAAAAACACAAACCAGAGTATTGACATTCTTTCCTGGATAAAAAACAATCTCGGTGAGGATACAACCGTCAGCCTTATGAGTCAGTATACGCCCTGCGGAAAAGCTGAGCAGTATAAGGAGCTGCAAAGAAAAATTACGCCGCGTGAATATGAAAAAGTGCTCCTTGCGGCGGAAAATATGGGTTTCCGCAATCTTTTTATGCAGGATCCCGACTCATCCGACGAAAAATTTATTCCGGATTTTGATTTTAGCGGCCTTTAACCCCTTTATTTTTCTTAAAAAGTGTGATAAACTGAAAATTACAGTATTTTTCTTAAACGGAGGAATTTAAAATGAAAAAATTTGTTGAAGAATTCAAAACCTTTGTCATGAGAGGCAACGTTATGAATCTTGCTGTCGGCGTTATTATAGGCGGTGCTTTTCAGGCTATAGTTAACTCACTTGTAAACGACGTGGTTTCACCCGTTATATCACTTGCCACAAAGGGCATCAACTTTGCAGACAAGTTCATTCTTCTTTCAAAGGTACCCGAGGGTCAGACGGTTGCAACAGTTGAACAGGCTAAGGAGCTCGGCATTGCAACGCTCAACTACGGCTCATTCATCACTGCAATTATCAACTTCTTCATTATGGCCATCGTTATCTTCTGCCTTGTAAAGGCTATCAACAAGCTTATGGACCTGGGCAAAAAGAAGGAAGAAGAGGCTCCCGCAGAAGAGCCCACAACAAAGGTTTGTCCCTTCTGTAAAAGTGAAATCAGCATTGAAGCCGTTAAGTGCCCCCACTGTACCTCTGACATTCCCGAGGAAGCTGCTGAGGAGGAATAATAATGGTCGGCTTTATAGGTTGCGGCAATATGGCATCAGCCATAATAAACGGCATTCTTTCATCGGGCTTTCTTGATAATGCAAGCATAGGCGTTTACGATATTCTCACAGAAAAGGCCGAGACCTTTGCGAAGGAAAAGGGAATCCGCTGCTTTGCAAATGAAAGAGAACTCATTGAAGGCTGCAGCACTGTTGTGTTTGCGGTTAAGCCCAACGATTTACTCTCGATTCTCGGAAGACTGCGCTATGATCTCAGTAAAAGTGATCCGCTCATTATTTCAATAGCGGCAGGTAAATCCACCTCAGAGATTTCTGCTCTTCTCCCCTATGCACCAAGGACGGTACGCATTATGCCGAACATAAACGCAAAGGTATGCGCGGCAATTTCAGCTTACTGCGGCAACGAAAGGGTTACCGATGAGGACAGAGAATTTATTAAGGGCTTTTGCGGTGCCTTCGGCAAGGGTATTGAAATAGAAGAAAAGCTTTTTTCAATATACAGTGCAATCGGAGGTTGTTCCCCCGCTTTTGTATATATGTTTATTGACTCACTCGCAAGAGGCGCAGTCAAAAACGGTATGACAAAGAGTGCGGCCCTTGAGGTTGCGGCTCAGGCGGTGCTCGGCAGTGCAAAGATGATTCTTGAAAGCGACGAGCACCCGTGGAGCCTGGTTGATGCGGTCTGCTCACCCGGCGGCACAACCATTGAGGGCGTGGCTTCACTGCAGAAGGACGGCTTTGAGTCAAGCATAATAAATGCCGTTGAGGCAAGCTACAACAAGGATAAAACAATGTAACAAAAAAACGACAGGCAGATGTATGGGATTGCTAAGGACAGTTTATATAAACAGTAATTAGATACCGTGCATTGCAGAAGGAAAAGAAGTAACCAAGAGAGAGTAGGTTCTTTCTTGGTTATTCTTTTTTTTGTTTTATTATCCACACATTCGACTAACCTCCCGTTATGCGGTAGGATAAAGCTACCAAATAACAGGAGGTATTTATTATGTCAAACAAAAATTCTATCTGTTACCGCCGTGTTGGTGATTATCTCATCCCCAACCTTATTATCCCACCTGAAGAAGCAAACATCACCCTAGGCAAATGGGGAATGTTACACAAGACCTATCTTGAAAAGCACAAGAAAGTGCTATTTAGCACACTGCTTATGCAAGGCAAACTTTATCAGCACTGTGCCGAAATAGAAAATCAGGCACGAGATATGTTTGATGCTCTTGTTGAACAGATGAAACAAAGTGAAGATGTTACAGAAGAGTTGAAAGAACAAGACCAACTTGAATGGGTGAAGAGAATGGGTAATATTCAGCAACGAGCGAGAGAAATAGTTTGTGCGGAAATAATATATGTATGATTGAACAGGACAAGTATTGCCTTAAAGACGGTACTTATTCTTCGCTCCAATTTATCAAATCATCACTGAAAGCCACCGCAAGAGATGCACCAAAGAGATAAGCATCCTCGTTATCGCCGTGATAAAACATAGCGTATTTATACGGTGAAATACTGCTTGTATCAATAACAAAACCTGCAGTAATTCTATCCTTCGCCCAAGGCTTGTTTTCCTGGTTAAGATACAAAGTCCGGACATCAGTGAATGTTTTAAAATCCTTGGTAGCCATAATGTTTATGCCGTTGTCGGGAGAATTAAAGATTAGATATTCGTCATTTTCTTTTATAACACAGACATTCTCACCGCATTCAGTAAATCCTTGAAACTGCCAATTTGCTAAATCTTTTGATGTACTGTAAGAAACTCCGTTCTGCTTAAAAAAGCAGATAAACTTATCACCGTCATCAAGAAGATAAGGATCTATCATTCGTCCCATATCTCTTTCAGGAATATTGCCTTTAACCTTAAGCAAAATAGGTTCATCCCAGTGTATTAGGTCTTTGCTTTTTATCGTGAATATTCTTGAGTTTTCATTGCCGTAAATCTGCCCGTCTTTTCTCGGATAGGTTTGCAGACAAAGATAATAGTCGTTATTAAATTTAATAACATTTCCGGGCGACGAATAGTTTTTAAGATTATCCTTTTCCGTGAGTATCTCAAACTTGCTCCAATTTATAAAGTCAGTACTACGGCTCACAGCCACATAAAAATACTGTCTTTCAGGCGTGTTTTCAACTAATGTGAAAAACAGATATATTGTACCGTTTTCTATGTATGCGGCAGGGTCACGATAAGAACAAGTTTTTGTCTGTTCAAAAAGCAGCATTTCTACATCTCCGATCAGGAACAACGTTTTTGTTATTATAACATACTATGTCATAAAATTAAAGAAGTGCAAAGGATAAACCGATGCACTTCTGATTTATTATTCTGTTGTAATTACCGTATCGGCATTTACAGGTGTGTCAGTCTCCTTGTTTGACAAAAGATATGACAGTATATCAAGTGCAGCCTCAACGAGCAGAGCTATCGCGATATATTTCCAAACGAACTCCGTCGAAGTAAACGGGTTTGTGATAATCATAACCGAAGAGAAAAGAGTCAGAACAGCGCCGATAAGATTTATGTACCAGTACTTCACTTTAAATCTGAAGAAATCGATTGTGTTCTGGAATTTAACAACTCCTAAAAGGAGCATAAACACTCCGTACAGGACTGTTGAAATCGGAAATGTCTTTATGAACCACTTTGAGTTGAAAGCAAAGAATATACCACCGATAAGACAAAGCAAGCCTTTTGACAGCAGGTTAGTCTTCATCGCTTCACTCTTTTCGGTACGGAAATAATTCACTGTGCTCATTGCTCCGAGTACGATTAAAACAACTCCCAAAGAAACAATAATAACTGATGTAAAGCCTTCGGGTCTGAATAAAAGGATAATACCTATAATAAACTCTACGGCACTCATAAGGGTGCTGTTTTTTGTGGCTTTTATATTAGTCATTGTGTTCTCCTCCTGCTTTTTTCTTTTTAAGAGAGCCGAACTGTCTGAAAACATCAGGCAGATAACTGAAAAATGCAACGAAAGTCAGTATAGCGGCTATTGAAACAAGAACCATCATCACACTGTCGGGTAAGCAGAAGAAATTTCTAAAAGCTCCTACCTCGGGACCGATTGCCATAATTATAACCATTACAACATAAAATGCCGTTGTTGCAACCTTGCCGAAAATTTCTGCAGCACAGGGACGAAGACCGAGAAGAATCATAATGAAGGCAAAGAATATCATTACAAAATCCTTGATTATGAAAAGGAGAAACACCCATGAAAATGCATTCAGTGTCGGATTCAGAGCCTTACTGAATTTGAGATAAAGTATTATTGCTATTGCAAAGACCGTAAGCTTATCGGCGACGGGATCGAGAATTTTGCCGAGCTCACTGACCTGATTATACTTTCTTGCTATCTTGCCGTCAACAAGGTCAGACAGACCCGACAAAGCAAGAATAACAGCTGCAGCAATAGTCTGACCGTTATAAAACAAAACAGCAAAAACAGGAATGAGCAGTATTCTTATAAAGGATATAAGATTAGGTACGGTTTTCCAGTTTTTAAAATAAAATGACAGTTTTTCTTTCATTGCTTTTTCCTCTTTTATTATTTATTTTCAGTGGGTTTCATCCCATATTTCTTCAGCGTAAGGAGTCCACTTTTCTGCATAAGCCTTACACTTACCGCACAGGTGTTCGACTGCTTCCGGTGACTCCAAATCTGTGCTTCCTGCGCCTGTTTCAGCGATTATCTTTTCTAAGCGTTCGGGATTTTCAAGCATAGGGCAAGGTCTGAGATGATTGCTGTTAAAGGGTTGATTTTTGCGATATGCCATAAACAAGGGGCTTTTCAGTATCTCAAGAATCGAAGAATTATGGATGTTTGAATCAGAATAGTGGATAAATACACAAGGCTCTGCATCACCTGCTGAATTTATATGAAAGTAGTTTCTGCCGCCTGCAATACAGCCACCGGTAAATTCGCCGTCATTCTGGAAGTCCATGGGGAAGAAGGGAATGTCACAGTCCTTGCTTCTTATGTATCTTATGCGTTCAATCATATATTTTCTCTGCTCGGCTGTGGGCATAAGCTCGGGAACTGCTTTGTTACCGACGGGCATATAGTGGAAGTAAAAGCCGAATTTTGCTCCCATTTTTGAAAGCATCCTTAAAAAGTTGTCACTTGTAACTGCCTCAACATTTTCTCTTGTGTAGCAGATTGATGTGCCGAAAATAATGCCGTGCTTTTTCATAAGCTCCATAGCACTCATAACTACATTATAGTGACCGAAGCCTCTTCTTGCATCGTTAGTATCGTGTGAGCCTTCGATAGAAATAAGGAAAGCTATGTTTCCGACCGCGGTAACTCTTTTGCAAAAATCCTCATCAATTAGTGTCGAGTTAGTGAAAACGGCAAACTGAACATCGTTGTGCTTTTCGGCGAGGCGGAGAATGTCGTCCTTTCTCACCAAAGGCTCACCGCCTGTAAGAAGGTAGAGATATGTGCCGAGCTCCTTACCCTCGGTAACGATTTTATCCATATCCTCAAAGCTTAAATTATGCTTGTTTCCGTATGTACCTGCCCAGCAGCCGGCACACTGCATATTGCAAGCGGAAGTGGGGTCAAACAGAATAAGCCATGGAATGTTGCAGCCGTGAATTTCTCTGTTCTTCCTTATGGTTTTCGTGCCTCTCAGAAACGCTTCATATCCGAGGTTGAGAATGGTTGTCTTTGCTACATTCGGATTGATTTCATCCAGAAGATAATTGACAATATTCATCCATTTGCTGTCAGGCTTATTAATTTCTGCTCTGACATTATCAAACTTTTCTTTCGGGTAATCACCGTTCCAGAACTGCTCTGCCATATCCACCGTTTTAAGAAGAGCCTCTTCACGGTTTCCACCTATTTTGCTCATTGCCATATCAACAAGAGCTCCGACAGCTTTTCGCTGAAGTGAGTGGGATAAAGAGTTAATCATATTTTTCGTCCTTTCTTTTTTATGATGGTTTTATTTTACAGCTGCTGTTTCAATTCATATTCAACTGAATATCAACGAAAATTGATTTTAGGTTGAGGAACCGTTGAAAATAATACTCTAATATCGGTAAGTAAAACCAAAAATATGTGAAAGGATAAATATGATGAAAAACAAGGTATATTCGGGAATAGATAACATATTAAGCGGCACAGCTCCGGACAATGTAATTGAGGGGTGCATGGTGCTCGAGGGCGGTGCATTCAGAGGTGTATATACCGAAGGCGTTCTTGATTATCTGATGACTCAAGGCATAAATATGAGCTGTACTGTCGGTGTGTCGGCAGGTGCAATAAATGCGGCAAATTATGTTTCGGGACAGATCGGCAGAAGTGCCCGTACAAATCTGCGTTTCCGTCACAACAGCGATTATGTAGGCTTAAGGGCAATAAGGAAAAATGACGGTATAATCGGCTTTGATTTTCTTTATAACGAGCTTGAAAAAATTGAACCTCTTGACAGAGAAAGAATGTATGATGAAAGAAAGCGTATCGTTGCCGTTGTAACCAATCTTCTGACAGGTAAAGAGGAATATATTGACCGCGATGAGTGTTCTGATTTTCTGCAAGCAATAAGAGCTTCGGCAAGTCTCCCCTTGGTTTCAAAGCCTGTTCTTGTTGACGGCACTCCCTGTCTTGACGGTGGCTGTGTCTGTAAAATACCTTTTGATTGGGCGATAAAGGAAGGCTATGAAAAAATAATCGTTATAAAAACAAGAGAGGATACCTTCCGTAAGCCCGATGAAGTAAAGACGGAACAGATAAAATTAGCAAATTTTATATATAAAGATTATCCCGAATTTGCAAAGGTTCTTCCCTATAACGATGTGAATTACAATGAACAGTGCGACAGACTTGACAAGCTCCGTGACGAGGGCAAAGTTTTTGTTATGAGTCCTTCACAGCCTGTAATAGTGGGAAGACTTGAGCCTGATATGGAAAAGCTGGGAGAGCTTTATTTTTTAGGTGTTGAGGATGCAAAAAGAAGCTTTGATGAATTAAAAAAATATCTTGAAAAATAACGGAGGACAAAATGTTAGAGCTTGCTTACGAATTGGAAGAAAAGATGAATGAATATAAAAAGAGAAAACAAATCCGCAAGGGTTACAGACGCTCACAGTTTATCATTTTTGCGGCAAGAAATATCATAGGTCCGCCATTCAAGAAAATATGCGATATAGAGTGTGACAAGGTAAGAATAAAAGAAGAACCCTTTATTCTTATGGCTAATCACGCTCATAACTTTGATGCTGCCGCAGAGCTTGCGGGTATAAGAAACTTTATGCGCTTTGTTATGAGTGACCACCTGACAAGAAAGCCAATTATGCGAGTACTTCTTAATTTCCTTGCAACACCTATTATTTATCACCGTGAAAAAGGCTCCGATTCCCTTTATAATGAGGTTGTGGATAATCTTAATGCAGGTGTTAATGTGTGTATGCATATTGAGGGCGGCAAAACCAACAATGGTGAAACAGGCTACATATCAAAGCGTAATGCACAGATGGTAAAGGACGGCAACTGCGCTCTTGTCACATTCAGAAACAAAGGCGGTTATCTCAAGGCTCCCCGTTGGGCAGAAAATAAACGAAGCGGAAAAATAAGTGGTGAGGTCGTAAGAGTTTATTCAAGAGATGAACTCAAAAAAATGAGCGTTGACGAAATTTATAATATTATTAAAGAAGATTTAAACTTTAATATATATGATGAACAGAAAATCAATCCGCAGATATATTCAGCTGATAACCCTGCCGAAAGTGCTGAAATAATCCTTTATGCCTGCCCGAAGTGTAAGCAAATCGGTACGCTTACAAGTAAAAACGATAAGATTTTCTGCGAATGTGGCTTTGAAGCAAGTGTTGATAATTATGGTTTCTGGCATAGTGAGGATATGTGGTTTGATGACATTGTCCGTTGGGATAAGTTTCAGAAAGGTGTACTCAAAGAGCTTGCCGATAAAAAGAAAGGCACCGATGAACTTCTTTTCGGTGACTCAGAGCAAATAGTTTATACCCTTGAAAATGAAAACAGAGTGCTTCAGAGTGAGAAAGGCAATGTTTCGCTTTACGGTGACAGAATAGAAATTACTACTGAAAACTCGGTTGACAGCGTTCCTTTAGAGAATATAAAAAAGATAAGCATAGCCGCAAAGATGAATCTTCTTATTGTAACGGATAAAGCATATTATGAAATACACAGCAAATCTCCCCGTTCAGCAATTAAATATGTGGTTGCACACAGATATCTTATGGGTAAAGAAAGCTATTAAATAAAAAAATGAGGTGATGGAATGAAAAAAATCAGAAGCACGGTTTCGCTTCTTTTAACCGTGCTTATCGTCATTTTCACTATGGCTCCTGCCGCTTCTGCGGTGCAAAGCTATCCTGAGGGCGTTACCAAGGAGCAAATGCAGGAAATTATACCGAAGCTTGATACTGCAATAGGTTCACTTTTGGAAAGCACCGGGGACAAGAGTCTCGGTGAGCTTGTTTTGCCCGAAATATATTCGGATAAAACTCTTTCGGCGCTCACGGCGGGAATTTATTCAATGATTGAGGAAAATGCAGAGAGCTTATCCTCGGCAGGGCTTAAGGCTACAACTGCCGATGTGGCAGAGTGCCTCGGCAATTATCCGAAGGTGCAAAAGGAGCTTGCTTCCCATCAAAAATGGAGCGAAGTGAATCTTGAAGATGTAAGCTGGGGCGTTACAGGTAAAAATAGCTTCACAAAGGCTTTGGGGTGCATTTGTGCGCCCTTTAATGAGCTTTTATACACTCTGCTTTGTGACGGCAATTATCCTCTCAGCAAGGTTATCGGTATCGACGGTGATTTTGGTTATGAGAATGCAATAATTCCCACGCTGAAGGCTCTCGGCTGTGAAAAGATAACCGGAAGCGACGAGTTTTATAAGGATGCAGAAAAGAACAAAAACTCAATGGTGGAAAATATTGCTTCAGATGTGTTGACAATGGTCGAAAAGGCTCTTGACGCACCCTGTGATAAGCTGACAGAGATTCTGCCGTCTGTGGCATATTTTATGACAAACGGCGGCTTCGACAGGGCTGTTTCAAAGCTTATTGAGCCCTTAAGGCTTCAGATTTTCAATATCAGAACCTTTATAAAGATAGAAACTATACTCTCTTTTATTCAGAACAGTGAGCAGTATACACAGTCTCTTACCCTCAATCTTAATGATATCCTTTCGGGAACGGGGCTTAAGATGGCAGAAATCAACCTTGAAGAGCTTGCTTCCTGCGGTACTGCTTCGGGTGACAGCTTTACTGCCGATAAAGCCGATGCCTTACTTGTTATTTTAAGGTGGCTTATTGATACTCTTAAGCTCAATAAAGACAGCCTTTCAGGCAGTAAAATGCCTGCTGAAATGATAAAGGCTGTTGATTCTCTTATGGCGAAAAGCACTGATGAAATCATCAAAGTCATCGTTTCCATTCTCACACAATCCTCGTCAAAGCCGCTTGAATATTCGTGGACATTTCCTGAATATACTCCCACATCAGTAAAGTACACACCCAACCTCGGTGCAGACAAGTATCAGAGAGTGGTTGACGGCATTGACGACCTTATAAATGAATTTATCCTTGAAGGCGGAAAATATAAAAATACAAGAGAAGCACTTGAACCGCAGATTTATTCAAATGCACTTGTAACGGAGCTTGCCAAGGGCATATACGGTGTTTTTGAGAACGAAGAAATGAAAATGCTTTGCGAATTGCTCGGTATAAATGTCACAACCTACGGTGTTGCAAACAATCTTAAAGGCAGCTCTTATTCTGCGGCAAGATATACTCTTTACCGTACTGCAAAGTGGAGTAATGTCAGCAGTATTAACTGGGGCTTTAAGGACGGCAACAGAAAAGGCTTTGTAAATGCCCTTTGTGATGTGCTTTCACCCTTTGAGCCTATACTCAATCTGCTTCTTGCCGAAGGAAAAATAACCGTTCTCGGCAGTATAGATATTTACGGCAGTAACGGCTATAACACGGCAGTTATCCCAATACTTGAAGCACTCGGCTGCAGTGCCGAAAGCATTAAAACCTACGATGAATATAAATCGGCCGTGTCAAAGGGAGAAGGAATAAAAGCTATTACCGACTCTGTTGTAGCTCTTATCGAAAGAGTACTCGACAAGCCGGGATATACAATTATGGAAATTCTTCCTAATCTTCTTTGGTTTACGGAAAGCGGCGGTATGAATGCGGCGATAAGTAATCTTCTTTATCCTCTTACATCAATGCTTAAAGAGCTCGGTATGGAAAGCATAGTTGATATGTCTGCCGTTACAGGTGAAATGAATATAAATGAAATGCTTTCGGGTATGCTCGGTGATACTGATTTGGGAATTGATGTTTCAAGTCTTGATATTAAGCAGTTTGCTTTAATGGGACAGCTTACAACTGTGCAGAGCAAAAGAACACTGAACGGTCAGCCGGTGCAGATTTCTTATGTAAAAGCAGACCAGCCTGCCATAGCAGTTACTCTTCTTCGTTTTATTGCAGAAATAATGAAATCTCCCGAAGGCGGAGATATGATGCTCGGACTTATGGGAAGCGGCGATGACAGTATGATGACACAGTTTTCAGGCGGTATGGGAGAAGAACTTCAGAATATGACAACAGATGAAACTGTGGAATGGCTATATAAGCTCTTTTTCAGAGAAAGACCTGTTGTCGAAGAAAAGGTAACGGAAAAATTTCTTCCTACTGTAATTTACGAGCCCGAAGAAAAGGAAACAAAGACTCCCGTTATTATAATCGCTGCTATCGTCATAGCTGTGGCGGTTATCCTTGTGATAAAGAAACGGAAGAAAGCCGACCTTCCCTACGAAGATGATTTTGAAACAGAAGAAGAAAAGGATTTTCAGCAGGTGTGACCTATGCTTATACTAAAAAATATTATAAAAGACTATGTTGCAGGCGATACGACCGTAAGAGCGCTCAACGATGTGAGCATAAATTTCAGGGAAAGTGAATTCGTTTCAATTCTCGGCCCCTCGGGCTGCGGCAAGACAACAATGCTGAATATAATCGGCGGCCTTGACAGATATACAAGCGGTGACCTCGTAATTAACGGAAAAAGCACAGAAACCTTTACCGATGAAAACTGGGACACCTACAGAAACCACTCTGTCGGCTTTATTTTCCAAAGCTATAACCTTATACCTCATCAGACGGTTTTAGCTAATGTTGAGCTTGCTCTTACTCTTTCCGGTGTAAGTAAAAAGGAAAGAAAAGAAAGAGCCATAGAAGCTTTAAAGAAGGTTGGCTTAGGTGACCATATTGATAAAAAGCCTAATCAGATGTCAGGCGGACAGATGCAGAGAGTTGCCGTGGCAAGAGCTCTTATCAATAATCCCGATATTATTCTTGCCGACGAGCCTACAGGTGCTCTTGACAGCGAAACAAGTGTGCAGATTATGGAGCTTCTGAAGGAAATAAGCAAGGATAAGCTCATAATTATGGTTACCCATAATCCTGAACTTGCCTATGAATATTCAAACAGAATCATAAAGGTAAGCGACGGCAAGGTAGTAGATGACAGTAACCCCTTTAATCCTGGGGAAGAAGACCGACAGACAGAAAAGGTCAAAGCCCGTGAAGAAAGGAAAAAGGGCAAAAAGCCCTCGATGAGCCTCGGTACGGCTTTCGGTCTGAGTATTCGTAACCTCGGAACAAAAAGAGGCAGAACCTTTCTTACTGCCTTTGCAGGCTCAATAGGTATTATCGGTATCGCACTTGTTCTCGCTCTTTCAACAGGTATTCAGAATTATGTTGACAAGGTGCAGAACGATACACTAATGGCTTATCCTATGAGCGTTGAACGTGAGTCGGTAAATACTGATAATATGATGAATGCTATGATGGGTATGAGCGAGGAAATGATCAATAGTGACAACGAGGAGGATAAGGTTTATGTAAATGATATGTTTACACAGATGATAAACACCTTCGTCGCTCAGTCCTCCTCCAATAATATTGAAAGCTTTAAAAAGTATATCGAAGATAACAGAGCAGAATTTGACACTCTTTGTAACGACATTCAGTTCAAATATTCTACACCTCTTAATATTTATAAAGCTGATACATCAGATGGTGTTGTCAGGGTTAATCCCAATACGGCGATGGCAGAAATGTCAAGCAGTATGATGGCCGGAATGGAGGGCTTTATGTCCTCGTCAATGATGGATTCATGGGTAGAGCTTATCGGTGACACAGAGGTTATTTCAAAGCAGTACGACATTATTCATGGCAGACTCCCCGTAGAAAAGCACGAGGTTGTGCTTATGGTGGACGGCAACAATGAAATCAACGAGCTTGTACTCTATGCTCTCGGCATAAAGGACCAAAAGGAGCTTTCCAAAAACCTTATGGATGCCATTAAAAATTCCGAAGAGCTTCAGACTGCCGAGGATGTGTACACCTTTGAGGAAATCTGCGATATGAGATTTAAGCTCGTGCTCAATTCCGACTATATGAAAAAGGATAAAAAGACAGGCCTTTGGAAGGATATGAGTGCCAACACCGCTTATGTAAAAGAGCTGGTTGATAAGGGTCTTGAAATAGAAATTGTCGGTATTCTCCGTCCAAAGAAGGACAATGTTCTTTCCGTCGGCACAGGCGGTGTAGGCTATATGTCAACTCTTATGGACTATGCCCTCGAGCAGACAGAAAAATCTCAGGTAGTGCAGGAGCAGCTCGGTTCACCCGACAAGGATGTAATTTCCGGGCTTGAATTTATGAATCTCGGCATCAATGATTTTGACCTTGCCGATATTGATATGAGTCTTATTGATATGAGCTACCTTGACATAACGCCTTTTATGGATATGGTTGAGAATATTGACCTTGCGGAAATTGATATTACGGATATGTCTTCGGTATTCAGCTTCGGAGAAATGTCAAATCTTCAGAAAAAGCTGATGGAGGGTTATCTCAGTGATGAACAGATTATCGCACTCAAGCAGGCATATATCGACACAATAAACGCCCAATGCTCCTACGACAAAACAATGGAAACCTTAGGCTATCAGTCTGCCGCTATTCCTACCTCGATTTACTTTTATCCGAAAAGCTTTGAGGCTAAGGATGAGCTCAACAGTATGATTTCATTTTATAACGATAAAGTGACATCAATGGGTCATCCCGAGCATTCAATCAGCCTTACAGACCCCATAGGTGCACTGCTTTCCTCGGTGACAAAGATTATTGATATTGTTACTTATGTGCTTATCGTTTTTGTTGCTGTTTCCCTTGTGGTTTCATCGGTCATGATAGGAATTATCACTTACATTTCTGTGCTTGAAAGAACCAAGGAAATCGGTATTCTGCGTTCAATTGGTGCTTCAAAGAGCGACATTTCAAGAGTCTTCAATGCGGAAACCGTTTCCATAGGACTGACCTCAGGTGTTCTCGGTATTCTGTGTACGCTGCTGCTTGAAATACCGATAAATCTGCTGCTTAATCATCTGACAAACACAGGTGCGGCGGCTCAGCTTCCCTTTAATGCAGCGATTATACTTATCTGTATAAGCGTATTCCTGACCTTTATTGCAGGCCTTGTACCCTCAAAGCTCGCGGCAAAGAAGGACCCGGTGGAAGCACTCAGAACAGAATAAATAAATTAAGGAGTTCCGTTAAATTTGGAACTCCTTTTTATATATAGTCAACAGTTAAACTTCGCAGTTTACTGCTGAACGGGCTTTGACATCGCACCTTATAACATCAGGTATTGTTTCACCGTCAATCTGCATTGGAGCAGGTCTGTCGTATATAACCGTTATTTCGTGTCCTTCGCTGACATCAATAATATCAGTATGTTTAATATGCTTACCCTTGAACATCGACGGCAAAATACACAAAGCTCTTATCTTGCTCACATTATACATAGCAACTACCGAAACGGTATGCTTTTCATTCAGTCTGTCCTGACCCGGCGCTGACATAAGTCCTCCGCCGAAAAATCTTCCGTTCATTGTAGGGGCAAGCCATGTGTTTTTATACTCCTTTTTAACACCGTCAACTATAATAGTTGCGTTTCGTGGCTTATACGCGTACAAAAGACCTTTTATGGCAAGAAGTGCATAGTTTGATGATTTGCCTTTTTCCTGCCTTTGTCTGTCAGCTTCTTCACAGCAGTAGCCGTCAAGACCGAAAGAAGCATTATTGAGGAATTTATAGGTTTTACCTTTAACAGTAACCTCAGGGAGATTTTTAAGATATTTTGTTATCCGTACAGGCATGGTACTGTCTTCGGCATGGATATCACGCAGAAAGTCGTTGCCGCTTCCCGTACAGTAGCAATAAATTTCATTTTCTGTTTTATCTGTGTCAACGCTGTTTATAAAACGGTTCAGTGTACCGTCACCACCGCAAATGACAATGCTTTCGTCCTTGTCAAGACTGTTTATATACCCTTGCAGGTCTTCAATTTTTGTCATATCATAATAAGATACATAGTTACGGTCAAGCAAGTCAGAAAGCTTCTTTGCTTTCTCTTCTCCTTCTCCGCCGCTTGCATAAGGGTTATAAAGTATGTGATAAAAGTTCATTTGCTTCTCCTCTTAAAATATGTATTTAATCATTTTATCCTGTAATCAGAATTTTAAGTCCGATAAAAATAAGAATTACACCACCGAGAATACCTGCTTTTCCCGCAAGCTTCGTACCTGCCTTCTTACCTATAAAAAGTCCCGCAAGGCAGATAAAAAATGTTACAACACCGATAAGAAGACAGGCAAGCAAAGCCTCGGGTAAGTTGTAGTCGGAAACAGTAAATCCTACTGAAAGTGCATCGATAGAAGTGGCAACCCCTTGCACAAGAAGTGCTTTGAAACCGACAGCACCTTCCTCGCTGTCATTTTTGTTTCTGATTCCTTCGTAAAGCATCTTTCCTCCTATGTAAGATAGAAGAACAAAGGCAATAATCGGAATGAATTTCCCGAAAGAAGCAAAATGCTGTGCAAAGGATGAAACACATATCCATCCTATCATCGGCATTCCGAACTGAAAGAGAGCAAAAACACCGGAAATACCGCACATTTTCCCTGTTTTCATTTTCGGCTCATTAAGACCGTTTGCAAGAGATACAGAAAAAGCATCCATCGCGAGTCCCACACCGAGCATAATACTGTCAAAGAAAAATGTAAAATCCAGATTCATATGTTTTATCTCCGTTTTTTTGTTTGATAAACTTTAAAAAATAGTATATACGACAAAATTCAACTGTTTTTCAATCTATTCTCAACAGATGTTGAACTTTACTTGAATAACAGTTGAAAAATTAAAGTTATTATAAACCGTAAACTCTGAAATCTTGACACTTTAGATTAAGAAATATAGAATAATAAGAGAATACTTCAGGAGGTGCGATAAATATGTTTAAAATACTTATTGCTGAAGATGACCGTGAGCTGAGAAGACTTTTTGCTCATGTGCTTATAAAAAACGGCTTTGCTGTTAAAGAGGTTTCCGACGGCAAGGAAGCTCTTGACGCAATGGAAAACGATTATTTTGATATAATAATTTCTGATGTTATGATGCCGAATATGGACGGCTATGAATTTGTCCGTACCCTTCGTGAATACGGAAACAATACACCTGTTATGATGATAACGGCGAAGGATGCCTTTGACGATATGCGTCTGGGCTTTCTGTCGGGCTCGGATGATTACATGATTAAGCCTGTCAATGTCAATGAAATGGTTATCCGTGTTCAGGCTCTTTTGCGCCGTGCCCAGATGATAAATGAGAGAAGACAAACCATAGGCGATACTGTTCTCGAATGTGATACCTTTACCGTACACTCCCTTGACGGCAGTGTATCGCTTCCGCAGAAGGAGTTTATGCTTCTTTATAAAATGGCATCCTACCCGGGACGGATATTCACCCGTCAACAGCTTATGGATGATGTGTGGGGCTATGATTCGGAAAGCGATACCCACACTATAGATGTTCACATAGGAAGACTCAGAGACAGATTTAAGGATAACAATGATTTTAAAATTGTTACGATCAGAGGTGTAGGGTATAAGGTGAGTAAGATATGAAAAAAGAGAAAAACAGAAGTTTTAGGCTTTCCCGTGTAAGTCTTAACACGAGGCTCACTATTATTCTCGGCTGTGTTGTTTTTGCCAGTGTGCTTGTAGCCTTCGGCATTGTAAATCTTATAAGACTTGTTAATCCTCAGGCATCTAATTTTCATCTCCTTTTACAGCTGAACATTTTTTGTCTCATTATTGCAATGATTGCCACAAGATTTATTCTGAAGCGTTTTCTTGAGCCGATAAAAACTCTCGGAGAAGCAATGCAAAAGGTTGCAGACGGAGATTTCAGCACAAGAGTCGAAACAAAATCTACTTCTGCGGAAATACAGGAAATTTTTTCCGGATTTAATATAATGACTGAGGAGCTTGCCTCAACGGAAATTCTGCAAACGGATTTTGTTTCAAATGTTTCCCACGAATTCAAAACTCCCATAAATGCCATTGAGGGCTACACAACCCTTCTGCAAAGCACAGACAATATAGACGAGATTGAAAATGAATATATCGAAAAAATACTTTTTAACACAAAAAGGCTTTCGTCGCTTGTCAGTAACATTCTTTTGCTTTCAAAAATTGAGAATCAGTCAATTCAGACCAACCGGGTGAAATTCAGGCTTGATGAGCAGATAAGAGAAACCATAGTTGCACTTGAACAGAGCTGGACAGAAAAAAATATTGAACTCAATGTTGAGCTTGAAGAAACAGAATACTACGGTTCGGAGGCTCTTACTTATCATATCTGGTCTAACATAATAGGCAACGCTGTAAAATTCAGCCCTGATTGCGGTACTGTGAAAATAAATCTTACTAAAGAACAGGACAATATTTTATTTACCGTTGAAGATGACGGTCCCGGTTTATCTGAAGAAGCAAAAAAGCATCTGTTTGATAAGTTTTATCAGGCAGACTCATCTCATAAGCAGGAAGGAAACGGATTAGGACTTGCCCTTGTAAAGAGAATCGTGACCATTATCGGCGGCGAGGTGCTTGCCGAAAACACAGAAGACGGCGGCTGCCGATTTACGGTTATACTTAATGAAAACTGAAAAACTAAAAGCGGATGTCAGAACAGGTCTGATGTCCGCTTTTTCAACAAAAATTGATGTTAGGTTGAATGTTTGTTGAAGTTTTTCTTTTATTCTTTATCTATAGCTTGAGTAATAAAGAGGAAAAGATTTATGTTTCTGACAAGAGTTTTAACCGGTGCAGTTCTGACCGTAATTTTGGGTACGATTGTATATTTTTCTCACATTCCCGCAGTTCTTAATACGCTTATCGCCTTTTTATCCGTCAAGGGAATATATGAATTGTACAAGGCAACGGGACTTTACAAAAACAAAGTAATAACAGCGGCTTCCTGCGCTGCTGCGATTGCCTTGTCCTTTGAAGCAATACCCGGCAATGTCTATATAGTTGCGGTTTTGTTTGCAGCAGCAATTATACTTTTTGGTATATTGATGGCAAAAATAAAAGTTAAAGACAAAGTTGAGCCCCTGTTGTCAGTGATTATTGCGTTTATGATAACCTTCTTTTTCAAATCGCTTTCAGGCATCAGAAATACTGAAAAGGGAGTTTATTTATTAGGCGTTACAATGCTTATTTCAGTGCTTACGGATATTTTTGCTTATCTTTGCGGCAAAGGCTTCGGCAAGCATAAGCTCGCTCCGGTGTTGAGCCCTAAGAAGACAGTTGAAGGCAGTGTCGGAGGTACAATATGTGCAGTTGCTATTCTGATGATAGTAGCCCGGGTTTTATCCGATAACGACATCATTTTTGTAAATTACGGCATACTCGCTGTCTATCTTCTTTCTGCTTCCGTGCTCGGACAGTTCGGCGATTTGGCATTTTCTTCAGTCAAAAGAATATGCGGTATAAAAGATTACGGAAAGCTGTTGCCCGGTCACGGCGGTGTGCTTGACCGTTTTGACAGTATGCTCTTTGTAGCTCCGTTTACATATTTGTTCTGTAATGTCACAGAATTCATTGTTTAAGGAAAGGAGGACTGACAAATGAAGAAGGCTCTTGCTGTTATCTGTCCTGTTGCAGTTATCGGTCTGATTGTTGCAATTGTGAAGAAGAATAAATAAGTAACTTGCAGTGCAGTTTGGCATATAACTGCACTGCATTTATGTGTATTTGTTGCTTAATATTAAAAATACGAGGAGAGGTTTTATGGAACTTACCGCAGAAAAAAGAAAAAAGCTTACATTTTGGATTGTCGGCGTTGTTGCTGCCTGTATTCTGATATTTTTGGGAGTTCAGAATATCGGTGTTGTATACAAGGCTGTCAATTGGTGTGTACAGCTTATTTTACCGTTAATTCTTGGTTTTGCACTGGCGTTTATTCTGAATGTGCCTACTCGCTTCTTTGAAGCTCACTTGTGGAAAAATACGAAGCATAAATTTTTAAGAAAATTACGGAGACCTATAGCATTTTTGTTGTCTGTTGTCGCAATTCTCGGTGTAGTGGTCGGTGTTGTATGGCTTGTTGTTCCCGAATTGATAGAAGCAGTTAAAATTATTGTACAGGCTGTTGTCGGTTTTATAAATAAAATCAAGGAAATGCCGGAATCCGAGCTTGCTCAGTTTCCTTTGGGAAACCTGTTGCTTGAAATCGACTGGGATAATCTCATTGACAAATTGCAAGGCTGGCTTAAAAATCAAAGCGGAGCAATAGCAAATACAGCCGTCGGCACAGTAAGCTCCGTTATAGGCGGGATTGTTGATTTCGTTCTGGCTTTTGTGTTTGCAATATATATTTTGTTCAGTAAAGAAAAACTAAAGTCACAGTCAAAACGTCTTATAAGAGCCTGGTTGCCGGAAAGCTTCGGCAAATGGTTAATACACGCTTCATCAGTTGCAAGTGTCAATTTTCGTAATTTTATTTCAGGTCAGACTCTTGAAGCAATAATTTTAGGTGTGCTTTGTATGGTAGGTATGCTGATACTCAGAATTCCTTATGCACCTACGGTCGGAGCATTGGTAGGCGTAACTGCGCTTATCCCTGTTGTCGGTGGCTTTATCGGTGCAATAGTAGGTGCATTTATGATTGTGACAGTATCGCCGATAAAAGCACTTATCTTTATTGTATTTCTTCTTATTTTACAACAGCTTGAAGGTGACCTTATTTATCCTAAGGTGATGGGCAGCCGTGTGAATCTGCCTGCAATATGGATTATGGCAGCAGTAACTATAGGAGGCGAGCTTGCCGGTCCTGTTGGTATGCTCTTAAGTGTGCCTATGGCTTCAACTGCTTACTTGCTTATCAAGGAAGCAACATTAAACAGAGAGCGCAGACTTTCAGCTAAAAAGCAATAATCCGAAAAAGCAAATAACCGTCGTTTTATGCGACGGTCGCTTTTATGTGGGGGTGTATTTCAGTGACAAGCAGACAATTTAACACTACAGTTAAATCAGGTAAAATAACATTCAAACAGTTTTTGTGCCAATTGCTTGATAATATGTTTAAACACAATATCAGCAAGAATGCAGCTTCCCTTTCTTATTACCTGATATTTTCCTTATTTCCTCTTCTCATTTTTACTTCAAATTTTATGGGACTGCTGAACCTTGATGTGTATTCTGTTACAGAGGTCCTTAAACAGATTTTACCTGATGAGGTTGTATATATCATAGAAGGTTATCTTGATTATGTATCTGATAATTCAAGCGGTACCCTGTTATGGTTTTCTTTAGTGTTTTCAATATGGTTCCCCATGCGCACGGCAAAAGGGCTTATGTCAGATGTACGGCTTGCCTACAATCTTGAAAAACCAAAGAATCCGATTACATACACATTAAAACAGTTGTTATACACTTTAATTCTTTTGGTGGTTATTGTTTTAACTATTTTTCTTTCTTTTACGGGTAAAAATTTGCTGAGTACAATTAAGACTCATTTGCCTACACACATTTTTCTGTTATCTGAACAATTTATTGATATCTGGCAATATCTTCGTTTTGTTCCGATTGCCATTCTTATGCTTTTTGCTATAGGTACACTTTATTCTGTTTCTTTGGAACATAAAATACCATTCAAGTCTATGCTGCCGGGTATTTTCACAGCCTTTATTTTATGGTTGGCGGTAAGTATCGGATTTACTTTTTATGTTGATAATTTTGCTGACTATTCCGTTATTTACGGGACGCTTGGTGCCGTAATGGCTTTACTGGTTTGGTTGTATATGACTTCGTTCGTTCTTATAACCGGAGCAGAGGTAAATGCGTGTTTATATTTTTTAAGAAACGGAGAAAAGTAATGAAGTTTTATTTGCAAAATTAATTGTACTAATTTTTCTCTCAAAGGAAGGATGTAATAATTCAATAATACTCTATACGCGGTTAGCAAATATAAAGACTCAACTGAAAAACAAGCAGAATTTCAATTTGAATACTGCCCCCACTTTCGGAAAAATTTTTGTTACGAACAATTTACTGAAAATAGGTATAATGCTTAATTTTGCTTATATATAAAGCCTCATCAACTTGTTGCGTTTATCATTTTATAGTTGTTGCTTAATACCATTAGAAAATGAATTTTTCCCGTATTAAGTATAGTAGAAGGATAAAAATTTTACTTGTTACGGATTTCAACTTTTAACTGTTGCGGTATTTTGGGTGATTTTGAAAAAGTGCCCTATTATATAAATAGAGATGAATTTTGTTTATATAATAACTGCCCCCACCAATAAAACTTTTATAAATCAGGAACAATTTCATATCTCTTATTCCCACTACTATATAGAGGGATAAATTACATATCACTCGTCAACTTTTGACGGGTGTATTTTTATGCCCAAAAACCTTAATTCCGGTATATGAATACTGCGACACATTTTTCGCAGTTGAATATAAAATTTTATAAGAAAGGAGTTTTTCAATGACTTAGCACAACCACAATCTGAGCCAAATTTGGCTCAACACAAAATTCAACTGAGCCACAATGGCTCAAAAACGGTGCCACTTTTATGAACAAAGAAAAATATGGCACCACTTACGGTGCCACAAAAACACTGAATTAAGGGCGCCCTTATTTGCGGTGAAGGAAGACAGACGAAGCACTTAACTATCCTATGGATGTCTGTCCTACACCGTAGCGAGCAGGGCATTTGTGTGCCAAATGCCACCCGTTAAGGGAGCACCCTTAATATCCCCTGAAAAGAAAAGAGGTGAAAACTTATCAAAGACATCAGAATTGTAGCAAGAGTTACAGAAAAAGAGAAAAAGAAGATTGAGCGTAATGCTTCAAAATGCGGATTATCAACAAGTGAATATGTCAAACAAAGAGCATTGGGCTTTGAACCGAAAGCGGTTCCGCCTGATGCCTTTTTTCATTTCTGTGAAAAGTTTGATGCACTTATTGATATGGGTATTTCAAAAGATGTTGAAACAGAGGCTTTTAATCTTCTTGCTGAAATCAGCAATGTACTCATTAAACCAAGAAAGGAGCAAATTGAAAATTGGCAACCACAGGATTCTGGCCTGTGAAAGGCAAATTAAAGTCTGTTATTGTTTACGCTGAAAACCCCGATAAAACTATGAATCCTAAATTCTTTGACTCAGATTTATATGCTACCTTACAGTACGCAGAAAACAGTAACAAAACTGACCAAGAGCTTTTCGTCAGCGGTATCAACTGCTCCAAGCATAATGCTTATGCACAAATGGTAGCGGTTAAAAAGAAGTTCGGTGAAAGAGGCTCTGTTGTAGCTTATCACGGTTATCAGAGCTTTAAGGAAGATGAAGTCACTCCCGAAGAGTGTCATGAAATAGGGATAGAAACAGCAAGAAAAATGTGGGGCGACAAATATCAGGTGATAGTTACTACCCATCTTGATAAACAGCATCACCTGCATAACCATTTTGTCATTAACAGCACATCTTTCAAGGATGGTCTTAAATTCCGAAACAAAATCGGTGACCATTATGAGCTGAGAAAAATATCTGATGCCATCTGCAAAGAAAGAGGCAAATCAGTTCTTGAAAACGCACCCTTCTACGGCGGTGAAAAGAAAGCCTATTGGCTTCATAAACAAGGCAACAAAACTCACAGAGATATGCTCAAAGAAGATATAGAAATCTGTCTTACTGTTGCAACCAACTGGGATGATTTCAGGAGAGTACTTTTCACTATGGGATATGAGGTAGATTACAGGCGATTCACTATCAAGGCAAAGGATTGGGAAAGAGGCGTAAGAGTTGAAGGTCTTGGCTATACAGTAGAAGGGATAGAAAAAAGATTCAACGAAACCTTTTATAGCGGTCATCATCTTGCGGATTGGAACAACTTCTTCTATGCAAGACGCAGATACTTTCCTCTTGAATCAGTAAGAAAGAAATTGGAGTTTGGTATTGAGCACGGTAAAAGACCTGAGGTTATTTATGTAAACACTATGTTCCTATTAATAATCTTGGTGTTTCAGTTGTTAAAGGAAGTTGCAGATGCAATGCTCATTTCTCCTGAAATGAGACACGCCGCCAAAGATATTAAACAGTATGTGGCTGACTATCATTTCTTGACTGACAATCAGATTCAGACTACTGATGATTTATCAGTTACCATTGATGAAACCGAAGCAAAAATTGCCGCGCTTGAAGAAAAGCGAAGCAAGGCAGATAACAAAAAGCGCAGAGCAAGTACACCCGAAGATAAGGAACGGTACAAAACTATGCGCAAGGAGATTACAGAAGAAATAACGCCATTGAGAAAGAAGTTAAAACAGGCAGAAGATATTCTTCATAAATCTCCCCATTTATATGAGCTCTTGCAAAAAGAGCATAAGGCAGAAATCAGTAAAATACGAAAATTTGAACGCACCCGATGAGGTGCAATTTTTATTATGAAAGGATTAGATAATTATGGCTATTAAGCAAAAATCAAAAGTATATCCCCGTGATATTGAAGAAAGCAATCCCGCAAAAGAAACCTTATACGACAAAGTTCAGAAGCTCCGTGCAGAATATGTATGGGCTAATAAAATACCCATTGAGTATTTACGACCTTTTGAAAATCACCCTTACAAGGTGATTGACAATGAAGAAATGCAAAACCTTATTGACAGTATTGATGAACGAGGTATTCTTACTCCTCTTACCGTTCGAAAAATATCCGGTACGGAATATGAAATCATTTCAGGTCACAGAAGATTTTATGCGGCAAAGAAATTAGGATTTGACATGATACCTGCTTTCATTTATGAACTCACCTATGAAGAAGCTGTCATAGCGATGGTAGATGCTAACCTGCAGAGAGAGCATATATTACCAAGTGAGAAAGCTAAGGCTTACAAGATGAAAATGGATGCTATCAAAAGTCAAGGCAAAAGGACAGATTTAACTTCGGACCAAGTTGGACCGAAGTTGGCCGTTGAAGAAATTTCAAAAAATGACAGTGCATCTCAGGTTAAGAGATATATCAGATTAACAAACCTCATTCCCGACCTTCTTAACCTTGTTGATGAAGGAAAAATCGCTCTCACCCCTGCCGTCGAGCTTTCTTATCTCAATGAAGTGGAACAGGCGGATTTGGTTGAAGAAATCCGTGTATGTGAGGCTACTCCGAATCTATCTCAGGCACAAAGACTTCGTGCAATCAGCAGAGAGGAAGGCTTAACACCTGAGCATATTGGTGAGATATTAGCCGAGGATAAAGCGAATCAGAAACCGACGATAAAATTTTCTGTAGAGAAGTTAAAGACAGTTGCTCCAAAGGTAAAAGAAAGTGATCTTGAAAACTTTGTTATGAAAGCCTGCGAGCATTATTACAGGTACCTTCAGCGACAGCGAAACAGAGATGCGAGGTGACATGAATGAAGAAATTATCAATAAAACCCTCGCTAATTTCAAGAAAAGGCTCAGGCAGAATAAATACTGATGTTCCCGTAGATTTTATGGAATATGCAATTCCAAAGGCAGATGAAACAATGAAAATAGAGGAATTGCACTCTGTTCCCGATGAAATCAAGGTTTCAGAACAGATACACGGTATTATTTATGATGTAACGGGTGTATTTGACGGCAAGTTAAATAAATCGTTGTTACAGCAGTTTAAAGAAATTATATTGTCGGAACAGGTTTTATAAAATCACACATTTGAAAAGTAGTAGTCGGGCATTGTAGAATGGCGTTGCCTAATGCAATGCTCGGCTTCCGGAAAGGAGTTTTAAATTATGGCAAAGAAAGCCGAGAAAAATATTGATGAAAAAATAACCGCATTATACTGCCGTTTATCTGTTGATGATATAAAGGATAAAGACAAGGACAAAGAGAACAAGGATTCAGAATCCAACAGTATCACTAATCAAAAACGTATTCTTGCAGACTATGCCAAAAAGCACGGATACAAGAATACAATGTTCTTTGTTGATGACGGCATCTCAGGCACAACCTTCGACCGACCTGACTTTCAGCGTATGGAGCGTATGATAGAGGCAGGCGAAATTGGTACTGTAATTGTAAAAGACTTGTCCCGTTTTGGTCGTGAGCATATATTGTTTGACCACTATACTCAGGTGCTTTATCCGTCTTTAGGTGTGAACTTTATATCTATTCAGGAGAATGTCGAAACTATAAGCGGAAAAGGAACGGAAATGATGCCGTTTCACAATCTGTTTAACGAATGGTACGCATCACAGACAAGCAAGAAAATCCGTCAGGTATGGCAATCGAAATCAGATAACGGAGAAAGAGTTTCCGCAAGAATACCTTATGGTTATAAAAAGGATAAAGATAATCCTAAACAATGGGTAATTGATGAGCCTGCAGCCAAAGTAGTCAGATATATTTATCAGTTAGCACTTGAAGGGTTAGGCGTGAGAAAAATCGCCCGCAGACTCGAAGATGAAGAAATACTTACACCTACTGCATATTTCCATTCAATAGGTCGTAAAACACGAAATCCGTTAACTACTGCATACGCTTGGGCTGAACCAAGTATTGAGCATATGCTGAGCAATATGCAATACACAGGCTGTACGGTTAATTTTAAAACTACAACTGTCAGCTACAAGGTTCATAAAACAGTATACAATGATGAATCCGATTGGGTTATAATACCTAATACTCAAGAGCCTATTATTGATATGGATACTTGGGAAAGAGTTCAGGAAATAAACAAACACCGTCGCAGGAATACAGCGACGGGTAGGCAAAGTATATTTTCGGGATTGGTTTACTGTGGAGATTGCGGCTCAAAACTATATTTCTGTGCCGCAAAAAGCGTAAAGGAAAATCAGGAATTCTTCCGTTGTTCTGCTTATAAGGAAAACAGAGGCAGTTGTTCTATTCACTATATCAGAAATGTTGTGTTGGAGCAAATGGTATTGAAAAATATCCGTGAGGCTGCAGAATATATTACCGAACACGAATATGTATTCCTTTATCTGTTTGCAAAACAACACAGGCTTAGTATTGCGAACAATCTTAAAGAAGCAAAATATGAGCTTGAGAAAAACAAGAAACGCATACAGGAGTTGGATAAACTCATTGAGGCGGTATTTGAACAAAATGTTCTTGGCAAACTGCCTGATGACCGTTATAACCGTATGCTCATCAATTATGAAAAAGAGCAGAGAGATTTAATGCACAAGGTTGAGGATGCCGAGAAACTTATCAATACCGCACAACAAGAAAATATTGATATAAGGAACTTTATTTCTAACATTCGTCAGTGTACTGATTTGAAGGAGCTGACACCTTCTATTGTTAATAAGCTCATTACTAAAATCGAAATTTTTGACAGAGTAACAGATGAAGACGGAAAGAAACATGTTCCCATTAAAATACACTTTGTCGGTGTTGGTATTATGCAATTCCCTGATGCTGAAATGTTAGAAAAAGTTAAAGAAGAAATGAAAGCAAACGCTAAAAAGGCTTCATAAAACGAAAACACGGTGTAGCCGTGATTGACTACACCGTATCTTTCGTCTCAACTGTCCTCTGCTATGTCAAGCAGAACCTGTCGGTTTTTTGTTTATGGCTTATCTCGATAAATTGGAATTTACAGAGCCAAGTTATACAGGTGTTCCAACTTCGATTAGATTTCCGTCAAAATCATAGAATCTTACCACCTTTTGCCCCCAACTGTATGTCATCAGGTGATTGACATATTCGATTTCAGGATAAAGTGTTTCAAGACGCTCTACAAATTGTTCTATGTTAGGCTCTTCAAAATACAACTCAGATTGATTACTGTTTGGAATTACACTTCTTTTTGTAAATTGTTCCCAGTATCCCAATTCCTGTAAATATATATTATTCGTCAATTCCATATTCCCATCGTTATCTTGAAGAAGTTGAAATCCAAACATATCACTATAGAACTTTAACGCACGGTTACAATCTTTAACAACAATAAGTGTTCCTTTGTATTTCATATAGGTTCTCCTCGTCAAATTGGAATTTGTTGGGACAGTTGTTACTTGAGTATCAACTCGCTATAAATTGGATAGGTCATTTTATCTTTTTCTGTTATTTCTCTCAATACTTTGCAAGGGACACCGACGGCAACGACATTGCTCGGTATGGATTTGGTAACAACACTACCTGCACCTATCACCGTATTATCGCCGATTTCTACTCCTGCAAGTATAGTACAACCTGCCCCGATCCATACGTTATTTCCTACCTTTATTGGCTTTGCTATCTCCACACCTGCTTTTCTCATTTCGGGATCAATGGCGTGTTCTGCCGTTGTGAAGCAACAGTTAGGGGCGATGAAAACATTATCGCCAAATCTAACGCCTGCACCGTCTTGGATAATAAGATTGTGATTTGCATAAAAACTTTCGCCGACAGTTATATGATAACCGTAATCACACCAAAATGGAGGAACAATTATTGCATCCTTCCCCATCTCTCCCAACAACTTTTGAAGTATTAGTTGCTGTGCCTCGTTATCATTGGGGCAAAGCTGATTATAGTGATAGCACATTTCCTTTGCCTTGCGTATTTCTTCTTCATAGGCAGGATTGTAACACCCTTGAAAAAAGCAATTAAGCGGTATGATTGGTTTGTCGCTCATAATTGATTCCTCCTGACTAATTCTTATTTGTCGAGTTGATTATATCACACATAACATCAATTTGCAATGTTATAGATTTCGCAATTCCATTTGCCCGTAGGGCAACTTCATTGTGCCGTCAGGCACACTTCATTGGCGTAGACACTTCATTTGCCGTAAGGCAACTTCATTCGTTTATGTCCGCTTTGCTGACAATGAAGTTGACAGCAAACTGTCAAATGAGGTACTCGCTTTGCTCGTAACGAAGTTATGTCCTGCGGACATAAATGAAAAAATCCAAGTCAAAAGACTTGGATTTTTTGGCTGCGGAACTAGGATTCGAACCCAGACAAACAGAGTCAGAGTCTGCTGTGCTACCCTTACACAATTCCGCAACGAACAAGAGATATTATATCACCTATTTCATAAATGTCAATAGCTTTTTATAATTTTTTTCGCTTTTTTCAATCTTTTTTGCAGTAAAAAAATCGGTACGGATTTTCCCGTACCGACCTTATCATCATATAAACTTAAGTGCTGTGTAGAGACTTTCTACCCACTCAAAACCGAGAGGTACAACAATAATACTTACGCCGAGAATAATCTGAGCTGTGTAGTATGTAAGAATGTTTATTATTCTCAGCCACCTCTTGGGCTGCTTCTTAAAGCCGTGCTCTCTTGCAATCATAAAGCCTAAAAGAAGATCTGAGAAAGCAAAGAGCACTGCGCCTGAAATAAGCATGACCGCAGCTACCTGCCATGCTTCACAGGGGCCGAGAAGCTCCTGAGCCTTGATCATCCAACCGGGTCTGTTATTTGAGAAGGTGTTACCCCATATTGACCAGTCACCGGTAGGCTCGAAGTGTTCAATAATTGTCATTGCACCAACAACAGCCTTTGAAACCATTGTGAAAAGAACAACACCGTAAACCGCAGCGGCAGCAAGAACAGCCTCTCTGCCTTTGATTTTCTTTGTTATTATTGACGCTGCAAGTATGGCAATAACAAAAACTATACCTATACCGATTATTACCTTGCCGACTGTTTCTGCCTTATCGTAAACATAATCGCCCTTTGCCACATCAAAAGCCTTGATATAGAAAATGTGTCCTCCGAGGAAAAGAACCATACCGATAATGAAGCTGAGGTTTGTGCCCTTGAGCTTATGCAATATAACGTCACCGAGCATTCCGAATATAAGGCCGAAAATTATAAGTCGCGGATAGTCCAGCATATCACCGGTGAAGCCGAAAAGATTGAAGGACTCACCGTGAAAATAGTCATTATTGAGCGCATAACACAGCTGAGCTGAAAACACACCGCAAAGAATAAAAACAACTGACGACACTGTTTTCATTGTAAACGACTTATATGACCTGTTGGGCCAGTAGAAGTGCAGGAATAAGGGCACGCAGATAATCTCAAGGCCTATCATTACCAGCACAAGTATTGAATTTACGCTGATTTTATCTAAAAACTGTTCCATAAAAACTCTCCTGATTTTAATCTTTTATTTTTCCTCGCTGTGCAGCATCAATAAGGGGTGCTATCTTGGGTAACGCCTTATTGACCGCACTCTGTATAACGGGCTGTTTGATAACGTCCTTGATTGTTTCCTTAAGAGTTTCCGCCATAACCGTCACGGGAGGCATTGATGAAGGACGCATAACAACATTGTCACCGTTGAATTTGAAGGTGAGAATTCTTTCTGCAACAACCTCGATGCAACGGATGTTGAGCTGAAGCTCTCTGTCTGTGTTCCAACAGGCTGTTGAGCAGGTGTGATAGGGAATTTTACCTATTACGATTTCATCCCAACGGTATTCGCCGTCCATACCTATCATAATGGTATTTGCCTCGTCGCCTTCAGTCCAGCTGAATTCCATTTCATTATCGAAAAATCTGAAACAGATATCACTGATGTTACCGGCCTTATCGCTTTCCATAAACAGAGCGGGAAGGGGTACAACGCTTGTGGGATAGCCTGCGATATTGACCGCAATAGGCTTCATAAGCTTGATAAGCTTACCCTCTAATCTGTGCTCAAGAGCAGAACGGCTCTTTTCGGGAAGTCTGGGATATTCACCCATTGTAACCTCTACACTTTCACCCTCGTTCTTTTCGGTGAAGGCCCTGGGGAAATACTGCCATATAACATCACGCAGTCCCTGCTCGTGAATTTCACCTGCAGTAATGATAAGGCAGGCGTTATAATCCTCAAACACAATACCGAACTGACAGAACATACCGTCTGCACGGTAGGAGTTTTCACAGCCGCCGTTTCTCCAGAAGCAGTAGCCGTAGCCCTCCTTACAGTCGGAATCCTGGCTGGAAACACTGCTGTCTGCGTGGTACTTTACGGCTTCCTTTACCCATTCCTCGGGAATTACCTGCTTACCGCCGAACTTTCCGCCCTGACTGTAGCAATATGTAAACTTTGCAAGGTCCTCAGTTGTAATCATAAGACCCCAGCCGCCTGCTTCAACACCTCTCGGGCAGGTTTCCCAGAATGGATGCTCAATTCCGAGGGGTTCAAAAAGACGGGGCTTGAGATATTCCATAACGCTCATTCCGCACATCTTATGAATAATGCAACAGAGAAGATACATATTTTCACTGATATAAAGGAACTCTGTGCCCGGCTCGCTTATCCAGGGTGACTCTAAAATATCCTTGAACCAACGGTCCTTTGTTCTGTCAAGAAATACACTTACAGACTTACCGCTTCTCATTGTGAGAAGATCTTCAACGGTCATTTCTTCAAGGTACTCGTCAAACTTTTCAGGTCTTGCCTCGGGAAAAATGTCAAGGAAACGTGTATCTACATCAAAATATCCCTCGTGAACTGCAAAGCCGATTGCCGTTGAAGTAAAGGACTTACTTACGGAGTACATCATATGGTTGTGCTCTCTGCCAAAGGGAGCCTTGTAAACCTCGCAGGCAAGCTTGTTGTTTCTTATAACTGCCATTGAGTGTACCTCTTTGCCGAGCTCACTGCACTTGTCTATAAACTCCTGCAAAATTTTTGAGTTTACACCTGCATTTTCAGGTTTTTTCGCTCTTGTAATCCAAGATTTCTGCTTTGTTGTCATATTTTCTCCTACCCTTCTTTATTTTTTCGCTTTTTCTCTATAAATATCTGTGCTGTTAAAATTGCCGTACCTACAAAAACAACGGCAATTATTTTTCCTGCTGTTACGTTAAGCTCACCCTTAGCCTCAGCCTTGCCGTCAGCCATTCTTTTATCACTCATACTGAAAAGAAGGTCTGAATAAGCCTTTTCTGTTTTATCAAGAGAGCTCGCTCTGCCCGAAATCACAGCCCGGGCATTTTCAGTTGCATTGCCGATATTATCAATGCTTGCGGCGGAAAAGGAGCTGAAATCTGCCTTTTCTGCTTTTTCTAAAGCCTTTTCCAAAGCCTTACGGGCCTTCTGTGTTCTTTCAACGTATGAGACAAGGCCTTCAATGTTGTTTGTTTCTATAACGGTAAAGCCGTCATCAATAAGCTGATCCCACCCGTCGGGGCTGTCAGCTCTTTTACCGCACAAGTCGCTGTTATAGCAGGCGGCGAGGGCTCTTGCATTTCCGTCAGCTGAAAAGCTGTCTCCCACAAGAGTACCGTAGCAGACGTTGAAATAATTCTTCGTACGGTATTCTGCCATCGTCATTCCTGCCTCGGTGGCCTTGCTGATATGACCCGCACTGTTCCATATTATGTTGCCCTTATATACACTGATAACATCAATTCTGCCCGCCGACCACTGTGCCGCCTTTTCAGCCGTAACGTCGGCTCTTAAGGATATGTATGAAAGAGCATCTGCATTTTTTACAATTTCGTATACGTCGTCTCTGCTTTCCCAGTCTATATCAAGAATAAGATAAACACTGCCGTCAAGCTCATCAAGGGCATCCCTGAGAGAAATCACGCGGCAATCAGTAAGAATACCCGCACTGTCATAAAGCCTGCATTCCTTAAGCTCACTGTAAAAAGCCTCTTCGGTACTCGCAAAATCTGTGTCGCACACGTTTACTAGCGAACCGCTTTCGCACAGAACATATTCGTCTTCCGTTCTGCTTACGGCTACGCTGACCGCATCGGCTCCCTTTTCTCTTGCTGAAATTATTGCCTCAAGAGAATTTGCGGGATAAAGCGAGGTGTCCCCTCTTCTTGAAACTGCGACCACCCTGCCCGTTTCGTTTTCGATAAGGCTTCGGATAACCTGCGCGTCTGTTCCCAAAGCCGTAACGGAAAGAGCAACGGCAAAAAAACAGAGAAAAAATATATATGTAATGTTTCTTAATTTTCTCATTTAGAAAGTGCCT
Organism: Clostridia bacterium; assembly: GCA_017517865.1. Taxonomy (GTDB): domain Bacteria; phylum Bacillota; class Clostridia; order Oscillospirales; family Acutalibacteraceae; genus UBA6857. Next base: position 9,621 of record JAFWYB010000052.1, on the reverse strand, counting down.
TTCAGGATAATTATTTACAAACTTAATAATAACATAAAAAAAGCCTCTTGGCAATCTTTTTTTGGTAAGATTTGCTCATCAGAGACTTACTTTTACGGGATTTCTTATTAACATTCCGTCTTTTTTTACCTCACAGTCAAAGCAGAGAATATTTACGCCCTTTTCTGCTGCTTTCTTAAGTGCTTTTTCAAAGGCGGGGTCGTTTTTTCCGTTAGCTGTGAAATAAAGCACATCTTTCATCTGTACAACAAACATCGCATAGGCTTCAAAGCCCTTTGAGGCAAGGCTGATAAGTTCTTCAAGGTGCTTTACTCCCCTTTCGGTGGGTGCATCGGGGAAAGATACAACGCCCTCATTTTCGAGGGTCACTCCCTTAACCTCCATATATGCCTTTTTGCCCTCATACTCAAAATAAAAATCAAGCCGTGATTTGCCGTAGGTGCTTTCGGGCTTTATAAGAGTAACATTTTTAAAATACTCCCCTTTTTTCAGCCACTCGTGCACCGCCTTGTTGGGCGCTGAGGAGTCCATATTGACGAGCCTTTCACCTTTTTCGGCAGCAACAAGGGAATATTGATATTTTCTTTCGGGATTGGTGCTTTTCTCAAGATATACCGTTGCACCCTTTGTAAGAAGCTCTTTGCATCTGCCGGTATTTTTCACGTGGCAGAGAATTTTTTTACCCTCAAGCTCTACTTCTGCAACAAAGCGGTTGAGCCGACGGATAAAAATTGCGGCGTTGATGTTTTCATACTTCATAAATATATCCTCGAAACGGTGGGGTATACCGATTTTACCGTAAGGCAGGATAAATCGACGGGCGGCGGCTCCTTCAAATGGCGGGGCAAGCCCCGCCATTTCCCTGAGGCTTTGCAAAAGCCTCAGGGATTGTGCGCCCCTGCGGGGCGCACAATCAAGGAGCCGCCGCCTGTCCCAACCGTAAATATGTTCTTTTATTTTTTCGCCGAAAACAGCTCCTCGGCTATTCTGACGCCGCCCATAGCGTCCTTTGCATAAAAGTCCGCACCTATCATATCGGCGTATTCTTTAGTGAGCACCGCACCGCCGACCATTACCTTAGCCTCGGGGAATTCCCTTCTCAGAAGCTCTATGGTTTCCTTCATAGCTTCAACGGTGGTCGTCATAAGTGCGGAAAGACCGATAAGGCGGATGTTATTTTCCTTAGCGACTTTTACTATCACCTCAGCGGGCACATCCTTACCCAGATCCGTTACCTTGTAGCCGTAATTTTCAAGAAGCACCTTAAGAATGTTCTTTCCTATATCGTGGATATCACCCTTGACGGTTGCAACTAAGATTTCGCCCTTGCTTGCAGTGCCTTCGGTATTTATTGCAGTCTTTACCGCCTCAAAGGCTTTGCCTGCCGCCTCGGCACTCATAAGAAGCTGAGGAAGATAAAGAGTCTTTTCTTCAAACTGCTTACCAACTGCATCAAGTGCAGGTATTATATGACTGTCTATAATTTCAAGCGGCTTTTCGGCTTTCAGAAGCTCAAGTGCCTTTTCATAAGCTTTTTCACGAAGTCCCTTTACTATGCAGTAATAGAGTGTATCCGTACTCCCCTGCGTTTTCTGTCCGGATGTATTCTTTGCAGTATTTACGGTGACATCTGAAGCAAAGCCTATATAATCAAGACAACCCTCGTCGTAGCCCTTAAGTGCTCTGTATGTATAGTAGCTCTGCATCATTTCTGCGCTGTCGGGATTCATAATGGCGCAGTTGAGTCCTCTTTCAAATGCCATCGCAAGGAAAAGTGCATTCACGGATGCTCTTGCGGGAAGTCCGAAGGAGATGTTTGAAACACCAAGGCCGGTTTTTACTCCCAGCCTTTTTCTTATAAGCTCAACGCTGTCGAGGGTGACTCTTCCGCTTCTTTCGTCAGAGGAAACTGCCATAGCAAGAGGGTCTACAATAATATCCTTTCTGTCGATGCCGTATTTTTCACATTCCTTTATTATTTTTTCCGCAACGGCACAGCGACCCTCTGCAGTTTCGGGTATACCGTTTTCGTCAATGGTAAGAGCAACTACAACACCACCGTACTTTTTAACGAGAGGCAGAACGGCATCCATACTCTCTTTTTTACCGTTGACGGAATTTATCATAGGCTTGCCGTTATAAATACGCATAGCTTTTTCCATAGCGGATACTTTGACGGTATCAATCTGCAAGGGAAGGTCGATGACCTCCTGAACAGCCTTTACCGAAGCGGTAAGAATTTCCTCCTCGTCAATTTCGGGAAGTCCTACGTTTACATCGAGTATGTGTACGCCTCTTTCCTGCTGAGCAATTCCCTCAGAGAGAATATACTGAATATCTCTTTCGCGCAGTGCCTGCTTGAAGCGCTTTTTACCCGTGGGATTGATTCTTTCACCAATAAGTATCGGCTCATTTCCTATCTCTACAGCGTGGGTATAGGACGAAACAAATGTATAATCCTTCTTTACGGCAGGTACGAAAGGAAGGTCTTTTGTTTTTTCAACGGTTTTCTTTATATATTCGGGAGTCGTGCCGCAGCAGCCGCCCAGTACCGAGGCACCGAGAAGAGCAATCTCTCTCATAATTTCAGCGTATTCGTCTGCATTTATGTCAAATACGGTAGCTCCGTTTTCACTTCGCGGAAGTCCCGCGTTGGGGTTGACTATAACGGGCAGAGAGGAGTATTCAACATATTCCTTGACCCTCGGCAGCATCTGACGGGGGCCGAGTGAGCAGTTCATACCGATGGCATCAACGCCCAGACCCTCGAGCATTGCAATCATAGCCTTGCTGTCTGCACCGGTCATAAGCTTGCCCTTTTCATCAAAAACGTTGGTAACAAATATGGGAAGGTCACTGTTTTCCTTAGCCGCAAGAACTGCCGCCTTGGTTTCGTAGGAATCGTTCATCGTTTCAATGATGATAAGGTCAGCACCGTATTTTTCGGCAAGGCGCACATTTTCGGCAAAAATATCAACGGCCTTACTAAAGGGCAGGTCACCAGCAGGCTCTAAAAGCTTTCCCGTAGGACCCATATCAAAAGCTATGAAGCAGTCAGACTTATCGCCCTCAAAAAGCTCAACGGCTCTGCGGGCATTATTTAGAGCAGAGGAAATTATCTGCTCAAGGTTTGTGAATTTAAGACAGTTTGCACCGAAGGTATTTGCGCTGATAACATTACTGCCCGCGTTAAGATATTGCAGATGAATTTCCGTCAGCACCTCAGGATGTGTAATACTCCACATTTCGGGCTTTTCACCTGCGGTAAGACCTCTTTGCTGTAAAAGAGTGCCCATACCTCCGTCAAAATATATTCTTCTCTTGTTGAGTAATTCTCTTATGTTCATAAAATTCTCCTTAAAGCGGTTGATTCTTAAAAATCCGAGGGCTCGCCGCCTGTCGGTTACCTACTGCTTCTCATCAATTATGCCTATAATTGCCGTCACCGATTTCACGGGTACCATCATCAGACTTTCCGTAAGGCTTACACCGATTTTTCTTTGCACGTCAAGAAATTCAAATATACTTTTCTGTATTTCCAGAGAAACTCCGCCGTAGCCGGGGCTGAAGCGGGGCTTTAGTTTATTCGTCTTTCCCAGCTCGCGGTTTATATAATCGCACCAGCATTCAACCCCCGATGAAGCAATACAGCTGTAAACCAGACCGTCAGCTTCGGATATGAGAGAAAGCCTCTTCATTGTTCTGTCAACCTTACCGCCTGCGGTTGCGGCAAAAACAAAGGCTCTTGTGCAGCCGTCAAGGTTTTTTCTCAGGCTCACGCTTTTTACGGTGCCGAAATCAAAAACAGTTTCGTCATCATTTATGAAGCTGACAGAGGTTTCTCTTACAACCGCCTTTAAGTCAGCAGTATTCATATAAAGCTCCAGACATTCCTCATAAAGCTCACCGAGAGCCTCACTCAAAGGCTCCTTACAGCCCATAAAACGGCACGCCTCTTTTTTATCGGTGCCGACAAGTGCAGCGTCTTTTGTCAGATAGGTTATCATAATTATCCCTCAAATCAAATAAGGGGCAGATATGCCCCTGTTTTAGTCCGATAAATGCCTGACTACTTGATAATGGCACTGATATTCTCTAATATCTTCTGAGCCACATCGGGCTTATTCATTGAATAAACGTGTACCGCTCTTACACCGTTGGCATAAAGGTCAATTATCTGCTCGGTGGCGTATGCTATGCCGGCCTGCTTCATAGCCTCCGGGCTGTCGCCGTAGCGGTCAACTATTCTTATAAATCGCTGAGGCAGAGCAGTGCCGGAAATTGCACATATTCTCTTTATCGATTTCGGGTTTGTAACAGGCATAATACCTGCCACAACAGGCACCTCTATACCTGCCTTTCTTGCTCTGTAAATAAAGTTATATAAAAGGTTGTTATCAAAAAACATCTGTGTAGTCAGAAATTCACAGCCTGCGTCAATCTTTTCCTTAAGATGCTTCATATCTTCCATTGAGTTTGCACTTTCGGGATGCACCTCAGGATAGCAGGCACCGCCGATACAGAAGCCGCCGTATTTCTTTATATCCCTTGTAAGCTCACTTGCATAATGATAGTCAAGATGCTCCTTGCTCATACCCTCAGGAATATCACCTCTTAAAGCGAGTATATTTTCTATTCCCTTGGACTTAAGCAAATCAAGCTGACGGTGAATTTCTTCCTTAGTTGAAGAAACACAGCTAAGATGAGCAAGCACGGGTACGCCTGCTTTATTCTGAATATTCTGTGCGATTGAAGCGGTAAATTCAGACGTACCGCCTCCCGCGCCGTAGGTAACGGACATAAAATCGGGTCTCAGTGCGGCAATTTTTTCCGTCGCCTCGCGTACCGATTCAAAATTATCACTTGTTTTGGGAGGAAAAACCTCAAAAGAAAGGGTAGGCTTTTCCGATTTTATGATATCTATAATTTTCATATAATCACTTCTTTTATAAGACATATTATAATGCGTAAATTTGGCGGGAAGTATTTACCCTGCAGGTCAAAGCTTACGCGCGATTGCGCATTGCGAATTGCGCATCAGTTCTTAAGTGAATGCATAGGTGCAGGAATACGTCCGCCGCGTGAGATGAAATCTGCACTTGAGAACTCGTGCACCGGCATAACGGGTGCCGAGCCTAAAAGTCCGCCGAACTCAACTATCTCGCCCACCTTTTTGCCGACTGCGGGAATAATTCTCACGGCAGTGGTCTTTGTGTTAACAACACCGATAGCTGCTTCGTCTGCAATAATAGCCGAAAGAGTTTCTGCCGAAGTATCACCGGGCACGGCAATCATATCAAGGCCTACGGAGCAAACGCAGGTCATAGCCTCTAATTTATCGAGAGTAAGAGCGTTTCTGAGTGCCGCCTCAATCATTCCCTCGTCTTCACTGACGGGGATAAATGCACCTGAAAGTCCACCGACGTGGTTACTTGCCATTACGCCGCCTTTTTTGACCGCGTCGTTTAAAAGAGCAAGTGCGGCGGTTGTACCGTGGGTGCCGCAGACCTCGAGACCCATTTCCTCGAGTATTCTTGCAACGCTGTCCCCCTTTTCGGGTGTGGGTGCCAGAGAAAGGTCAACTATACCTGCGGGTACACCAAGGCGCTGTGATGCCTCCGATGCCACAAGCTGACCCATACGGGTGATTTTGAATGCCGTTTTCTTTATGGTTTCGGCAACAACGTCAAAGGGCTGTCCCTTACACTTTTTAAGCGCGTGATGAACAACACCGGGGCCGCTTACGCCTACGTTTATTATACATTCGGCTTCACTTACGCCGTGGAAGGCTCCCGCCATAAAGGGATTATCCTCAACGGGATTTGCAAAGACAACAAGCTTTGCACAGCCGAAGCCTGCCTTATCTGCGGTAAGGTCAGCGGTTTTTTTGATGATTCTGCCCATAAGCGCAACCGCATCCATATTTATACCCGCCTTTGTGCTTGCAACGGAAACACTTGAACAGACTCTTTCTGTTGAAGCAAGAGCTGACGGGATAGAATTTATAAGGTTGATGTCACCCTTTGTCATACCCTTGTGTACCAAAGCGGAAAAGCCGCCGATAAAATTAACGCCTACCGTCTTTGCCGCCTTATCAAGTGCGATTGCAATAGGTGTATAGTCTGTCTGCTTACAGGCAGCGGCAACAATGCCTATGGGTGTTACGGAAATACGCTTGTTTACGATAGGAATACCGAATTCTCTTTCGATATCCTCACCTACCTTGACAAGGTCCTTTGCAAGGGTAGTGATTTTGTTATAGATTTTATCTGCTGTAACGTTTACGTCATCGCTGCAGCAATCGAGAAGTGAGATACCCATTGTGATTGTTCTCACGTCAAGATGCTGATGGTCAATCATATTTATTGTGGAAAGAATTTCTTTCTGACTGTGCATACGAATCCCTCCCGATTATATTCTGTGCATTTTATCAAAGATATCTTCTCTCTGAATGCGAATTACAAGACCCATTTCCTCACCCTTCAAATTGAGTGCATCGCTGACATCGGCAAATGCAACAGTGCTTTCTGTAAGATCAACGAGCATTGTCATTGTAAAGAAGCCCTCCATAACGGTCTGGCTGATGTCAAGTATATTTATTTTTCTTTCGGCAAGAAGTGTGCATACGGCTGCGATAATGCCTGTGGTGTCTTTACCGATTACGGTGATAATTGCTTTCATAGTTTTTCATTCCTTTAATGTATTAAAATATATTTATATATTATAACTGATACTGAGAAAAAGTCAAGAATAAAAAGCTCCCCGGCTTTAAACCGGGGATAAAAATTATAAAAATTACACTCTATTCCTCACAAGTCCGTGTCTGTTGCAGTAAATGTAAATATAGCCTCTGCCGCGAAGCTGCATTCTCACCTCAGCATTCCCCTCGGGATAAAGCTTCACAAAGTGAATTTTATCCGTTGTGACGTAGGCTATAAAGGATATAAAATGGGTTTTGGTCATTTCGTGAGGTACGGTGATGAATTTTTCGTCTTCAACGTTTTCAATTACAATGCTGTGCTCACCCTCAGCCTCCTCCGCTTCAAGAGGCGGCAGAGTGATGCCGCAGCAGCTTATAAGCGCCTCCCCCGTTGAATAAAGCACGTTACCGCACACGGGACAGACGTAAAACTTTGAAAGCAGAAGATTTGAAGATATGTTTTTATTGATTACCGTCTTTCCCGACATAAGCTCCATAACCGAAACACCAAGAGCACTGCTCAGCGGCTCAATAAGTGAAATATCAGGAAGCCCCTTTGCAGTTTCCCACTTTGACACAGCCTTGGCGGTTACACCGAGTCTTTCGGCAAGCTGAAGCTGAGTGATGCCTTTTGCCTCGCGTAATTTTTTTATTGTACCGCCCGTTACGTAATTATCCATTGTGTTTCTCCTTTCAACACGTTTGCAAAACCATTATAGCTCTGCTGAGGGCACAAAACAACCTACGCTCGGTAGAGTCAGTCGCTTTTTCTGCTTATTTCAAACACCAACCTTGCATTATCCTCATACCACAGCGGGAAATTGGTTCCCCACACATTGTTTTGCAGAACAAAGCTGATACCGTCTTTTTTTACGCTTTCAAGCTTATTGTCAAACTCAAGAATCTTGCCGCCACCGAAGGAGACAAGGGGAGCGTGAAGGTTTCTTATTTCATAAGCGTCAAAGCTTACACTCTGCACAGCATGAAGATTTCTGCCGCCGTTAAGCGCAACCTCCGAGGGCTTTACGAAAGTGCCGAGCTTTCTTAGAAGCACATCATCGGCATTGGGGAAGAGATTGAGATAAAGAGCCTCTGTAAGTCTGTTGGCATCTTTACCGTACCAGCTCACTTCAAGGCTTAAGCCCTCTTGCTTAAGGGTATATACAGCCTGAATAAGTCTCGGTGCACCGAGCTGCTCGCAAAGTATTTTATCGCAGGTGAGATTAACCCTTACAGTGTTTCCCTCTGTACAGATTTTATCTGCCTTATAGTTAAATCTGCCCGAGGGGTATTTGCCCTCAAGCACCTTCAGATTAGGTCTTGCAAAATCGCCGAGAGCCCATATTGCTGTCTCGTCAAGGTCGCGGGAGTAATGGCTAAGCCAGTATTCATAGTCCTTGTTACAGAAGGAGTGGTAGGTTATAAGTGCCTCTTTGTTGCTTTTTATAATTTCTTCACCCTTGAATGTGAGTGCACCTATACCACCTTTTTCGTTTATTTCAAGGTACCAGTCACCACAAGTGATTTTGTTTTCGCCGTCAGCAATAAAATCAACAGGCTCTGCGGGAATAAGAACTGAAATCTCCTTTTCCGCTTCTTTTCTGTGCTCACTGCCGAGAGCAGAAAGTGCCTTGTTTATATATTCCCTCTGCTCTGCCCAGCTTTTTTCAATTACGCTGTAATAGCCTCTTTTCCTTCTGCCGTCAAAAAGACTGACAAGGGGCAGTATGCTCTGGGGTAAATCCGAAAACAGACGGCGGAATTTAACCTTATCAGCCCTTCTTGCCTCAACGAAATCCTTTTTCAGATAGTGACCGTAATCGGAAAACCATGTCTTTGAATCCATACCGCAGGTGTGCTCGGCAATGCAGAGAAGAGCATCACTGAAGAGCTTGTATTCGTCGCTTTCACGGCTGAGACTGCCGTCGGAAAGCCACTCTCTTTTAAGGCTCATCAAGGTACGAAGACAGGCAGATTTATAAGGGTCAGTAGCAGCGCCGTGAATCCAGCTGTCCCCCATTTCGCCCTCAAACACGGGCAGCTTATGACGCACCTCCCATATGATATCGGCAAAATCGTCTATTGTACCCGCGGTAATTTCATAGCCCGGGTACTCTTTCTGTATGTCGTCAAAGTGAGCAAGCACCTTTTCGGGCGAGGGCGCGCCGTGGTTGTCGAGAGTGTGATCAAAATAAAGTATTTCTTCCACGAGGTCGCTTCTGAAGGCACCGCCGTAAGCGCCCGAATAGATTACCACAACCTCACTGTCGCCGTTTTTCCATAAGAAGCAATCGGGAACATCAACAAGAGCCGATGCACCGTTTACACCTATATGTAAAAGCTTTATGCCATGCTTCTGAAGAAAAGGTACCAGGCCCTTTGTGTGACCGGGAACATCTGTCATTTTAGCGGCAACTGTTTTTCTTCCGCGTATTTTATCGAGGGAATCAACCATAGACAGACCGAAGTCAAGGGTATCTTCATCGAGAAGCTCGGTATGAGTTGTAAAAGGCATAGCGTGAGGAACAATATTCCCCTCTTTCAGAGCCTTGGTAAGCTTTTCTCTGCAATGCTCATCCTCCAGGGCATCCTTGATAATCCACGATCCGGTGGTCCATACAAAATACTTTTTACAGTCGGTATTCACCTTTTCGGCAAGATCAATAGCCTCAGGGATAAAAGTATCAATATATTTGCGTCTGATATTCTCAGCGTAATCCGTAAAGCCTAAATCAAGATGAGTTTTTGAAACAACAAATACTTTTTTCATATTTAATCCTCTTAGGGTGGCGAGCATAATCCGAACCCCGTTTTTTACGGGCGGATTTCCGCCAATACTTCGTTAAAATACTCGTAAATCCGATAGGATTTACTGCGTTTTGTGTCTTGTCTTGCCAAAAATCCGCTCCGCAAAAAATCGC
>JAFWYB010000051.1 GCA_017517865.1 Clostridia bacterium | reverse complement strand
GCTTTGCCTGACCTTGTCCATTCATCGACTTCGCTGACTTTGAATTTCCAAAGGCGGCCCATCTTGACGGCGGGCATATTACGCTTTTCAATCCAGATAAGAACAGTATCACGGCTTACACCGAGATGTTCACAAATCTCTTTCATCGAATACCAACGTTCAACATTAGAATTCATTTTTGTGTCCTCGCTTTCATAAGGTATAAAAATACAAGATAAATATAACATATAGGCGAGAAGTTATCAATGATTTTTGCCGATTTATAGGGAAAAATTATGATTTTTATTGAACGATGAGTTTTTTGCATTAAAAATGTATCTAAATATATATGACGAAAATTGCAAAATGTTACGCAAAAATTTTCAGATTTTACAAACTTATATCTTTTGCACAAATAAACGACATTTTACTTATGCATAAACACCAACAAAATCTATCTTGACAATAGAACAAATGTTCTATATAATGATTGTGTAATTTATGAAAAGGACGGGATGTTGAATGTATAAGGACGATAACACATTGATTGATATGGACAGAATTCCGAATATGGAAGAGCTGAGGGAGTCTTTCAAAACTCACGATTTTACGACTTTGCAGGTTTACGGTGAGGGTGAGCTTGACCACGAGGACAATGCCGAGATAGCATATGTAGCTTCGGTTTTTAATGAGAAATGGGATGAGCTTGCAAGGGAGAAGGGGCTGAGAGGTCACATATCCTGCTATGATAAAAACGAAAATCCGCTTATGCTTCTGAGAAATGGCACATCTCAGGTTGTCAGTGAAGCGGTTTACAAGCTGATTTGTGAAAATCCCGACGGTGTAGCACAAATCATTGAGCAGTTTTCATCGGCTTTCGGTAACACGGAAAAGGCTGATGAACTTTTAACAAAAAGCATAGACACCGCTTTGGATGCGATGCAGTTCAGTGAGCTTGCGGGCATTGTTCAGAGTGTGCCAGCGCACGAGGATTTCAGCCATAAACAACAGAACTTTCCTGCGGCAGATTTTGACCGCAAATGGAATCACAGCAGAGCAAAGGTTACGGTTGAATCGGTAGATGAAATTGACGAGCAGACTTCCTATGCGGAAGATGTGAGCGAGATAGTTTTTGCTAATGAAAGATTTGCGAATTTCTGGGGAAGTCTGAGTGAGGATGACAAAACCATTCTTATGTATGCGATGAACGATATGACACAAGCCGAAATAGCGGAGAAGATGGGATTTAAAACTCATAGTGCAGTTGGCAAAAGACTTGCAAAGCTGAAGAAAAAGTTTATAGAGGCATAAAAAAAGAGGGAACAAACTGTAAAAATACGGTTTGTTCCCTTGAGTGTTTATTTAGATAAATTGGAGTTTATCGATGTATTAAAACGCCTTTCATAAACTGTGTTTCATTATGTGTTTCGTATACTATTTTCTTTTCTTCTTCTGTGCATCCAATCAGTATTTTAATTTCTGAATCCTTCTTCATTAAATCAACAATACACATTATTGCATCAACCTTTTTTTCGCTGCTTCCTACCCACACATCTATTCCTGCACCATCCATAGATGATGTATCCTTTAAATATCCATAATCAACTCGATAAATGAAATCAGGATACTTGGGATGTGCAGTTCCTTTTGGTCTATCAATTATTATTTCAGAATTATTCACCAATTCATCTAATGCGTTCCAAAATTCAATATTATATTGCATCTTGTCAATCCTCTGCAATTTCTAATTTTTCTATCTTTTCTTATAAACAACAAGTTCAGGATTTTCACCGTTTTCTTCGTATGTGCAAACAAGCAAAAAATCCATATTTGCAGCAATACCGAAACAACGCTCGCCGCCGAATTCACATTCAAGCTGATTGCCGAGATAGGTGGCGTTATCATCAAGGAATTTAACAGTCTGTCCGTTGGGGAGACGGTATTCAAGATTGATATATCCGCCTACAAGTGCGTTGAGCTTTTCAACCTTCGGCATACCCTCAATATGCAAATCATTGAATTCCTTGATAAGCTGTTCTTTGAACTCGTTGAACTTATCCGCACCGTCAAAATTTTTATATTGCTTCCAGTAATTCAGCTTCGGCAGCATATCTTTCATATAAGCACGAGCCTGTTCCGAAGAAAACTCTTCGTTTGCCATATTCTGCACGCAGACCTCAATTAAATCATCCATATTATGATACATATATTCGCCGTCAGCATAGCACCATTTACAGTATTCTTCGTTAAAAAAGCCGTCTGTTTCCTTGCTGATATTACAGTCTTCAAGCGGCATACCGCAGCATTGGCAAACGAGTTTTTGCGGAGAGCCTAAAAGAGTATTGATTGAAACATCAAACAGCTTTGATAAAAGCTTCAGAGTTTCAGTGTTAGGGGTTGTTTCACCGTTCTCCCAACGGCTGACCGCCTGACGGGTAACAAACACTTTCTCTGCCAGCTCATCCTGTGACATACCGTTTTTTGTTCTGAGTTCAAGAATAATATCTTTTGTTTCCATAATTTTATCACCTCAGTATTATTCTAACGCCGAATGGTTTTATAAACAAGCAACTTGCTGTTGCTAACAGTTCGATATATAGGAATTTGTTGTTATGATTCATTAACAATTTTTCCGGTTATATGTTCAGGCTGTAATTCATAACATACTGTATCTTTTGCAAACTTCTGTATTTCAGAATCAATATATTCAATGTCAGAAGTGTATTTAAGACTCATACTGCGGTATATTTGGTTGGCTTTTTCCGAATCAACAACAATGTTCATCCTGCCGAAAACAATTACACTGCTGATATTCAGCGACCATTCTCCGTCTTTTCTGTAGCCTTCGTCATACACACAAAACGAAACTTTGTTGTCGGATGATATGGCGTCGGTTTTATGTCCCTTTTTACCGCTGTGAAAATAAATGTATCCGTTTTCTTTGTTATACCAGAAATTCAACGGCAAACCGTAAGGATATCCGTTATCACCCTGAACAGACAAAACTCCTCTTTTTTCTGCTTTCAATATTTCGATAATCTGTTCTGATGTAAGAGCTTGTTTCTTTCTTGCAACTTCTCGGAACATACTTTATTTCACCTCTGCAAATTGGAATTTGTCAAATACTGATGATCTTTCTTATTTTTTGAGCATAATCGTTGCCGTGGTTTATGGAAAATTCGCCGTGATACAATTTTGGCAAAACTTGTAGTGTACTTTTTGGCAAGGCGTTGTGAATATCCACGGCTGATTTTCTTATAGAACTATTTTCCTTTTC
>JAFWYB010000050.1 GCA_017517865.1 Clostridia bacterium | reverse complement strand
TTGATAGGTTGCAAGTGTAAGTGCAGCGATGCATTCAGCTAGGCAATACTAATAGGTCGAGGGCTTGACCAAATTCCTTGGTTCAACAAATACTACAATCCTCTTTTCATTACTTCCTTTGTTTAGTTTTGAAGGTACATAAATCAAGACTGTCCAAATTGGGCAGTCTTTTTTTGTTGACAAAAGAAGCATATTTTGCTATATTGATTGTGCGACCAAACTGTATATTTGACAACGGAAGGGATAACACTTGTAAAAAGTGTATCTCTTATTAACCATACCATTTCGTGTCGTTAGGTTTGTGTCGCAACAAGTGAGATGCATTTTTTTGTGCGCTCATTTGGGCGCACTTTTTATTTTATAAACCATTCAGACAAAAAAACATGCCGAATTGACAATTTTGCGTGTAAATACAATTTTTATTGTAATATAAATATATATAAACTAAGGAGGAAAACAAAATGAAAAAGATAAAAATTTTAGCAAGTGTATTTGTTGTGATTGCTGCAGTGCTAATTTTGTCGCTATCTGCTTTTGCGGCAACGGAATATACCTACAGTAAATACAAATACACGCTTACAGAGAATGATACTGTTTGTATTACCAAGTATACGGGCACAAGTAAAACAGTAACAATTCCCTCTGAAATCAATGGCAAGGTTGTAACGCATATTGGAAAAAAAGTTTTTGGTGAAGACTGTCCTACACAGAAGGTTATTATTCCTGACAGTGTAACAACTATTCAAAACGGTTTTGATTTTTCAAATGTCAAGACAGTTGAAATAGGAAGCGGTGTAACTGAAATAGAAACGGATGCATTTTACGGTGCATGGAAACTCGAAAAAATTATTGTTTCTGATAAGAATACTGCTTATAAATCTGTTGACGGTATTCTTTATGATAAAGAGATGAAAACGCTTATCAGGGTTCCGTATAATAAAAAGTGCACAAAGCTTGTTATTCCTGAGGGCGTAAAAACAATCGGCAGTAACGCAACAAGAAATGTGGAGCTTGAAAGTATTGTTATTCCCTCAACGGTTAAAAAAATTGAATCCTACGGACTTTCATTTACGGGCGCAAAAAGTCTTGTTATTCCCGCAAGTGTAGAAACTCTGGAATTTAATGCAATCTATCATTGTTATGGGGTCGAAAAAATAGAAATTAAAAAAGGTAAACTCAAGTCTTTGGATCTTGATGATATCAGTTACTGTTATGATCTCAGAACAGTAATTATTCCCGAAAATGTTGAATTTATTGACCGGTTTCGTGACTGTACGGCTCTCGAAGAGATCATTGTTGATGCTAAAAATAAAAATTACACGACAATTGACGGTGTTCTCTATAACAAGGAAAAAACAAAGATTCTCATTTATCCTGCATCAAAAGCAGATGAAACTTACATAATTCCCAGCAGTGTAACCGTAATAGGTGACGATGCTTTCAATGATATTCATTACAAGTCACTTAAAAAGATTTATATGCATGTTGGTGTCAAGAAAATTGAAGAATTTGCATTTATTTATTCCGGAGGAATTACAATTTCTTATGAGGGCACGAAGGCTCAGTTCGATGCCATAAAGAAAGGCGACAATTTCTATATGATGGTGGGGGATATTACATATAACAACTATATTTACAGACCCGTAGAAAACATCAATGTCACTGCAAAGGATACATCAATAACACTCAATTGGGACAAAGTTCCCGGTGCAACAGGTTACAGAGTTTATGTGAAGTCAGGCAGCGGCTGGAAGGCAATAAAGACAACAACAGCAAGAAAATACACTGCTGAAGGCCTTTCGTCAGGAACAACATATACTTTTGCGATTAAATCTTATTCAAAGGCAAGTGGCAAAACCGTTTGGGCGCCGGAACAGTCAACTGTTAAGGCTACAACACAGTTAGGTGTAACAACTTCATTAAAGAGTACAACCACAAATAATTCTGTAACTCTCAAGTGGACTGCGGTAAACGGTGCAACGGGCTACAGAGTGTATGTTAAGAATAAAGAAACCGGTAAATGGGATATCGCAGTACGTACCACCGGCAAGAAGACAACTACAACTATCAAGTACCTTGAGCCGGGAACAAAATACACCTTCGCCGTAAGAGCATATCTCAACAACGGCAGTATTGTCTGGGCGCCCAAGTATAAGAGCATAAACACTGTCACAAAGCCTGGTGTTACTGATAAAGTAACCTCAACCTCAACCGAAAACAGCGTTACACTCAAATGGAACAAGGCACCCGGCGCAACGGGATACAGAATTTATGTTGAAAGAAACGGTAAATGGAAGGCTCTCAAAACCACAACGGGACTTACATATACTGCAACAGGTCTCACTGCAGGCACAAAATACACCTTTGCCGTTAAAGCTTATACAAAATTAAGCGGAACTTCCTATTGGGCAAGTAAATATGCAAAGTTAGGCACAGCAACCGTACCCGGTACGACAAAAAACGTAACAGCTTCAAAAATCAGCTCTGAATATGTCACCCTCAAGTGGGACAGCGTCAGAGGCGCAACGGGCTACCGAGTTTATATGTGGAACACACAGACAAAGAACTGGGATATTGTTTATAAGGCAACAACAAAACTTACGGTAACGCTTAAGAACCTTGTACCGGGCAAAAACTATATCTTTGCCGTAAAGGCATATATCAAAACTGATTCGGGTTATATATGGGCTAAGGACCGTACACAGCTTAAGGTTAAAACAGGTACTCTCACCGATGATTATGTCAGAAGGATGTTCATCACAGCAAATGACCTGGAAGAAAAATGGCATATCTTCAATTATGTGTTTGAAGATGAAATAAACAGAAATACAGATCTCAGATACCGTCATATATTAGATCCGAAGGATTACATAACCGTATACCAATACGACTACGAATTTAAATTTTATGCTGTTATTGACGATGAAATTAAATCAACTGCAGATTTAAGAAAAGAAATGCTTAAATACTTTACCGAAGAGCATACCGAAGATTTTATAGAATCGAGCGGATACGGTTACAGAGACTATAATGGTAAAATGTATATGTACAATGGTGACGGCGGAGGCTTATTCCAACCTGAAGCACCGTACAAAGACAGTCTGAAAAGGATTTCTTCAACAGAATATCTTTACCGTCTCTATTCAAAGAAAGACAATGATTATATAGATTATAAGGTTGTATATGAAAACGGTAAATGGGTGTTCGGTGATGATTACGGACAGTTCTTCCCGATATGGTATCCTGAAAAGAATATTTACGACTGATTAAATAAACACCAACGGCACCCTTTCGGGTGCCGTTTTTCACAGCTTATTATATCACTTCAGAGCCTTTACATATTCCTTAAACATTGTTCCTCTTTGCTGATAGTTCTTGAACATCCCCCATGAAGCGCAGGCGGGGGAAAGCAGACAGCAGTCGCCCTCTTTTGCACTTTCAGCCGAGATTTTAACTGCTTCTTCAAGGGATTCGGCAAAGCAGTAATCTTTAAAGCCGATTTTCTCACAGGCGGCGGCGATGTTTTCCTTTGTCTGACCGATAAGCACAAGCTTTCTTACCTTGCCCGGAAAACGGCTTACCCACTCGTCATATTCGCTCTTTTTATCGTAGCCCCCTGCGATAAGGACTGTCTTTGAGGGCATAGCGTCAATTGCCTTTATAGCTGCATCGGTGTTTGTACCCTTGGAGTCGTTATAGTATCTTACACCGCCGATTTCAGCAACAAACTCAATTCTGTGTTCAACAGCAACAAATTCCTTAACAGCCTGCTTTATAATGTCATCGGGTACTCCAAAGGCTCTTGTCATAGCAACGGCTGCCATTATGTTTTCAAAGTTATGAAGACCCACAAGGTTTGTTTCGTCAGTACGGATAAAGGGTGTGCTTTCGCTATTTTCGGCGATGTAAATAATGCCGTCTTTGTAGTAAAGTCCGTCGCTTAGTTCTCTGAGTGAGGAGAAAAATACGACGTTGCAGTTGAGTTCTTTGCCGAATTCGCGAAGTACATCATCTTCGTAGTTGAGTATGCAAAAATCACCTTTGTCCTGATTTTTTGCTATGGATTTTTTTACATCGGCGTAGTTTTCCATAGTCTTGTGTCTGTCAAGATGGTCAGGAGTAATGTTGAGAATTGCGCTTACCTTAGGCTTGAAGGTGAGCATTGTTTCAAGCTGGAAGGAGCTGATTTCCGCTACCGTTGCACCGCCTTCCTTTGATTCAAGTGCAAGTCCCGTATAAGGAATTTCGATGTTGCCCACAAGAAGAGTGTTTTCCTTCCACTTTTTAACAATTTCGTAGGTCAGCGAGGTGGTAGTGGTTTTTCCGTTGGTGCCGGTGATGCCGATAACACTGCCTTTATCGTAGCGGTAGGCAAGCTCGATTTCACTCCATATAGGGATATTTTTTTCCGCTACCGCCGTAAGAATGGGAGTTTCAAGAGGTACACCGGGGGACGTGACACACACGCTGATACCGTCGAGGGTATTTTCTGTTACGTCGCCGAGAATAAGCTCAAGGTTCTTGCAGTCGAGTCTGTCAAGGAGCATTTTTTTATCTAAATTTACGTTAGCGTCATATATTGCATAGCTTTTGCCCAGAGCGTGAAGCATATTTGCCGAACAGATACCGCTTCTGCCTGCACCGACGATAAGATATTTTTCCATAGTAAACACCGCCTTAATATTTATAGAGTTTATTATATCACTACGACGGAAACAAATCAATAAAAAAGGGACCATAAAAAGAAATACGATTGACTTTTTGTGAATAAGTTGTATAATTATATGTATCAAATATAACTTAAAGGAGAATGAATATGAAAATGTTTAAAAGAACGCTCAGCCTTCTTCTTTGCTTCATTATGGTTTTTAGTGCAATACCCTTTGCAAGTGCCGCAGAAGCAGCCGATGATGAGGTTACAGGCTTTACTGCTGAGGATTTTCTTACAACAAAGGGCAGAAAAATCGTCAATCAGAAAGGCGAGCAGGTTCAGCTTAAGGGCGTAAACTTAGGCGCATGGCTTGTCCGTGAGGATTGGCTTAATCCCGACCATATCCCTGAAGAGGTTCTTGCAGAGGATAAGTATGACGGTGAAATGGTTTACGACAAGCTTGAAGAGCGCTTCGGCAGAGAAAAGGCTCAGGAGCTTCTCAATATGTTCTATGAGAACTGGATAACCGAATATGACCTTGACAACATCAAGGCTATGGGCTTCAACTGTGTGCGTGTACCCTTCTGGTACAGAAACTTCTATTACGACGATAAGGGTACAAAAATCCTTGACGAAAACGGCGAATGGGATTTCTCAATCCTTGACTGGGTTGTTGAGGAATGCTCCGAAAGAGAGCTTTACGTTATTCTTGATATGCACGGTGCAGTAGGCTCACAGAGTGACGCACCCCATTCAGGCAGAGCCTTTGAGGGCGCACAGCTTATGGAAGACAGCGAGCAGGGCGAAGAATACCGCAGACTTACAGACGAGCTCTGGAGTGCTATTGCTTCACGCTTCAACGGCAACCCCGCAGTTGCTATGTACGACCTTCTTAACGAGCCTATGTGCGACGTTCAGTGCAGCGAAATCACAAGAAGAATTAAGAACGAAAAGATTTACAGCCGACTTTACGATACAGTACGTGCCGTTGACTCTGACCATATCATCACTATGGAAGCTATCTGGACGGGCTTCGCTCTTCCCTGGACCTTTATGAGAGGTTGGGACCACGTTGTTTATCAGGTACACTTCTATAACAATTCAGACTTTATCTTTAACTTCTTCCTTCTTCTCACAATGGCACTTCATCCCAACGTACCTCTTATGGTAGGTGAATTCTATCCCCATAAGAAGACCACATGGAGCAATTGCTTCTCAACGATGAATAAGCTCGATTACAGCTGGATGCTCTGGACCTACAAGGCAACGGGCCACGGTATGTGGAGCTCCGATTGGTGCCTTTACGGTGCAAAGGACGGCTTCTGGAGAGCAGATATTTATAACGGCTCCTACGAGCAGATTGCCGAGGCCTGGAGTGCAGAAAGACTTAATACACAGACCGGCTTCCAGGATACAGGACATTACGAAGCAAACGTTCAGGCACATCTTTAATAATTGAAAGGGGTACGTCAGTACCTCTTTTTATATTACTGTTGCTTATTTCTTGACAGTAGTAATCAGTGGTGCTATAATAATTCGGTAAACCCAAAAAGAAGGGAAAAACATTATGACAGAGGAAATAATTGAGATGATATTAGGAGCTGTGGGAGATTTATTTATCATTCGCAAGAGCTATAATAAGCTTAAAAATGAAAAGGTAATTCTTCCCGAGGGCTTCACTCTTACGGCTCATACGGGCTGTGAGGGAACGGCAGACAACTCACTTGAAGCAATAAAGAAGGGCTATGAATGCGGAGCCGATACGGTAGAATTTGACGTTAATTTTACCGCTGAGGGTGTACCCGTGCTTGCTCACGATAAGGCGGCAGACAGCACCGTAACTCTTGCTCAGGCCTTTGAGCTTATTGCAGAGCTACCCTCCCTTACCGTAAACGTTGACTGCAAGACAACCGAAAACCTCAGAGGTATAAGCGAGCTTGCAGAAAAATACGGCGTTAAAGACAGAATTTTTTACACAGGTATTGAGGAAAAGGATGTTCCTGCAGTAAAGGAACAGACCCCCGATATTACATATTGGCTCAACATCAAGCTGAAAAAGAGCTCAGATAAGGCTTATCTCAACAGTGTTGCAGATAAGGTAAAGGCTCTTGGTGCGGCAGGTCTTAACATCAATCATAAGAGATGCACCAAGGAGCTTGTAGATTTCTTTCACGAAAAAGGTCTGCTTGTTTCAATCTGGACTATCAAAACCGAGTTTGATATGATAAGAGCACTTAACCTTGGTCCGGATAACATCACCACCCGCAAGCCGGGTACTCTCAGACCTGTAATTGAGCATAAGACAAGCAACTGAAAAGACGGCAAATAACCTTAAGGAGTATATAAAATGGAAAAAATCAAAATGAACAAAATCGTCGAGATGGACGGCGACGAAATGACAAGAATCATCTGGAAGATGATAAAGGACGAGCTTCTTGAGCCCTATGTTGAGCTCAACACCGAATATTATGACCTTGGTCTGCCTTACCGTGACGAGACAAACGATCAGGTAAGCATTGACGCGGGCGAGGCAGTAAAGAAGTACCGCGTAGGTGTTAAGTGTGCAACAATTACGCCCAATGCTCAGCGTGTTGAGGAATACAAGCTCAAGGAAATGTGGAAAAGCCCCAACGGCACTATCAGAGCAATCCTTGACGGCACAGTTTTCAGAACACCTATTCTTGTAAGCGGCATTTCTCCCACGGTACGCACCTGGAAGGCGCCTATCACAATTGCACGTCACGCTTACGGTGACGTTTACAAGTCAACTGAGTTCCGTACTCTGAAGCCGGGTAAGGCAGAGCTTGTTTTTACCGACTGTGACGGTAACGAGGAAAGAGCAACAATTTACGATTTTGAGTGCGGCGGCGTGCTTCAGGGTATGTATAACAAGGATACATCAATACGCTCCTTTGCTCATTCCTGCTTCAAATACGCTATCGATACCAAGCAGGATTTATGGTTCTCAACAAAGGACACCATTTCAAAGAAGTACGACCAGACCTTCAAGCTTATTTTTGAAGAGATTTATAACGAAAACTATAAGGCTGATTTTGAAAAGCTCGGCATTGAATATTTCTATACCCTTATTGACGATGCTGTTGCAAGAGTTATCCGTTCAAGAGGCGGATATATCTGGGCCTGCAAAAATTATGACGGCGACGTTATGAGCGATATGGTTTCAACTGCCTTCGGTTCACTTGCAATGATGACAAGCGTACTCGTTTCTCCCGACGGCAACTATGAATACGAGGCAGCTCACGGTACCGTTACCCGTCACTACTACCGCTATCTTGAGGGCGAAAAGACATCAACCAACCCCATCGCAACAATCTTTGCGTGGACGGGCGCACTTCGTAAGCGCGGCGAAATTGACGGCAATGAGCCTCTTATAGATTTTGCAAACAAGCTTGAAAAGGCTTCACTCGACGTTATCGAAAGCGGCAGGATGACAAAGGATCTTGTAGGTCTCTGGGAAAAGGGCAATGCAACCGCTCTTACAACTGAGGAATTTATCAAGGCTATCAGAGCAGAGCTTGAGAAAGTAGTAAGTAGCAAGTAATAAGTAGTAAGAAAAAAGGAGAGCTTCACGCTCTCCTTTATGTTTTAT
This sequence comes from Clostridia bacterium, assembly GCA_017517865.1. Classification (GTDB taxonomy): domain Bacteria; phylum Bacillota; class Clostridia; order Oscillospirales; family Acutalibacteraceae; genus UBA6857. The sequence goes on along the minus strand of JAFWYB010000050.1, from coordinate 37,301 downwards.
CTTTCAACCGTGAATGTTGTGCTTGCCGTGGCTTTAGTCCAACCTTTTGAAAATTCATAAATACGATATGTTATTGTAAGACGGTATTCGCCTTCCGTTAATTTTACATAGTGCAGGGTTCCGTCACCGTTTTCCCAATCGTAGCTTGTAAGCGGTAACGAGTCTTTTACCTTCTGATTCTGATAGGTGCGGTAAGCAACCTCGGGCATAGCATAATTGAGGTCAACCTCTTCCCATTCGTCGTCAACGCTTTTGTAAAGCCTCATTGAATCAAGCTCAGACATAATTTTTTTTGTTTTGTTTTCATAGGTGAAGCCTACTGCAGTTGATTCGGTAGTGACCTCGTTCACCGTAATTTTAACGTTTTCAGGCTGAGCAACCGTAAAAAACGATGCAACCGTAAAAATAAAAATAAGCATTTTGCTTATAATTGCTGTCATAATAAAATCTCCTTTTAATTAAAATGATAGGTACCGCATTCGCAGTATTCTTCAATGCCGAAAAAGCGCCAGATAATTCTGAAAAGGGGAAGCAGAACCTTTTTGGTTATAAAATTTTCCTTGTGGCAGAAATGGTCACAGCCGATGTGAGGCATTTCTCTTTTGCAGTCGTCACATATACCGTCTTTGTCAGAATCTCTGTGTCTTTCGCGGTAGCCGTCACCTGTGAGTATGATTTCACTGTGCTCACAGTATTCGCACAAGCCGAGGGTTGTGCAATCCAAAGGGCCGACAGAGTCCATAATGTCAATCAGATATCTGTGCTCACCGTCAAGGCAGTTTTCAAGGCCCTTTCTGAGAGTGATAATATAATCAGTCAGCTGCTGCTTTTCTTCGTCACTGATATCAGACGATGAAAGCTTCGCGGTTGCATTATCATACAGAGCACTGTGGTATAGGCTGAGCATTTCCTTATGTCCGTTAATAAAGCCGATGCTTTCTTCAAGTTCACTTTCTGCCGCAAGAGCAGTGACTGCTGATGAAAAAACAAACAGCAGCGCCGTAAAAAGTGATATAATCCTTCGTTTCGTCATAACAGACCTCCTTTTTGATATATTGAGATCACATTATCAGCATAACACACTTCATATCGTTTGTCAACATATATTTTGTGAGACAAAATATAAAATTTTACAAAATACCTTTGACTTGACGCTTTTTGTGTGCTACAATTATAAAAAAGAGGAAGGGAAGATAGGAATGTCCAACGCAGAAAATTTCAAGCGTGGTACGGTTGAGCTGGTTGTTCTCGGTGTGCTCAGAGAAAAGGATATGTACGGCTATGAAATAGTAAAAGCGGCAAGTGAAAAAAGCGGCGGATGCTTTGAGCTTGTATTAGGCACACTTTATCCTGTGCTTTACAGATTTCTTGAAAACGGTTATCTTTCTGACCGGGATGAAATAGTAAACAAAAGGCTGAGAAAATATTATCACCTTGAAAAAAAGGGTGAGCTTTACTATAAAGAGCTTCTGAGCGAATACAGAAGGATTTCTCGGGGCGTAGATATGATTGTGGGAGGAGACGGTGAAAATGAGTAAGGTTACCAAGGCTGAGCTTAACGGTTATTTTTCTGAAATATCAGCGTTGCTTCTCTGCAATGAAAAACATAAAAAAGGTTTTATAATGAGTCTCAGAAACGATATAGAGGCTTTTCTTGAAGAAAACACCGAAGCAGATATAAATGATATAAAGGCGGTTTTCGGCTCTGCTGAGGATATAAGCAAGGGCTTTATGGAAAACACAGACCCTAAGACTATTGCCAAAAGGATTAAGATTAAAAAATATATTCTTGCCGCTGTGGCCGTGGCTGTTCTTATTTATGCTCTCTTTGTTGTGTTCAGCCTTATAGATGTGCACGAGGAGGCTCACGGATATATCGAAGAGGGTGTAATGATGATAAAAATTGTCACGGGCGGTGATTTTATATGAAAAAACTTGTCAGCCTGCTTCTTGCTGCTCTGATGCTTCTTTCTGTGGTGCCTGCCGCATCGGCAGTTACTGCGGAGGATAACCTGTATTTTGAAGACGGCTCCTGTATTTTAACGGGCTATGGCTCTCCCGACCCATGGGAATCACTGGGCGGTGAAGAGGAATCCGATTCGGCTGATATTTTCAGCTTTCTCAGACGCATCGTAAAATTTCTCACCGAATTTTTTGAAAAGCTCTTCGGCAAGGAGTCAAAGGTGCAGACGGCATCAAAAACAAAATATGCCGCCTATTACGACAGCAAGGGAAATCTTTTATGGACTGTTTATCTTACGGCGGATTTTAGCTTTGACGGGAAAACAGCTGAGTGTACAGCTGTGAGCACCCGATACAACATAAAAGACAGCGATTGGCAGCTTATATCGTCGGAGTGTGAAAAGACAGGCAACACCGCAACGGGAAGCTTTACAATGAAGCAATATAAGCTGGGCGTTCCTCTTAAAGAGATTGAAAAAACACTTAATCTTACTTGTGACGGAAAAGGGAATATAAAATAATCAAAAGGAGAGCGTGTTGCTCTCCTTTTACTGACTACTGACTGCTAAAAATCCCACCCGTGAGGGTGGGATTTGTCTTACTTATTCTGAGCTTTATAATAATTCATAAGACAGCCTTCAAGGATGATCTGCTTTTCCTCCTCGGTGAGGCCCTTTACGTAAAGTGTGATGTCCTCAACGCCGTTTTTGGTGATTACCTTGGCCGGAATCTCTTCTTTTCCGGTCATAATGGCATATTTGATGCCGGGAACAAAAATATAATCACCGTGAGAATAGTTGAACTCTCTTTCTCTGTCAATTGTGAAGGGAAGTATACCCCAGTTGATGCAGTTGCTTCTGTAACGCTTTGTTGCGAATTCGTAGCAGATGTTTGCAAAGCCGCCGAGCACCTTCTGGCAGGAAGCGGCCTGCTCTCTTGCCGAGCCGTCACCGGGTTTTCTTGCAAATACGCAGGAACCGAACTGAGTGTGGCCGGCAACTGATTCGGGAGCAAAAGTTACCTTGCCAAGCACCTCGAGGACCTCTGAGCTTGAATTGTCTTTACGGCGCTTTGTTTCTTCAGCGGCAACAGCCTTGGCTCTTGCAACGTATTCGGGCTCACGGCGTGAAAGAGCGAATTCAGCAAGCTTGAGGGGATTTGAACGGTAGGATGAGGTTTCACCTGAGGGGATAAGCTCATCGGTGGTGGTAACATCGTCGTGGATTACGCAGGCGAGCTTGAGAAGAAGGTTATCCTCTAATTCGTACATAGCAGGCCAGTCTGTGATGTTGGGACCGAGCTTGAGCTCATAGTTCTCATCGGCCTTGCCGAAGCCCTGATATACTCTCTTTTCATATACACCCTTTTCAAAGCTGTAAGTCTTATCGTAATCGGGAATCTCAACATCCGTTGCGGCGGTGAGTACCCCCTTGTTGAGTGCGGTAGCTGCGATAGAACGAGCATCAACGAGAGCAACGGAAGCAAGCTGACCGTCACCGGGCTTACTGCCTTCTCTGTTGGGGAAGTTACGGGTTGTGTGTCTGATTGAAAGACCGTTGTTTGCGGGTACGTCACCTGCACCGAAGCAGGGACCGCAGAAGCAGGGCTTGAAAAGTGCGCCTGCCTCAAGAAGCTTTGCCTGAACACCGTTTCTTATAAGGGCAAGGTTTACGGGTACGCTTGAGGGATAAACTGAAAGGCTGAAGTAGCCGTCACCGGTGCTCTTGCCGTCAAGAATTGAAGCGGCCTCGCAGATATTTTCGAACATACCGCCCGCACAGCCTGCGATGACTCCCTGGTCGATATAGATTTTACCGTCACGGACCTTGTCGCGAAGGTGGAAATCAACCTTATCGCCGAACTGAGCCTTTGCGGCCTTTTCAACCTCGTAAAGGATGTCGGGATTCTGCTGTAATTCGTGAATTGTGTATGCGTTTGAGGGGTGGAAGGGAAGAGCTATCATGCTTTCGATTTTGCTAAGGTCAATTCTGATAGCCATATCGTAATAAGCAACCTTTTCGGGCTTGAGCTCTTTATAATCGTCGGGTCTGCCGTGGATTGTATAGAAATCCTTAACCTTGCTGTCGGTTTCCCAGATGGAGGAAAGACAAGCGGTTTCTGTTGTCATAACGTCAATGCCGATACGGAAATCCATAGAAAGATTTTCTACGCCGGGGCCAACAAATTCAAGCACCTTGTTTGTAACAAGAGAATCCTTGAAAACTGCGCCGCAAAGAGCGATAGCAACATCGTGGGGACCTACACCCGGCTTAGGAGCATTTTCAAGATAAACAAGCACAACCTCGGGAGGATTAACGTCCCATGTGTTATTGAGAAGCTGTTTTGCAAGCTCAGGGCCGCCTTCACCCACACCCATTGTACCGAGTGCGCCGTAGCGTGTGTGGCTGTCTGAGCCTAAGAGCATATTGCCGCACTTTGACATCATTTCACGGGCATACTGATGAATAACCGCCTGATTTGCAGGAACGTAGATACCTCCGTATTTTTTAGCGGCAGAAAGACCGAAAACGTGGTCGTCCTCGTTGATGGTGCCGCCTACCGCACAAAGCGAATTGTGGCAGTTGGTAAGTGCGTAGGGTATGGGAAATTCGGTAAGACCGCTTGCTCTTGCAGTCTGGATAATACCCACATAGGTGATATCGTGAGAGATGAGAGAGTCAAACTTGATTCGCATTTTCTCATCTTCGGGCTTTGTGTTGTGCGCATTGAGAATTGAATAGGCAATAGTGCCGTTTCTGTCCTCACGGGGAGAAAGACCCATTTTTTCAAGCTGAGCCTTCTGCTCCTCTTTTGTTCCTGTGATAAGTGTTCTGCCGTCCACAAGATGAACGGGACTTTTGATAATTTCGAGCATAATTTTATTCCTTTCTGAATTTCGGAATCGGGAATTCGGAATTCGGAATTATCTCCGATTTACGAAAGCCGGACCCGAAGGAGTATTTTAATCAACAATAACGCTTTTGTCTTTTCCTTTTTTATTTTTGGGATATTCTCTTATTCTTACAATGTAATCGGGGTTAATGATTTGTTCTTCCCCCTTTTCTTCTATAAGAATACCGTTCTGACCGATCTGTTTAACGGTTCCCGAAATCTGATTGTTGAATGTATAAAATAAACACCGTTTGCCTATAAACTTTTCCGCTAAGGTCAGCATTTCAGTTCCCTTTCCTTTCTTGTCAAATATTATTTTCTTTATTATCTGCTGTTTTTCCTGTCGGTGAATAAAAAACAGAATTAAGAAAATAAAAAATATTACATAGTAACTTTCCATTTTATCCTCCGACTGTAAAAGTTTTATCTGAATTGCGCATTGCGAATCGCGAATTTATCTGCGATAAATTCTGTTGATCTCTTTGAAGTAGGCTTCATCAATGCCGTCAAGGCCTTCCTTGCCTATTCGGAAATACCAGTTTTTCTCGCAAGTGCCGGGAATGTTCATTCTCGCATCCTTGCCGTAGCCGCACATATCCTGAACGGCAACTATTGCCGTGTTTGCACTGCTTCGCCATACCGCTTCAATAACAGCACGGCAGGAGCCGCTGTAATGTCCGCCGTCGCCCCAGTTGTTTCCGCCGAAGCAGCAGTAACGCAGAGCAAAATCTCTTTCGGCGGGTACTGCGTCCCAGAGCCACCCGAGGATTGTGTTGTTATCGTGAGTGCCTACGTAAGCAACGGAGTTTTTTGGGTAGTTGTGGGGCAGGTGAGTGCTGTCACCGTTCGGGTCAAAGCCGAACTGAATAACTCTCATTCCGGGGAACTGAGTTTCCTCAAGGAGCTTTACAACGTCCTCGCCGAAGGTGCCGAGATCCTCTGCAACGATGTCTGCATCCCCAAGTGCATCCTTAACCTTATCGAAAAGCTTCATACCGGGGCCGTCAAGCCACTTGCCGACCTTTGCCGTTTCACTTTCTGCAGGCACTGCCCAATAGGAGGCAAAGGCTCTGAAATGGTCGATTCTGACAGTATCATAAAGCTTGAGTGAAGCTCCGATACGGCTTATCCACCATTTGTAGCCGTCCTTTTCCATTCTGTCCCAATCATAAAGGGGATTACCCCAGAGCTGACCGTCCTCGGAAAAATAGTCGGGAGGTACGCCTGCAACATTTGTGGGAGCAAGACTCTTTTCGTTTATCTGAAAAAGCTCTGCGTTGCTCCATACGTCAACGCTGTCACGGCTGACGTAAATGGGCATATCACCCATAAAGCGGATTCCCATACTGTTGGCGGTTTCCTTTAGGCGTCTCCACTGAGTGAAGAAAATATACTGGGTGAATATATAAAAATCAATTTCGGCTTTAAAGCTGTCTTTATCTTTTAATGCTTCATTGTATCTTGCGTGCTTTTCATCCCATTCCCACCATGGCTTTTCACCGTAGTGAGCTTTAAGTGCAGTATAATAAGTGTAATCCTTTACCCATTCGTTCTGCTCGGTGAAAAGGTCAATGAGAGCTCGTGTGTCAGCGTTTATTTTTATATAGGCCTTTCTGAGGGTGGCAAGCCTTTTTTCAAAAGCAAAGCGATGGTCGGCTTCATAAACAGAGCCGCCGTATTCGTTTTCTTTAAGCTCTGCTTCAGTGATAAGTCCGTCGCTGTAAAGCTGCTCAGGGTCAATGAGGGCAATATTCCCCGCAAAGGCGCTTGAGGAGCAATAGGGTGAGCCACTGCCGTCAACGGGATTCAAAGGCAGAACCTGCCACAAATGAAAGCCCATATCACAAAGCTTTTTTGCAAAGCTGAGAGCTTCCTCACCCATAACGCCGGTTCCGTATTTTCCGGGCAGAGAGGTTATGTGCATAAGCACGCCCGATGTTCTGTAATTTATCATTTTTTCACTTCCAAATGTGATTTTCATAATATTATACTATATAATCAGTAGTTCTTTCAAGAGGGAAAAGAGAAAAAACTGCTGTAATATAAAGGGATAAAAGACCGTAACGTTTAGGGATAAAAATGCACCGCTTCAAAAAAGAAGCGGTGCCTGAAATTATTTTGTAAAGATTATTGCAAGGAAGTTTTTCATTATCTTTAGTACTTTGAGGAAGGTTTCCTTGATTTTTGTAATCGACTTAAAGAAATTACTGAAGCCGCCCTCTGAGTCTTCATTCTCGGGCTCTGTGTAGGTTTCGTTAACATCACCCTGAGTCTTATCCTTGCGGATTGCGAAGCGGTCAACGCTCTCTACTGAGCCGTCGCTTACGGTAAAGGCATCAAAGTAAAGAACACCGTCTTCAATACGTACTGCAGAGAACATAGGTGCATCAACTGCAAGAACAGCCTCGCCTCTGGGGAAATATTCATCTGTTACCGAGGGGTCGTTCTGAAGGTAGGTCTTTACTCCGCAGGTGCCTGAAATTACGTATGAGGTGCCCACGGGATTTTCCTGTGTTCTGTAAACGTTACCGTCGTAGTTGAGGTAAACCTTGTCATAAGCGACTTTCTCGTTGTCAATAAGAGAGCCTGTTCTCATATATACGTGGTCGTGACCCTGGAATACTATGTCAATGTCAAGCTCAGGCATAAGTGAACCAAGCTGCTCACGCATGGCACATACGTCGTCATCCTTATAGTGTGAGCCCTGAGAGTAAAGAGCCTTGTGAAGCATCACGAACTTCCAGTCTGCATCACTTGAATTCATATCTGCCTTGAGCCACTGAAGCTGAGAAGCTGAAAGGGCTTCGTTTTCATCGAGATCGTTGGTGTTGAGCACTGCAATATGCGCGTTATTATAATCAAAGGAATAATATGCACCTGATGCAGTATCCTGATCGGGCATACCGGGAAGAACAAATTGATTTACGATAGCATCAGTGCCGTGGTCTTCGTGATTGCCTGATGCAGGCATCATATAGGTGTTCATGAGTGTACCACTTGCAGTGTTGAACATATACTGCCACTGGGTGAAATTGTCACCGTGGTCAACAAGGTCGCCTGTGTTGATAATAAAATCTGTTTCGGGGAAGGCGTCAAAGGCCTCTGAGAGTACCTCTGCCCAGGCTCTTTCATATTGTCCCTCTGTCTGTGACTGGGGGTCTGCAACGTGAATGAAGGTTACGCTGTCGCTTCCGTCTGCGGTGCGGATTTTACCCGTTTCGCTCCACCAGCCCTTTTCGGCATCGCCCACACGGTAATAGTAGGTAGCACCAGCCTCAAGACCGCTGAGAGAAACAACGTGTCTGTTCACTTCAAAAGCATAGGGCATAAAGCCTGCAATACCGATATCAATTCCGAAATATGAGCGTGTAACTGCTTCGGTCTGAGTTTTTATTGTGAATGAGGTGCTTTCGGTTGCCTCGCCCTTGAATGCAGGCTCACTGTCAGCCTTGTATATTTCAATATCTCCGCCGACGGTTGATTTTGAATACCAGCTTATGTAAGCCTCGGATTCACTGTCCTCACCCATTGTTACACTGATATTTGTGGGAAGACGGTAGTTTTCTCTTGTAGCAACGACCTCAAGAGGCTCGGATGTGTATTCTGCATTAAGGTCACCCTTTTCAACAGGGTTTGTGTCGGTCGAGAAATCTGAAAGCACATAAGCAATATATGTACCCGTACCCTCGAACTGACTGTCTGTGAGATATTTGCTTATAAGCTCCTTGTCAAGAATATCGTAAAGATCCTTGTAGGGGAGTATCTCAAGAGCAAAAACGATGTCAACAAGGTGCATATATGAGAAATCGTTTTTAAGAAGCACCTTGAGCCCCGTATTGAGATTCATTCCTGCAATTTTGCCTAATATATCGTCGTTAAGAAGGCGGTCAAGCCTTATTTCAAGCTTTGAAAGAAGTTCATCTTCAATAAGTCCGTGAAGAAGTTTGTCAACGAGAGTGTTGAAAACAACCTTTGTGGTTTCTCCGCCTGCAAAGCCTGCGATAACATCCTTCATAAATTCGTCGTCTGAGAGGTCCTCGTCACCGAGACACCAATAGGTCATAACGCTGAGCACCGCATCACCGAGAGTACCGGGGGCGGTTTCGTCACCGAAATGATATTCATCAAGGAATTTTGTGCAGGGCTTGTCAGATACCTTTATTGAAACTATATCGTTCACAAGTCCCTCAAGAAGAGTGTAAAGGTCCTCGGGATTTTTAACGTAAAGATCGTAAATCTGACCTAAAAGATCCTCGATAAACCACATAATATTCTGAGCTGTGAAAATATCGTAGCCTAAAACAGATACACCGTCACCTATAAGCGGCTCAAGGAAGCCCTTTATGATTTCATCAAGGTCGATGTCAAGAGTCTTAAGGTAAGCGGAAATACTGCCTGCTGCATTGATGTCTGTAAGTATGCCGTTAAGTGCATTTCTTACAATACCCATAAGGAAATCTGTTGTATCGGCGTAGCCGTCTTCACTTGTCAGACCGCCGTAAGCGGTTGAAAAGACTGTGTAGGCATAGGTGCTGCACTCGTAGGCTTTACCCTCGAAGGTATATTCCTTTGCAGCGTCAAAGGCAACGGAAACAGATTTCATTGAGCTTTCTCCGTCTGAGAAGGTTGAAATTGTGTTTTCGCGGTAGGTGCAGGGGAAGGAGGTGAGCGATGCGGTTTCAAAATCGTATATTGTCTCACCGTCGTCGTTTGTCAGCGAGGAAATATCATCGGTGTGAAGATGACCCGTAAAGGCATAGTGTATGCCATAGGAGGCGAGAGCTTCGCCTGCGCTTACATAATCGTCAAGAATAAAGGCATAGGTGACAGAGGGCTCTATCTTCATATGGGGAGCTATACTGTGATGAAGCATAACCATAGGTACCTTGCCTTCGGCATAAGCGTCTTCTGCAAGATCCTTTACCCAAAGCATAAGCTCCTCAGAGATTGCTCCGCCCGTAACAGGCTTCTGTGCCCCGTCAAAGAAATATTTGTTTGAGTCGATAACAATAAGTCGGTAGCCTTCGTCAAAATCAACCGCATAGGAAAGACGGCCCGGGATTTTATCACCCTTTTCCGCGTATTCTTCAAAGGCGAGGTCAAAGCCCAGCTCTGCATAAATTTCGCGGAATTCCTCAGGAGTGGCTGAGCGAGCCTGTTTTTTCGTGCCGTCGTTGAAGGTGGAGGCATCAGAGTTACTCAGGTCGTGGTTACCGTTTGTAACAATGAATTCTATACCGTAATCTGACTCTGCCTGACGAAGAATTTCAGCAAGTGCAACGTGACCCTCGTATTCGCCGTCCTTTGTAAGGTCACCGGGAATAAGCACATACTTAAGGTCGGGGTTGCGTATGAGCATAGTTTCAAGTGCCGTGCGCAGCATAGACTCCGACTGCCTGAAAAGCTTGAAATTGGTTGCACAGTACTCCTGCCAGGCTTCACAGTTGTTGCCCGTAAGCGAAGAGGGGAAGAAGTGAATATCTGTCAGGGTTGCAAAGTCAAGCGTTGCGGTTTCTGTCTTCTGTGCCGAATATGCCGGGAGGCTTGCGCAGGAAATAATCATAACAAGCGCAAGGAGAAGCGAAGTCAGCCTTTTGTTCTTTTTCATAAATAAAACCTCCTTTTTATGAGAACATAATATCACATTTTTTTATTCTTGTGTATAAATGATTAACGATTTGTAGGTTTTCATAAAAATTCAGCAATATATTTGACAAGAATTACAAAAGAGAAAGAAACATTTCCCGAAAGGGGGTGGAATAAATGCTTTAAAAGTGATATAATAAACAGACGTCAAAGGAGGCTTAAGTACAATGAAAAACGAAAAGGCTGAGCTTTTTGAAAGAACCCCCATACCCAAGGCTGTGCTTAAAATGTCTGTGCCTACGGTCATAAGCTCGTTGGTTATGGTTATATATAATCTTGCAGATACATTTTTCGTCGGTTTTCTCAACGATCCCGTTCAGAATGCGGCGGTAACACTTGCAGCCCCCGTGCTGCTTGCATTTAACGCAGTCAACAATCTTTTCGGTGTAGGCTCCTCGAGTATGATGAGTCGGGCTCTTGGGGAAAAGGATTACGGTACCGCAAAAAGAAGCTCTGCAACGGGTTTTTACTGCGCATTGATTGCGGCACTTACCTTTTCCGTGGGCTTTACGGTTCTTAAAGGGCCTGCACTCAATCTGCTCGGTGCAGACGACGTAACAAGGCAGGCAACCTCGGAATATCTTCTCTGGACTGTTTCCTTCGGTGCGGTGCCGTCAATACTCAATGTCGTTATGGCTTATATGGTGCGCTCTGAGGGCTCGTCACTTCATGCAAGCATCGGCACAATGAGCGGCTGTATTCTCAATATAATTCTTGACCCGGTTTTCATTATGCCATGGGGCCTTGATATGGGCGCAGCCGGTGCGGGCCTTGCAACCTTTGTTTCAAACTGTTTCGCTATGGTCTATTTCCTCACACTCACACTTGTCAGACGTAAGCGCACCTTTGTCTGTCTTAACCCGAAAAGGGTTACAAAAAGAAAAAAGGTCATTCTCGGCATCTGTGCCGTGGGTATTCCTGCCTCGATACAGAACCTTCTCAACGTTACGGGTATGACAATTCTCAATAATTTTGCCGCAGCCTACGGCGCCGATCCCGTTGCCGCTATGGGCATTTCATATAAAATCAATATGATACCGCTTCAGGTTGCTCTCGGTATTTCGCAGGGTATAATGCCCCTTATCGGCTATAACTATTCGGCAAAGAATTATAAAAGAATGAAAGGTTTTCTTACTTATACCACAAAAATCGTACTGGTTCTTATGTCTCTGACCTCGGTGGTTTATTTCATCTTTTCGGGAAAACTCGCGGCTCTGTTTATAGATACTCCCTCGGTTATCGCCTATTCGGAAAGGTTCCTTCAGGGAATGTGCATCTGCCTGCCCTTTATATGTATGGACTTTATTGCCGTCGGTGTTTTCCAGGCCTGCGGAATGGGTAAAAAAGCTCTTGTTTTTGCAGTGCTCAGAAAGATTGTTTTTGAAATACCTGCTATATTTATACTCAATTATTTCTTTCCTCTTTACGGTCTTGCCTGGGCACAGACCGCCTCGGAAATTGTACTTTCCTTTATCGCTCTCATTGTGTTGGTGAAGATGTTCAGACGGCTTGAAAATGAAAAAAACAGGTGACGGTTTCGTCATCTGTTTTCTTCTTTTTAATTTTTATGTTGTGCAAAGAAACAACTCATCATCTGCTTGAGCCGCTATGGCTCATACTTTGTCCTGAGCGACAAAGCATGCAAAACGCTCTATGGTGAAAGGAGTCCGAAAGAAATTCGCTGAGGATTTCAATATCTGTTTAAGCAAACTGAAAGGCTGTACTTTTCATAAAGCTTTAATCAAACTTATGGGCTCATATTTCTCCGTGACAGCTTTACCGAGACTCGGGTATTTCACAGCTCAGCTTAAATAAAATCGCCCGCTCGCTTCTACTTCTCCGTAACGCTGTTAAACTTGTCTGATAAACTCGTTTGCACCTCAGGAGCCGTGTATTCCGACATTCGGAAACCGCTCCCGTAGCGATTTAAGTAAGAGAATGCCTTTTTACCTTCTGCAAATTTAATTGCAAGATGTATTATTCGGCAACACATCTCTTTTCGGTAAAGGCAAGCACAAATTCTCGCGGGGATAACCTTTCGGTTTCATCCCACGGTGTCGCGTTACTACTAGCTACTTACTACCGGCTACTAACCTCGCCCGCTGCTGAAGCCACGGACGCAAGGCATGAGCGGACGACGAACTGTTTCTTTATACAACATAAAGATGAAACAATAACAACATAAATTCTGAAAACGTCTCAAAAATAACCTGAATGCTGTTTTCTGAGGTTTTACAGCTTATGATTTACATTTTATTTACAATAAATTGACACGGAAGGTAAAAAAATGTTATTATGTATAGGATATATAAATCGAACAAAGAAAAGAGGTAATTCCAATGGCAATGTCAGATATCGGTGTAATGCTCGGCAATTCTGTACTTAAGGGTGTAAACCACTTTACATCAATTCCTGTTGAAACTCAGGAAAAGATTCTTCTTCAGATTATGGAAGAAAACAAGAATACCGAGTACGGCAAGAAGATAGGCTTCGATAAGGTTCACTCTGTTGAAGATTTTCAGAAGATAGTACCCCTTTCAACATATGATACCTACGATGAATACATAGAGCGTATGCTCGACGGTGAAGAAAATCTGATGATGGCAAGAAAGTGCAAGCGTTACTGTACGTCATCCGGCTCAGTAGGTAAGCCGAAGGTTCTTCCCAAGTCGGGTAAGGATCTCTGGAATATGCAGTGTATGGGCTTTGCTGCAACTCCCGCCTGCGCAAAGCAGTGGTTTGAGAAAAGGGGTAAGAAGTTCCCCAAGCAGATTGGCCCCGTTGCAATTATCCTTACGGGACACAAGATGAGAGACGGCAAAATGGGCAACGGTGCAGGCCAGGTGCCTTTCACCTACCTCAAGCCTATTTCAAAGTTCTTTATGACAACCCCCAATGATTTTATGTATCCTGAAAACGAGGACGCAGTAAATTCATCATATTTCCATATGCGCTTCGCTCTTGAAAACCGCGACGTTTCCTTCCTCGGCTCAATGGTTGTAACTCTTCTTACCTCTATGTTTGACTATTTTGAAAACAACTGGGAGCTTCTTTGTAAGGATATTGAAATGGGAACAATTGATCCCTCTATCAAGTGTCCCGATGACCTTCGCGCAAAATGGTCAAAGAAGTTCAAGCCAAATCCCAAGAGAGCTACAGAAATCCGCAGAGAGTGTGAAAAGGGCTTTGAAACTCCGATTGCACCGAGAATATGGCCCAATTTTGCATGGTCATACGGTATGGTGGGCTCAACACTTGAGTTCTACGTTCAGAAGCTCAGAAGATATATCGGTGATGCTCCCATTCACAATATGGGCTATGCAGCTGCTGAGGGCTATTTTGCAATGCCCGTTGAGCTTGACGTAAACGACTATGTGCTTCTTCCCCGTTCAATCTTCTTTGAATTCATTCCCATCGACAATCCCGACATTGAAAGACCTCTTACAATAGGTGAGATTGAGGTAGGCAAGGAATACGAGCTTATTGTTACCAACTTCTCAGGTCTTTACCGTTATCAGATTGAAGACGTTGTTCGTGTTACAGGCTTCTTCAACAAGACCCCCAAGGTTGAATTCCTTTACAGAAACAACCTCGCTATGAACGTTGCCAACGAAAAAACAACTACACAGATGGTTGACTGGGCTGCTGCAAAGGTACAGGAGGAGCTCGGTATAAGCTTCACAGGCTACAGCTTCTATTCGGACAACGTTTCTGAGCCCGTACGCTATGTTATGTTTGCAGAGCCCGAAACGGAAATTTCAAAGGATATGGTTCCTGCAATTGAGGAATGTCTTGACAAGTGGCTCGGTGAAAGCAATGAAAAGTATATCAAATACCGCCGTTGGGGTATGCTCGGTGCGGCAAAGGTAAATCTTCTGAAAAAGAATTCCTATGCTGATTACAGAGAAATGCTCAAAAAGCAGGGCAAGGTGCTCAACCAGGTTAAGCCCGTTACGGTAATTAACACAGAAGAGAGAAAGGAATTCTTCTTCTCTCACATTGACGAGTAATAAGCTGAACACAGTCGGTCTTGCCGACTGTGTTTTTTTGGTATCGGTCAGGCTGAGGGACGGCTCCCTGCCTGCGGATGCGCGAAAGCGCATCCGCAGGGCTTTTGCGGGAGCTTCGCTTCACGCAAAAGCAATCTGAGCGCTGTTTACAGCGCTCAGATTCAGGGAGCCGCCCCGTCCTTACGGCAAATATACCGTTTTCAAAAAAAGATTTATAATCTTTAAACCTGACGTTTTTAATTCAGAACCGCGGCCTGATAACGGATGGTTATTATTTTTGAAAAACAACTTGACAAAAAAGCTTTTTTGTTTTATTATATCCTCATATTTTAACAAGTTAAACCGATGAACGAGAGTAGTAGCATTTTTATGAAGCTTAAAGAGAGCCGCAGGCGGTGAAAGGCGGCAGTGGATGATAATGTGAATGGACTTGTGAGGGCGGCCCGAAATTTATGAGAGTAGGCGCCGACGGAGCTCTGACCGTTACAGCAGAGAGCGTATGTCAGTACGTATTACCATATAGGTGGCTTACAGGTCTTCTGTTCCTATCGGGGCGGAGGATTTTATTTTTTATAAGAAAGAAGAGTGCTTTATGTATTATTCGGGCTTTCGATGGCGCAGCTGAAATAAATATTAAAACAAAGAATGATAAACAGAGCATAAAAGGAGATATTACAATGAATAATTACAGAGATTTTGAAAATTACCTCAAGCAGTTCCCCTCAGAGGACGGCTATTTCGGTGAATACGGCGGTTCATATCAGGCACAGGAGCTTATCGAAGCTTTCAAGGAGGCAGACGATGCTTATGAAGCAATCTGTCATTCGGCACAGTTTATCAACGAGCTTCGCAGAATAAGAAAGGAATTCCAGGGCAGACCTACTCCCGTTTATCACTGCGAAAGGCTTTCAAAGCTTTTCGGCAACTGTCAGATTTACCTCAAGAGAGAGGATCTTAACCACACGGGTGCTCATAAGCTCAACCACTGTATGGGTGAAGGCCTTCTTGCAAAATATATGGGAAAGAAAAAAATCATTGCAGAAACAGGTGCAGGTCAGCACGGCGTTGCCATTGCAACTGCAGCGGCATATTTCGGTATGGAATGTGACGTATATATGGGTGAGGTTGATATTGCAAAGCAGCACCCCAATGTTATAAGAATGAAAATGCTCGGTGCAAACGTTATTCCCGTAACAAATGGCTTAAAAACTCTCAAAGAAGCCTGTGATGCAGCTTTTGAAGCATATCTCAGAGAGTATAAGGATGCAATTTATTGTATAGGCACAGCTGCAGGTCCGCACCCCTTCCCGAAAATGGTACGTGATTTTCAGTCAGTTATAGGTATTGAGGCAAGAGAGCAGTTCCTTGAAATGACAGGTATTATGCCTGATGCGGTTACTGCCTGTGTAGGCGGCGGCTCAAACTCCCTCGGTATGTTTACCCCCTTCCTCTCTGACCCCGTTGAAATCTACGGTGTAGAGCCTCTCGGCAGAGGCAGCAATGTCGGTGACCATGCCGCAACAATGGCATACGGCACAAAGGGAATCATTCACGGATATTCAAGCTACGTTCTTCAGGATGAAAACGGTGAGCCTCTTCCCGTTTATTCAATCGCATCCGGTCTCGACTATCCCGGCGTAGGCCCTGAGCACGCTTATCTTCGTGATGCAGGCAGAGTAAAGTACGAAACCGTTTCCGACGAGGAAGCAATGGAGGCGTTCTTCCTTCTTTGCAGATATGAGGGTATTATTCCCGCTATTGAAAGCGCTCACGCTGTTGCTTATGCAATCAGATATGCAAAGGAGCACAAGAGCGGCTCAATTCTCGCCTGCCTTTCAGGCAGAGGCGATAAGGATATCGACTACGTTTATGAAAATTACGGCTGCGGCGAGAAATTCAAGCTTGATTACGAAGTGAAGTAATTCGCAATTCGCAATGCGCAATGCGCAATCGCGGGGGAGAACTCAGAAATACAGAGGTTTGTTCCCGCCAAATCATAAAGATATGAAATCTGTATATAAAAAAAGTCGTCTGAAAAAATCAGGCGACTTTTCAAATTTTAGATTAGATTATAATAATCTTCTTGTCGGGCGGGCAGGGGCTTTTTGATTATTGACCTTTTCCCCGCGATTGCGCATTGAGAATTGCGCATTGCGAATTGTCAATGGTGGCAACCGTGTTCTCCGCAGGTGTGTTCCTCGCCACCGTGCTCATGGTCGTGGTGGTCGCAGCGTGCATCGGGGTTGTAGTCAAGCTCACCCTTGAGATATGCTATTACCGCCATATCCGCACTGCCTTTTACACCGCCGAAGAATTTTATGCCGGCTTCAGTGAGCGCATTCTGCGCACCGCCGCCTATGCCTCCGCAGATAAGCACGTCAACTCCGTTATCCTTTAAAAGACCTGCAAGAGCACCGTGGCCACTTCCGTTGGTATTAAGTAAGCTGATTTTTTTCACTTCACCGTTTTCGGTTTCGTAAAGCTTGAACTGTGAAGTATGTCCGAAATGCTGAAAAACATTACCCATTTCGTGTGTTACTGCAATTATCATATATATCATCCTTTCTGTCATAGTATGTATTTATTTTACCACTTAATTTTTGAAAAGTCCATAGTTGATATTTTTTATTTGAGGTGATATACTTATTCTATGCGTACAAACGAAAGGACTGATATTATGGATAAAAGATTTGATACTGTCATAGACAGAAGAAATACAAACAGCCTCAAGCACGATTTCGCGGTGGAAAACGGTCTGCCTTCTGACGTGCTCCCCATGTGGGTTGCAGATATGGATTTCAAAGCTCCCGAATGTGTTATTGAAGCACTGCAGAATTCAATAAATCACGGTATTTTCGGTTACAGCGATCTGAAAGAGGATTTCTATGAGGCGGTTGCAGGCTGGTTCACAAGACATTTTAACTGGACTCCCGAAAAGGAGTGGCTTGTAAATACTCCCGGTGTGGTTTATGCTCTTGCAACAGCGGTACGTGCCTACAGTGAAAAGGGAGAAGGCGTTATCATTCAGCCTCCCGTTTATTATCCGTTCTATAATGTAATCAGAAACAATGACCGCAAAATTATAGAAAGTCCTCTTGTTTATAAGGACGGCAAATATACTATCGACTTTGAGGATTTCGAAAGCAAGGTACGTGAAAACAACGCAAAGCTTTTCATTCTCTGCAGCCCTCATAATCCCGTGTGCCGTGTATGGACAAAGCAAGAGCTTAAAAGGTTAGGTGAAATCTGCCTTAAATACAATCTTTATGTTGTTTCCGATGAAATCCATTGCGATTTCACCTACGAGGGACATCCCCATAATATTTTCATTGAAACCGTACCCGAGCTTAAAGAAAGAACGGTTATGTGTACCGCACCGAGCAAGACCTTCAATATTGCGGGCCTTCAGACCTCAAGCATTTTTATACCCGGTGAAGAAGCAAGAGCGAAATTCAGAAAAGAAATAGACGTCAGCGGTTATACTGTGCCGAACAATATGGGCGTAGTTGCATGCAAGGCGGCATATAACGGCGGCGACGAGTGGTATGAAGCCTGCTGGAAGTATATAGGCGAAAATCTTGCATTTGTAAGAAGTTTCCTTGAAGAAAACATTCCCGAAATCAGACTTGTTGAGCCCGAGGGCACATATTTTGCATGGCTTGACTGTTCAGGTCTCGGTCTTTCAAAGGAAGAGCTCAATGACCTTATCATAAACAAGGCAAAGCTCTGGCTTGACGCCGGCGATATTTTTGGTGAAATCGCAGAGCAGTTCCAGCGCGTAGTTCTTGCCTGCCCGAGAGCAACACTCGAAAAGGCTATGGAAAGCCTTAAGGCGGCAGTGGAGAGCATAAAAAAATAAAGTCCGTGCTTTCCCGAGGGGGAGGCGGCTCCCTGAAGCGGTGCGACCTGCGGTCGCACCGCTTCTTTTTCGCAAGCAAGCTTGCGAAAAAGCCCCCGAGGCTTGCAAGAGCAACCCTCGGGGCAGGGAGCCGCCCCTAGCCTCAACCACTGCTTCCTTATATTCATTCCCTTACCCCTAAAAAAAGCACTTGACAAATACCTAGAGCTGCGATATATTATACCTAGAATTCCAATGCATACAGGAGGAATAAATATGAATATAAGAAAAGAAATGACAAAGGGCAGCTCAGCTTTGCTTGTGCTCAGCGTGCTTGAAAAAAGAGAGATGTACGGCTACCTTATAGTCAAAGAAATCCGTGTCAGATCAGACGGTGCCTTTGATTTGAAGGAGGGTACTCTTTACCCAATTCTGCACGCCTTTGAAAAAGAGGGTATGGTTACGTCCTATTGGTCTGAAAGCTCTGAGGGCAGAAAGAGAAAATATTATAAAATAACAAAAAAAGGTATAAAAGAGCTTGAAAAAAACAAAAGGGAATGGCAGAGCTATACCGAATCCGTCAGAAGTGTTATCGAGGGAGGAGTGGCCTGTGCAACAGTCTGAAAAAATTGCCGAGTATCTTGAAAAAGCTGTTCCGCGAATGGTTTCTGCCAAAAAATACGACAAAATTCGTGCTGAGCTGCTGAGCCATATTCTTGACAAGGCAGATTTTTATATTGAGATTGGCTACGGCAAGGATGCAGCTTACGAAAAAGCCCTTGAGGAAATGGGTGAGCCTGAGCAGGTCAGCACTCAGTTTGAAGAGGTTTACCGTGAGAAGAAAACATATTGCCGCATAGCCTTTCTGATAATAATTTTTGCTGATTTGTTCGCTACGGTAACCGGCTTCGGCTCATCGCTTATATCGGTATTTTTCAAGGACTCATTATATCTTACTTATGACTCTCTTCTCATCAGCGCTGTTTTTCTTTTTAGTGTTGTTATTGCGATTTTATACGCCTACAAAGAAAAGCATCCGTCGATGCTCAGAACTATAGGCTTCGCACATCTGCTGTTGTCAATACTCGGTATTTCAGGGTCAATATATTATCCGATTACCTTACGCTTTCTGGAGTTTCTTCCGCTCGAAGCAGCAGTTGCCTTAAGAGACCTGATGTATTTTACGACTCCTATTATCACTCTTCCCATATTTATTATCTGCATGTGGCTTGCATCAAACAGAAAAATTACGAAGAGAAAGACTACAATCAGCGGAAAAACGGCAGGGGTTTTAACTGCTGTTTCCTTGAGCTTATGTATTCTTTGGTGCAGTAATGTTACGGTAAGTGAAAAGGCTCCTTTTTTTGACGGATTTATGTTTAAAGACGCGATAGTTTTAATAATAAATTCAAGAATGAATCAAAGCGAACTTAATAAGATTTACGATTCAATAAATGAAAAAACTACCGGAGAAGAAGCTGACAGAATCTTACGTGAATCAGGATATATGCCTCATACGGAGCTTCATACCGTGATTTCAGATGAAGATGCGCTTGAATATTTGCTTGACGGCTTAGAAGAGTATTTTACTGAAAACAGGGACAACGAGTCGGTGTATCTGAAGTACAATGCAAGAACAAATGACTTTGAATTAGGTGTAGTTGTTATACCGGAATGCTACGGTGAGACTATAAGCTATAAAAAAACTAATTACGTACAGGTGCTTCATACAGATATATTTTTTTATATAGAGTGCTATCTTTTAAATAAAAATTCAACTGAAATGGCTCGTGAGAGTTTTGAAAAATTTCATATCGGTGACAGCAAAAAAGATGTATTGAAAAAGATGAAAAGAATGTGTATCGGTGATACTGTTATGACTGAATATACCGAAAACGGTGAAGTTCAAACATACACTTTTGAAACGAGTGAAGTAAGGTGGATGATTGATGATGTATATTTTAGTTTTGATTGTAGCCTGTCTTTTATAAACGATAAGCTTATTTCAGGTGACTATGTATATTACAGCCGTAATGAGTTTGACCTTGAAGATGTATATGAAGAATACCGCGAATACACAATTGAAAAATAACAAAAAGGCGGATTATCCGCCTTTTTGTTGTATACAGTAAACTGTAATATTCTGAACTGCTGTTTACCTTTTTGCTTTTCTGCCAACACTCACCCTGAGGTGATAATATGTGTACGGCAGTGAGTGTGAGTCTCGGCACACATTTTTTCGGCAGAAATCTTGATCTTGAATATACATTAGGTGAAAAAGTGATAATAACCCCGCAGAAATACCCCTTTCGATTCAGAAGCAACAAGGAGTTTTCCGGTCATTACGCCATGATCGGTATGGGTATAATTCAGAATGAAACACCGCTTTATTATGAGGCTACCAACGAAAAGGGGCTTTCTGTTGCGGCTCTGAGCTTTCCCGAGGCGAAATATTGCAAAGAAAAGCTCGGCACAGACAATATAGCCTCGTTTGAATTTATACCCTGGCTGCTTTGTCAGTGTGAGAGTGTTGATGAATGTAAACTGCTTCTTCTTCACACCAACATAACCGATGAAGCCTTCAGCGAGGAGTATCCGCCATCACCGCTTCACTGGCTGATAAGTGACAGAAAAAGCTCAATCACTGTTGAATGTGACGGCGAAGAGATGAAGGTGTGGGAAAATAAAGCAGATGTGCTCACCAACTGTCCCGAACTGCCTTTTCAGCTATTTAACCTCAGCAATTATATGTACCTTTCTGAAAATCCGCCGGAAAACCGATTGAGTGCCGATTTGCAGTTAAACACGTACAGTAAGGGTATGGGCGCGCTTGGTCTGCCCGGTGATATGTCGTCAATGTCGAGGTTTGTCCGTGCATTTTTCGTCAAAGAAAAGCTTACCGATGTAGGGGACTGCCCTGAAAACGTTATGCAGTTTTTTCATCTGCTTGAGACGGTAGCAATGCCCAAGGGTACGGTAAAAACCGAAGACGGCAAAGACGAATATACGGTGTATTCCTGCTGCTGTGACACAAATAAGCTGATATATTATTTCCGTACCTATTCAGACAGCAGCATAAAAGCGGTTGATATGAGCCGTGAAGCAAGAAGCGGTAACAGCTTGTCTTCTTTTGATGTTACCGTCGGAGAATTTTTAAAGCTTAACTGAAAAAGGTTGTATTGCCATGTTATTGCAATTTGGAAAATTTTTGGTATAATGGATATATCGGTTGTGTTTTTTAAAGATACAGGGGAGGAAAAGTTTATGAAAACCGTAAAAAAATTATTGTTTGCACTCATTACAATTTTTATTATTTGCACAGTCGGTGTTTCTGCTCTTGCAGGTAGCGAGCTTGACGCTGACCTTTTAAGAAGCAGCTTCACTTTCGGCGTCGGTCCCGAGACTGACGGCTATTCCATAGATTACAGATATTTTTCACCGGTTAAAGAAAACGACGATACAAAATATCCCGTGGTTATATGGCTTCACGGTCTGAGTGACGGTGAGTACGAGGGCAAGCAGCTGACAAACAACAACATTGTTTACTGGGCAAGCGACGAATATCAGAGCCGTTTCGGTGAAAGCGGCGGAGCATTCATTTTTGTGCCCCGTTCACTTGAAGAAAAGGATCTTTTCTGGTCGGACAGCCTTATATATCCCCTCAGAGCGGCCATCGACGATTTTATTGCACAGAATAAGGATAATGTTGACGTAAGCCGTATTTACATCGGCGGATATTCAATGGGCGGAAGAATGACTTATAAAATGGCGGTATCATATCCCGAAATGTTTGCCGCAATTTTCCCCGTATGCCCCGCCTGGTCACCCGATGACAGTGCGGCACAGAAGCTTACGGATATTCCCGTATGGGTAACAAGCGGCAAGCTTGATCCCTTGGTGAGTTATTACACTATGGTAAACGTAGGCTGGAAAAACATCACGGAGCAGACAAACTGCCCCGAAAGCTGCCGTTTTTCCACTCTGAGCCTTACAGCTTATGCCGACGGTAAGCTTACGAGCAGTGCTCACCACGCATGGTATGCGGTAAATAACGATATGTTTTCATCTGAAAACGGTGCTTACCCCTATATGAAAACCGTTGACGGTAACGGCAACACCGTTGAGCTGGCCTATCCCGACGGAATGATTTCGTGGCTTACGAGCTTTACAAGCGATTATGACGGTCAGCCGGCAACCGACAGCGGCAATGAGGAAGGTAAGGGCGAGGGCAAGCCGGCTTCTCTTGCGGCAATTATACTCAGCTGGATAAGAAGTGTTTTTGTAAGACTCAAAAATATTTTCAACATTAAATAAATACCGGCATTTTGCAAAGGGCTAAAAAAACAAAGCGCCTGAAAAGACGGGATTTTATAAGGTAAATCCTGTCTGCCGGCTACTGACTACTCAAAAGGGGCTGTATTTCGCTGACACCCCATAAGGAAGTATTTGTTTCTCGAACAAAATTCCCCGTATTTTTGCCAAAAGCCTCGCAAGGCGACAGCCTTGATGCGTTTTGTGGCTTCAATACAAGAAATTTTAAGTTCTTACGAAACTGCGAAGCACTTTAAAATGCGAAAAAGCTTTGCAAGAAAAGGCAAAAATCACCGATAATGCTGACGCATATCGGTGATTTTTAACGCATTATTGTGAAGTTGTTTCGCATTTTAAAGAAATACTTCCTTATGGGGCGTCGGCGTTTTACAGCCCCTTTTGTTTATGGCTTATTCTGTGTTGCTACAACCTTACTGCCGAAAACGTCTTCGACAATAACATCACCGATTGCAAGAGGAAGGGCGGCTGTAACACCGTTCAGTATTTCCATACACTCGCTCATCTTTTCTTTGGGAATGGGTGTCTGTGTTTTTACGGGAACGAGTGAACCGTCAGAGCATCTGACAGTGGTGGTCAGAGTTCTTGTCGGCGCCGTGCACTCGGCTTCGGCGTAGGCCTTGCCTCTCGGACAGGTGTGACCGGAAATATCAAGAATTTCCTTGTCCTCAAGCTGTACCGTAAGCTCACAGCCAAGGGGACATATAATACAAGTAAGCTTTCTTTCCATATTATACCTCCTCAAGTGAAAAACACAGTTCCTTTACGTTTTCGAGCATTTCTTTTTTCAGAGCTACAGATTCCATCTCGCCGGGGGCAACCTTTATCTTTTTCTTTGATAAAATCAGCTTATCGCCGTCAGTTACCTTTATTACTACGTTCTTATAAATGTTTGAAACTCTGAAATATACGGCAACATCCTTTTTCTTTGTGATGACCTGGGGTACGGTGTAACGGATTTTGCCGTCTGTTTTAAGAACAATCTGAAGCTCTGCGTCGGTATTTTTATTTATGTATTCTACTGCAGCCTTGCCTGCAATTTCTGCCTCGTCGGAAACGTAGTCAACAAGGTCATGCACATGAAGCACGTTGCCGCAGGCGAAAACACCCTCAACTGAGGTCTGTCTGTCCTGGTCAACAACGGCGCCGTTTGTGATGCGGGAAAGGCTGACGTTTGCACTCTGCGAAAGCTCATTTTCGGGAATAAGACCGACGGAGAACAGAATTGTGTCGCAGGCGATATATTCCTCTGTGCCGGGAATCGGCTTTCTGTTTCCGTCTACCTCAGCAATTGTAACGCCCTCAACTCTGTCCTTGCCGTGAATCTGAATGATTGTATGACTCAGCTTAAGAGGAATGCCGAAATCGTTCAGACACTGCTCGATGTTTCTTGCAAGACCGCCTGAGTAGGGCATAAGCTCACATACGGCGTGTACCTTTGCACCCTCAAGAGTCATTCTTCTTGCCATAATAAGGCCGATATCTCCGCTGCCTAAAATTACGATGTTCTTGCCGGGAAGATAGCCCTTCATATTTACATATTTCTGGGCGGTACCCGCACTGAAAATACCTGCGGGTCGGCTGCCTGCTATATTAAGAGCACCCTTTGAACGTTCACGGCAGCCCATAGCAAGGATAATGGCCTTAGCCTTGATCTGAAAAATGCCGTCCGTGCTGTTTGTTGCGGTAACAACCTTGTTTTCGGAAACGCTGAGAACCATAGTGTTGAGCTTGTATTCAATACCGAGATCTATAATTTTTTTCTCATATTTCCATGCGTACTCGGGACCCGTGAGCTCCTCGCCGAATTTGTGAAGACCGAAGCCGTTGTGTATACACTGCTGCAAAATGCCGCCGAGATGCTCGTCGCGCTCAAGAATGAGAATGTCACGAAGTCCGCTTTCGTAGGCCGCGATTGCGGCACTCATACCGGCAGGACCGCCACCGATGATTACCAGATCCTTCATTCTGACTGTCCTCCTTTTGTTTTTTCAAAGTTGATTACAGATTTTCTGCCGAACTTTGTAACGCTTTCGTAGGGGATGCCAAGCTCTTTTGAAAGAAGCTCAACCACATAGGGACCGCAGAAGCCGCCCTGACAGCGACCCATCTGTGCGCGTGTTCTTCTCTTTACGCCGTCAAGGTCACGGGGCTGAGGATTACGGTGAATAGCCTCAATGATTTCACCCTCCGTAACGCCCTCGCATCTGCATACTATTTTGCCGTAGGCGGGGTTTTCTTTTATTATTCTGTTTTTTTCTTCCTCAGAAGCGTTGCGGAATGCATCGTAGGATTTTCTTGTCGGGTTGAAAGCGGGATCAGGAATCATTTCAAGACCGTCTTCTCTCAGCATTTCTGCAATATATTCTGCAATAGCAGGGGAGGAGGTAAGGCCGGGGGACTCAATACCTGCCGCATTGATAAAGCCCTTTACGGGGGAGTTGATTATGAAATCACCCGTGCTGCCAACTGAGCGCAGACCGCAGAAGGAGGTGATGGTTGTATGGAAGGGAATAAACTTTGTAGATTCGTTTGTGCTCTTGATGATAGCAGCAAAGCCTGCAGCAGTTGTATCCTTGTCTTCTTTGTCTGAAATGTCAAATGAGGTGGGCCCGAGAAGAAGATTCTCGTGAACGGTAGGGGTGATGAGAATACCCTTGCCCATTTTTGACGGTGTTCTGAAAATTGTGTGGTTAACAAGCTTATCAGACTCTCTGTCAAGAAGGATATATTCGCCTCTTCTTGCGTGGATATTAAATGAATTGTCGCCCACCATCTGTGCTACTATATCTGAATTCATACCCGCACAGTTTATTACGTATTTTGTGGTAACGGAACCGCTTTCCGATGAAACCGTATAGCCGTTTTCTGTTTTTTCAATAGCGTTAACCTTAAAGTTACATCTTAATTCAGCACCGTTATCCATAGCGTTGCCTACTGCTGAAATTGCAAGGCCGTAGGGACAGACAATACCCGCTGAGGGTGCAAGCAGAGCGCAGATAACATCCTCAGAAAGCTTAGGCTCCATTTTGTGAAGCTCTTCCTTTTCAACAATGCGTAAATCCGGCACGTTATTTGCAATACCTCTCTGAAGAAGCATCTGAAGAGTTTCTCTTTCTTCGTCATTGAAGGCAACGACCATAGAGCCGTTGTTGCTGTATCTTACACCGAGCTCGTTACACAGCTCCTCCATCATTTCACAGCCGCGTACGTTGAGCAGAGCTTTAAGGCTTCCCTCCTTAGCGTCGAAGCCTGCGTGTACGATTGCAGAATTTGCTTTTGTGGCGCCCATGGCGACATCGTTTTCAGCTTCAAGAATACAGATTTTAAGCTTGTATCTTGAAAGCTCACGGGCAACAAGACCGCCGACAACACCCGCGCCTATAACTGTTACGTCATACATAAAATTTCCCCCTTTTATACTTGCTGATTTTACTGAAAATATTTCTCCATAGTTTATAAAAGTTATTGTATCACAAAAAAATGCAAAAGTAAATCTACATAAGAATAATTATACGAATTTCAGCTTTTTTGTATAAATTGCCAATAAAGAGAGGCTGTTGTTGTGAATGTTGAATGGAAAAGCAATATCAGTGACTGCACTCTGCAGAAAACTATGGGATGTATAATGAAAATAAAAACATCACTTCTTCAAATGAATTATAACAGTCATCATTCAAAAATAAATTGCTCACTATATTCCTTCTGCTTTTACAGATACTAACAACATAGTTTTGTATTATGAGGAGAGAAAGATATATGAAAGCAACTGGTATCGTACGTCGGGTGGACGACCTCGGCAGGGTTGTTATCCCTAAAGAAATCCGCCGCACTATGCGCATCCGTGAGGGCGACCCGTTACATACATCATTGACACCGTATGAAAGATTCTGTTATGAAATACTCAGCTTTTCTGAGCACTGCATCGGATAATAAATTTATCAAAAGCGACAGTACAGTTTGAGCCGTGCTGTCGCTGAAATTTTAATTATACAATTCTTCACCGGTGATGCAGTGAAACAAGTCATCCCCTTTTTCAAAGCCTGTTATAGCTATGAACCCGATTTTGTCCAAAGTTAAGCCCTTCAGGTTTCTTATTTTCTCGGCTTCCTTATACATCTCACCCTGTGATAGCGGAGCTGCATAATACTTTGCTTCATAAACATCGTAAGCAAAATCAGTTTCTATGCCTTTTATATGTTTATTCTTCTTTGATAATACATTCTCATTTCGGGAATTTCTATCGCATGCAGAGCAGAATTCAGAAAAATCGTACAATAATAGTAGTTGTAAGAAATCGGTTTTCTTGTATGTAGTATGATTTTCCGGCTTTATTTAAAATGCTTTTAATACATACTAAAATCTGCATTTTAAGTCGGTTATACCTTCAATTATTTATCACAATGTTATACTTTTTATTTTTTTTCATAAATTATTTACAAATGCCGATTTTTCTGTTATAATAAATTCATATAATTTAAGCGGAAAGGTTGACAGGTCTTATGAAGTTTGCGACAATCTATCGGTCAGTCAGAGGAACTATGCCCTTTTCGTGTGCAATTTAATATTTGGTAATTAACTGTTCAGGCTCACTATGTGAGTTCGGACGGTTTTTGTATTTTTCATTATGAAAGGAGAAAAACAATGAAAAAAATATTATCAATCATTCTTGCAGTCTTAATGATTGCAGCAAGTATTCCTTTTGCCTTTGCGGCAGATCATTCTCACGGTGAAGCGCTTTTTAAAAGAGCTGTCAACGATGAGGAAACCGCTTTCTGTACAGTTTATGAAGACGGCTGTGCAGTTGTTGAGGGTGAAGGTTATGCCGATTTTTATGCCTACGAGTGGTGGGGATGGTACGAAGGCTACGATTTCTTCCGCTTTGAAACTGTTTATATCGGTGAAGGTATTTCAGAAATTATCAATATTGATTCAGGTATGGAGTTTGTTATTGATGAAAACAACCCGTATTTTTCTGCTGATGAAGACGGTTCAATTTATAACAAGGATAAAACCGAGCTGATTCTCTTTAACGGTAACAGTGACCGTTATACAGTTGCATCATCTGTTAAAACTCTCAAGTCAGGTTGCTTTTCCGGTTGGTGGATTTCCGATCTCACAATACCTGATACTGTTGAAACAATTGAACCTTATGCATTTCAGGATTGTAGTGTAGGTTACCTTGAATTGCCCGCTACACTCAAGGTAATTCCGGAAGATGCATTTTACGGTTTCTCCTGTGAAGGTATTGTAATTCCTTCAACAGTTGAAAAAATTGAAGATTATGCATTTGATTTTGGTTATAACGGCTTTTGGGACGACGGTAATACAGTTGTGTTCATTATGAATCCCCAATGCGAAATCGGTGATATCGGAAGATGTATGAAGCTTTTAGGCTACAGTGGTTCTACTGCAGAAAGGTATGCCGATGAAAACGGTGTAGCCTTTGAACCGCTTGATAACGGTCACAAGCACATTTTCCTTCCCCGTGTTACAAAGGAAAGCACCTGCACTGAAGACGGAATTCTTACTTATAATTGCCCCTGCGGCAATGCACAGCCTTATGAGCATATTGATGAAAGCTACGGTCATTATATGGACTATGACCTTCCTGCCGCTGACGGTAACGTTTATTGTCAATATTGCGGAGTAATGGCAGATTGCAGATGTATCTGTCACAAAGCTCAAAAATATGATGCATCAGATTTTGAGGTTTTCATTTATAAAGTTTGTGTATTCTTCTGGAAGCTGTTCAGAATAAACGAAGAATGTGACTGCGGCAACGCTTATCATTATTATTAATAACCGTAATTAAGGAAAGGAGGATACAACAATGAAAAAATATAAAGCATTATTATCATCAGTTCTTGCGATTATTTTACTTTGCTCCTGTATTGTGCTTCCCGCAAATGCACAGCAGACACTTCCCGAAAGTGAGCACAGATATAAGAACGATTTTTACGGTGAATGGGACTATACTCACAGCAACAAGGATGCAGAAGGTCTTTTTGTAACCTTTAGCGATAATACATATGTTGAAGACGGTGACGATTATTATAACATTTACTTTGAGGGTAATGAGGATATAACAATCGAGGATGTTCTTGAAGAGGGAGAACAGAACAAAATTGGTGACATCATTTCTATTTATGACAGCAAGCTGAATCTTGTTGGTGTTTACCAGGGTGATGAGCTCTCCGGTCAGACTGTTTATGTTCCCGATTCATCCTTTAAAATTACTCTTATCACCGACGGCAGTCTCACAGCCTACGGCTTCAAGGTTACAAATGTTACTGATGAATTACCCGAGGGTGCTACCATTTTCCGTTATCATATGCCCGATGGCAGTGTGAAAGCTGATATTGCATATGAATATGATTCAACATTAACAGTAAATGAGTATTTAATGCACGTTATTTCAGGTGATGAGGCAATCATCGGTTGGAAATTACCGAGCGGTGAAGACTGGTATTATGCATCGGATTCAGTTTATGATACATATATGGAAGAAAGCGGAGTCTATGACTTCTATGCAATTTCAACTCCTGTTCAGCTTCTTCCCACCGATGTTTACGGTTTCACAAACAGCAGTCGGTATTTTACCTTTGACGGTGACAGATATTATATGACAAAAGAGCATCAGTTAAGACTCGTTTCAAGCACCTGCCTTGCAGGCGGTACAATCCCTCTTGCTCTTCCGGCAGGAATATTGGCAACAGTGCTTTCTACATATTCCACCTGGGATTGGAACGGAGCATGCATCGGCTTTGCAAACACCGTATGTCTGCAGAAAAAGGGCATTCTTGATGTAGTTTCCACTCAGCCCGGTGCCACTTGTGTCCGTGACCTTAAACCTACTCCCGAACTTATCAGTCTTCTCAATTATTACAATGCTCATTCGGCTGCTACAATCGTTCCCAAGGATAAGGCATTCAAGCCCGGCAGTGCCGAATACACAAGACAGCTTAAAAAGCTTGTAAAGAGCGCTCTTGACGGAAATCTTATTCTTTTCGAATTCTTCCCCATTGAAGAAGAGCTTTCAAATATGTTTACTGTTTATCACGGCATTGTAATCACAGGTGCATATGAGCATCCCGACGGCGGTTATGTGCTTCTTTACTATGATGAAAATGACGGCAGCTATGCAAGAGACGGTGAATGTAACTACCTTTATGTTCCTGCCGACTACAGCCAGATTTACGGTGAATACAGCAACCTTATGATTTTCTGGACAGACAGCTTTGAGGAATTCAGAAGCTTTGACCCGGATATAGAAAACTCCAACATTTTCTCTTTCCGTATTGAATTTTTCAAACACCTTCTCGAGCTTATCAGAGAATGGTTCGATTATTACATCAAGGCTTTGTTTGTAAAATAATAATTGATCTTAAACGGCTTGCCGTATTGAGATAAATAAATTTTAAAAGGAGAAAAATATAATGAAAAAAGTTATAAGCTTATTTTTAGCAGTACTTATGCTTGTATCGGTTGTTCCGATGGCAGCAAGTGCGGCAACAAACACTCTGGATTTCAAATGGCAATACTATAACGGCGGTACCATTTTTGACGGATATGAGGTTTACGGAATAACCGACCTTGGTAAAAGTGAAACCGAATATGTAATACCTGAGAAATATGTGGGAACCAAAGTGGTTGCAATTGCAGATGACTCGTTTGTTGATTTTACACAGATTAAGTCTCTGAGCATGTCCAACTCTTACCTTTTCAGCATCGGCGACAGAGCATTCAAGGGTTGCACAAGCCTTGCAACAGCTACTCTTTCAACCAAGCTTACATACCTTGGCGAATCAGCATTTGAGGGCTGCTCCAGCCTTAAGAGTATCACCATTCCCTCAGGTGTAAAGGTAATCAAGGCTAATACTTTCAAGGGCTGTACAGCTCTTGAAACAGTTGTTTTGCCTTCAACAGTTACAACAATTGAATCAGGTGCATTCAGCGGCTGTACTTCTCTTAAGAATATCACAATCCCCGCATCACTCACAACACTCGGTATGGGTGCATTCCAGGATTGTGCTTTAATTGAAAACGCAGCTATTCCTGCAGGTGTTACTGTGATTGAAGCCAATACATTCAAAGGCTGCACATCATTGAAAACACTTACCATGGCAAATGTTAAAACAATAGGTTCATATGCGTTTTATAACTGTACTTCTCTTAAAAACATTACTTTTTCATCTGCACTCACAGAAATCGGTGATCATGCTTTTTCCGGCTGTTCAGCTATTGAAGATCTTTCATTACCCGGAAATTTAAAAACAATTAAAGACAATGCTTTTTCAAAATGCTCAGCAATCAGATCTGTTACACTTCCTTCATCTGTCAAAAAGATAGAGCATTCAGTATTCGAAGATTGTACAGCATTGGAAAGTGTAGTTATACCGGACAGCGTTACAGAACTGGACGGCAGCGTTTTCAGCGGTTGCTCCAGCCTTAAAAACGTAAATCTTCCAAAAAATATTAAAACCATTGGTTCTTACCTTTTTTCACTATGCCACCTTGAAACCCTTAAAATCTACGAAGGTGTAACAAAGATAGAGTACAATGCTTTCTACCTTGGGACCGTTGATGAGATATACTTGCCTTCAACTCTTACAGAGGTTAAAAAACCCAGAGAGCTTTACGCCTCAAAAACAGTTAATTTTGCCGGTTCACCTGAAGCTTTTGAAGCTCTTGGGCTCGAATTCAATGAAAACGTCACAATCAATTATCGTGTATGCACCGCAACGGGCGAAGAGCATGTGATTGACAGCAAGACTGTTGTGTCATTAACACCGACATGTTCAAAAGAAGGCGAAAAGTATAATAAATGTAAAAACTGTGCATACAGACTTGTACAGACAATGGATATTGACCCCGATAACCACGTTTACGGCAGATGGACAACAGTTAAGGAGTCTACCTGCACAGCAAAGGGTCAGGAACGTTATACATGTACCTGCGGAAATTATGACGTCTACAGGGATATACCGATGAAGCCACATTATTTCAGCTATGAAACTGTTGAAGCAACCTGCACAACAGAAAAGGTCAAAGTTAAAAGCTGTACTTACTGCGAATATGAAGAAAAGACAGTTATCTCACCTGCATTAGGTCACAAGGACGATAACCACGACGGAATATGTGACAGATGTAATGAAGATGCAACCAAAAACTGTAATCACTTATGCCACAAGGGCGGCTTCTTACACAAATTCTGTCTCTTCTTCTGGAAGCTGTTCAAAATAAACAAGGAATGCTCCTGCGGTATGTACCACTATTAATAATTGAATTTACACATTTCTTATCTGCAATCAGGATAAAAAATTAAAATAGCATCTTTAATCAGGCGGCTGCAATAAAGCGGCTGCCTGATTTTTTAACAATTATATAATTTTAAAAAAATATATATTGTTGCAAAATCTATATTTTTATTGTAGAATTAAATCACAATAAAGGGAACGCAAGTTTCCGATAAAAAGGAGAAATAAAAATGGAAAACAGAACACTCACAAAAAAGACCGTAGCAATATGCTTTGCTGCGATATTTCTGCTAAACAAAATTCTTTCAGCTATCAGCGATGTTATTGCAATTTCCCGCTTTGACGGCTTCTATGAAAATATGACCGACTATGCTCTTGCCTCTTATTACAGCTCTGCATTTACGAGCGTCGGAAGCTTTATTGTCAACATCATTACAATTGCCTCTATTATTATTGCCGGCAAAAAGCTTACGGGAAGCAAAACAGGAACAATCCGATTTCTCGGCTGCTACTACTTCGGTGCAGCTGTGGGAACACTCTTTTCTTCACTTATAAGTAATGTGTTTCAGTATCTTATGGCCTTCTTTATTCCCGCGTCAACCGGTTCGACAATAATAATCGTAAGCGGCTTTCTCTGCCTTGTGCCTGCAATCCTTGCCGCATCTATGGCATTCACAGCCTTTGAGGGGTTAAATGACAGAATCCCTGCACATCCCTTGAATGTAGCTCTTTCTAAGGCAAGAATCACATTTATTATTACCTTTATTATCTCGGCTGTTGTCAGCGGTGTAGTCGGCTCACTTCCTTCTTATCTGAGGACATTTATCAATCCCGAGCTCGGCACATTTGTTTCAGATGCATTAATTTTCTCGGGTTATCTTGCAAAATGGCTTGCTAATGTTATCGTCTTTGCAGTTGTGTATATTGCAGGCTACAGAATGGCAAAATCCCACTACGGTGCAATCAGCTTTTATATTCCTGCAAGTGCACTTTCAGTTCCCGTAACCGGTATCATCAGCGGTATTTCATCAATTATAGTCAGTTTTTTAAGATATTCCAACCAGTTAAAAATTGCCGAGGCTGCCAAAGATGACCAGACGCTTGCAATGATGGCAAACAATTCAACTGCCATGTCCGTTATTGCAATAGCAGGAACCGTTATCTCTGCTGTTATAGGATTTATCATCAGCTATAAGGCTTTAAGTATGTTCTATACAAACAAAGCTGAATATGCTCCCGTTGAGCAGTAAAACAGGAGAATTAAAATGAAGAAGAAAATACTTATAATTTTTCTTTTGCCGGTCGGTATTATTGCCGTCGGTCTATCTGCCCTTTGGCAGAACGGTTATCTTGACCTGCATACACCTAACGCATATGAATTTGGTGAGGAAGGCAGCTGTCTTTTTGACGGTGACAATCTGTATTATGCGGTGTCAGAGGATGGTGAGGTGTGTATTGAAGGTATCAGAAGAGTGACTGATACTATTGAAATTCCTGAAACCATTGACGGTAAGCCTGTGGTAGAGCTTGGTTACGATATGATAAATGAAAGCCAGGCAAAAAGACTGGAAAATATCATAGTGCCCGACACAGTTAAAATAATAAATAATGCTGAACTTCGTGATTCGAAATGGTATAATAATCACCCTGACGGAGTTGTGTATATCGGCAAGGTTGCTTATAAATATAAGGGCGAAGCACCTGAAAACGGTGTGGTTGAAATAAAAGAAGGTACTAAGTATATCCGTGAAAATGCCTTTCGTTACGATTCTTTGTACAGTTGTGAAATGAAGCAGATTATCCTACCTGAAGGACTTGTTGAAATCGGCTACTGCGCCTTTGACGGCTGTGAAAAACTTGAAAGCATCACCCTTCCCGAAAGTCTTGAAATGTTATGTGGAGGAGTTTTTTCCGGTTGCAAAAATCTTAAAGAAATAAACTTCCCCGATAAGTATATAAATTTGTCTGTAGGGGATTTTGAGGATACTGCATGGTTAAAAAATCAACCCGAAGGACTTATTTATGCGGGGAAAAGTATGATTGGCTATTCAGGCAAAACAACAGAAAAAATTGAGCTTGATGTAAAAGAAGGTACTGTGGAAATAAGCGCCTTTGATTTTGTTGAATTCGATGCTCTCGGTTACATTAATGTTCCCGCAAGCTGTAAGTACATAGATGTACCTAATACCGTTTTTGACGGTTTCAGGGTGCACGCTGACAACAAATATTTCTCCACCGACGAAATGGGTAATCTTTACAATAAGGATAAAACCACGCTTATCAGATACGCTCCTTCAAATAAGAATACCGAATTTACCATACCTGAAACAGTTACTGAAATTGAAAGCTATGCATTCCTTTTAAGTAATAATCTTGAAAAGATAACATTAAACAGAAATCTGGCTGTTATAGGATATGAGTCTTTTCAAACCGGCGGCAGTATAAGAGAGTTTGTTGTAGAAGACGGTAACAGTGCATTCTGTGCAATTGACGGTAATCTTTACTCCAAAGACAAAAAGCAGTTTATCTGTTATGCAAGCGGAAAAACAGATAAGAGCTTTACCGTTCCTGACGGTGTTATTAAGCTGGACGGTTACGGTTATACCTTCTCGGATTGCTTGTATCTTGAGGAGATTATTCTTCCTGACAGTGTTGAGCAATTTGATTGGGTTTACAACTGTCCGAAGCTGGATTATTCCGGAATAAAAACAGATAACAAAGAGCTGTGGGAAAACATACAGATTAATCAGCTTGATGGGTTATTACCTCGTGATTGAACGGTATAAATGTTTTGTATATCAAAAAAATATTTGCGTACTGTGCAGTCAGCGCAATTAAGGAGGGAAAAATATAATGAAGAAGAAACTTATTTTAGCGGGTATCTGCGGTGCTCTTGCAAGATTTTGTACTTATACGCTTTACAGTGTTTTACTTTCAGTCACATCTCACTCTTTTGCTATAACAGGTCCATTATCTGAATTGTGGTCAAATATTTTTTCGTATGTTATTGAAATAGGATGTTGGCTTATTTCTGCATTAATAATGTTAATATTTGCTTTTGCCGTTTCAAAGGATAAAAAAGAAAGGAAATTTTTTCTGGCTGCATCTTTTATAGGTGTGCTTTTCGGTGGAGCAATAAACACTGCGGTTTATTGCATAGGCTCAATGATTATAATGGCAATTAACAGACCTGAGTTTTACTACATTGTTCATCGTATCACTGCAATAGCTGAATGTGCAGCGTCTTGTGTTGCTGCTGTGTATATCTTCAAAAAAGCATCTCATTTTTATGTGAAAGAACAGACTAACATATAACTTATATAGGTTTAACAATCAGCAAAGCATAGCTAAACACCGCCGGGGAGAAATTCCTCGGCGGTGTTTGCTTATTATCAATCTTTTTCTTTCGGTTGGGGAAGTAATCTTCCATCCATTCTGCAAATTCTTCGGCGGTAATATCACCGTTGGTACATTCATCACGCTTTGCCTTTGGGTAATATTACAATTGTGTAGTTCGTTTCTGTGTAGTCATCGCCGGATAAATATGTAATATTGACGTTACCTTTAGTATTGAAGTAACCGTCAACAACAAAATCGACCGCAACCGGCGAAACGTTTTCTAATTTATATTCTTGATAATATTGCTCTTTATCGAATATATCTTGGACAACTATATAATGTTCACCGTCTCTATAATCAGCACGTACAACATAATCATCTTTAGCTGCTAAAACATAATGAAATGTCTCTGAAATTTTGCTGTTTTCTAAATCAAAATAGGTAGCATAGTTAGTGGAGAGCCCTGTTCCTGTTTGAACAGATATGCCAACAATATCTGTACTCACTTTTTGCCTCTTTGGTTCTCTTGTTAAATTATCTTCGTAATCTAAAATTCGTCCTTTATAATCGGTGATTTCGTATGAGTATGTTTTATTTGCTTGCTGTGTAATCGTTGAATGGGTAATTAAATAAGAGTCCCACAATTCATACCGACTAATATTTTTGATTGAGCCACAAAACATATCCATATGACCGCAATCGTCTTTATCAAAAACACCCTCTATAATTACATACTCGCCATTATATCGTTGTGCTTCTTCGTAAGAAATTGCTTTTTCACCAAGCTCAATCCAAATGGAATTGCCAACACCGTATTTTAAATCTTCTTTGCTGAGTGAAATACAATTGCCTTCAAATTCAAGATTGCCGACACCAATTACTCTGACAAGTTGACCGTCATATTTTTCGGGAGTAGCAATCAATTGAATCATAGTTACATCCTTTGCATATTGATTAGCAGAGTTTTGCGTTTCACTATAACCTGACTCAACAGATTTGTCTTGATATATCTTTATACCAAACAATACAGCAAAAATAACTGCTAACGTGATAAAAACGGATAGAATAATTGTTATTACTTGTTTTTTATTTTTCACAAAATCACCGCCTTTGATTTAGTATAGCATATTTCATTTCAAAAGTAAATCTTGCGGTATATTTCTCCCACAAATACAGATAATAACAACACAGTTTGTAATTCAAGGGAGAGAAAGATATATATGAAAGCAACAGGAATAGTTCGTAGAATAGACGACCTCGGCAGAGTCGTCATCCCAAAAGAAATCAGAAGAACAATGCGAATAAGAGAAGGCGACCCGCTGGAAATTTACACCGACAATGAGGGCGAGGTTATTTTCAAAAAGTATTCGCCTATGGGCGAGCTGGGACCCTACACAAAACAGTATGTTGATGTGCTGAACCGCACAAGCGGTCTTGCAGTGGTAATCTGTGACAGAGATCAGGTTATTGCCGTTTCCGGTATGCCTAAAAAGGAAATGATGGGTAAGCGTATTTCTCCTATGGTTGAAAGCCTTATGGAAAAAAGGTCAAGCTTCGTTTACGGCTCCGACAAGGGTGAACTTTCTGTCAGTGATGAGGTTCCCTCCGCGGTTTCGGTTATGTGCCCCGTAATCGGCGGCGGTGATGTTATGGGTGCGGTAATGCTGCTTTGCGGCGAAACGGCAGCTGCGCCGTCACAGACGGATATCAAGCTCACTCAGGTTGCCGCAGGCTTCTTGGGTAAGCAGATGGAAGAGTAAAAGGCTGCGAAACAGCCTTTTACAGTAGTCAGTAGCCAGTAGCCAGTAGTCAGGCGAAATCGCTTTGCGATTTCAGGGAATCATAGTAAATATTAAAGATCACAGAGTAGTTGGCTCTGTGATCTTTGCTTAGGGTGACGAGTATAATCCGAACCCGCCCAAAAGCGTGTATTTTCGCGGCTTTTCGGCATTTCGGTTTTGAAAGGCGTCAGCCTGTCGGCACCCTCAATATCCAAAAATCCTGCAAAAATTCGCACTTTTGGGT
>JAFWYB010000025.1 GCA_017517865.1 Clostridia bacterium | reverse complement strand
GCGATTTTTTGCGGAGCGGATTTTTGGCAAGACAAGACACAAAACGCAGTAAATCCTATCGGATTTACGAGTATTTTAACGAAGTATTGGCGGAAATCCGCCCGTAAAAAACGGGGTTCGGATTATGCTCGCCACCCTACTCATTTTATAACCGGAAAGGATCCGGTTTGCTTTCAACATTTGAATCACCTCTTAATTAGTGCTTTTTATATATTCACATTTTATCACATAAAAAAAGGAAATTGCAATGCAAGCTCCTGAAAACAGACTGTATAAAAAAGATTATTTGTAAACAATGCATTGCAATCTTCGTTTTTATATGTTAGTCTGTATGCAAGTTATTGTTTAATGGCGGAGATGATAATTATGTCACGAAAATATTCACACGTAATAGTAATCGGCGTTGACGGTGCGGGTGCATGGTTCAGAGATGCCGACACACCAAGCTTTGACCGCATTTTTGCTTCCGGTGCAGTTACATATAACGCCCTTTCCTCAAAACCTACAATAAGTGCAGAGTGTTGGGGCTCAATGCTTATCGGTGTGGGGCCTGAGGTACACAAACTGACAAACAAAAAGGTTTCCGTTCTGCCATATCCGTTATGGTCAAAGCATCCTACTGTTTTTCGCCGTATAAGAAAGGCTTACCCGAAAGCGGAGCTTGGCTCATACTGTGATTGGAACCCTATCACCAAGGGTATTGTCGAAAAATGTATCGGTGTTTCTCATCACACGGCAAGAGATAAGGAGCTTACTCCGATTATCTGTGATTACATAACGGAAAAGAAGCCTGATTTTTTATTCATTCATTTTGACAGCACTGACGGAGCGGGACATAAAAACGGCTACGGTACCGAGAATCACTTAAAAGTCATAAGTGAAGTTGACAAGCTCATCGGTGATGTTTATTCTGCTGTTGAGAAAGCAGGTATTCTTGACAGTACACTCTTTATGGTCATTGCTGACCACGGTGGTACTGTTGACGAAAAAGGCGGCGGTAGTCACGGCGGATGGACAGATGAAGAAAAATATGTTACCTTTGCCGCAAAAGGTAATGGTATAAAAAACGGTCAGATCAAGGAAATGAACATACGTGACCTTGCCGCCATTGTACTTTATGCTTTTGATATTAAGGCACCCGAGTTTAACGAAAAAGGCTGGACCTCGCAGATACCTGACGGATTGTTTAAAGGTTATAAAGGTGATTACCTTGACATTTCACATCTGACGGGTGCTGCACCGAGAATTTCAAAAGAGCATCACAAATCTGAGCTTGTATAATATGACGAGTTTAATCCGAACCTCGCCACCCTAACGAAAAAACTGCAACTTACCTGTTGTGAGGCCGGTTGCAGTTTATTTTTTTGTAGTTTTCTTTTTTGTTAAGATAGCGGAAGCTGTGCACAGAACAAATGATACCGAAGTAAATAGCAATATGCAGATGAACACATCATTCCAGCCCTTTGTGTCTGCAATTTTACCTAAAAGCGATGTGCTCATAGTGCTACCCGCATAACAGAAGGTGTTAAGCAGACCCGCTGAAAGTCCTGAATCAATTTTATCTCTTGAGTAAAGAGGTACAACACTTGTAATGACATTGTTTACAGCTGACATAAGACAAGCTATTCCGCAAAAAAGAGCAAGGGTAAGCGGTACTGATTTCAGATTAACGGTGAGAATAATAAGCAGTGTAAGAATTACAGCACCGAAGTAAAAAATACCGTTAAGTGCGTTTTCGTTTTTCTCTCTTTTGTGAAGGATGTTTACGAGAGTAGTGCCGAATATTGAAAGCACGGGAAGGGAGAGTGTAATGATAATCGACAGCGACGTAGGCACGCTGAACTCTTCTTTCAGAATTGACGGAACCCAGGTTGTAACACCGTCTTTAATAAAGCCGTTGCCTATGGCTGAAACTAAAATCACAGCAACGCTCACAGCAAATACAGGAGTAAGTGACAAGTTGTTTTTGGTCGGTGCTTTAGTTTTGACATTCTTGTGATGACCGTTTTTGATGGTACCCATCCCTGCAAACCACAGCACGGCAACAGCCCCTACGACGGCAGCTGCAACATAAAAAATTGAAGACCAGCCCATTTTCAAATATGAGAAAAGCGCAGCAAGTCCGTAAGCCGTAAACGTACCCGAAGCGACAGTTGTACTCATAACCATAACCGCTTTTGAGAGTTTACTGTCGTCGAGATTATCTGAAAGAGTTTTAATCAGTGACGACCAGAGAATCGACTGAAATACACCGTTGAAAAACCACAGATATTTCATTGTGTCTATCCCCTGAGAGAAAGTCATTGAGAGGTTGATTACACAAGAGGCAGCAAGGGCAATTGCAACGGAATATCTGGTGTTGTACTTTTTTGAAAGCAGACCGTTTATAAGCTGACCCGCACCGTAAGCAAAAAAGAAAAAAGAGCTTACCGTACCGGCATCTTCTTTTGATGTACCCAGCTGAGAGAGAATCTCAACCATAGAAGCATTATAGTTGAGCCTTGCCACATAAGCACCGGTATATGCAGCCCAACAAAGAAAAATAAGGAAGTTTGACTTTTTATTGCTTAATGAATTAACCATTTCCGATTCCTTCTTTTGAGATAAAATTACCGTGAGATTTCCTTCTCTATCCACGCCATCAGCAAATTCACAATTCTTTCTTGCTGATTCTCAGTTAATTCCACACCCACAGGTACTCTGTACCACTTATTTAAACAACCGCGACAACAGCAAGCACAGGCGTGTTGTGCCACAAATACCGGATGTCCGCGCATCGGTGTCTGTTTACCGTCGTTATCAGGGAAGGCGGGAGAAAGTCGTTTTGAAACAAAGTCTGCTGCGTGCTTTCTGATTTCGTCTATACCTTTTTCACCTATATATTTCTTATCCTTATCAGACAAATGAAATTTTGCACGAAATTCAGATTTATTGAGTCTGACAAATGTTTCTTCAATTGTAGCCATATTATCACTTCTTAACAATTTTTTATAAGCCGAATAATCAACATCAAAATCTTATGTGGTGTTTGAACTTACAGCGTTCTTTTTTAATAATTATTATCAATGTTGCCATTACAACCTACGGGAAAGCAAAAACAAGTACAACGATCAAAAATGTAAAAACAAGTCTGCTTTAGCTTATTTTCACTTGAAGACAGTTTACAAGGAAAAGTATCATTCTGAGCTTCAAGCTTATGAAAATTTTCAATGAATCACTTTGTGTTATCTGTATTACTAATCATCATTGCAGCCCCTTGCAACCAATCCTTTTCGCACTTTCTGTGCTGTGCGTTGCAAAGGTGTTGCAATGCTGCTTTTGTTAAAGCATAAAGTGCCCTAAAGCCCTTTGTTTCTAAGGGATCTGGGCACTTGCAAGCCGGTAGTTATTATTCCCACTCGGAATAAATTAAACTACTTTGTTTAGAAATTCCGTATGTGGATACTTTGGTTTCTTTGATTACACCTATTATCTCTATTATCTGCAGTGACCACCCTCCACGAGACAGAATTTATCAGAATGTTATCAGTGTTGATAATTGCAGTCACGTACAGTGGATTGTATGTCGTGCAAAATTATTCTGTTGCAATTAGATTGTACCATATCCAAAACCATTTGTCAACACTTTAAAGTGGTAAATTCATAGTGCGATTATAAGAAAATCAAAATCGTTAATTTTGGAACATATTATTGACTAAATCCTTTAATAATAGCATAGCAGCAACTACGATATCAGCATCATTGATTATAATTTGCGGTTCTGATAAAGATTCTATGCAATCCATTGCGTAGTCAAAATAGCCAATGAAAATCTTAACATAATCACATAAACTTTGAGTTTCTTCATCTTTAGCAGTATGCTTTAAATCATCAATAATAGAAGAAACTTTTTCTATTTCAAGCCAGGCTTCTTTGATTGAAGTTATAAGTGAGGATTTATATGATAACCAACCATCCAAACAATCATCCTCTAAATGCTTTAAAACTTCGGTATATTGCTGAAGCAACATTTTAACTGATTTAATGCTTCCTATTACAGTATCCCATTTTTTCAACCCATCACAGTATTTTATTCCTAAAAATTCATATACTGATTCTGTGAGTTCGCATGGAAAAAGAGAGTCAGCAACTTTACTGATGTCATAATCAAATAGTTTATAATATGGAATTGAAATACCGGCTCCTAAAGGACAACCTTTTGAAATCGGTACATATGATAGTTCAATTGTTTGGGTTTCAACATACCAGCGATTGCTGTTAAAAGAGTTGGATTTCTTAAATTTTTCTCGCAAACTTTCAATTATTCGAGCATACTCACTTTCTGTTGATATTGAGTCATTGGTGAAATCATATTCACAAATTAAATAAGCATTATCATTATCTATACACAGGTTACAATCGGCATTTGTTGCCGCTTCTTTTAGTGTATCAATAAAATAGTTTTCTCCATTCCGATATTCCTTTTTAGCTTCTATGGCTACAGAGTATCCGCGAATAGGATTATCTATGACATGTCTCCAAACATTAACTAGTGTCAATAAATTTTCTTTTTCTTGTGAAGAGAACTCTGGAGCAAGGCTTGTATACTCAGAAAACAAATGCTGATATTCGTCCTGAAATATGACCAAACTTTTTGCGGCAGAATATAAATTAAACATTGCTAACTTTGGATTTTTAACACTGTCTATTGGTTGCCTTTTAATTCGAGCAATTAACACCTCTGTGAATTGATTATAAAAGTTATCCAAAGAGTTATATGTATCATTTAAACTTTTTCTGAATTTGTTGTACTTATCAAAAGACATCAAACGAAGAATTTGAGAGCCAACTTCGTTTGATTTTATTTCTTTTTCAAGTGCTTTATCCATACTTTCAGTATACAAGCAATATGGATCAACAGTCGATTGGGGCAATCGATTTTCTGCAAATGTATGGTTACGAAAAACTGAGATGCCATCATCGATTTTATTAGCTTGTTCTTTACTCACCTTACCTTTTCTATAACAACCATCTATTGCTTTTATAGTTTCCACAACAAGTGAGTTAACGGCAACCCTAAGGTTATCAATATCAGAAACATATTCTTCCCAAGAAGAAGGTCGCAAACTAAAGTCAATTCTTGTCTTAACCCAAGAATTGATTTCAGAAAGCCATTTGTCATGTCTTCTATCTTTAGAAATACATACTTTATAATCAAGAGGTTTGATTCCTATGTCACTTAATAAATCTACACCAAGCAGTTCAATATCTATATACTCTTTTTGGGGATAGATT
Source organism: Clostridia bacterium (assembly GCA_017517865.1). Classification (GTDB taxonomy): domain Bacteria; phylum Bacillota; class Clostridia; order Oscillospirales; family Acutalibacteraceae; genus UBA6857. The sequence goes on along the minus strand of JAFWYB010000025.1, from coordinate 84,903 downwards.
TGTTTAAGTATATCAAGCATTTTTATACGCCAGTATTGATTTATATTTTTTGTATTCTCAGGAGCAACATTTTTTCCTATAATTGGTGCAATAAATTTGCATAATATTTTTTCGTCCTGTTTTTGAAAATTAATTATTTGTAATTCCTTAACAAGTCTTTTTATAAATATATTTTCTGATGTTAAATAATATTGCTTTAGATTATCGTGTTCTGCTAATCCTCGTATTGCATCTGCACAAGATTGTAAATCTCCTTTGCAGATTTCTTGCGAAAAAGTCACGATATCAAAATCAATGTTAACTGCAATACCCCTTTTTGAGAACCAAAATAATGAATAGCCAAACAGTTTCTTTTCTTTGTCACTCATGGGAATTGAAGATGGCAATACACTGTTTTGTAAAAATAAATCGGTACATTGATAATCAATGCTAAGAGAGGATAAGGATTCTTTTACCTCTTTTATTCCTTCATTAAGAAGTGTTTGATTCATATTCGGCAGATCAAGCATGCCTTCTGCAATTAATTCGTTAGGTTTGGATATTCCTGTTAAATCCAAGGGAAGAAAGCATAACCAGCCCTTACCTCTTGATTTGATTAACTTCCTTATATATTCGAAGTTTAATTCTACGTATCTTTTAGCATCCAACCATAACATCACATTAAGTGCATTTCCGAATGTAATCCAATTAGAAGATTCTATGGTTGATATTCTTTTGATATCTTCATTTGTACTGCTGTGGTTAGTAAAATACTCCAAAAGAATATAACGAACATTTTCTGGCTTTACACATTTAACTGCGGTTATAACAAATTCTGATGAACGATCGCCGAACTTTTTGCACATAAGATTGAACATAACATTGGCTCTTACCGGATGGAGAGCCTCGATATACTGGCCATCATCTGAAATTTTTATTAAATATTCGTCACTTAACCGTTTGATTGCAGCTTGCATTGTGTCACAATTTAAAACGGATTTTGTTTTGCTATATTGCAATGTGCAACCGATTTTTCCGCAGAAACAAACGAGGGTTAATAAATCAAGCCAAGAATCGTATATTCCCTCTTGCAGCAAGTAATCAATTTGCTGTTCTAATCTTTGTGTTAGCGTTTGGTTGTTCGTCAAAAGATAAACAAATTCGATAAATGGACCCTTTCCACCGAAACAGCTCCAAGCATCTTCAAATGTTCTATGTTTTGAATGTGGATAAAATTTTGTGAAGTTATCATATATGATTTTGCCTTCTTCTTCAGTTAATCCTAATTCGATCACGTCATATTGTATGGCTTTGCCGCTAATTTGAGTCATATTGTAATCTTCATCACGAATTGAAATGATAACCGGAATGGATAATCCTCGCATTTGCAACTCTTGCAACAAAATGGCCCATTGAGTTTCTCCGGGAAGCACATCAATATAGATGACGATATCATCACAATGTTTGGCTAAAGCCGACAAAGCAACAGCAAGATTCTGAGCTTGCATTGTTGAACTTATGGTTCTTACACAAAACACAAAATCTTCAAGAAAATTGTCCAATAAATAGCGATAACACAAAGTTGACTTGCCCTGTCCAGAAACGCCTTTAACTAATGCCACACCACTTGCTTTGAGAGCGCTTTTTATTTGTTCCATCCAAAAATCTCTTTTGAAATCTAAATCAAGCCTAATATGTGAAGGGTGTGCAGAAATACCTTGCGCATATTCATTTTCGATTTGTGTCAGATCTTTATTAAGTACTAACTCGCTTAATTGAACCAAAGATTTACCATATTCTTTGTAGTAGCCATCTATTGCCGATATATCGTTTCCAATTTTATATATTTTTTCTTTCCATAGATTTAAATCTGTAAATCCTTTACTTTTTGATAAATCATAAATATGATGAATCAATAATGACTTTGATAATTCCGGAGCAGGCATTAAGGGTACATAACTTTTGATCTGATTTTCAACAGTTTCTTCAAGTTCATTGATATCAACCTTGATGAATTTAAGGGAGTCCAAGAGCCACTCGGCATTCGATTTGCTTAATCCATGGTTATTTATTAACTTTTTAATCAGCTTTTCTTTTGTGCCGGGCTTTTGCTTTGAAAAATCTGAAAGTTCAGAACCAAGTGAGCTAAAATAGATTACGCTAACGCAGTTAAATGATGTAAATTTTTCATGCAAACTGCACATACGGTTAAAAAATCCTTCTCCGCTAAGCGAGGTTTCTGATGAGGCTAATTTTGAAATTGTGAGATCGTATGAAAGATTTTTTACTTGAACAGCTTCGATGACATCATCATTGTTCTTTATTAACAGATCTTCAATGTTTTCGGGATAGTATTGATATCCACAAGTATCAGTAATGAGTCTAGATGCAATATACAAAGTTTGCGCAGAAAAACCTTTCCATGCAGATTGTGCGCCAATATCAGATTTTTCAAATTTGTTATCACTAGCAGACATCAAATCACTTCCATTATTTTAAATATTTCATCAATTGAATGGTTGCTTTACTACGTCCTTGAAAACTTGAAAGTCCGTTTGCTTTCAATTCCTTAAGCGGAAACTTGTCCGCAGGATATTTTTCAATTAACTTTAGCTTCATATATCGGATATCAGGATCTTTTTTTAGTTCTTTGTAGTAAGGATAGTCATCAGTGGAACGATTACCATATAAATCAGCAGCTATTACTTCACATTTAAACATAATGGATTTATATTTTTCTCCAACATAAATGTAAACAGTATCTCCAACTGATGTGTTGGTAGATTGACTCCATTCGATTACATCCAAATTATCAAAAGCAGCTACAATATCGTAATACTTGGGATTGCACGGAATAACCCACACATCATCAAGTCGAGAGGAAACCTGACGCCCTTCTGCTTTGGCACGAATATCATTTAACCACTCACCGTTATACTTGAAATATCGCGGCCCGGCAACACCCCATTTACTACCGAGTAGTTCGGTTGCAAGGGCAGAAAGGGACATTTTTTTGCCCTGATATTCCACAGTTTTGTCATCAACAACGCTACATTTTACACCAGAGTTTGAATTGCCTTGACAGACAAACATAATGGTGGCACCCACGGGAATATTACACTTTGAAAAGGTAAACGGTGCCATACGTTCAATGTGCTGTTCTTCAATATCCTGTGCCATTTCTTCACTCTGACGTTCTATTGCTGTAGGCTCATACAAACAAAGTCGATCCTTGCGACCGCCTAAAACAGCGATGGTTTCAAGGATAGAATATGCCTGTTCGGGAGACATTGCATAAAACTCACGTACACGCTTTTTTCCATCCACATTGTCAATAGAACGCAGATTAGGGTTGAGTTGGTCAATCAGTGCATGTAGCTTTAGATCCGTTAGTCTTTCCTCAACTTCATATGTAGCGTAAATACGGAAGGCAAACGGGATGCACTCACTATTATTTAATTGTTTTAATCGTAATTCCACATTATCGGCATAACCAATCTTTACATATTGAGGGAAAGATGGATTTGTCAAAATGTAAATAAAACCTTTGTCTAATTTCATACAGTCTCCTTCTTGGGCTTTGTTCGAACAAATTCCTCAAATTGAGATTGTGTCAAATTTTGTTCTAAACCGTTAAACAACCTTGTTATTTGCCATTCATCGCCCTTCATTATGGGTAAATAGAATATATATCCTGTGAGCAACGATGCTTGTTTATAACAACGTTTCAATTCTTCAACTTTCTTCTTGTAGGATTCACTATCAAAAGAAGAGGAAGTAGAGCTGGAAGTGTTGACACTTTTTACTTCAAAGATATGAATGCGCCCAAAAGAATCCTTCATTATAAAATCGGGATACGAACTATGGATACCACCCAAGCAATACTCAAACTTAATATTCGAATTAGGTATATAATTCTTACCCCACAAATATTTGTTTGCAACATTTAATTTCTTCGGTTCGGTTTCGCCAAACAAATTGATTTGGCCAGCTTGCGGATTCTTTTTTCCCGTAGGAACACGCTTTGCTACTCGTTTAGGGTCTATCTCATTAGTATCGGATGTAGCAAGATCTTTTATAATACTGGCCCACTCTCGTTCAGCTTCACTATCGAAAGAAAATCTATCTTTTGCATCTCTACGTCGCCATATCCAATCGCCTATATTGACATAGTTGCCGTTATCAACATAGGATGAGGAATATGGAAATGAAACTTCTAAGGCAATATCGTTGTCATCAGTAACGATTTCCATGCTTGTTCCATAGTCACAAATATATTTGTTACTTTCTGCTGATATCGCATCAATATGTTCCGCAAAACTCCACCACTTACTAATGGAATCTGCATATGTATAACACATTTGTCGAACTTCATTATTGGATTTTTCTATTTTCCGATACAAGTCAAAAATACTTGAATGGGCTGAAATTGTGGGTTGAGTGCCAAGAAAACTATCAATATCAAATCCTGGTTTTTTTTCGAGGGTTTTAAGTTTTGTGATATTTAATTTGAATTCTTCCGTTATGTCTTCGGGTTCATCCCACAAGCGAACGCCAAAAACTTTCTTTTGCTTTTCGGGAATGACTCCCCAAATCCATGCGGTAGTAGCAAGCTTTTGAGCTTCAACAGACAGTGTTTCGAAATCAAGAAGACGTGGATTTCGTCTAACTCGCCCCATAACCTGTTCATCAAGTTGCTGACTTTGTGAATCTCTCACCTGATAAAGCATACATGCTCTTGGTATATCCCATCCTTCAGAAATGACCATTTTGAATATAATAATGTCAACAGTTGCGGTGTTTTGCTTTGCATAGTCTTTCCATTTTGATACGGGAAGCTTTTTTGCTTTAAAAGTGTCGTTTGTATCACAGTCTTTATCTTTGTCAACAATCAACATCCATTTTAAATCTTGATGTTCTGCCTTGCTAAGTTCAGGGAATATCACATTGTGAAGTTCATAATCAGCTTTTTCTTTGTTTGATATTTGAATTATCAAACAAGGGTTTACTCCCAACAAATTACGATAACTTTCTTTTATTTCTTCAAATTTACATATCGCATCTGCGACAGTATCGGTATCTTCTCCAAATTCAACATATTTAATCAGTTTTGCATTAACTGCATCTTCATCTTTTATTTCAACATCTGGATTTTGTCCTCTTCGCAAATTAGGAGTTGCTGAAAAATTTAGGGCTTTTGAGAAATATGTTTTTGATAGGTTATCCAAATTATTTGTTGCAATATGACATTCATCTTTGATAAGATAAACATCTTTGTTTAATCCGCCAAAAGCACTATAAAGGGTCATATTTTGCAAGAAACTCTCCATAGCGCCTTGCATTAATTTACCTCCTTTTTTGTACAAATCACGAGGTAAAATATATACATTATAATCAGTCGGAATAAACAAACGTTCTTCACTGGATACTTCACTTGAAATTAAATACGGTTTCAAGTTAACAAATAAACCTGACGATGAATACTCATAGAACTTATCGTAATTCTGCCCAGAAAGGTTGCCTTTTGATAAGGTAGAAACAAGGAACACTACATCATTGTTATTCTCCAAAACTCTGTTCATCAAATCTGCCATCATATACGTCTTACCGCTACCGGTTGGAGCTTTAAATGTAATTTCATCCTTTTCCTTTAATTGATTATATAATTCTGTGACAGCGTTGATTTGAAGATCTTTTGCTTCTTGTAGCATTATTGATTATCCTCCAATCGAGTCTTCCATTCAGAATCACTTTCTAACATTTTTTGAGTAATTTCGAAATTATTGCAAACCCATTGGATTTTTTCTTTCAAATTAGAAAATTTATCTTTCCCATACAGTGTTTCATCAATAACATCAAAAGGAGTTTGTTTGGGAGCATTCTCAAAGTTTGCAACTGTGGCTATTTCATAAACATCTAATGAGCCATTAAAAGTTTCTTCGTTTGACGCCCATTTGAAATCTTTGCTACCATCATAACATTCTCCGGTCATTATTCTTTTAAGGCGTTTGCTGGTAACATCATAAGCAATTCCATTTGGATTCTCTTGCGTAATTTCATTAAGTTGACATAAGATGAAGGTTCTGTTATCTTCATTTTTATTGAGAGCCAAAACTGCATGCGCAGTTGAACCAGAACCTGCAAAAAAGTCAAGAATAACCGAATCTTTCTTGGGGCAAACCATATTAATCAATTCGGCAATAAGGACAGAGGGTTTGGGATTTTTAAAAAGCTCTTCACCGTTAGGGAATATTTTATCCAGCTCTTTCTTGCCATTATCGTTAGAAAACTCATTTTCAAGAAATGATAATGTTGTATAAGGCTTGGTTGCATCAACAAATTCAAATTCATTGATGCCAGTCTTCTTTCTACACTTTGAGTAAGTTTTTGTGTAAATACGATCGCCTTTAAGAACAATCACGTCATTCTGAATTCCCCACTCAACAGCAGATTTTGACCATCTCCATGCCCAATCGGACTGTCTATAGTTTCCTTTTTGGCGTTCTTCCCATGCATTTTTATCACCGCCGGGATAGTAAACTTTCCCGTTATATTCAAGTGGATAATCGAGGCTTGGACTGTAAGAAAGGCTACCATAGTCCAAAGGCTGTGTTACTTTAAATTTACCTCTTTCTTCAACGTATTCATCTTCTTGATCAAAAGACGACATATCTTTTTCCAATTGATTGAAAATGATATCTCTTGATAATGTATAAGCTATTACATAATCGTTGTTTTTCTGTATCGTATCGGTCGTTTTTCCACCCTTTTTAGTAATTCGTGGAACGCAGAACAAAAAGCTGCTCTCACCGAAAACTTCATCAAACAAACACTTGATATAAGACTGATTTCTATCGTCTATGCTGCAAAAAATAACTCCATCAGCAGATAGTAATTCTCTTGCTAGTAACAAACGAGGGTATAGCATTGATAATAAATTATCGCGCGTCAATGCATTTTCATAATTTGTTTTGGCGAACTCTCCCATACTATCCTTACCATACGGAGGATCTATATATATGACATCGACACCACCTCTGTACTCAATTAAAAGATTTGTCAAAGAATCATAGTTGTCGCCAATAATTAGCTTATGGTGGGGACGATCAGTTCCATCAGTAAAACTCAGGTTTTCGTTTTTGACGAAATACTTTATTGTATTACCGTTTTTTTCAAGTCGCTTATCGAAGTGTAATCCCGTTCTTTTATAAGTTGTTCCTAACTCAGCAATAGCAATTGCTTCTGTCAGCGTTTCAGCATTACGTATAAGTTTTTTTAAGAGTTCTGCATTACTTTTTTCAATAATTTTATCCTCAACTCTACGATCTATTTCTCGCAGTAAATCTTCTTTGCTCATTTTAATCGTATTTCCCATTATGTTTAACCTCTTTCTGCATTTAATATTGTTTCTTTAAAGTTTTTCTGCCTTGAAGGTTGTATAACCTTCATAATAGTAGCTATGGTCAATACCTTTCATATAAACCTCACGGTCATTGATTTTATCAGTTAAGGCGTTTTTGAGGATATGCTTGATTTCGATATCCTTAATAGGACTGCGTTCCATCGCGAGAAGATAATCTTCTTTGTCAACCTGACTCCAATCTACAACCATACCAATTTCTTTTTTGAGAATACAGTCGAGCCAGATGCGAGTGCTTCTGCCGTTACCCTCACGGAAAGGGTGGGCGATATTCATTTCAACATACTTTTCAATGATTTCATCAAAGGTTGTCTGCGGCATTTTGTCGATGTTATCGAGTGCTGCTTCAAGATACATTACAGGCGCAAAACGGAAATTTCCTTTTGCGATATTAACTTTGCGGACTTCGCCGGCAAAAGTATAAATATCATCAAAGAGATATTGATGAATTGCTTTGAGAGATGCGAATTTGCCTGCATCGAGTTTATCGAGAGTACCGTTTTCAAAAAGCTCGATAGCCTTTTTCTTGCTTATTCTTTCTTCAGCTTCAGCAAGTTCGGGAGAGCTTGTAATTCCTAATTTGTTTTCAAGAGCCATTATCCGCACCTCACTTTCATTCTTCGGGGATAAATTCCATAATATCGTCAACACCGCAACCGAGAGCAGCACAAATTTTGCCGAGAGTTTCGACAGTAACATTTTCGCCCTTGCTCATTTTGGTTACAGTATAATTGCTTATATCCGCAATGACAGCAAGGTCTTTTTTCTTCATATCACGGTCAATCAGGAGCTTCCATAATTTTTTATAACTTACAGCCATAATTACACCTCTGAATTGAATAAAATTATACTCATATATTATACCAACGCAGATTAGTTTTTGCAATAAAAAATGAAGCGAAAACTAAATTTAATTTCAAATTCTCTAAAATTTATGAATGTTTAAAAGATACTTGCCGAGAAAGGAATTACAAACACTCTGTTATATATATGACGAAAATTGCGATTTGTTACGCAAAAAGTTTTGTGTTTCTTCAATATTCTACCTTTTTCACAATATGAAACAGTATAACTTGTGCAATATTACGGCATAAAATGACAAAAACGGCAGAGAGAATTTATCTCCCTGCCGTTCAATGTTATTGGTTATGTGGTTTTATTGTTTTGCGTTGGGTGTATTCTGCAAAGCACCTCAAGGAAGTGTTTGCCAATGGCTTCGGGTTCGTAATTGTTTGCTTCACAAATAAACCTTAATCCGTCTGGGGTTAAGATTCTACCGTGTTCTCTGTCATAACACAGTTTTTTATAATCGTCATACTGTTTCTTGGTTATGGTCGGCATAAATCCTCCTGATATTTATTGCAAATCAATTACCGCTTTCAACAAACGTATCATAAGCAAACCTTGCGCCGAGTCGAAAGCCTGAGATGAAACCGTCTGCGATGCTGAAGGCTAAAAATTCGTTGTATGCGTTCACATACTCTGAAAACAAATCCTTTTCTTTGCCGTTCAGCTTAGCTGTGAGCAGTTCTTCTTTTTCGGTGAGTGTGTTCAACATCTTTTTCAGTTCTTTGTTAAGTTCAGAGTTGCACGCCTGCGGCTCAATGTTGCCGTAGTAGAATTCTTCGATGAATCCTGACATTTTGAAAACCTCCGTAAACGATAGTTATTGCGGTTTCACCGTTTAACTGTAAATCAATTCTGCGTTGACGATCTCTTCGGCTCGGTTGTGGATGTTATTCATTTTGGCAACCCAAAGCACCTGATTTTCTTCCTTCAGCGTTTCAGTTACACCTTCAGCCTTTGCTATTTGCTCTGTGAGTCTGTCAAGCAATTCGGTTGCCTGCTCGTTTATCTCGGCAAGGTGGCTGTTGAGCTTCCAACTGAGAACAAGCTGATTGAAAAGAAATTTCTTATGCTCTTTGAGATAGGCGAGACGCTTTCTGCCCCAAATTCCTATCGGTTTGTTTTCCGTTTCGGGGAGCTTCAGGTCGGGGATGTAATAATCACCGACGAGTGTGTAGCTGATACCTGTTGCTTCGTTGACAATGTGCTTTTTCATTTTTGTTACCTCCTGTGTATTCCGTTTTGTTTTGCATTTTCGCTTGATTTTGTTCTCCGTTCATCGGAGTAGGGTGCGGTGAGCCTGAACCCGAATCTGCCTTTTTCAATTTCAAATCTCAAGCCGCCCTGACCGTCATCATCAAACTGACGGCAATGCCCAGGATATTTCTTTGAGTATGCAGTCAGTCGGTTTTTGAGGTCGGTGTTGTGTGTGTAAATCTCTACAATCGGACTTTCTTCATTGAAATAGACCTCTGTGTGCTTCTGTTTTTTCTTCAATCCTGTCCTCATTAAGTTCCTCCTTTCTTGGGAAAATAGTATGATTTTTATATATTTATTTCGGCTCTAAAGCTGTAAAAGTGAGGTGTTTATCCGATAGCACCTGCCCGAACGATGCAGAGTTCATTTGAACTGCTGCTATTCGGAATTTTGCAATTTTTACAGCTCTTGCAGTTATCTTTCTCGTGAGTTGTCACGGGTTTTGTGACGGGTGTGCGGAACGCTTTTCTCGGGTTGTAATATTTTTCTGATGAATTCTCTGACAATTTCCGGTGAGCGTTTTAATGCTGCAATGAACTCCTTGGTCTGCTCATAAAGAGCTTCGTATCGACTGCGCCAGATGTCGCTGCCTCTTCTTGCGGTTGCAAGGTCATACTTCAAACGGGAAATCTCACTTTCCTGAATTATGCTTTTCTTTGCCTGCTCTTTCAGATAAGTACATTCATCTTTTGTCATTTCAACCTTGCCGAAAAAGGTTGTTTTGCCGATGTCTTCTATCTCGTGAAAATTCCGTTTCATCGTTTTGCGGACTTTGGTTTTTTCTTCGAGGGATTCCAAATTCGATTTGCTTTTCTTAATCTGATTTTGTAATTTTTCAAGACGTTCCGTTTCTTTTTTTACCTTGAACTGCGTGACGGTGAGATGTTCTTCCGAGCTTCCACGCTCGCCACGCTGCACATCATCGTAGCCTGCTTTTCGCATATATTCGTAGAAATCATCCTGCAGAACGCTGTAGGATTTTTTGAGAACGGGTTTGCCGTTCTTCTGTAAAATCGGGTCGCCGTTTTCATCAACGGCAGGTTTTGAAATCCATTTTTTACTGCTGCTTACCTGCATAATTCTTTCCTTGACCGTGCCTCGGAGGCTTTCTTCCTTGCACCGTTTTGACCAGAGAATTTCTTTTTCAACAACGGGAATATACACAACGTGCAGATGATAATGGTAAACATCTTGTCCGAGAGCTTCGGACATTGCCTTGTTTCTTTCATCGGCGTGCATGACTGCGGAGAGAATATATTCTTCACCGCCTACGATTTTTATTGCCGCTTTGTAAGCATCTTCATAGAATTTTTTTGCGAACTCGTAACCGCCGTGATTGTAAAAGTAAGCAGAGTTGACATCGAAAATCAGTTCGCCGTATTTGTTTGCATCGGGCTTCAGACCTCTTGTAGAAATGATTTTTTCTTCGAGCATTTTATTGAAAATGTTTTCGTAAGTGTCGTTCGGTTTTTTGAAGTGAACATTGAACGGAGTCATTTCCGTGACGATATCGGAATTGACATAAGACTCTTTTTCTCGTTCGTTGTGTCGCTGAACATTGGCTATTTTTCCGTCTGCAAGATTTACATTTCGGGCGGTGACTCGGTCAACGCCGTCATTTCTTGCCATATAAATTTTTACTCCTTTCATTGTTTTGTATATACACTGCGAGCTACAGGGGATACACTTCTGCGGAAGTGTAATAACTCACTATAACACTTTCATCCGTACCGTCTGCAAAGTGCCGTGGGCTGTCTGCGGACAGTGGGCTTAGTTTGCGGCTCTTGCGAGAGCCTTGACGGATTTGCTCCATAAATTTTTGTTGCAAATCCGTGAGCCGATGAAACTTTCTGACCTGCATTTTTCATCAGCTCTGTGACGGTCGTGACGATGGTGACGATAGTTTTACTACCGCTAATTTCATCGTCACAACCGTCACAATCGTCACGCTTCAGAAGAAATCAATTCAAAATTGATTCTTCTTCCGTCGTGGTTACGGCTGCTTTCGTATCGGATTCCGTAATCGTTTTCGAGTGTTCCCGCACCGATGTTCAGCTTCTTCGTCAGAGCATTCGGTGCGATATCGAGCTTTAAAATTTCAACAAGCTCCGATGCGTTGCCGTTCCATTTCGGATTGTCGGCTGTGATAAATTCTGCGATTTTTAAAACGATCGGGTCGGGCGGATATTTCCATAATTCGGTTTCCGTGTGGTCTAAATCCCAAAGAAGTTTTTCCTGATTTCTGATGAGGTAGAGCTTCTGGTCACACTGGTATCTGCCGACAATGTCAAGCGTTGCTGAGCTGTCGGTGCGACGTTCTTTTTGCAGGACGAACGCACCGTCGGCACATCCGAGAATACCCGTTGTTCCCGAAATCATATCGAACTTATCCGACGCTTGCTGCTTCCTTGTGTGATGAACAATCAGTAGACAGATTTCTTTTTGGTCGGCGAATTTTTTGAGATTGCCGACACATTCGTAATCGTTTGCGTAGCTGTAACTGTCGCCGTTGCCTTGCCTGATTTTTTGAAGAGTGTCGATGATAATCAGCCGTGTGTCGGGGTGAAGATTTATAAATTCTTCGAGCTGATCTTCAAGTCCTTCGCCGAGTTTTTTCGCCGTGATTGCGAAATATAAATCTGTGGTTCCGTCAACTCCGAACATTCTGTTCATTCGTTTCTGCAGTCTGTGGTGGTCGTCTTCAAGAGCAAGATAGAGAACCGTGCTTTGCTTCACTTCGTAGTCCCACAGCCTCTGTCCCGTTGCGATGTGATAGGCAAGCTGTGCTACGAGAAATGATTTGCCGACCTTCGGCGCACCTGCAAGGATATATGTTCCGGGATAAATCAGATTTTCAACTATTGCGGGCTTGCTTCGGTAAACCGATTCAAACAGTTCGTCAAGATTTATTGTCGGCAGAAAGTTTTTGCTTGACTCTTGGTTGAGCTTATGACCCAATAAAATTAATCGGTCTTTTCTGTCTTTGCTATTGATTTCTTCGAGTTCAGGTGTTATACTGTTAATAATATTTGTGGTTGGCTGTTCACCGTCTGCGCCAACAGACGGAGTCTGAACAGTCATTTTTTTATTTGTGGAGGACATCTTGTTCCCCCTTAATTCCGCCGAGAATATCGCACATCATTTTTAAAACTTCGAGCAGGTCTTTATCAATCTGCCGACCCGCTTCAATGCGTTTCAGCTCGTGATACACCTTTGCGAAATCTTCTTTGAGTGCTTTATAAACTCTCGGATTCGGCATAACCTCAACGTCGTGGTTCGTCAGCTTCCTCGTTATATATTCCTGCTTTGACAGTCCCGAGAGCCTGACAAATTCATCGATTGTCTGTCCTTCTTCGGGCGATACTCTGAACGAAACTGTTTTGTTTCTCCATCGGTTGCGGTTGTCTAAATTTTTCTCTGACATTTAAACATCGTTCCTTTCAAAATTTAATTTTCTTGCCATTTCCTGCTGAGCAGAGGGGAAGAGGTGAGCGTATCTGTATGTTATTTCTATACTTTCGTGACCGACTCGGTCAGCGATTGCAAGAGCCGAGAAGCCCATATCAATCAGCAGAGAAATGTGACTGTGCCGCAAATCGTGAATTCTTATTCGCTGTATTCCTACCGCCCGTGAGCCTCGCTCAATTTCGTTGCTCAGATACTTTTTTGATATTTTGAATATCCGTTCCGTGCTTTCGAGTCCGTAAATCATCTTCAGGTATTCCTGCATTTCTTCGCAGAGGAAACTCGGCATTGTGATTGTTCGGTTGCTCTTTTTTGTTTTGGGTGAGGTGATGATGTCCTTGCCTTTTATCCTTTGATACGATTTGTTGATTCGGACGGTTCCCTTGACAAAGTCAAAATCTTCCGCAGTTAGAGCAAGTAACTCGCCGACACGGATACCGCACCAGTAAAGCATTTAAAAGCATAGAACGAAACGGGTTTGTCCATTATTTCATAAGAGAACAGTTTGTACTCTTCTTTGGTCCAGAACTTCATCTCTTTTGTTTCTTCCTTGCCCATATTTCCCGCTTTGGCTGCAGGGTTGGACCGTAAATCGTAGTGCCTTACTGCGTGATTGAAAATCGCACTGAGCTGATTATGCATTGTTTTGAGATATGTTGCTGAGTACGGCTTCATTTTGCTGTCACGGTATGCCAGCATTTCGTTCTGCCAGGCTATTACATCCTTGGTCGTGATCTGGTTCATCGGTTTGTCTCCGAAGTAAGGGACTATTTTGTTTTCGATGATGTGTTGCTTTGTCAGCCAGGTTGTGTCTTTGAGCCTTAATTTTGTATCATTAAAATACAGCTCAACGAATGCTTTGAAGCTCATATCGAGATTTGCTTCAGACTGTTGTTTGAAGGTCAGCTCCCACTCTTGAGCTTCTTTCTTGGTTTTAAACCCTCGCTTGCATTTCTGCTTGCGTTCGCCTTTCCAGTTGGTGTATCTGAAAACCGAGTACCAAGTGCCGCTTTCTTCGTTTTTATATACCGGCATTTAATTTTCAAGCTCCTTTCTAATATAGTAAAGTCTTTCGTTAAAATACTGTCGGTTAACTCTACCGGTGATGGTGATATAACCCATATTGCTCAACTCCTCATTGAGCATTCTTACAATTCTGTAAGCGTAGGATATTGAGATGTCAAGTTCTTCTGCAATATCGCTCGCTTTCATAAAGCCTTTTTCCATTCTGAATATTTCTCCTTTCAATTTATTTTTTTATTTAGAATGGTTGTTTGCCGTTCTGCCCGAAGTTCGAGTTCCGACAGGCACTCCTCATATTTCTACGGGCGCGTGCCGTCAGCCTTTCGGCTGCGCTCGCTCTCTTTTTTTGAGAGGTCTTGGCGGTTTGTTCTCGTCGGACGGTCATTCTATTGTAGTCAGAATACTAAACTAAATTGTTTAGGTTATCTGTATTATACTAAACAAATCTGCTTATGTCAAGTTTTTACGTTAACAAACTTAAACAAAACTGTTAAGTTTTTGTAAAAGCATATTGACATTACTAAACATATTTGCTATACTACAGTCAAACCCGACGAAAAGGAGTGCTTAATATGGCAATCGGTGAAAGAATAAACTACTTGCGCAACCATCTCGGAATGACACAGAAATATCTCGGATTGGAAATCGGATTTCCCGTTGCATCTGCTGATGTCCGTATTGCACAGTATGAAACCGGTTCAAGAACACCCAAGGCTGAAATAACGGCAGCTATTGCTGATGCTCTCGGAGTTGCACCTGAAGCGTTGAATGTTCCCGATATTGACAGTTACATCGGACTGATGCACACTCTTTTTGCATTGGAAGATATTTACGGACTGACAATAGATGAGTCTGACGGAGAAATCTGTATTAAATTAAATAAAGAAAATAAAGATACATCTGATATTCTTCCTATGCTCTCTGCCTGGAAAGAGCAGGCAGATATGTTCAGAGCAGGTAAGATAGATGTTCACGATTACAACAAATGGAGATATAATTTCCCGAAGTATGACAACACTCAGAAATGGGTGAAAATTCCTATCGACCTTTCAGACGAACTAAAATAAGAATAAAAAAATAACGACAAAAAAACCCTTAACCGTGATAATCCACAGTTAAGGGTTTAGTCGTTTATTGCAGAAATTTTATGAGCTTGATAACCTGCAAGCCAACGAGAAATCGCAATGATAATGCCCGGGTCGTGTTATCAAAGTGTTATCAAAGGGATTTTCTGAACCCTGAAAGCCTTGATTTTACTGGGGTTTGGCTCTTTGGGTAATTATTCCCACTCGACTCACTTTTTGTTAATCAAAGTGGTTTTCAGTAGTAATAGCTACTTTTATTGTAGTTATTTTGTATTTTTGCTCGTTGTGATTTGGTTTGAGAAAGTTTTTGTACTCAAAGTGGAGTCACAAAATTGTCTACCCATACAAAGTGCTCTCATTGAAAAATTAAATTCTAAAACATTTACATACGCAAATAGAATAAACTACAACTACAAAACTTCGCATGACATAACCAAAGAGAATACTGTACAACACATACTTTTAAATCAAACACATAACTCTATGCTATGTTTAACGAAACAATATAAATAAATTTATAATAATTTATATCTTTAAATATTCACTTGTGCAATTCAAATATATTATTAATCTCTTTAGCTTCATTGGCTATGATCTTATATGAGTCGAGCATACGTTTTGTGATAACCTTATTAGCATCTTGAAACTCAATTCCATAACTTTCTTCACGAGATTTTTTATATATTTTATAATCAACCAATATGCGACACTTTTTACTCGTAGTATCATCTAAAATGAAAGCACTTGCCGACAAAGGCACTTCATGAATTTTTATAATTAAATAGTGCGAATTTTCTCCTAATTGCTTTTTAAAATCCAACAAGTCTTTAATAACTGTCTTAACTCGTGATTTAATTGCTTCAGAACTAATTCCTATGTAATCAGAACAAGTCAACAAAGAGTTGTCGTTATAGGGATTTATAAAAATTAAAGAAACAGTTTTTCTCTCTGCAGTTAAATTTCTAATAGTTTCCTTCAGATTACCCATTTCGGTACCAGAAGCTAACCAATAACCAACATATAAAACACTATGCTCGGCTCGAGAAATATATTCACTAGATGTACCATGATCTTTATGTTCGCCATATGTTTTCCTCGTTGGAAAAACATTTATAATGCCGGCTTTAAAACAATCATTATTAAACCTTGCAGCATGTTTTATTCCTTTAAAACTTTTATATCCATGATATGTTTTTGTAATTATCCATGTCAAAAAAGCAACAATTATATTACATATTATTCCAAATACTATTTCCTTCATTTTATTTTTCCCCCATAAACATTATATAGCGACCCCAATTCGCAAAGACTTTATTAATTATTTTATCTAACAAAGTTTTGTTATTAAAGTCTCCTATTCCCTGTAATATTTTGAAATTTGATATTTTAAATCCTTTATTCAATAATAATTCTGAGAATTTTTTAGGCGACCAGTTTTTTTGATATCCGTATTTCCATACACCTAAAATTTGTTTAATTATTCTATCAATATACATAACAGAATAATAATTTGATGTAATAACAACTAACTTGCCATGTGGTTTTAACACGCGTCTAATCTCCGATAATGCAATTTCCACATCTAAAACGTGTTCTAATACTCCTACACAAACCACCGCATCAACAGAATCACTTTCAAAGGGCAACTTAGTTGCTGATGCAACTATAAAATTAGAATTTTTCATCTTATTATTCTCATTAGCAAAACTAATGGCTTCAATTGAAGTATCGCATCCTATGATTTTACAGTTAAACCTATCAGAAAGTTCTTTAGAAACATATCCGCCTCCACACCCAACATCCAGGCAAATATCTTCTGTTTTCAAATCCAAAAAGAACGCAAACGAATCAGCTTTTACAGAAGCTTTAATTCTTCTCAAAGAAGTTTCTGAGTATGAATCATTTTTCCAAATAGGATCCCAAGTAGTCATTTCAGCCTCCAAATAAATTTTTATTAAATTAAATTCTTGTCATTTTATGCAACTATTTTTTTGTTTTTAACTATTGCAACTTCGTTATCCCACCTTAGAAAATTTAAATATTCCATTCAATAATATTTTTTTAATTAACAATTTAACTCTTATCAAATGTTTCAAGCATAACAGGAATAACAGTTTTGACTACATCGAAACCTTTATCCGCGAACCACTTAACAATGTCTTTAATTTTTTCCCATTTTGTATTCTTTCTTTCATCTTTTTTGAGTATTTCTTCAAATTGATTTATTTTCACAAGCATTTCGTTAATTTGATTATCTGATAACGACGTCATACTTTCGATCTTATCTTTAACTTCTAAAATTGAAGTTGTTTTATTAATAACGGTATTGGTATTGGTATTGTTGTTGAAAATTTTATTATTAATAACCGGGGCATTATCATTTGTTTTTTCTTTATAACCTAATTCTTTATACATATTAAGTTTTTCATAAACATTCCTAAGGTAACATATAAACTCCTCATCGCTTATTGCTCCATTTTTACCTTCAAAATCTAAATCTTTTGGAAAGTCTTTAATCAATGACGAATATCTTGAATTAATTCCAGCAAACATATGCAAAATACCATATTCGTCTTCAAAAAATCTTTGATCAAGAAATTCTTTATAAGATTCGTCTATTTCGACATCTTCCTCTAAAAAAATCTTGCACAATTTTAAATCTTTGTCTATAATTTCTTTAATCTTTTCACTAACCATAATAATTTTAACTCCCTTATTTTTTACTTTATTTTTCGAGTGTACACTCTGAAAAACCATAAACAATTTTGCTTCCGCAAAGCTCTAATTTCAAGTCATTAGCGTAGTTTAAATCAATTGTAATTGAAACTGGTGGTTTTTGACCACTTAAAGCATATTCTGTTTCATATTCACCATTAAGATACACCTTTAATGTCGCATCTTCTATCCCTAAGTCACCACGATTAACTCTAGCTACACTTACATTCAATTTAGAGTATTTACCTTTTAAATCAAACAACGCATATCCATTACCTTCTCCAAATATTGAATAATTATCAGCTCCAATGGTAAATCCTTTATTAAAGGTATCACTTCCCATAGAAAAAGTATCTCCGTTGGAGGCTTCATATATATTAAGATATTTCCCATCATATATTACATTTTCACTTATCAAATCTACTTTATTTTCTACTATCATTTCTCTGTTCTCACTATAATATACAGTATTATCAGATTTATCAAATACCGGTTTTCTTCCCCAAATGCGAGTGCAAATTTCTGAGGAAAAATAAATATTGTCATCTAAACAAACTACACCTTTGCCAACAGATTTTTCTTCCCTCAACCCATCTATAACCAATGCGGGACTATATATATCTGCATCAATCATTTCTTCTACCTTGTTTTCTAAATTCTTATTCTCATTATAAACAGAGTTCAATTCTTGTTCCAGATTCTTTTTTTCTTCAAAAATAAGGTCTAAGGCTTGCTCTAAATCCATATTTTCTTCTATACGTTCATATCTACCTATCATTGATTTCACAAGGCTTTCTTCTCTCATATCTTGCACAATGCAAGTTCCAATAACACCAATTATTGCGGCAATAATTGGAACAATGATATAAAATAATATTTCTTTTCCTGTTTGCTTTTTTATACTCATATTTATACTCCTTATAAAAAGTTTAAATTTATACTTTTTAATAAAATAGTCTCGAAAACGACAAATAGTAACACAAAAATATCACATTCCCTCGAACTTTGTCGAACCTCACAATTCTCACCGATCTATTTTGTACAACTCTCCCAACAAAACACAACCGCCTTACCTGCAAAACACAAGTAAGGCGGTCTTTCATATTCACTTTTACAACTTCAAATCAAAGCATCACACCTTATAATACTGAGCCTGGGCATTCCACAGTTCACTGTATTTCTTGCCCGACTTCAGCAACTGCTCATGTGTACCTTCTTCAACAAGCTTTGCCTTATCAAACACGGCAATCCTGTCACAGAAAATACAGCTTGAAAGTCTGTGGGAAATGTAGATTGCAGTTTTATTTTCTGTGAATGAATTGAAACGGCTGTAAATCTCATTCTCTGCAACGGGGTCTAGTGCTGCTGTAGGCTCGTCAAGAATGACAAGCGGACTGTCCTTGTAAAGAGCTCTTGCAAGGGCGAGCTTCTGTGCCTCGCCGCCTGAAATATCAACACCGTTTTTATCAAGGTTTTTGTAAAGATAGGTGTTCTCTTTCTCGCTCATTCTCTCAACTCTGTCCTTAATATTTGCCTGTTCAAGTGTGCGGTAAAGTCTGTCTTTGTCATACTCCTTGTCAGCGGCAATATTGTCACAAAGAGGTACGGCAAAAAGCTTAAAATCCTGAAATACAACGGAATAAAGCTTCATCAGACTTTCCTTTGAATACTCTTTAATGTTGATGCCGTTTATCAGTATCACACCACTGTCAACATCATAAAGTCTGCACATAAGCTTGATGAAGGTGGTCTTACCGCTGCCGTTTCTGCCCACAACAGCAAGATGCTCACCGTTATGTATGGTCAGATTGATATTTTCCAAAGCATAGCTTTCACTGCCCGGGTACTTAAAGGAAACATCTTTAAATTCAATCTCGAACTTTTCGGTCAGATCTATTTCCTTTTCACCGTACACCATATCATCCTCGGTGTGCATTATCTCGTAATAATAGTTTACAAGTGGTACCATTTCCTCGGTTTTGCCGAAGGTTACAGCCATTTTCATAACGCCGCTGATTATCTGCATAAAAGAGCCGCAGTAAAGCACAAGTGAACCGATACCAAAAAGCCCGTAAAGACCCTTTACGCCGATAAACAGGTAAACACCGAAGCCTACAACCGAACCGAGAATAGCAATAAACGAGCTTGATTTTGCAGAGTTCATCGATGCTTTTTTCAACACCTGCTCACCCTCCGTCAAAATCTTGTGAGTGGCAGTCTTTTCGATAATGTCCTGCTCCTTATAAAGACGGATTTCCTTGCCTGTCTTGTAGTCGGAAAACATATCGAGAAAATAGTAGAAAATCTTATCAAGACGGGAATATTCGTCAGAGGCCTTGAAATATTCCTTGTTCATCTTTGTGGCAACGACGAGCATAATGACAACCATAACCCCGATAGCACCGAAAATACTCAGCAGAAAAGCAGGTCTTTCAAAGAAGGTATCACCCGTTTTCTGAAAGCCGATTTTGAAGAGAGGCCAGATTAACACGGCTGAAATAATAACCGTCAATGCGCCTGAAACAAAATCCCTGAACATCCACGAAAACTGCACAAAGGCAGAAAATACTCTATCCTGTGCTTCTGAATGCTTATGTATAAGTTCTTTAAAGTTGCTGTCCTCAAGCTTTTTGAACTCAACAGAGAAAAGCTTTGAAGCGATGCTTTTAAGCTCTCTGTTATAGAGCATTGAGCGAAGCATATAGTAAATGTCATTAAGATACCTGTTAAGGAAAAACAGTACAAAGTTTATACCGACCGCAAGGCAGATATAGCCTATAAGCGTTTTTGCATCGGCACCTGTATCAAGCAAATCAATTATTTTCGCAGAAAACCATATATTTACAAAAGGCATTATACCGGTGACAACTGCCGCAGTAACGGTTGTGGGCATAAGCTTGTTTTCAAGGTGGTGCATCTCTTTAAATGCGTAGGTGATAGACTTAAGCTTTTTCATTCTGCAACACCTGCCCTTCCTTGTAATAATAGCTCTGAAGCTGATACATTCTGTAATATCCGCCCTTGAGTTCCATCAGCTCTTCGTGCGTACCGCTTTCTGTAATTTTACCGTCAGAAACAAAAAGTATGCGGTCACAAAAGAGCGTTGAGGAAAGCCTGTGAGAAATGAAAAAGGATATTTTGTTCTGTGTCAGCTCATTGTATTTGAGATAAAGTTCATTTTCTGCTATAGGGTCAAGTGCTGCCGTCGGCTCGTCGAGAATAAGCACGGGAGCGTTTTTGTAAACGGCCTTTGCGAGAAGGAGCTTCTGCTTTTCACCGCCCGAAAAATCTGCCGCATCCTTGTAAACATCTTTAACCATAAAGGTGTTTTCTTTTTTGTCGAGACTTTCGATTTTCTCTCTGATGCCTGCCTTTTCAAGTGCAGAATAAAGCTTTTCCTTGTCATAATCGGAAGATAGGCAGATATTCTCTGCTATAGTCATGGGCATAAAGGTGTAATCCTGAAAAACGGGAGAAAAGAGGTCAAAGAAATCACTCTTTGAAATATCCTTACTGCTTATACCATTAACAAGAATTTCACCCTCACTCGGATAGTACAAACCGCAAAGTAGCTTCACGGCTGTGGTTTTGCCTGCACCGTTTTCACCAACTATAGCGATGTTTTCACCTGCGTTTACTTTAAAGGACATATTCTTTATTGTACTTTCTTCGGCGGCAGGGTACGTAAACAAAACATTTTTAAACTCGATTGAATTTACATCACCCAGCTTATGTACATTCTTTCCTGTATCGTTTTCATCCTCAGCCTCGGTAAAGTCACGGAAAGCCTGACAATCGTTACAGCAACGCTCCAAATCAGAAACGCAGATAACAAGGTTCATTATCCAGTTTGAAAAGCCTGTAATGATACCGAAATAGAAGATGAAATCGGATACGCTGAGTTCGTTTTTGTAAACGAGATAAACAAGATAAGCATAGGCGACAAGCTCTCTTATCATATTGAGAAAGGCTCTTGTGCCGCTGACATTAAAGCTCTGCCTCATATACTTGCTAGTTATCTTCTGAAGCTCGTAAACAAACTTGGCATAAGCAGAAATGAAGTAGTCTGAAAAGCCGTAAAGTCTGATATCCTTTGCGGCGGTGTTGTCCTTACTCAGCTCGTAATAGTAATCAAGCTTTACAAAGATACTGCCTCTTTTTCTTTTTACATTCTTCTCCTTTTCGTTGAGATAACGAAGCAGAAAAAACTCTCCCACACAGGTAAGAAGTATGAGCAGAATCATTATAATATTGATTTTGTAAATGAGTGTAAGAGAAGTTATTACGCCGAGAACACAAACAAGAAAGGCGTTGCAAAGAGTAATAAAGTACGCCGAAGAGGACCAATGGCTTCGGTAAAATTCCATAGCTATTTTATTCTTTTCTCTACCCTCAAGACTTTCAATGTTTATGTAATCTGTGTGTATGTTTTTCTTAAAAGCCATAACCGCATAACGCATACGGATTACTCTTGCACTGCCCTGTAAAAGCTCATTTAGAAACGGGTCAAGCCAGGTCGTAACCGTAACAAGTACGCTTAAGAGAGCAACTATCAAGGTAAGCCTACCGACAGTAACGCCCTCATTTATGCAGTCAATCATTGCTTTGGGGATAAAGGCTGTTATGATAGGAAGAAAAACCATAGCGGGAACTCTTAAACAAAAGTACAGAAGGCTTTTCTTATCCCACTCTATCCAGTTTTTAATCATATACTTTAAGTTGTCTTTCATCTAATCAACTCCTTATATTAAACTTCCGTGTTGAAAAGAATAACGGCCACTTTAGTTCCACGGGTGCGATAATTCTGACACGGCCAAGCAGAACACGGGTGGGTTATTCCCTGTTCTGCCGGCACCCATAAAACAAAAAAGTGTGTGCAAACCGAAGTTCTGCACACACGAAAAATGCAAAGCTTCGTTTTGCTACCACACAAACTTTCGGACAAATCTCACAGAGAACGCCAAAATAGAAGCCTGCATTTTTACCGAAATAAAAACACGACTCCGCAAAATCTGTCCATATTAAGTTTGTGTGGTGGATTTATTATACCAAATTGCACCATAGAGTGCAAGTGGATTGCTGAAATATCTTTTGGAGCACAATTTTCAAATTGTCTAAATGCAATACTAATCCTTACTCATCAAACAATCCGTTATCTGTATCTCTTTCTCTGCAAGGGATGTAAACCCATTTGCCTGTTTCTTTTATTGTTATGGAATTTACATTACCAAGATGAAACGCAACATGCGGAAACTGTCCGAGCATACAAGCAAATCTTGTTTTATCCTCACACCCGTCACAGATTTCTTCAAACATTGTTTCATCAAAATTATCTAAATACACTATTGTTTTATTTTTGACTTTATCAAGATAAGAAATCATCTCTTCTTTTGAAATCTGAACATCACTGTCAATATCTAAAGAGTGTAAATTTTCTGCGTGAAAATCTGCTTCGATAAAATTTTCAGGTGTGCAATACCAATAATCAAACCAATAAAGAGCGTGATATATGTGCTTCCATAAAGGTTGATTATATAATTTGTAATCCCAAGTTGAAGTTAATATCGTTCTTCTGAAATCATCAATTAACGCTATTGTTCTGTCTCTCATTACTTCAATCATAATCTCATCTCCAAGTAGAATAAAAAGCACCTCCGAGAATACGGAGATGCCTATAAGTTTAGAAAGATATTTTACATCAATCGCAAACGGACAAAACGGCTCTCCAAGTCATAAGATTAAGATTCATTGTCATTTTGTCCACCTGCCTTTCAAATGTTTTTATTAGTATACTCTTCTTTACCCATAAAGTCAATATTTTTACATATCAACAACAAAATATAGCAAAACAGCATTTGCGAACTATTGTTTTTGTTTTTATATAAGTGTATAATTAAAATGGATGTTTTTATTTGACGATAAAAAGTAAAGGAGTTTGTAATATGTTGTTTTCTAATGACCGTATGAGCTTTATAACAGAATACATATCGGCTTATGAACAAAAAATTAAATTAGCCAATAAACAAGGCTTATTTGATGCAGCTAAAATGTTTGAATTGTTTGCAATAGAAATATGTAATTTGTGGTTTGGTCAAAAGTTTAGAAACTTGAATGTAGCAACGGCTAATTATCCTTATGTAGATTTAATATCACATGATGAAAAACTTTATGTTCAAGTCAGTACAGTTATTGATATACCTACAAAAGTTAAGAAAACATTAGAAAAAATAAAAGATTCAAAAAATGAAAATTTCAAAAAAATAAACAAGGTTATTTTCTTTGTTCTTAACAATGAAAGTGTAGATAATTTAACTGATTATACCGGTGAAGAACAAATTGGGAACATACCATTTATTGTAAAGGATAATCTCATTACCACTAAGGATATATTAACAAAGGCCGAAAATGAGCTTGAATTTCAGCAAAACTTATATGAAACGCTTAAAAATGAGTATGAAAAATTTCAAAATAATATTAATAAGTTTAGTGAGGCTTTGAATAGTAGTAAAAACATAGGATTAAAAAATATCACAGATTTAATTAACGAAGAATATGAGATTGACAGAAATCCGCTAGTTGAAAAAATAAAAAATGATAACCATAGGTTCGTTTCTGTTCAAGGTAGAGCTGGTAGCGGAAAATCAGTTATATGTAAAAAATGTGTTGAAAGCGAAGACTTGATTTTATATGCTCGTGCTGAAAGGTTCGCAGAAGAAAGTAACATCGATAATATTTGGGGATTTCCTGTTAACGATGTTTTGGAGTGTTTGAATGGCAAAAAAATAGTTTTCTTTATTGATGCATTGGAATTTATTGCTGATTGTTTATCTACAAAAATAGACTTGTTGCAGTACCTATATGAAGTCGCTCAAAAACATGAAAATGTATATATCATAACCTCGTGTCGTACTACTGATAAAAATGCTTTTATAAAAATCGAATCCAATTTTTCGATAAAAGTATATGAAGTAAACGACATAACTGCTGAGGAACTTTTGCAAATTGCAAAGAAATATCCCGTTATAAATAAAATGTATTCAATGAATTCATATGTTGATTTGCTAAAATCTCCATTTTATATAAATCTCATTGTTAGCAAAAAAATTGACATAGATGACATTGGTGATGAGAATGCATTAAGAGATTATATATGGAAAAATGTCATTTGTTTAAAAGAAAAATCAAAATATTATCAAATAAGTGTAGATAGTATAATAAAGACCGTAGAAAAAATTGTTTTTGAACGTGCTCAGAATTTTTGGTTAGGTGTCCATGAAGATGAAATTGATAGTAATGCACTTCATGCATTGATATCAGAAGATGTAATTTCTCAACAGGGGCAATATGTTAGACTTAAATATGATGTTTTTGAAGACATTTGTTTTGAGCATCATTTTGATTTAACTTTTGATTATTGTAAAGGTGATTATCAGACTTTCTATAAAGATATAGAAGGTCTTGGTCGTTGTGTCTATAGAAGATATCAAATTTGGATATCTAATAAACTTTTTATCAAAACGAATAGAGAACGTTTTGTTTTCACATTGATTTTTTCAAATGATATACCTGATGCTTGGAAAATGCAAACAATAATAGGCATTGTGAAATCAAAATATTGTGATGAGTTTTTCGAAGAAAACGGCAGCAATATTTTCGAAAATGGTTTATTACCTGAAATTATAAACATTACTAATGTTTACGCTTTTGAAGCAAAACTTGCAAATGATGATGCGATATTGCTAAATCCGGTAGGCAATGGAAGACCGAGTCTTATTAAACTGATATCTAATAATACATATTATAAAGATTATTGCATTGACAGAAAAAGCATAACAAAACTCTGTTCAGATTATGTAAAACAAAATAATACTGATAACACTATTGCATCCGAAATTTGTCAAATTTTGCAATATTATATAACCGATTTACTTAACAATACAAATGAAGACCATTTATACAATGTTTTGGAAAATATATCACCTTATCTTGAGGTTATATATCGAATAGCATATTGCAGTGCGCCTTGGATTGAGTCTTTTTTCGAAGAATTAGAACAGGATTATATTAGTGGCAATAGAAGCAAAAAAAGATTTGCAGAAGAAACTATTGCTTGGACATTAGATAATGCTTTCCCTGAATTGATAAAGGCTTTAGGTGATAAAGTGTGTTCTTTAGCAGATTTATTATATCTGCAAGAAAAACAACCAAAAGAAAACAATGATTATCTCTTTGATTACAATATCGATAAACCAAAGTACGGCTTAAGTGAAAATGCAAAAGATTATGAATACTCACACAGAACAATATTTAGTAACAATCTAATAATTAATTTGTTCCTTCATAACTTTAATGTGGGCTTTTCGTGGGCAATAAACTTTATTAACAAAGCCATTTTATCATATCATAATGACAGTCCAGAAGCGCTTCAAAAAATAAAAATAAAATTTATAGATGAGAATAAAACTACGGAGTATTGGGCTGCACCCAATATGTGGTTATCTGGAATTACAGAAAACTCTGTTCCGATGTTAATTAGTGATGTTGTGTATAGCCTAAAATCTGTTGTAATTAACACTTTAGACAATTACAAAACAAACAACGTGTTTTTCGAAAAATTTGCAAACTATATTAAAAGTGAAATTTATTCTAATTCAAACAATATAATTCTGTTAACAATAATTGAAGCTATTGGTCTTCATTTTGAACAGGAGTTGCCGGGTTATGCCTTAGATTTAGCTTCGAGTATTGAGTTGTTGCATTATGATACTTCTAGATATATTTTATATCATCATAATCCAATAAAAGATTTACTTGAAAAACAAATTTATTTAGCTGTAGGTATGCCTAATATCCCAAAAAGATACCAGTTGGATGAGAAGTGTAATTATAATATCGAACAATATGTTGCAAGAGCACAATTTTCTATCGATGTCAAAGCAAAAGAAAAGAGTATTAATATTCTTGACTACCTATATTCAATTACAAAAAACGAAGGAAATGATGCTCACAATTATTTGCTTATTCAAAAAATGGATATGAGAAACGCCACTGCAGTAGAACTCGCTGATGGTTATTTAGCATTATATCCTAATATTACAGGGGAGGCAAAGAAAATAACTGAAAGACGACAAAAAATCAACGAACCAGAAGAAAGGTTAAAAAGGATTGTAGATAAATTGGCATCATCCGATAAGCTATTAGACCTTGACTCTGCAACAAAAACGATCGAAGAAGTACTTTATGTTATTGAACAAAGTTCATTGGGTTTTCAATATGAACCTTTTTTAATTACACTAATTTCATATTCGCTTAAAAGTGATGATTTGTTGTTAGATAAAAGAAACACCTATTGTAAGATTTGGATAAACAGTGTAAGGAAGCTGTTTTCTAACGAAACTTATTTAGGTGATAACAGATATCTCCCAATTTTGTTTGACCAAATAGACAAAAACATAGATGTTGCGATTGTAAATGAGATTAAAAATCTTATTTTGGATTTTATTCTTTATGATGAAGGCAGCGGTATTGTAACAGATGCACAGAAAGTTGTTTCTACTTATTTATCCACTCATTTGAATTTAGCAGAATGCATTTTTAACACCATACTTATGTTGGCTGAGGATGAAATGCATCATCAAAAATACAATGCTCATTATATAAAAACTAAAAAAATAGACAAAAAGTTTAATTTTTTGCCGAATATGCAACCAAGATTATTATGGGTGGATACGCATATCAAAAATTCAAACGACAATCCCTATTGCAGTAAGAAAGAAGCTATTATCGACAAATATTTATACAAAGAAAGCACGTTAAGCTTAGATTTAAGTAAAATTGATGATTATGATGTACAAACTCTTTGTTGCATTTGTAATTGTGGTTTGACTTTTAATACAGAAAAATTTAGTTCTGTAATTCGTGAAATATTGCACCTCCTTTTTAGAATAAATCACAATAAACCAAATTATGACATACATAAAATAATTGGTTTTGACCATCAATATAACTTGATAGAGTTATTTCAAAAGGAGATTAAAATATGCTCGACGGAAGCAATTACTGCTTATGATATCTTGTTTAACGATATTGATTTTAACAAATTTTCTCAAAATCTTATTGAATTTTATCTAGAGATATTTCAAGTTTTCACATATGAACATTTTGATTCATATGTTGATAAAAACAGACGAGAAATTTGCCAAAAGAAAATATTATGCTTGGAAAGCAGAATAGTTAATATCGAAAATGAAAAAGTCCGACTGCAGTTGTACAAATCATTAATGCTTTCAACTGTTAAAGTTTATACAAAATGGCATGAATGTAAAACGTCTTATTCTTATAAAGATAAACAATTTTTAAATAGGCTATTTAGTGATTATGGAAAATATTACCCGGATGAATTAATCCAAACGATTTATAGTTTCCATATTGATGAACTATTACCGGAGGTATTAATATCAGTTGATAATTGTTTCGCTTTTTCTAGAACTCAAGGATATGATTTCAAAAAATTAATATCAAAACAAAATTATGTAATCCGAAATATAATAATGAAGTCGTATGTGTTATTTAGTAATGAAATTAAGCAAGATAAAGAACTGATTGAAGCATACGAGAATATATTAAAAGTCCTTATTGATAACGATTACGAACTGGCAGCAATTCTTTTAGATGAATTTAGAATTCATTAAAATCTGTCAACTTATTAAAAAATATAGGTGTAGCAAACGCTTGCTACACCTGTATTTTATGTATATATCAACTCTCTGCATACAATCTCTCCTGCCCTTTGCTGAATGTTTTCCATTCTATGTACCCATTCCCATTGGTCTTGTTCTTTTAATTCTTCGGTTACACCTTCAGCTTTTTTCATCTTTTCAACAGTATTATCAAACATATCACGAGCTTGCTCGTCTATGTCGGCAAGGTAAGAATGAAGCTTACCACTCATAAACATTGAATCAAATACATGTCTCTTGTTTTTCTTCAGATACTCTTCGTGCATTCTCCCCCATCTGCCGATTGGCCGGTTGTCTTCAGACTCTTCATTGTCACCTGCTATGAAATAATAGTCACCTATCAATTCATACTTTATGCCCGTTCTTTCATCTGTAATATACTTTGGTAAATTCATAATTTTGTCCTCGTCTTTCTTTTAATTTTTATATTACGGAGCTGTTCTAAAAGCCGTTTAAAACAGCTCCGTACTTTTTATTTTATCGTTCCCAACCGCCACGATTACGAGCCCTACGGCTTTCTCTTTCAAGCTCCGTCGCTTTATCAACGAGTTTGTCAACCTCTTCATCACCGAAAACTTTTCTAAGAAGTCTGAACTTCAGTACATCTCCGACAAGCTCCTGATTTTCTTCGCGTAGATAATCGTTATCCTTATACAATTCATTAACTTTTCTTTTATCAAGTCCTGCTCCTATCTTCAAGCCGAACACTCGGGATTGAAGCTCCATACACTGCTTTGCCAATTCTTTCACAAGACCAATCAGCTTATTAAAAAGGGGCTCAATGAATTTTGTCTTGTAAGTTTTAGCAGTCATCAGTGGCGGAGGGTCGGGCAATTTGAATTCATCCTGCTCATAAAAATCTTCTGTCAGTCCGTCAATGTCTGTTTCGTACTTTGCAAGCATTTCATACTTTGCTGTCAACTCCTCAACCTTGACATTAAGTTCCTCAGTCTGTTGTGCTAATTGTTCAACCTCTTGCTTGCGCATTTTCTTTTCGTAATCGTAAACTGACAAATGCTTTTCGTGTGTCCCCTTCTGCTCCCAATGAACACCGTGATGCTCCATAACTTTTGACAGAGCTTCTTTCTCTGACTGTACCCAAAGCTTCCATTCAGTTTCTTGTCGTGACTTTCCGATAAAGCCTTGGTTAGCGAGAGCTTGCTTGAGTGACACTCTTGTATCAAGTCCGCGCTTGCTTTCAGTAGTGAACGGTACAAAGTCAATGTGCAGATGCGGCGTTGCTTCGTCCATGTGAAGGTGTGCAGAGAAAACATACAAGTAGGGATTTCGTTTCTGAAACTCACGGTAGTACTCGTCGAGTATTCTTTCTGCAAGCTCACCCTCGGGAGTTTTTGCATTTGTGTCATCGCAGTTACCAATTTGAATTATGATTTCGTGAAAAAGTTTTTCCTGTCTGCCTGTTCTGATTTTCTCGTAGTAGTTTTCGATTCTTCTGTCGGCTCGTTTTTGTTTTTCGTTATATGTTTCAAGTGCATAATCAAACAAGTAATGATACACTTCTTTTATATCTATATTGCAGTACTCGGTATTCAGATGAGTTCTTTGCGGGTCAGTGTTCTTGGCATTGAACTCTCTGCTGTTGTGATTGACCGAGCCTTTGCCTACCATTACGCTTATCGTTCTTCTTATAGAACCACCTTGCCTTTCGTCTTTTATAATCTACAAACCTTATAAATAGTTCTGTTACTCTTGTCAAGAGTAACGCAAAAGCACTTATGACTACTTGAGTATTCAAAAGATGCTATTGCGCCCTTACGGGGTCAAAAACTACATATTAATTTTCATCAATATGCAGTTTTCCGTGTCAACCGTGACGACCGTGACGACCTCTGTGGTAGTGCAAATAAGTTGTCACGGTTGACACACAGAATCACGCATCAGGCGGAGCCAAATTGCAGATTGTCCCCCTTCTGCTGTTACTGTTAAAGATATCAGCCGACAGGTTTGAGTTATTATCGGTTACACTTTTAAGCTGTTCAAGCAATGCTTTGCACTCATCTAATACATCTTTTAACGACTCAATATCATTTGTATTTTCAAGTGCACGTCTCAACTTTTTCATTTCCAAACTCAACCTGTCACTCTGATATTTGCCTACGGAGATACATATCTTTTGATGCAGCAATGACTCGATAAAATATTCTCCCTTAGGCATACCTGCGATTTTAATTCTCGCTTGAATCTGTTGGTTTTCTTCAGGTGTAACATAAAAGCTTATTGTTTTACTTCTTACCCTTTTCTCGTCTTTTCCGGCCATTTTTAAAATTCCTCCTGATATAGTTTTTGTAGTTTATCTGAAAGTGTTCTTTGCTTATTTGGATAAAGGTGAGCATAAGTGTTTAGTGTTGTTTCTACTCTTTCGTGACCTAATCGGTCAGCAACCTCCAAGGGTGTTATTCCCATTTCGAAGAGCAGAGCACAATGCGAATGTCTTATATCATGAATCCTGATACGCTTCACACCACTATTTTTTATGCCCCTCTGCATTTCCTTTTCGAGAAAGCTTTTTGTCATATTGAAAAGCCTGTCTGTACTTTCCAAGCAGAATATACGATTCATATAGTCCTTTATATCTGCAAGCAGGAAATCAGGAACTGTAATAACTCTGTTACTCTTAGGTGTTTTCGGTGGAGTCACTACATCTTTACCGCCTAACCTTTGATATGATTTTGAAATGCTTATTGTTCGTTCATCAAAGTTAATATCTGCAGGTGTTAAAGCAAGTAACTCCCCTACTCTCATACCTGTCCAAAACAAAGTCATAAAGGCAACATATGACTTCTGTTTATCCATTATCCCATCAATAAACTCTGAGAACTCTTCCTTCGTCCAGAACTTCATTTCGTCAGCTGAATTTTTACCCATGCTTCCGGCCTTCGTGCAAGGATTACTTTTCAAATCATAATATCTAACGGCAAAGTTGAATATTGCTGTTAACTGATTATTTATTGTCCTGAGATAAGTTTGAGAATATCCTTGCGATATCAGCTCATTCTGCCATTTTCTTACATCGGCGGGTGTTATCTTATTAACACTCTTCTTGCCGAAGAACGGTAGTATTTTCAAGTCGATAATATACTTTTTTGTATTCATTGTGTTCTCACGTATTCTCGGCTTCATATCTTCATAATACAGTCTGAGAAAATCCTCAAACTTCATATTGAAATCCGCCTGTTGCGATTGCAGAAAGTTTCTTAGCCATTCTTCTGCTTCTCTCTTTGTATCAAATCCCCTTTTGGTAGATTTTCTTCTGATTCCTTGCCAATCTGTGTATCTATATTGAATGAGCCACTTTCCTGTCTTTACATCTTTTTGGGCTTTCATGTTTTTACCTCCTTACGCACTGTAACCAAACCAGCGCTTTTCAAAATAACCCTTTGGAACTTTACCGGCAATCACAATGTAGCCATCTTTTTTTAGTTCCTGATTCAGACTTCTTATAATCTTATAAGCGTGTCCGAGGGATACACCTAGCATTTCTGCCATTTCAGGTGCTGTAATATAGATTTTCTTTTCTGTTGTCATTGGTTCACCTCCTTTATATATCTTGTAGCCTACTCGCTACATTTACTATTATAGCGATATCGCTACATTTTGTCAAGAGGTGATTTTATTGTTTACATTTAGTTCATATTCAACGATTTTAATCAAAAGTATAGACTTTTGACTTTCTTTGATATATAATAAGTAGTGACCTGACTACAAAGAAAGGAAGTGTGCTATGACAATAGGCGATAAGATTAGATATTTAAGAACACGTATGGGTATAACTCAAGGAGAGCTTGCTGACCTTAGCGGTATACACCCTGTATCAATAAGAAAATATGAGACAAATAAAATGACACCGCAAGCGCAGCAAATTGAAAAGATTGCTGATGCTCTCGGTGTAAGTTCTTTTGCAATATCAGGAATAGATAATAATATCCGTCTTGAAACTAAAGGCGATTTTATGGGACTTCTCCTTATGCTCATTAAAACCAATCTTCTTGTTATTAAAGGTGAACGCGGTGAGGATGACGGACTTATTCCCGAAACAGTTACATTCGAGATAAATCCTTTTGTTTCGCAGTTTTTTAATGCCAAAGTGAACGGCACAGATTCAAATGCACAAAGTCTTGCTTTTATGTTAAAGTCTGATGACGTTTTCAAAGACATATTAAAGTGGGAGAAAATTACCTATGGATATGAAAAAAGTGCCGCTAAATACGGCGACACAAATGAGCAATCTATTCTTGATGTTATGAATGAAATGAAAGATTACATTGAAGCCATTGAGATGGAACTTCAACGTTCAGGTGCAATACCTAAATAAATCAAGCACTCTCCCCTGCTTGAATTGTTATACTCAATTTTTTGAACTCAAATTGTACTCAAAAGCAAAAAAATTAACCCGAAAACCTAGATTTTACAAGGCTTTCGGGTATTTTTAATTTTATTCCCACTCTATCGTTCCTGTCGGCTTCGGGGTGAGGTCGAAGAGGACACGGTTGATGCCGTTTACTTCGCTTGTGATGCGGGCTGTAATCTTGTGGAGTACAGCGTAAGGAATTTCTTCGATGGTTGCTGTCATGGCATCCTTTGTGTTAACTGCTCTGATGATTGCGGGCCAGCCTTCATAGCGGCTGTCATCTTTAACGCCTACGCTCTTCATATCGGGAACAACAACGAAGTACTGCCATACCTTTTCTGCAAGGCCGTTAAGGTCGAATTCCTCACGGAGAATTGCATCTGCCTCACGGAGTGCTTCAAGTCTGTCACGGGTAATTGCACCAAGGCAACGTACACCGAGGCCGGGGCCCGGGAAGGGCTGACGGTAAACCATAGCGTGGGGAAGTCCGAGTGCTTCACCTACAACACGTACCTCGTCCTTGAAGAGAAGCTTGATGGGCTCTACGAGCTCAAATTCAAGGTCTTCGGGAAGGCCACCTACATTGTGATGTGACTTAACTGCCTTCTTGCCCTCTGCCTGCTTAACGCTTTCGAGAATATCGGGATAGATTGTGCCCTGTGCAAGGAATGAAATGCCGTCAAGCTTTCTTGCTTCATCTGCAAAAACATTGATAAACTCTGCACCGATAATTTTACGCTTCTTTTCGGGCTCGCTTACGTCTTTAAGAAGATCAAGGAAACGGTCGGTTGCATCTACATAAATAAGATTAGCGTCAAGTCCGTTTCTGAAAACCTCTATTACGTTTTCGCTTTCATTTTTGCGCATAAGGCCATGGTTTACGTGTACACAAACAAGCTGCTTTCCGATAGCCTTGATAAGAAGAGCTGCAACAACAGATGAGTCAACACCGCCGGAAAGTGCAAGAAGCACCTTCTTGTCGCCTACCTGCTCACGCACTGCCTTAACCTGCTCGGCAATAAATTCGTCGGCAAGCTCTTTTGTGGTAATACGAGCCATTGTGTCAGGTCTTTTGTTTGAATCCATATTAATTCCTCCCGATATATATTATTAAAAATTAACTATACCAATAGGGCAACCGACAGGTTGCCCTAATTAAAATCAGTTTGTGTAATTATCGAAATAGCCCTGAACAAGAACAACGGGTGTACCCTTGTCGCCTGAGCCGCTTGTAAGGTCGCAGAGTGAGCCGATAAGGTCTGTAAACTTTCTGGGAGTTGTACCCTGAGAAGCCATATTTCCTACAAGGCTTTCCTCGCCCTTTTCCTTGATTCTTTCGCTGATAGCCTTCTTGAGCTCATCGCCCGAAAGGTCTTTGAAATCGTTATCAGCAAGGTACTTGAGCTTGAGCTCGTTGGGAGTACCCTCAAGGCCTGCAGTATAGCCCGGTGAAACGCAGGGGTCTGCAAGCTCCCATATTTTACCCTGAGGATCCTTGAAAGCACCGTCACCGTAAACCATAACCTCAATATGCTTACCTGTTTTTTCAATAAGGTACTGCTGTGCCTTATTTACAAACTCATTACAATCCTTGGGGAAAAGCTTGATCATATCCTCTGTTGACTTGTTTGAGCCGAGAAGGCCGAAATCTGCATTAAAGCCGCTTCCGTCAACAGACGCTGTGAGAATATCGTCCATACCGCAGACAACCTTGGCACCTGCTGCCTTGAGGAGACGCTTTGTGCGTGCTCTTGTGTGAATATCACATGTGAGAACGCAGTCTGTATAATCAAGAATTGCCTTTGCCTGGTTAGCAAAAACAACCTCACACTCTGCACCTGCTTCGGTGATAATCTGTGAATAGTAGTCAACATAGTCAACGCCTGTGAACTCGTGCTTGTTTTCGCCGAAAAGCTCGCGGTATTTTGCAAGTGAAAGAACATCGCTGTAAGGATTTACACCTGCTTCATCGAGCTGGTCATAAGTGAGAAGATGATTACCTACCTCGTCGCTGGGATAGCTGAGCATAAGAACGATCTTCTTACAGCCCATAGCAATACCCTTAAGGCATATAGCAAAACGGTTTCTTGAAAGAATGGGGAAAATAACACCAACTGTATCTCCGCCAAGCTTTGCTTTAACATCCTTTGCGATTGCATCAACAGAAGCATAGTTGCCCTGACTTCTTGCAAGGATTGATTCCGTTACTGCAACAACGTCCTTATCTCTGAGCTCAAAGCCGTCACATTCTGCAGCCTCAACAACACTGTCGCAAACAATCTTTGCAAGGTCGTCGCCCTCACGGATGATAGGACAACGGATACCTCTTGAAATTGTACCTGTTCTTCTTTGCATATTTATTACCCCTTAATAGTAATGTTATCAATTCCGAGTAACTCGATACTAATACTTTCATATTTTATCACTATGAAAGAAAGAAATCAATATTTCAGTGTTGAATATTATTATTTTTCATAAAAAAATTTTTGTATAAAATGACAAATACTGTAATGATATAAAAAAAACAAGACCCGCTATGGGGTCTTGTTTTTTTATTAATTTATTATGCTTGTGTAATTGAGGTTACGGTGAGAATGCCCTCTGAAGCAAAGTAACCTAACATTACTATAACTTCCTTGGAGGGATAGTAATAATAAATGAATTCTGCACCGCTTTCACTGTAACCGTCCATATATCCGTAATTCTTGCTTTCGTATATTACGGCATCAAGGCTCTTGCCGTTATCTTCGATTGCTTCAGCAATATCCTCAAGGCTGTAACAATAAGTGATAAGCTTAAGTCCGTCTTCGTAATCGGTTTCTTTTTCAAGGCACTTAACACCAAAGTATTTACCTACATCTACAAACTTTGGAATGTCTGAATAATAAGCGTAGGTCTTATCGGTTTTTACTGTGATTGTTGTTGTGGGTGTACCAGCAATTACAGTACCGTTGCTGAGCTTTACATAAGGCTCAATTCTGAATTTGTATGTTGTTCCTGCCTTAAGTCCCTCTTCAAAATAATAGGTATCCTTTACGGTAGCAATCTTTACAAACTTTGCCTTGCTTGTGCTATATTTATATACTCTGTAGCCTGTTGCTGCGCCGTTTGCCTTCCATGAAAGATAAGCAGCAGTTGAGAAGGGAGCAGCCGTAGCTGATTTGGGAGTCTTTGGTTCTGTTGCTGTGCTGATTGCCTTTGCCGCACCGAAAATAACAGTGCCGTCGCTGAGCTTTACATAGGGAGTAATCTGGAATTTATAAGCTGTACCTGAGCTGAGACCTGTTCTCTTATAGGTTGTTGTGCCCTTGAGTGATGTCTTAAGCACATAAGTGCCCTTGCTGGGGCTGTACTGATATACTCTGTAACCTGTTGCGCCCTTGCTCTCAGCCCACTTAAGAGTAATTGCACTTGTTGTCTGAGTTGCGGTAATTTTTGCTGTTGCCTTAGGCTCTGTTGCTGAATAGAAAACGCCTGAAGCCTCACCCCAGATAACTGCGCCGTCACTGAGCTTTACATAAGGCTTGATTTTGAATTTATGTGCCGCTCCGGCTGCAAGGCCTGTAACTCTGTAGCTTGTGGTCTTTACTGATGCCTTTACAACATACTTGCCCTTGCTTGCGCTGTACTGATATACTCTGTAGCCTGTTGCGCCTTCGCTCTTTGTCCATGAAAGCTTGATAACGCTTTCTGACTGTGTTGCAGAGATTTTTGCGGGAACTGCGGGCTCTGTTGCCGTTGTTATTTCGGCACCCTCGGGAGCAAATACGGTGTTTTCGTCATCAGCTGCATAAGCCTTGATGCAGAATTTATAAACCTGACCTGCTGAAAGCTCTGTAACTCTGTATGTGGTACCGCTTAAAACTGCTACCTCTGCCCATTCACCGTCAACTTCAGCATATACGCCGTAGCCTGTTGCGCCCTCAACTGCTGACCAGGTAAGCTTTACAACGCTTGTTGACTGAGAAGCTGTAACCTTGGCACTCTTGCCGAGAACAAGCATTGTACCCTCGTCGGTGATTGTATCTGTTTCGCCGCACTCAAGGTCACAGTATGCAGTTTTTGTGCCGTCGGCAGTGTATGTAGCGTTATTATCCGAAACATAATTTGTGAATGAATGTGCACAAACAGTTACTTCATCGGTATAAACTGCCTTGTAGCTGAGAATTGAGGGTATGCCGTCGGAATAATCGGCAAAGATTTCATCTGCGGTGTAATAGTTGCCGTCACTGCCGAGCCAGCCGACGAAATCGTAAACAACGCCGCCAACCTCTTTGTTTGTAATAACGGGCACCGAATTGGTTTCGTTTGCTCCGATTGTGAGTGTTTCTGTAACTCCGTCGTTGAAATCGAACTGAACGGTTGCTTCTTCAGCTGAAGTGCTGAAAGCAAAAATCATCAGCACCGAAAGAACAAGGGCGATTGATGATAATAATTTTTTCATAAAAATCCTCCTTAATAATTTGTAATAATTCATTACAGTTTTAATTTACCACTGCGTGCAAGAAAAGTCAATACAGGGCTGAAATATTCAGATAATTTTAACAACCTCCTTTAAAAAATAAAAAGTGTGTGCCAACCGAAATCAGCACACACGAAAAATGCAGACTCGATTAGCTACCACACTAAAAATATATTACCACACGAAAAATGAGGAAATAGAAGTCAGCATTTTTACCTGAGTAAAAATATGCCCACTTCCCGTGTTTTTTAATATTATATTTTTAGTGTGGTACTGTTATTATAACAAATTAAAGTTCACTTATCAAGTATTTTTATAAATTCCGATTACATACTTTCCTATTTTGTTTTTTTATGTTATAATATTCCAAATATTTCAAAAGGGAGCATCATCTTTGAAAAGTGTAACAATAGAAAAAAACGACAGCAATCAGAGGCTTGATAAGTTTCTGACCAAAAGCTACCCTAATCTCCCCAAGGCACTTATGTATAAGTACATTCGTCTCAAGCGTATAAAGGTCAACGGTAAAAGAGCCGAAATATCAACAAGGCTTAATACCGGCGACGTGGTGGATATGTATATCAACGACGAATTCTTTGTGCAAAAGGAAACCGTTTACGACTTTATGAAGGCATCGAAAAACCTCGATATAGTTTACGAGGACGAAAATGTCATTCTTCTTAACAAAAAAGTCGGCGTACTCTCCCACCCTGACGACAGAGAATTTATTGACACGCTTATAGGCAGAACAAAGCGCTACCTTTACGAAAAGGGTGAGTGGCATCCCGATGAGGAAAGCTCATTTACTCCCGCTCTTGTAAACCGTATAGACCGAAACACAAGCGGTATTGTTATTTGCGCAAAAACGGCAGAGGCTCTTCGTATTCTCAATCAGAAGATGAAGGACAGAGAGCTTCATAAGCTTTACCTTTGCATTGTGCACGGCAAGCTGAAAAAAGAAGCCGATACCCTTGAGGGCTATCTCGTTAAGGATGAAAAGAAAAACAAGGTTTTTGTTTCTAAAAAGAGCAGTGACGAAAGCAAATTCATAAAGACAAAATACCGTGTTCTCGGTTATAAAAACGGGCTCAGCCTTGTTGAGGTTGACCTGCTCACCGGCCGTACACATCAGATAAGAGCACATATGGCTTCAATAGGCCACCCGCTTTTAGGCGACGGAAAATACGGCACAAACGAGCTTAATAAAAAGCTTGGCTATAAAAAGCAGTGCCTTTGCTCATATAAGCTGATTTTTGATTTCACCACCGATGCAGGTGAGCTCAGCTATCTGAACAAAAAAGAGTTCACCATAGACGATGTGTGGTTCAGAACAGAATTTGAAAAAGGTAATCTGTAATTCGGACGCGGTACGCCGTGTCCCTACGGAATTGATTTTATTCCAAAGGAGAATACTATGAGCGATTTTGATAAAATAAAAAAACGAAGTGAGGAGCTTCGTGAAATAATCAACTATCACAACAAAAGATATTACGATATGGACGAGCCCGAAATTGAGGATTTCGAGTACGACAGACTCATTCACGAGCTTATTGACATTGAAGAAAAATATCCCGAGCTTCTTACCGCAGACTCCCCTACTCACCGTGTAGGCGGCAAGGCTGACGGTCAGTTTACTCCCGTTGAGCATACTGTACCTATGGAAAGTCTGCAGGACGCTTTCAGCTTTGACGATGTTTACGCCTTCGACAAAAGAGTAAAAGCCGCAGTTGGTCAGGTTAAATATATCGTAGAGCCTAAAATTGACGGTCTTTCAGTCTCTCTCGAATATGAAAAAGGCCTTTTCGTCAGAGGCTCTACCCGCGGTGACGGCAGAATCGGCGAAGATGTAAGCGCAAATCTGCGTACAATAAGAGCTATCCCATTAAAGCTTGATACAGACTTACCGGTACTCGAAGTACGCGGCGAGGTATATATGCCCCGCGAGGTCTTTGAAGGGCTCGTAGAGGAGCAGGAATTAAAGGGTGAAAAGGTATTTAAAAATCCCCGTAATGCGGCGGCGGGCTCATTAAGACAAAAGGACCCGAAAATCACAGCAAAGAGAAAGCTCGATATTTTCACCTTCAACATTCAGAGAATTGAAGGCAAAGAGCTTAAAGGTCACAAAGAAAGCCTTGACTATATAAAATCACTCGGCTTTAACACAGTGCCTTTTTACACTGAATGCGATACAATCGAGGCTGTTATAGCAGAAATTCACCGCATCGGCGAGAAAAGAGGCAGTCTGCCCTTTGATATTGACGGCGCAGTTATCAAGGTTGACGATTTTTCAAAGAGAACAGAAATGGGCTCAACTGCGAAATTCCCCAAGTGGGCGCTTGCTTTCAAATATCCGCCGGAGGAAAAGGAAACAACACTGCTTGATGTTGAAATCAACGTTGGCAGAACAGGTGTTCTTACGCCTACGGGTATATTTGAGCCTACCTTACTCGCAGGTACAACAGTTTCAAGAGCAACGCTTCACAACCAGGATTTCATAGACGAAAAAGGTATCTGCATAGGTGACAGAGTTATCATAAGAAAAGCGGGAGATATTATTCCCGAGGTGCTTTCGGTTGTTTCACACAAGGAAGGTGCCGTCCCCTACCGCATTCCCGATATATGCCCCTCATGCGGCGGTAAGGTCACAAGAGAAGAGGGTGAAGCCGCTCTTCGTTGCTGCAACCCCGACTGCCCTAATCAGCTTTTGAGAAATCTCATACATTTCTGCTCAAGAGACGCTATGGATATTGAGGGCTTAGGAACCGCGGTGCTCGAGACACTTGTAAGAGAAGGACTTATCTGTAATGCCGCAGATATTTATCTTCTTAAGGCGGAGGATATTGCAAAAATTGAGCGTATGGGTGAAAAAAGCGGCGAAAACCTTGTCAATGCAGTAAATCTCAGCAAAGAAAACGACCTTTCAAAGCTTGTTTATGCTCTCGGAATACGCCATATAGGTCAGAAAGCGGCAAAGCTTTTAAGTGACAGATTCGGCAATATCGAAAGCATCATAAATGCCTCTGCGGAGGATATAGTCTCAATAGACGGCTTCGGTGAAATAATGGCACAGAGCGTTGTTGATTTCTTCTCTCACAAAGAAAGTATAAAGCTTATTGAAAGACTTAAGGAATACGGCGTGAACACAGTAAGTAAAAAGGAGGTCAAGGGTAACATCTTCGAAGGAAAAACCTTTGTTCTTACGGGTACTCTCCCCACTCTTTCAAGAAAAGAGGCTTCGGAAATAATCGAGCAGTTCGGCGGAAAAACCTCCTCGAGCGTATCAAAAAAGACCGACTACGTTTTAGCCGGTGAGGATGCGGGAAGCAAGCTGAAAAAAGCAAACGATTTAGGTGTTACCGTTATTACCGAAGAAGAATTCAAAAATATGATAGGTTAAAAAATTACAGCGGAGAATATCACTTCTCCGCTGTTGTTTTTATTTGAGCAGGCAAACCGCGTGGGCAGCTATGCCGAGTCCTTCACCGGTAAAGCCGAGCCCTTCTTCGGTTGTTGCCTTTATACTGATACAATCTATATCAATATTTGAATAGGCAGATATTCTCGCTCTCATTTCGTCAATATAAGGACGTAGCTTGGGTCTTTGAGCAAGAATAGTAGAATCTATATTTTCAATTTCATAGCCCTGCTTTCTTATAAGATTGCACACCTCTCTTAAAAGCACAAGGCTGTCGGCACCCTTGTACTGAGGGTCTGTATCGGGAAAATGAGCACCGATATCGCCCAGAGCCGCCGCACCCAGAAGCGCATCGGAAATGGCGTGAAGAAGCACGTCTGCATCGGAGTGACCGAGAAGCCCCTTTTCATATTCAATTTCAACACCGCCTATAATAAGCGGTCTTCCTTCAACAAGCTTATGTACGTCGTAGCCGTGTCCTATTCTCATAATTCAAGCTCCTTTACCTTATTTATAAATTCTTCGTAGGTTACAAAGCAGTTAAGCACCTTTACCATTGATGAAGACGACATTCTTTCAGGCAAGGATAAAGCTTTCAGAAGTGCTTTTCTTTTAGCCTTACTGTCAGCTCCTCCCGAAAGGCCGTATTCGTACAGATCAATGTTTGTAATTTGTCTTACGGGCTCTGTGCTTTCTTTTTTCTCACAGCCTATCCCCGCTTTTCTGAAAGCCTCAAGAAGTATTTCCTCCTTTATGCCCTCAACACCCAGCTTACCCTCCTTTGAAGCCTCGGTCTTGCGCTTTTCCTTGCCGAAAACATCGGGAATGTATACGTGGGTGATTTTGTCGGCAGGCACGGTCTGTTTGATGAAATTGCGGATAAGAAAGCCCGCAGAATCGCTGTCGGTGAGAACTATTATGCCCTTTTCCGCCGCGAGCCGCCTTAAAAGCGCCTGCTTTTCCTTATCGTTGAATATTCCGAAGCCGTCAGTTTTAATTATCAGTCCGTCGATTATGTTGGCGAGCTTTACAGCATCGTACTTACCCTCAACTATTATCGGTCTGTCAAGCTTTATCATACTCTTTCTCCGTTAGCTATAAGAAACAGCCTTACCATAAGCTGTTCGAATATTACCGTAGCGCTGTCGCGCGTCATTTTTAGCCTTCTGTCTGCCGCATAAAGCTTGTCAAGGCATTTTCTTATTGCCTCAAGGCTCATTCCTCTTGAATCGCGGGCACCGTTGGTAAGCCTGAAGGCTGTATTTTTATAGGAAAAATCCGTTGCAAGAGCATCAGCGTTCTGCGAGCAGGCAACTGACACCCTGGCTCTGTAAATATCAACGTAAGTGCTTATAATTGTGCCGAGAATATATTCGGGCTCGGTTTTCTGGCGAAGAAGCGAGGCAAGGGTTTCGTAAGCCTTATCGAAATCCTTACTGAGCAAAGCCTTGGTGAGATAATATACCTTTGCATCATCTGTTTTGATTGCGACCTCGTCAATATGCGCTCTTGTGATTTCTCCCTCTTTTACATAGTGACAAAGCTTGCTGACCTCATTTATCAGCACGTTATAATCGTCACCGCAGACGGAAACAAGATAATTTGCCGCAGACTCGTTTAATACACAGCCCTGCTTTGCCGCAGATGTGATAAGAGGTTTGATAAGCTCCTTACCCTTTCTTTTATCGAGCACACATACCGCTCCGAGTTTTTTGAACAGATCAACGCTCTTTTTAGCCTTTGCGGCAGAAAAATCGCCCTTCTGGCAGAAAATAAGCACGGTAAATTCGGGCGGATCAAGAAAATATCCGCTGAGCTTTTCAAAATCTCCGTCCTTGATGCTTTCGAGCTTGAAATCCTCAACAAGGACACATCTTTTGTCACTCATCATCGGCATAAGCTCACAGGCATCAAGTATTTTTCCAATATCGGCATTTTTACCGTCGAAGCGGTCAAGGTTGAAATCGGCAAAATCACCGCTGACGACCGCCGAAACAAGCTTATCACAATAAAGCTTTTTGAGATAGTCCTCATCACCCGTGATAAGATAAACCGGAAGAAAATCACCCTGTCTTATATGAGCCTTCAGCTCTTTTTCGTTAAACTCAGCCACGGATTTTCCCTCCTTACCTTTATACTGTCGCTGTCATTTATATATACGGTTGTGTTATGGCCTTTATTGTGAGCATAGTATGTTTTGCCGTCTTTACTTATAACCGTACCGTTATTTCTGATTATTATATCACAACCTTTACCGTCTTGCAAATAGTCAGAGTAAAAAATAATAATTGTTTTTCCTTTTACGTTAAGCTCAGCACAGTCGCAACGGTTCTTAAGAAGAACACCGTCCGCAAGCTCTGCCGTGTCACCCGCATAAAGCACACAGTCAACACCAAAATCCGAGGCAAGATATTCCAATGTGTTTTCTTCACAGTCTTCTTCAGCAAGCACGGCACAAAGGCTGACGTTTTCAGCCTCGAGCACCCTTTCGAGATCCTCGGTAAAGCCGTAATCTGCGTCTGTACCTATAAGCACACCCTTTCGGTTGTATATAATAAGACAAGCACTGTCGTTTTCGGTTGTGATTACCCTTATTTTTGCCACACCGAGACTTCTTTCAACAGCGTGTAAGGACAAAAATGCAACCGTAAACAAAAGCACCGTCGCCGTTGCCTTGAAAAGATATCGTTTGTCAAGACGGCGAAGAAGAAATATAACCCCGCAGACAAGAATAATACCTATCCAGAGCTGTATCTGAGCACCGTCCGTGCAAACTGTTGCCAGAGCCGAAGAGCCGATACGTTCCGTCACTAAAAGCATATACCCTGAAAGAATATCGGTACAGACAAAAATCAACCACGAAAGATAAGGCACGGAATGCAGAAAAACAAAAGTCAGGCTTAAAATC
Organism: Clostridia bacterium; assembly: GCA_017517865.1. GTDB lineage: Bacteria > Bacillota > Clostridia > Oscillospirales > Acutalibacteraceae > UBA6857. Next base: position 41,220 of record JAFWYB010000025.1, on the reverse strand, counting down.
ATAACCGGAGCACACAGCGGTACCAGCAAAAGATTTGTCAGAGGAGAAGCAACAGATACATAGCCGAAATGATATGCGCTCAAAGGAAAGGTAAAAGCGCTGATGCTTATGCTGACAAGCACATAAGAAAGAATGCAGAATATTGCTCTTTTTAATCTGTCACCTCTGAGATGCTTTCCGACAAGATAATTTGCTTTTTCACACAAAGGCAAGGCGACTGTAGCAATGGCAAAAACGCAGGCAAAGGAAAGCTGAAAGCTCACCGAATAGACCGCGTAGGGATTGGAGCACAGAATACAGCCAAGCGCAAAGCCCAGAGAATTAAGTGTATCGGTCTGTGCATTTATGAGCCTGCCGATAAGAAAAAGCCCTGTCATAATTGCGGCTCTGCACACCGAGGGGGAAAATTCCGCAACAAAAAGGAAGAAAACAATTATGGGAAAACCGAGAAAACAGATAAGCCTTCTGCGGTGCTCTTGTGTCTTACCTGCAAGAAAAAGCAGGCAAGTTACCCATGCAGAAAGGTGCATTCCCGAAACAGCCATAATATGTGCGGCGCCCGAGCGCTTGAAATTAAGATAAACCTCGTCGGCGCAGTATGATTTATCACCCGTAAGTATCGCTATAAGCATTCCCGAAGCACTGTCTGAAAAATAATAGCTGAGCGTTGAGGCTATTTTTTCCTTTACAAACTCTGCATAATATGTCAGAGGTCTCAGATAAGGTGTCTTCACGGCAATATCACGCAGCGAATAAGCACCAAGAAAGATATTTTTACTTTTAAAGCTGTTGTGTATCTCTGACGAATCGGTGCCGACGGGATAAACATAGGCGGTAAAGCTTACCTCGTCCCCGGGCTTCATTTCACTCGGGTCAGTACCGTCAGATATATGAACGAGAGAAAAGCGGATTTTACCGCTGGCTTTCTGAGAATTGATACTTTTAAGCGAAGCTACCCCATAATATCTGCCCGTTTCGGCAGAAAATTCAGGCGACTCGGTTATGACAGCTTCAACACGGCTTCCCGCACCGCAAAGACTCACCGCTTTATCGTGTCGGTATTGTGCATTAAGCAGAAGCAAGCAGGAAAGAACAATACCGATGCAGACAGCTATAATGGTATCGGCAAGTCTGAAGCGAAAAATCATAGACACAACCATACAGACAGATGCCACTGCCATAACAAACACAACAAGTGCTGTGCAATCGAAAAAGATTAAACACAGCACTGTAGCTAACATTGAAAAGCCGCAAACCGCCAAAGGTCTTTTCAGGCTTCTCATATTTTATTCGTGGAAGAAGAGGGGTAATTTTTCAAGAAAGACGATGTCATCTCTGTCGGCGGCATCACCTTCGGCAAGAATAGCCGCCTGAGCAACAACGTTTGCATCAAACTGCTCAACAAGCTTGTTAACCGCATTGAGGGATTCACCGGTGCTTATAACGTCGTCGAGGATGATAACGCGCTTGTTTCTGAGCTGCTCTCCCTCAAGAGCATCAAGGTAAAGAGTCTGCACCTTATCTGTTGTGATTGAGCGCACATTAACATATACCGGCTCCTTCATATAGAGCTTCGGGCCCTTGCGGCAAACAAAATAAGGCTTACCGCTCTGTCTTGACATTTCATAAGCAAGAGGAATTGACTTTGCCTCGGGAGTTACGATGAAGTCAAACTCGGGGCACTTTTTTATAAGCTCTGCAGCCGAAGCAACGGTAATTTCAACATCACCGAAAATGATAAAGCCTGCAATATCGAGCTTATCGTTTACTTTACAGATAGGCAGCTCTCTTTCAAGCCCTGCAATTTTCATTTTATATGTAGCCATAATTATATTCTCCTAAAAATGATTTTATCAGCCTGCGGGCCAGCCGAATTTTCTGCCGCCCATAAGGTGGAAATGAAGGTGGTGAACAGTCTGTCCGCCGTCAGCACCGCAGTTGTTTACAATGCGGTATCCGTTTTCAAGTCCGAGCTCCTTACCAATCTTTGATGCCACCTCAAAAATGTGAGAGACAACCGCACTGTTGCCACTGTTAATTTCTGCACAAGAGGCAATATGCTCCTTGGGAATGATGAGAATGTGCACGGGTGCCTGAGGCTCAAGGTCATAAAAAGCAATAACGCTGTCGTCCTCATAGGCCTTCTTTGCGGGAATTTCTCCCTTTGCTATTTTACAAAAAATACAGTCCATATTATTTAACCTCGTTTTCTTTTGTAATGTTTTCTGCCTGCGGTGCAGGTGCAGTATAAGGTGTTTCAGCCGGTGCGTTCCCGGCAAAGGGTGCACAACCGTTTGCGGTCTGATAGCCTGCCGGTGGCATCGGTGCCTGAGGCTGAACACCGTAGGGCTGACCGTCGGGTGTGAAATATACGGGTACACCCACCATATTAACGGGCATATAAGCCTGCTGAGAAAGCTCCGCTTCTGCCTTGCTTTTTTTCTTTTTTACCACGGCAGCAACAATAGCGGCAATAAGTGCCACGGCAACAATAACAGCACAGATACATACGCCTAAAACTACATAGGTCTGCTGTGTATAAGGCTTGCCGTCAATTCTTACCGAGTTGACAATGCCGTCAACGTAGCCGTTATAGCTGTCGTCATACTCAATGATGATGACATAATAGAGCTTTTCCGCAGTTGAGAAGCAGCACAGGGTTTCTCTGTAAGCGTAGCCCTCACTGTCAACAAGGTCAAGAATAAGTTTTGCGCCGCCGAAGCCCTCGTTGTCTGTTCTTTCCCAGCTGTAAGAGGTGACCTCATCTTCAATGCTTTCCTCAATACCGCGGTAAAAGGGCTCTAAAATGCTCTTTCTGAAATCGTGGAAGGAAATTGCAGGCGAGGTATTGGTGTCGGTGTTGAGTATTACCTCAAAGCTCATATCATCGGTTATCCACTCGCTCACTGCACCGTTCTGCTCTGCCCAGGTTCTGTCCTCTATAAGTATTTCGGGAAGCGTAAGAGTAAGCCCCTCATAGGTGTAGCTTCTGTCCTCAGACTCGTAAATATAGCCGTCTGTGAGAACCTCGTGCTTATCTTCGCCCTCTGACACAGCCTGTACGTCAACACACGGCATTCCGTCAATCGCTACGGTAGACATTATCTGCTGAGCATAGCCTGTATAGCTTTCATCGTAAAAGACAAAATCAAGGTCATAGCAAAGCTCGTCGGTAGCGAACCAATAGGAATAGCCCTTTTCACCCTGCTCGTAATCAAGGTTTATTTTTATACCGCTAAAGCCGTTGCTGAGGCTGTAGTTTTCAACAGTAATCGTTGCTTCATAGGATTCTTCAAGACTCTGAGCGTAAGAGCTCAGAGCCTCATCGTCAAGACCTACATAGGAATAACCCTCGTTTTCATAAACGGAAACATTGAATTCCATTTTTGTTTCACTGTCGCAGAAGGCATAAGCATAGTCCGCATTAGTTGCCCACTGCACATCGTTTTTGAGAAATTCGGGAACAGAAAAACTCAGTCCCCTGTAACTGTAAGGGGTTTCAGCACTTGCAGTAAGAACCGCAGAAAATATTATCAGCAAAGTTATAACTGCAAGTCTAAACAGCTTTTTCATAGGAAATCACCTACCGGAATAAATGGGATAAATCAGAAGCTGTTATTCTGATTGTAGTTGCCGTTCATACCCTGATTCTGAGGGTAAGCGTTCTGCTGAGGGTAATTATTTGGGGGCTGTTGGCCGTACTGATTAGGTGCGTTATAGCCGGCAAATCCCTGCTGATTAACGTTCTGAGGGTAGGGATTGTAGGGAGCCTGATACTGCTGAGCATAGGCTGCCTTTTTCTTGTTTTTGTTTGACTTTGAAATAACAAGAATCACTATAAGAGCGATTACGGCAACGCCTGCGATAAGAATAACGGGTGATGCGCCGGGCTTTTCGTAAAGGTCAGCATCAATTCTGAGTGTGTCGAGAACCTTGTTTATTTCAGCACTGTCAATTTCACCGTCAAAGAAGTAGAAATATAAAGCCATAGCCGTATCGCGGCTTGCAAACATATAAATCTCGGCCTTTGCTTCAACGCCTGCAGTTACAAATTCGCCTGTGAGCTTAACGCCCTTATAGCCGTTGACATTTACATTTGAAGCCTCGAAATCCTCCGTACCCTCAATGCCGATACCCTCTGTAAATGCGGCACTCACCTGCTTGAGCTCGGTATCGCTCAGGTCCATAAGGTAACCGTAATCTTCATTTGCAAAGGTGGCATAAGCAACGGAAGCCGTCTGGTCATATCTTACCCACTGACTCTCAATGGGATCAGCTGCCACTGCTTCGATATAATCCTCGGGAATGCTGAAGTAAACAAGCTTATCCTCTGATTCATATCTTATCTTGCCGTCGTCCTCTTCTTCGGGAGCGACTGCAGTGTCACCGCTTTCGGGTAAAGCCACATCTTCACTGCCCACATAGCTGAAGCTTGCAAGAGCAGCCTCAACAGCAGCATAGTCATCATCGTTACGCAGAGCACCTTCAATTGTGAAAATGTTATCCTCACTTGTGATAATATAGCCGTTTACCGAAACTTCTGCGCCGTAAAGCGTGCATTCAATCTTATAATTCACACAGGGAATACCGTTAAGGACTGCACTCTCACATGTAAGACTCTTAAAGGTCGTAACGCCGAGATTTTCATATGTAGCCTTTACCGTATTCTTTAAGCCTTCAAGCTCCTTTTCGCTTAAGTTGCCGTAGTTTACACCGATTGCATTTTCAGCAACAATAATGCTGAGTGCCGAGGCGTTACCGGAAGTCCATGCGCTGTTTTCTTCCGTGCTTTCATCACTTAAGGTGAAGCCCTCGGGATGCTTTATGGTATAATACTCTGTTTCATAATAGTCACCGCTTACGGCACCGACCGTATTATCTGCATCAGGATAAATCTCTTCGGGGTTAGCAGCTTCAAACGACGTAAACTTCGGTGTGAAGGTCTCAGAAATCTTTAAGGCTTCATCATAGAGGCTGTCATCCGTAACAATGAAAACTATATGATATAAATAATCGTCAGCGATAATCATAACACCCTCTACAATACCGTCAATACTGCCGCCGGAAAGATTAAAAGAGAAGGCCATGGCACTGAAATATTCATTTTCTGCAAACTCACTTGAGTAATCGGTAATCGTGCCGTATTCCTTATAAGAATCCTTAATGCTGTTATCGTAGCCTGCTTTCTGTGCATCTGTGATGTTTGCAAAGGTATCACCCATAGCATCGCCCCAGGTTACCGTTATAACAACACCGTCTTTCTGAGCTGTGAACATATCGTCCTCTTCAGATGTAACATAATCCGAGGGGATGTCCAATTCAAAGTAATCGTTTTCGTATGCAGATGCGCCGAAGGCGAAAAGACACACGAGTGTAAGTGTGAACAAAATTGTTAATAACGTCTTTTTCATATTTTTTCCTCCTTATATTTAAAACAACATTATAACAAATATAATAGTACACCAACAGACAACAAAAATCAATAGCAGGAAAAAAAATAGTAACCGCCCTCAAGGAGACGGTTACCGTATCTGAATTATTATTTAAGCATCTGTGTGAGAACTTGAGCCGCTGACTCTACGGCACCGGGAAGAGCAGATATATCCTTTGCGCCTGCCATTGCGCTGTCGGGCTTACCGCCGCCGTTACCGCCTGCTTTCTTTGCAATCTCTCTTGCAAGATTACCGGCGTGTGCACCCAGAGCAACCGCTGCCTTACCGCAGCAGGTACAGATATTACCGGTACCCTTTGCCTTCTGCACACCTGCAATTACACCCACGTAATTGTCTCCCTTACTCTTTACAAGGTCACACATATTGCGAAGCTCGTCGGGAGTTGTATCGTCAAGAAAAGCAGTCACAAGCATTACACCGCCGATTTCGCTTGCATTTGAAAGCATTGATTCGGTCTTGATGTTGGCAAGAATTCCTGACAGCTTTTCGATTTCCTTTTCTTTAGCCTTCATATCAGCCATAACAGACTGAGCCTTTGCTGCAATATCATTTGCATTTGCAACCTTCAGAGCCGACGCAGTATCACTGATAAGCTCAAGCTTTGAATCGATATATTTTATTACATTTTTACCCGTAACACCGCTGATTCTTCTTACGCCTGCAGCAACGGAGGTTTCGGAAACGATTCTGAAAAGACCGATGTTACCGGTGTTTTCAACGTGAGTACCGCCGCAGAGCTCTGTTGAAAAATCGCCTGCCTTAACAACACGCACAACATCGCCGTATTTTTCACCGAAGAGAGCCATAGCACCCATAGCCTTAGCCTCGTCGATGGGCATTTCCTTTGACATAACGGGTACCGCATCAAGAATTATACCGTTTACAAGTTCTTCAACCTTCTTGAGCTCCTCAGCGGTAAGCGCTGTGAAATGTGTAAAGTCAAAGCGAACCTCGTTTTCGTCAACAAGCTGACCTGCCTGCTCAACGTGAGTACCGAGCACTTCTCTGAGTGCAGCCTGAAGAAGATGAGCCGCAGTATGGTTTCTCTTCGTCGCCTTTCTTCTGCACTCGCAGTAGCAAGCAGTTGCCTTGTCGCCCACTTTGATTCCGTCACCGCTAAGAACGCCTCTGTGAAGAACGACACCGTCTGCGTCCTTGGTTGTGCCCGTTACCTCAAAGGTGCTTTCGCCTATCGTGATAACACCTGTGTCACCTACCTGTCCGCCGCTCTCGGCATAGAAGGAGGTTCTGTCAAGAACTATAACGGCGTCACCGCCCTCAATGAAGTCCTTTCTTTCACCGTCGGCAACAAGTGCAACAACAGTTGCCTCGGTACCGTTTTCACTGTAGCCGGTAAACTCAGTCTTTGCAATATCCTTAAAGGATACACCCGAGTTTCTCCAGTCGGTATCTGCACCGTCACGCTTTACGCTCTTTGCCAGCTGACGTGCTTCTTCAACAAGCTCTCTGAAGCGCACCTCGTCAACAGTCATATTCTTTTCTGCTGCAATTTCCTTTGTAAGGTCAATGGGGAAGCCGTAGGTATCCTGAAGCTTGAAGGCATCCTCACCCGAAAGCACGCCGCCCTCACTCTTAGCCATCATTTCGTTAAGAAGACCGAGACCCGAATCTATAGTCTTATAGAAGCTGTCCTCCTCCATTGAAATAACCTTCTTGATGTAATCCTGCTTTTCAACAAGGTTGGGATATGCATTTGCATTTTCTTTTATTACGGTTTCACAGACCTCAGCCAGGAAGGGTCTGTCAATGCCGATAAGTCTTCCGTGTCTTGCGGCACGGCGGAGAAGTCGTCTTAAAACATAGCCTCTGCCGCTGTTTGAAGGAAGTACGCCGTCACCAACCATAAAGGTTGTGCTTCTGATGTGGTCTGTAATAACGCGCAGTGATATATCCTTCTCGGCATCATCGTGATAGTTGATGCCTGCAACAGCGATGATGTGCTTCATAATATTCTGAACTGTATCGACCTCAAAGAGATTGTCAACATCCTGCATTACGCAGGCAAGCCTTTCAAGGCCCATACCCGTGTCAATATTGGGATGAGCAAGGCGTGTGTAGTTATTGTTACCGTCGTTTTCAAACTGTGTGAAAACAAGGTTCCACACCTCGATAAAGCGGTCACAGTCACAGCCCACCTTACAGTCGGGACTGCCGCAGCCCTTTGAGGGACCTCTGTCGAAGTAAATTTCCGAGCAGGGGCCGCAGGGGCCTGCACCGTGCTCCCAGAAATTATCCTCCTTGCCGAAGCGTACCATATGGGAGGGATCAACGCCTACCTCCTTGGTCCAGATATCATAGGCCTCATCGTCATCAAGATATACGCTGACGTAAAGAAGCTTCTCGGGAATTTCCATAACCTTTGTGAAGAACTCCCAAGCCCAGGCTGTTGCCTCTCTCTTGAAATAGTCACCGAAGGAGAAGTTGCCGAGCATTTCAAAGTAGGTTCCGTGTCTTGCGGTTTTACCTACGTTTTCAATATCCGGAGTACGGATACATTTCTGACAGGTTGTCACTCTCTTGCTGGGAGGGGTAATTTCACCCGTAAAATATTTTTTCATCGGAGTCATACCCGCATTGATAAGAAGAATACTCTTATCTCCCTGGGGCACAAGTGAGAAGCTGGGAAGTCTTAGATGCTCCTTTGATTCAAAAAATGCGAGATATTTTTCTCTGATTTCGTTAAGACCCATCCACTTCATAATTTACACGTTCCTTTCATAGTTGGAGTTTTGATATTGAATGCAGAATAAAAAATCCCCGTCCTGATTTTTTCAGGACGAGGCTAAGCTCGCGGTACCACCCGAATTGTGCCGTAAAGCACCACTCTCAAATCTTTAACGCAGATAATACGGATACTCTTTCGGGTTCAACTGTAAGGGTAGCGACAGTTTCCGCTTTCAGGGCGACTCTCAGCAAACGCCGCTCCTCTCTGAATAAAAGCTCAGGAAATGTTTCCCTTGTCATAGTATTTATAATATTCACAACGAAGATTATTCTACAAGATACGTTGACGAATGTCAAGAGAAAATTAAACACACAGCAGACTTAAAGGTAACCTGCAGACTAAATTTGTTTTATATTTTCACATAAGCTGACGGCATATTTTTGTGAAATAAATTATCTGTAAAAGTAACTTCGTTAAGAATCGCCGTTTTCACCTTCACTCTCAAGCAAATCCGAACATACAAGGCTGTAAAAGCTGTGTATAGCGGCAATTCTGCCGTTTGTATCAAGATTATCAAACAAATCAAGCATTTCTTTTTCCTTCTCAGATAAAATGCCGAGCTCAACTTCGTTTTTATTTTCAGCCTTACTCATATAATACACCCTTTGATTTATGTTAATTTTTTTAACTTAAGCAAGCATATTATAACAAAGCAGTTTGTATAAATCAACAGTTTTGCGAAAATTTGTCACAATTATATCACTTTATATTATATTAACGGTTCAAAACATTAAAAATTCGGGTCTGAAAATAAAAAATGCTGATTTTTTAAGAAAAATCGCTTGACTTTATCGTGCTAAAGTGTTATCATAGTAAAACAATTTGCTTCGGAGGTATATTTATTATGAATTTTTCTTCCCCATCTATTGACAGATTCTTCGAAAGTATATTAAACTTGAAGTCTGTCGAAGAATGCTATAAGTATTTTGAAGATATATGTACTATAAAAGAAATACAGAATATGGCTCAGCGTCTTGATACTGCCATTCTGATTTCTCAGGGTCACAACTATCAGACCATAGCGGAAAAGGCCGATGTCAGCACCGCCACCGTTGTACGCGTGGGAAGATGTCTTAAATACGGCAGCGGAGGCTATAAAACCGCTATTGAAAGACTCGGCATCAAGGAGGATTAAGCGATGAATCTGAACGAATCGTCTTTAAGCTTTAACGAAAAGGTAATCTTTGCTCTTCGTTCACTTTACAGAGAAAGAGGCTACAGCCAGTATAAAATGAGCAAATTTGAGGAATATGACCTCTACGCCCGAAATAAGGATTTTCTTATTTCAGACAGCGTTATAACCTTTACCGACACAAACGGCAAGCTTATGGCTCTCAAGCCCGACGTAACCCTTTCCATTATAAAAAATCTCAAGGACCTTCCCGACTGTGTGCAGAAGGTTTACTATAACGAAAATGTTTACAGAATTTCAAAAGGAAGTCACGCCTTCAAGGAAATTATGCAGACCGGTCTTGAATGCTTCGGTGACATAGACAATTACAATATCTGCGAGGTCGTTTCCCTTGCGGCCAAGAGCCTCAGAACCGTTTCTGAAAGCTCCGTGCTTGATATTTCTCACCTTAAGCTCATCGGTGATATCACCGACAGCTTAGGCGTTGACGAATACGGCAAAAAAGAGATTATAAAGTGTATAAGCGAAAAAAACGCTCACGAGCTTAAGCGGGTATGCTCTTCTCTCGGAGTTGACGAAGAAAAGACAGAGTTGATAAGGCTCCTTATCACGACCTGCGGCAGACCCGATGAGGTACTCCCCCGCCTTGAGGCTTCTCTTAACGGCAGAACGGACCTTTCGCCCATAAAGCAGTTAAGAGAAATAATAGACGGCGTTGACGAGGATATAAAGGATATGCTCCGCATTGATTTTTCGGTAGTGGACGATATGAAATACTATAACGGCATAGTTTTCAAGGGCTATATAGAGGGTATACCCTCCAGTGTTGTTTCAGGCGGTCAGTATGACAGGCTCATGAACAGAATGAAGCGCAAATCCGGAGCAATAGGCTTTGCCGTATATCTTGACACCCTTGAAAGGCTCGGCACGTCTGCAAAAGAATATGATGTTGACACTATTCTTATTTACGGTGACAGCGATGCTCCCTCAGCCGTAAGCGCCACACTAAAGGCCTTATCCGTAAACGGAAGCTCGGTGCTCGCTTGTAAAAAAATCCCTGAGGATATAAAATACAGAGCAGCCGTAAGACTCAGTAACTGCGAGGTGAACTCAGATGAAAAAAATGCTTAACGTTGCCCTGCCCAAGGGACGTCTCGGTGAAAAGGTATATGCCATGTTTGAAAAAGCAGGCTTCGAGTGTCCCTCAATAAAAGAAAACAACCGTAAGCTTATTTTCGAAAACGAAGAAATAGGCGTACGCTATTTCTGGGTCAAGCCATCTGACGTTGCGATATACGTTGAAAGAGGTGCCGCGGACGTAGGCGTTGCAGGTAAGGATATATTGCTTGAATATGAGCCCGATGTTTACGAGCTTCTCGACCTCGATATAGGCAAATGCCGTATGGCTGTTGCCGCAAAGAAGGATTTCCGTGACGACAACCAGCGCACTCTCAGAGTTGCCACAAAGTTTACCAACATAGCAAGTCAGTATTATCTTTCTAAAGGCAGAGATATTGATATAATTCATCTTAACGGCTCAATAGAGATTGCACCCATACTCGACCTTTCGGACGTCATTGTGGATATCGTGGAAACAGGTACAACCCTCAAAGAAAACAACCTTGAAGTTTTTGAAACAATAGTCCCCATAAGTGCAAGACTTATAGCCAATAAAACGAGCTTCAGATTCAAAGCTGAAAGCATTGAAAAAATCGTGAGCGAAATTGCCGCTCAGACGGAGGCAGACAAATGATAAGGATAATGAAATTTTCGGAGGTTTCTCCCGAGGATGTTTTCGCAAGAGTTGAGCCAACACTCAACGTGGAGGATATTGTAACCGATATAATTTACAACGTAAGAAAAAAAGGCGACGCCGCGCTTTATGAATACTGCGAAAAATTTGACAAGGCAAAGCTCACCTCCCTTCTCGTAAGTGAAGAGGAAATTGAAGAGGCCTTCTCAAGCGTAGAGCCGGAATTCATTGAGATTCTCAGAAAGGCCGCGTCAAATATACGTAAATTTCACGAAAAGCAGGTGCGTAACAGCTTTATAATCAACGACGAGGACGGTATAGTTATCGGTCAGAAGGTTATTCCCGTTGACAGAGCAGGTCTTTACGTGCCGGGAGGCACTGCCGCTTACCCCTCAACGGTGCTTATGGATTCAATACCCGCAAAAATTGCAGGATGCCGTGAGGTGGTTATGGTTACTCCCCCGGGCAAGGACGGTAAGGTTAATCCGGTCATTCTTGCCGCTGCAAAAATCGCAGGCATTGATAAGATATTCAAGCTCGGCGGAGCTCAGGCTGTTGCCGCCCTCGCCTACGGTACTCAAAGCGTACCTAAGGTTGATAAAATCGTCGGCCCCGGCAACGCATTTGTTGCAGAGGCAAAAAAACAGGTTTTCGGTCAGGTTTCTATCGATATGATAGCAGGTCCCAGTGAAATCTTAATAGTTGCAGACGGCAAATCGAATCCTCGACATATTGCTGCTGACCTGCTTTCTCAGGCTGAGCACGATAAAATGGCAAGCGCTGTACTTGTAACAGACTGTCCCCTTCTTGCCGAGAGGGTAAGTGAAGAGCTTGAAAGGCAGATTCCCGAGCTTTTACGTTCAGAAATTGCAAGAGCTTCAATAGACAACAACGGCAAAATCATCGTAGCCGATGACCTTATGCAGGCCATTGAAATTGCAAATGAAATTGCACCCGAGCACCTTGAGCTTTGTGTGGATAACCCCTTTGACTACCTTGACAGCATCCGTCACGCAGGCTCAGTCTTTATGGGCAGAAACTGCCCCGAGGCTCTCGGCGACTACTTTGCAGGCCCCAACCACACCTTACCCACAAGTGGTACGGCAAAATTTTCCAGTCCCCTTTCAGTTGACGATTTCGTAAAAAAGACACAGTATACCTATTACACACGCGATGCACTTTCAAGAGTTGCCGGGGACGTCGCCTTCTTTGCAGAAAAGGAAGGTCTTACCGCCCACGCAAGAAGTGCAGTTATCCGTACGGAGGAAGATTGATGAGTCGTTTTTTCAGTTCAAAATATAAAAATCTTATACCATATACTCCCGGTGAACAGCCCAAGGACACACAGTATGTAAAGCTCAACACCAACGAGTCGCCTTTTCCGCCTTCGGCTAAGGCAGTTGAATATGCCACCGAAAAAGCAAAGAAATTACAGCTTTATTCAGACCCCGAATGCCGCGAACTGGTTAAAACCGCCGCAGATTATTTCGGTATAGAAAAAGATGAAATTCTTTTCACTAACGGCTCAGATGAAATTCTCAACTTTGCCTTTATGGCATTCTGCGACAATGAGCACCCCGCAGTTTTTCCTGACATAACCTACGGCTTCTATTCGGTTTTTGCCGATCTCAACGGCGTACCTTATGAAAAAATCCCTCTTAATGAGGATTTTACCGTTAATGTTGAGGATTACATCGGTATAAACAAGACTATTTTCCTTGCTAATCCCAATGCTCCCACAGGTATTGCTCTGAGCGTTACCGATATTGAAAGAATTGTGGCCTCAAACCCCGACGGTGTTGTTATCATCGACGAGGCTTATGTTGATTTCGGTGCGGAAAGTGTTGTACCTCTTATACATAAGTATTCTAACCTCATTGTCACTCAGACATTTTCAAAATCCCGCTCTCTTGCAGGCGGAAGACTCGGCTTCGGCATCGCCTCGAAGGAGCTTATAGCCGATATGAATACGGTCAAATATTCCACCAACCCCTATAACGTCAACAGTATGACAATGGCGGCAGGCGTAGGCACACTTCTCGATGATGAGTATATGAAAGAAAACTGCCTTAAAATTGCAGAAAACAGACAGTGGACCACCGAAAAGCTCGCCGAAATGGGCTTTACCTTCACTGAGTCAAAGGCGAATTTCATATTCGCAAAGCACAGCGAAGCTGACGGCAAGAAAATATACCTGAAGCTTAAGGAAAAGGGCGTTCTTGTGCGCCACTTTGACTCTGCAAGGCTTTGCGATTACAACCGCATAACAGTAGGCAGTAAGGAGCAGATGCAGGTATTCATCGACACCTTAAAGGAAGTTCTGGAGGAAATTTTATGAGAACGGCAGAAATAAAAAGAAAAACGGGAGAAACCGATATTTCTCTCACTCTCAACATAGACGGAAGCGGTAAGAGCAATATTGATTCAGGCTGCGGCTTTCTTGACCATATGCTTACCCTTTTTGCAAAGCACGGAAGATTTGACCTTACGGTAAAGTGTATCGGCGACACTCACGTCGACGACCACCACACCGTAGAAGATATCGGTATTTCCCTCGGTATCGCCTTTAAGGAGGCTCTCGCAGATAAAAAGGGAATCGTCCGCTACGGCAGTATGATTCTTCCGATGGACGAGGCTCTCATTCTTTCGGCTGTTGACTTCTCAGGCAGAGGCTACCTCGGTTACAGCATGGATATCCCTACCGAAAAGGTAGGCACCTTTGATACAGAGCTTGTTGAGGAATTCTGGCTCGGTTTTATAAGAAACGCCGAATGCACCCTTCATATAAGACAGCTTGCAGGCACAAACTCACATCATATAATCGAGGGTGTCTTCAAGTCCGTCGGACACAGCTTCAGAAAGGCATGTAAAATAGACAGTGAATTTTCACAGGATGTTTTATCTACGAAAGGTGTTTTATAATGATTGCCATAGTTGATTACGGTGTGGGAAATCTTTTCTCACTCAAAAGCTCCTTTGCCGCCATCGGTGCCGAGGTAACGGTTACCGATGACAGTGAGGTTTTAAGAAAAGCCGATAAAATCATTCTACCCGGTGTGGGTGCCTTTGAGGATGCGGCAAAAAAACTGCGCGACTCGGGTCTGGATACTGTTATCAAGGAGCTTGCCGCCGAAGGTAAGCCCCTTATGGGAATCTGCCTCGGAATGCAGCTTCTTTTTGATAAAAGCTATGAATACGGCGAACACGAGGGTCTCGGGCTCATAAAGGGCTCGGTTAAATCCATAAGTGACGTTATTCCCGCCGACCTCAAAATTCCTCATATCGGCTGGAATCCCCTTCTTTTCAGAAACGGCAACAATCCCCTTTTCAGATACATAAACGAGGGCGATTGCGTTTATTTCGTACATTCCTACTACGCTTGCGACTGCGATGAGTCTGTTATAGCTGTTTCCGAATACGGTGCAGAGCTTACTGCCGCAGTTGCGGATAAAAATGTTTACGGCTGCCAGTTTCACCCCGAAAAGAGCGGCAAAACAGGACTTGCCATCCTCAAGGCATTCGTTGACATGAAGGAGGAAGATTTATGCTGATTTATCCTGCTATTGATTTATTCGGAGGCAAGGCGGTACGCCTTTATAAGGGCGATTACAGCCAAATGACCGTATACAGCGAAAACCCCGTAGAGGTTGCAGAGGATTTTCTTAAAAGCGGTGCTGAAAGAATACATCTCGTTGACCTTGAGGGTGCAAAGGAGGGTAATACTCCTAACCTTGAAACAGTATGTGCAATAAAAAGGACCACTGGTCTTTTCTGTGAAATAGGCGGAGGAATCAGAAGCCTTGAAACCATAGAAAAATACATAAGCGCCGGCATTGACCGTGTGATTCTGGGTACCGCCGCTGTTACTCAAGAAGGCTTTGTAAAAGAAGCAGTTGAAAAGTACGGTGAAAAAATCGCCGTAGGAATTGACATAAAAGACGGTTTTGTTGCCATAAAGGGCTGGACTGAAACCTCAGAGCTTGATGCTTTCGTTTTCTGCAAAAGGATGCAGGACATAGGAGTTAAAACGGTTATATGCACCGACATTTCCAAGGACGGTGCCATGCAAGGCACAAACCACGCCCTTTATAAGGAGCTTTCGGAAAAATTCAGCCTTGATATAATCGCTTCCGGCGGCGTTTCATCAATCGAGGATATAGAAAAGCTTACCGCACTCGGCATTCACGGTGCGATTATCGGCAAGGCTTACTATATCGGAAGCATAAATCTCAAAGAGGCAATCGAGGTGGCAAAATGATTACAAAAAGAATAATCCCCTGCCTCGACGTAAGAGACGGCAGAGTTGTTAAAGGTATAAATTTTGAAGGTCTCAGAGACGTTTCCTCACCCGTTGAGCTTGCAAAGTTTTACAGTGAATGCGGTGCCGACGAGCTTGTTTTTTACGATATAACCGCTTCAAGCGACGGCAGAAAGCTTTTCACAGACATCCTGTGTGAAACAGCAGCCAACGTGTTTATACCTCTCACGGTAGGTGGCGGAATAAACACCGTTGCAGACTTTGACCGCGTACTCAAGTGCGGTGCAGACAAGGTAAGTGTAAACTCGGGTGCAATAAGAAACCCGAAGCTCATATACGAAGCCGCAAAGCTTTACGGTGACCAGTGTGTTGTACTTTCTGCTGATATAAAGCGTGTTGACGGAGTTTTCAGAATTTTTGCCAAGGGCGGCAGAGAAAACACCGGAATTGAGGCAATCGACTGGATAAAGCACTGTGTAAACAACGGTGCAGGTGAAATAGTTGTAAACTCCATTGACACTGACGGTGTAAAACAAGGCTTTGACCTTGAAATGCTTGAAAAGGTCTGCGATGCTGTTTCCGTACCCGTTATTGCTTCGGGCGGTGCGGGTAAAATTCAGGACTTTATCACACTTTTCAACACACTTCCCAAGGTTGACGCGGGGCTTGCTGCTTCAATCTTCCACTTTGGCGAGGTAAAAATAGCAGATTTAAAACAGGAGATGCACAAAGCAGGCATCCCCACAAGATTATAAGGAGCGTAAGTATGATTAACATTGACGAGCTTAAATTTGACGAAAAAGGACTCATCCCCGCAATTGTTGTTGACGCGGTTTCAAAAAGAGTTCTCACACTTGCATATATGAACAAAGAAAGCCTTGAGATTTCCATGAAAAAAGGACTCACCTGCTTCTGGAGCCGCTCAAGACAGGAGCTCTGGCTCAAAGGCGAAACAAGCGGCAACTATCAGCACATTGTTTCAATCACCGCAGACTGCGATAAGGACGCTCTTACCGTTGTTGTAGAACCCGACGGACCCGCCTGCCATCTCGGTACAGAATCCTGCTTTGAGAATCCCCTTTATCAAAGTGAGGACAGACACGAATTTTCCTACGGCGGTCTTATGAAGCTTATTGAAGGCAGAAAAACCGAACAGAAGGAAGGCTCCTACACAACCTACCTTTTCCGGAAGGGTCTTGATAAGATTCTCAAGAAAATCGGTGAAGAATCAACAGAGGTTATTATTGCCGCAAAAGCTGAGGACAAAAAAGAAACCGTTTATGAAATTGCCGACCTTGCTTATCACGTTATGGTACTTATGGTTGAGGCTGGCATCTCTCTTGAAGATATTCACAAGGAGCTTGCATCAAGACACGTTATTGACCACAAGGTAAAGCAGGAAAAAATGACAAAATAAAAAGCCGCTCTTTCCGAGCAGCTATAAAAAAGGAGCTGTTACTTCAGGTAACAGCTCCTTTTTTTATCTGATATCGTATCTGTATGTTGTTCCGTCAATCTTAAAGGTTACGAACAGAGGTGCATCTGATTCATCTACAACCTCAGGGCACTCAATAAGACCGTGATAATGGCAGCTTTCAAGAGGTGTTGCAGCTACGTATGAGCTTACCCAGTCAAAGCTGTTGTCTCCGTCATCAATAACAACAAAACCGTCATAGGTGTAGCCGTCATCATAATCTGCTGTGGGAATAAACAAATCTCTTATGCATGCATCCTTCTTAGCCTTGTTATAATATGTACCATCGATATGAACATAAACCTTACCGTCTTCAGCTGTGTAGCTTGTATAAACACTGCTTGTGTTCTTGGGTTTAAGCTCGTATGTAAGTTCAACCTTGTTAAGAGTGAAATCAAACTTGTCTGTTTCAATCTTATCGCCGATAGCGATAGTTTTTACTGCATCTTCCTTTTCAGCGGGCTCTGTAGGTGTTTCTGCAGGCTCTGTTGCAGGTGCATCTTCACCTGCGGGAGCATCGTCGGAAGCAGCCTCACCGTTAAGTACACCAAGGTCGAGCTCCATCATCTGATAGCTGTCATTCTTTAACTTTTCGTTAACCATAATTGTAAGGGGTGAATAGTCGTCTACCTGAACAAGTCTGCCGAAGGTAACTGTGCCGCCTTTCATAACCTCTGAGAAGTAATCGCCTACAAGATCATACTGATCGCCGCCCTTGCTTGACCAGGACAAGCTCTTATCAAGCTGAACACCGTTCTGATAGAACTTGATGCCGAATGCCTGCTGGCACTGTGCAGGTGTATCCATATTGCTTGTGAAAGCAAACTTTACAACGATAACATTTTCCTCGTCGGTAAGGCCTTCGTTAGCCCTTTCAACACCTACATACTTGATTGTACCGCCGTCAACTGTGAAGTCGATAGGCTTATTATCTTCTTTCTTTTCTTCTTCGTTTGTTTCATCATCTTTTGATTCTGAACCTACAACAGATGAATCGTCATCCTTCTTGCTGTCATCCTTATCACCCGATGAAGAACAAGCGCAAAGCATAAGACACATCATGGCAGCCATAAGTAATGCTAGAAACTTTTTCATAATCTTTTTCCCTTCCTTAGTACGCATTTTGCTTTTATTTGTTACTTAATTGAGTAACACTGCAATTATAGATGTTTTCTGTCTAAAAGTCAATAGATTTTTTCTATCTAATGTAGAATTTAAGCGGTGATAAATATGGATATTACTTTTGGAGAAAAAATACGCAACCTAAGAGAAGATGCAGAGCTCAACCAGACTCAGTTAGGCGAGGCAATAAATGCCACCCAGAGAAAAATTTCATACATTGAAAGAGGAACCTATGAACCCAGTCTTAACGACATAGTTGCACTGTGTAATTTTTTCAAGATATCCTCCGACTATCTTCTCGGTATCCCTGACGGGTATTATAATCCGGATAAGCAGTAAAAGCACTCACAAATGTGGGTGCTTTCATTTATAGATACAAAAAGCTCAAGTCCCTTAAGACCTGAGCTCCTGGTGCAGGTGCTCATAAGGGATTTACTAAATACAAGTAAAAACCGGCACAGACATTGTATATTCAGCAGCCCATGTCATTTGAGTTTAAAGACAGAGTAACACGCAGGAATCTATAATGTCAAGCATTATAGATGAAAGAAAATCAAGGTGTTACAATCGCCGCAAAACTGTCTAATGGCTATTGAAAATTTATTATAAAATGTTAAAATTTAGACAGACTATCACCAAGCCTTTGCAGTTGAGGAGTGAGAAAATGATGGCAGATGCAAATTCGGCACGGGACAGACTTGAAAGAGCTTATTTCGAGCTCATTGAACAAACTCATTACAGCAAAATCACCGTCTCGGATATTATCCGTAAGGTCGGAATAAGCCGTACCACCTTCTACCGCCATTATACGGATATTTTTGATATGCATCAGAGAATATCTGACAGGCTCGCATACAGTATCGTCGAGGAATGTGCCGGACTGATAATGACAGCTCGCAGTGAGCAGGATTATTTCGACGAGGTTCTTAAAATACTCAATACACAGGAAAAATACATCCTTCTTATCTCCGGTGAAAACGGAAGCCGATACTTTTTTGAGTCTATGCTCCGCTGTTCACAGGAGCTGGTTTACCGCATCTTTTCACACTGCAGTGAAGATTTCCTTTTCCGTCTGCGCTTTATTACTATCGCCATGATAGGAGTTTATGTCCGTGATGTGATCGAAGGAAGAGAGCATAATCCCGCTTATATCAAAATATGTAAAGATCTGATCGATTACGATGAGCTTACAGGAGGTATATATGCCGGCAAGTGTTGAAGAAAAGCTGAGAATGACATTGGCTATGCTCGCAGAAAAAGAAAAAGAAAAGATTTCTGTTTCCGCCCTATGTGAAAAAGCGGGAGTTTCCAGAGCAAGCTTTTACATTTACTATGAGGATCTGGACGATCTTATCAATAAAACGAGGAATTACATCGTCAACAGGCTTGACAAACAGCTCAGTGTACTGCTGGATGTAAAGGACGGAAAGAGCTTCAGTGAGAGCTCTCTGATTTTAACAAAAACCGACATTGCCCTGCTTAAGGGCTTTACGGGAAAGCATATATACTGGGAATTCGCCGTCGAGACCAACAGAATAATCTGGCCGAAATACGAAAAAAAGATGATCGAACGCTGGGGTGAGGAGTTCTATAATAAAAACAAAGAAAAATTCGAGTTTATCCTAAACGGAGGCATAGCCACACTGTACTTCGATCTGCTTAATTTCGATAAAAGTACTTATGTAAAAAATATGGGAAGAATTTCGGAAATGGCCTGTGAATTCTTTAATTAAACAATTTAGAAAAATACAACAAAATTCAAGTAACAAAGCAGATATTTTTGTCTGTAATTGACAGTTTGCCGATTTTTGTTACTTGTTTTGTTTTTTGGTTAAGAGCTATAATAAATATGACGAGTTTGTGAACAGTGACACAGACGAGTACCATTATTTAAAGGAGGAACTATTTATGAAAAAAGCACTGGCAATCATTCTTTCCATCGTTATGCTTTTGGGTGTGATGCCCTTTGCTTCATTTGCGGCTGATGAAGCCGTATATGACAGAGCAAAGGTCGCTTCAAACGATGAAGCCTATGTTGCTGATATGACAGCAGAACAGATGGCATCTGTTATCCTTGATTGGGTAGACAGAGAAATCGCAAAATACTCAGCAGAAATTCAGGAAGACATCGTAGCAGGCGTTATCGCAAACGGTGGCTTTGAAGAGTTCGAAGCCTTCCTCGGTGAAGACGCCCTCGGCAACATCATCGCTGATGCAATCGGCCCCATCGATTCACTTGATGCAGTAGTCGGCTACAAGGACTACCTCGCAGAGCTCGGCGGTGACTTCGCTAACCTCGATGCAGCAAGCCTCATCACCCGTGAAGAAGCAGGCTCAGCAATCGGCTTTATCGACGGCGTATTTCAGTTTATGGCTGACAACAGCGAAATCTTCGGTAAGGTTTTCCGTTGGGACGAGGAAGTATTTGACTACGGCAAGGTAGGCGAATATATTGAAACCCTTAACGGCTCGGAAAACGCTGACGAGCAGGCCATCTATGATTTCTATGTTGATTATCTCATCGGCAACGACATTCAGGCTAAATTCACAAAGTGGGTTGCTGACCAGATGAACTATGAGATTCCCGAAGGCGAAACCTTCGACGATACTCTCAACAACGGTATTATGGCTTGGTTCTCAGGCCTTTGCGAAGCAAACGGCATCCTTTCAGAGGAGGCTCTTGCAGAGCTGCGCACCTATGACCTTCGCACAACAGACATCTACACACTTGTTAAGAACTTCGTAGCTCTTGCAGAAGCAGACAACGAGGTTGAAATTGATACTTATTACAACTATCTTCTTGATACAGTAGTACGTTCACTTCTTAAGACAGCCCTTGGTCAGAAGGCAGTTGTAGGTGCAGATGCAGAACTTCCTGCTTCCTTCGCAGAAACCTACACAGACCTTGCTCTCCTTGCTGAAATTTCAGGCGGACAGCTTTACTATCAGGACGGCGAAAATTACTATCAGGTAACTGTAGCTGACGGTACAGCAACAGCCAAGGCTCTTACATGGGAAACAGTTGTTGACTTTGAATTCCCCACTGCAACAATTTATACAGGTGCTGACTTCGATAAGGAGGTTCAGGTTTACTATCCCACATCAGCAGATGCAGTTCAGGTTCTCACCTATGCAACAGCAAAGAACCAGGCTCTTATCGGCGACACGATGACCTTCAACGGTACAGAGGTTCCTGCTGAATTTGCAGCTCTTATGACAGATGCAAACGCAAAGGCTCTCGAAGACGGCTTCGGTCTTACAGTTAAGCAGGGCGATGAGGTTATCTCCGAGCTCAAATTAACCTTCAAGGAAATCGAAGAATATGCAGAGGCTCAGGCTCTTCCCGTTGCACAGTCAGCACTTGAGAGTGCAATTGCAAATATGCCTTTTGCAATGGATATTACACTTGATGCTGTTGATGTTGTTCTTTCATATAACGGCTGGGCAACAGAGGATGAATTCATCTGCCAGGTTACGGTTGACAGCGTTAAGGCTACACTCGGCGGCTCAATGGCTTCAATGGTGCAGTCAGTAGTCGATACAGCAGCAACAACGGCAATCGGCTCAACAATTGATAACCCCGTTGCAACTGTAGTTGTTGACGGTATCTCCGGCGGTAAAGGTATTGACGCTTCGGGCGCAAAGGAGCTTCTTGAATTCCTTGACACAGATTTCGTTATTGATAAGTCGCTCCTTGATTTCACAGCAAACTATGACGCTTACAACGGTGTTGTAGGTCAGGCTAACAGAGTTCTCTATGACCTTGTAGATATGCTCGTAAGCGATGCAGGTATGGAAAAGCTTGCACTTGAAGAAGGCATGAACGACAAGTTCACCTCAAACCTTGAAAAGATTTGTGCAACAGCTAACGATATGATGGCTTCAGCAGAGGCTATTATGACAGACCCCGAGGTTGAAGCTCTCCTCGGTCAGGCAGGCATTGATATGTCAGCCCTCCTCGGCAACTTCGACCTTGACCTTCTCTATGCAATCAACTTTGAGTCAGTTGAAGACCTTTGGGTATCAGTTATTACTCTCGGTCTTGACCTTATTGATGGCGGCTCAAATGAAACAATTACTGAAATCCACGCTCTTATCGGTGACCTCTCCAACCTTGATGCAATGGCAGTAGCTATTGCTGACTATGTACTCGGCAAGTGCATCCCCGACCTTAACAAGGCTTTCGCAGATGCAGGCGTTGACTTTGCTCTTACAGTACCCACCGCAACAGATGCTAAAGCAGTTGCTGACGGTGCCGGTAAGGACATCATTATGACAAAGGCCGCTGACCTTCTTTACGAAGCAGCCGTAGAAGGCGTGGCACTTGTTAACTCAATCGCTAACGAAGCACTCGCTGCAATCGGTGCAGAAACAGGCATAGAAATGCCCACAGTAGCATTTGAGCTCGGCGTTACAAAGGGTGCTGACTGGCAGGCAACTCTCGCAGCTCTTGTGGCAAGAGTTTACGAGCTTGCAGATGGCATCATCATCGCTTGTGACAATGAATACACAGACACATTCGATAAGATTGCAGCAGTAGCAAATGCTGTTCTTCCTCTCGGCTCACTCGCTTCCAACTGTGCAAGCGACAACTTTGCATTTGATGTAAATAAGGTTATGGGCTTCCTCTTTGACGACGGTCTTGAAGGCGACCTTGACGGCTTCCTTCGTCTGTTCGAAACAAAGGTCAAGACAGAAGATGTTGCAGCTGATGTATCAGTAACAGAAGCACTCATCGAGGCTTCCGAGCACATCGTTGATGCATTCTTCCCCGACACAGTTAAGGCTGAGCTTTATGTAAACCTTGCTGATTACTCAACTGTTACATTCACAGAAATAACTGTTCAGGAATACTTCACATCAGCAGAAAATGATGCGCTTATCGCTTCCAATAATATGGACAGCATCAATGCTCGCAAGGCAGACCTTGTTCCCGCAGTTCTTAATCTCGTAAGAGAAGCAGGCGTACTTACCTTCTTTGCAAAGTGCGATAAGGACCACACAGCAGCCGACCTTGAAACAGTTACAATAGCAGGTAAGGCAGCTACATGTACAGAGGCAGGGGTTGAAGATGCAAAGGCTTGTGCAGAATGCGGCTATATCGTATCAGGCGGCGGTGCAATCGCTGCTCCCGGTCATTCATGGGGTGCATGGGCACAGACAACAGCTCCCAAGTGTGAAACAAACGGTGTTGAAACAAGAACCTGCGGTGCTTGCGGCACTTCCGAAACAAAGGCAGTTGCGGCAACAGGTCACGTAACATGGAGTGCATGGACGGTTACAGTTGCTCCTTCCTGTGATGCAAAGGGGCTTGAAACACGCACCTGCTCATGCGGTAAGACAGAAACAAGAGATGTCGCCGCAACAGGTCATCCCGATGCAGACGGCAACAAGGTTTGTGACGTTTGCGGCCACGATTGGAACGAAGAAGAAGTTGACAACAGCTTCTTCGGTAAGATTAAGGCATTCTTCATGAGAATCATCGAATGGTTCAGAAATCTTTTCAGCTAAAAGCTTGCCGGAATGAATTTCAAGCATCAGCAATTCTGACAGTTTTATTTCAGGTTTCAGGCTCGGTGCAAGATTTACATATGATGCTTTTGTAAAAAGATAATCTCACACATTCGACAAAACCTCCTTTAGTTTGTACAATGAATTTACAAAACTAAAGGAGGTCTTTTTATGTTCAGCAAGAAAATCAAACTTAAACTTGACAGCTTCGAATGCAATTTACTTATCAACGGTATGAATGAGTTTCGCAATATGCTCTTGGCAGAGGATTTACCCACCGAGGATGTTGACGAATTACTTTTAAAGCTCATTGCTGCATATGAAAAATAAGGAGGACAGAATTATGGCTAATGAAACAAATATAACTTATCGACAGGTTAGCGACTTTAAAATTCCGAACATTATTCTGCCGCCTGAACAGGCAAATATCACTCTTGGTAAATGGGGTGAGCGAGTGCCGGTGGCACTCAAACAGGCGAACCGACCGAGCCGGCAGGCGAGACATGATGCACAAGGATTACCTTGAACACAATAAGAGTGGCTTGTTTATGCTGATGGTAACCAAATGCACACTTTGGCCTTATCTTGCAGATATTGACCGTCAGGCAAATGAAATGTACGACCTTCTGATTGAGCAAATGAAAGAAAAAGAAGGTGTAACCGAAAAATTGAAAGAGAAAAACCAATTTGAATGGGTGCAGTAGACTGAATATACTGCACTCATTCTTTGTATTTGGTTTCTTTTTGTTGTATGAGTTTTATCTGATATTCAAATAAAATACATATCTTTAAATTTTATAAAGCATACACGGTCTTCCGCCTGTTTCATAATTTATCTCACCCTGAGCCTTGCCCGACTCAACAAGATAGTTCATATATCTTCTGACGGTCACGGCGGTAAGTCCCGTTTTTTCGGCAATTTCATCGCCTGTCAGCCACTTGCTTGTGTTTAATTTAAGGTGGTCAAGAATAACAGAAAGAGTCTTTTCCTGTATTCCCTTCGGATGCATATCTTCGCTTTTTTTGCGAGAGGAATCCATAATAAAATCAATGCTTTTCTGATTGAGAATGTCAAGCTCATCCAAAGCCTTGTGCTGTGCGATATATTTTTGCAATGCTATCTGAAAACGCTCAAAGGTAAATGGCTTTACAAGGTAATCCACTATTCCGAGGTGGAGAGCCTCTTCCAGTGATTCACGGTCATTGGCGGCTGTAACCATAATCACATCGGCTGAAATTTGTTTCTTTCTTATCTGACGTAAGGTTTCAAAACCGTCAAGCTTTGGCATATAAACATCCATTATGATAAGGTCAACAATGTTTGATTCCAGAAACTCAAGGGCGGAAAGCCCGTCTTTACACTTGCCGCAAACTGAAAAGCTTTTGTTTTTCAGTATATACTGTTCGTTTATCATGGCGACCATAGGGTCATCTTCAACTATAAGTACCTTATACATTTTCTCTGTACCCTTCATTTTATTTTTTGAAACTGACAGTAAAGGATGTTCCGACACCCTCCTGAGATTCAACATTTATATTTCCGCCTGCATTTTCAACAAGCTTTTTTACCTGATAAAGCCCCGTGCCTCTTCCGTTGCCTTTAGTGGAAAATCCGTTTTCAAAAATACGGCCGATGTTACTGTCGGATATACCTGAGCCTGTATCGTCAGTTGTGATGAGAAGTGCTCCCGGCTTTGAATACATACCGAATAGAAGCTCCTTCTGTCCGTTATAATTCATATCATTCATCGCTTCAAAAGCATTGTCAATGAGGTTGCCGATAACCGTTACAAGTATTTCGGAGGGTATTGAAATATCTGCTGATGAATAATAGCAGCCTTCCCTTAAAACAAATTTTACATTAAGCTCAGAGGCTCTTGCAATTTTGCCTATAAGCAGAGCAGCAACTGCAGGCTCGTTGATGCAGTTCATAACCTTGCTTATGGTTTCACGCTGTACCATTGTTATGTTCTGAATGTATGATGTAGCCTCACTGTACATCTCCATTTGTATAAGTCCGAGAATAACATGGAGCTTATTGGTAAAATCGTGGTTATTTGCTCGCATAGAGTCCACAAGATATCTTGTACCCGTAAGGTCCTCCATCAGCTGTGTGTATTCTTTTCTGTCGTGAAGAATACCGACGGTGCCAATAACAGAGTCGTTTTCTTTAATTGGTATAGTATCAATAAGGATATTATCGTCACCCGAGCTTACAGAATGGCTTGCATCGGGACTGCAAAGCAGATTAAGAGAGGGAATCGACTTGCTTAAGCTCGTGATATCCTTACCGAGAAGCTTTTTTTCATTGATGTCACCTGTAAGCATTTCGGTTGCGGATTTATTCATAAACTGAATCTGACCATCACTGTCAACCGCCACTATTCCTTCATCAAGTGATTCAAGAATGTTATCACGCATACGGAACATTGATGTAAACACATCGGGCTCATAGCCTAAAAGACTCTCCTTTATTTTGCCTGAAAGCTCTGCTGAAATAAGCAGCTCAATAAGAATGGCAACAATGGTAATAAGCGTGAAAATCAGAATAATCTGCATAATTTCAGTTTTGATGTTTTCCATGAGCATAATTGCCATAACAAAGCCTGCATAGTTACCGTCTTCATTGTATATGGCTGCATATGCCCGTCGTTGCATGCCTGAAGGGCCGTTGTCTGTTGTTGCGTAATACCCTTGTGAGTTTTCTCTGAAGCTTGGAAGAGTGCCGTCGTAAACGCTACCGATAAGCTCGTGATTTGAGTGGTAAAGACGCACAGTATCTGTGTTAACCACGGAGATGACATCAATGTCCTCAAGAGTATCACGGAGGGAATCAAGATATTCCGTAAGTACGGCGGAATTAACGGCATTTGAGCTTTTTTCAACGAGAAGCGGCGACTGCGCAATAGCTTCTGCTACATTCTGCAGGTTCTGGTCACGGCGTTTTGTTTCAAACTGAACATTTATAAGTGACCCCGCAATACCTAAAAACAATGCGAGTGTAACAATAAGTATAATCTGAAACCGAAAGGACATTTTCTGAATACTGCCGAGAGTATATGTCTCTTTTTTTGTGCTTTTTATTTTTACTGACATAATAATTACTTCTTTCATTTTTGCTTTCTGAAGTTATAATAATAGATTATTCGCTTTTTGAAAAGGTTTTGAAAGTAAAATAAATGCAGAAAATCGGAAAAAATTATTTTAATCTTTTGAATAATTGTCTATGGGAAAATCAAGTGCTACTATGAGCCCATAAAAAACAAAGGAGCGATTTTATGGGTTCAATATTTGAAACAATCATGCTTGTTTGCTTCGGCTTTTCCTGGCCGATGAATCTTATCAAGGCATACAATGCAAAAACTGCAAAGGGTACAAGTCTGCCGTTTATTCTGCTAATCATTACAGGTTACATAGCAGGTATTTCGGCTAAAATCGTGAGCGGTCAGATTAACTATGTGCTTGTAGCTTACATCTTAAATCTTGCCATTGTGCTTATGAATCTTGCAGTATATTTCAGAAATTCAGCACTTGATAAAAAGAACGCTTAAGGAGAGAGTGAAAATGACAGAAATAAAAAAGTATTCCGCACTTAATGAGCTTGCGGAAAAAGGCGGCACAATTATATTCGGCGGTAAAGAGGACAAGAATATTCCTCTTTGTGAATTGAAGCAGGCCTTTGAGCTGAACTCGAAATTTTATAACAGAAGCTTTGAAAACTTGACCATCACTAAAGCATATGAGCTTTACAAAAGCTGTGTTGCACCTCTTGAGCCTGACACCGTACTTCTTCATATCGGTGAAAACGACCTTGCTCTGTTTAATGAAAGCCCCGATAAATTTATCGGTATTTACCGTGAGCTTATCAGTGAAATCAAATCCGACAACAAAAAATGTCGCATTGCAATAGTATCTCTGAAAAATTATGAGGGCGATATTGTCAAAGCAAAATTAAACGAACAGCTTAAGTATCTTGCCGATTCTGAGAGATGTGAGTTTGCTGACATATCTGAAAAGAAGGTCTGGAATCCGATTGCAACAAGAGATGCGGTTTCATTTGTTTTTTCTTTCGGTTTGAAGGTGCAAAAGCCCATATATGATCTGGCTAAGATATTGTTTTGCTTTAAAGGTTGAATTTCAGATAATAAGTTTTACTTTTTACACCAATCAGATTTTATAATGTGTTTTTCAAGTTTTACATTCTGACTCTTTATCAGGGTGAAAAAGAGGTAACATTAATGCTGTTATCGGCATAATGTTACCTCTCTGTTTATATTTTTGTCTGTCTGATAATATTCTTAAGGCTTTCTGCACTTTTATGAAGAGCTTTGATTTCATTTTCGGTCAAGGGAAGCATTACCTTGTTGTGTGCACCCTTGTGTCCGACAACAGTCAGAAGGCTCATACATACATCGTCAATTCCGTATTCACCGTGGAGCATTGTTGAAACGGTCATTGTTGTATCAATGCCGCTTAAAAGGCATTTGCATATATGGCAAACAGACATTGAAACTGCATAGAAGGTTGCACCTTTTCGTTCAATTACTCTTGCACCGGATTTTCTGACATAATCTTCAACTTCATCTATGCTCAGATCAGGAACGATTATGCCGGGATTTATGAATGATTTGCTGTATTCCATAACAGGTACGTTTGAAATGTTTGCAGTTGACCATGGGATAACCGATGTGTCACCGTGTTCGCCTAAAACATAAGCGTGAACATTCTGCTGACTGAGAGAAAAATACTCTGCAAGACGGCTTCTGAGTCTTGCCGTATCAAGAATAGTGCCGGAGCCTATTATTCTTTCTTCAGGGATACCGGAGCATTTACAGAATGTATATGTAAGAATGTCAACGGGATTACTTACTATGACATAAGTCGCATTGGGAGCATATTTAGTTATCTGCGGAATGATGCTTTTAAGAATGTCCACATTTATCTGGGCAAGGTCGAGTCTTGTCTGACCGGGCTTTCTTGCAACGCCGGATGTAATGATAACTATGTCAGAATCCTTTGCATCGGCATAACTTCCTGCATAAATAGAGCAGGGAGCACAGAAGGGAGTACCCTGACGGATGTCAAGTGCTTCACCCATAGCTTTTTTGTCGTTGACATCAATCATAACGATTTCTGAAGCAATATTTGTTGCGGTAAGCGTGTATGCTATTGTTGAACCGACACTTCCGGTGCCGATAATTGTAATTTTGTTCATAATAAAATCCTTTATATCTTTTTTGCTATTATATACATTTTTTTCGTAAGTTGTCAATAATTGGCGGAAATTTGGATTGATAAATATAGAATCGTATGGTATAATTATTCACATCTCAAAGATAAGGAGGCAATAAATGAATATTTTACATATGAAGTATGCAGTGGAAGTGGCAAAGGTTGGTTCACTCAACAAGGCCGCTGAAACCCTTCTTATTGCTCAGCCAAATATAAGCCGCTCCATAAAAGAGCTTGAAGCTGATTTAGGAATTACAATTTTTGACCGAAGCTCTAAAGGTATGTTTCTGACTCCTGAAGGTGAGAACTTCATCGGTTATGCAAAAAATATACTCAAGCAAATCGAACAGGTTGAAGATATTTATAAGAACGGTGCGGTGAAAAAGCAGAAGTTTTCCATTTCTGTACCCAGGGCTTGTTACATATCCGAGGCCTTTGCACAGTTTTCAAAATCTCTTTCTTTTGACCCTGCAGAAATATTTTATAAAGAAACAAATTCACAAAGAACAATAAACAACATTCTTAACCACGATTATAAACTTGGTATAATCCGCTATGCTGAAAACTATGACAAATATTTCAAAACAATGCTTGAAGAAAAGGGCCTTTCTTATGAAATGGTTACGGAGTTTTCATACAGTCTTATTATGAGTGCGGACAGTCCTCTTGCCGAGCTTGATGAAATTACCTTTGATGATTTGACAGACTACATAGAAATTGCTCACGCAGACCCTTATGTTCCGTCACTTCCCTTATCAAAGGTTGTTAAGGAGGAGCTACCTGATAATATCGAACGCCGTATATTTATATTTGAAAGAGCAAGTCAGTTTGATCTTCTTTCTGAAAATCCCGATACATTTATGTGGGTATCACCTGCACCTCAAAAGGTGCTTGACAGATATAATCTTGTTCAAAGAAAATGTGTTGACAACAAAAAGGTTTATAAGGATGTATTGATATACAAAAACGGATATAAGCTTACTAAATTGGATAAACAGTTCATTACTGAGCTTTGTGAGTCAAAACGGAAACATCTGAATAAATCAAATTCTTAAACTGTCCTTCGGGGCAGTTTTCTTTTTTATCGATAAGCGTTATATCGATAAATATATTACCGATATAACAATCTTATAATTCCCAAAAAGTGAAGCTTTTGATAGAATATGCGAGGCTTGAGATAAAGGGGGTAGTAATAATGGAAAAACCGATTGTTTCAAAAGCAACTTTAGGGAGACTTCCTGAATATCTTAATTATCTTAAAAGCATTACTGCAGAACATATTTCAGCAACAGCCGTTGCAAATGCTCTTTCTTTGGGAGAGGTGCTGGTGAGAAAGGACCTTGCCGCAGTAAGCGGTACGGGCAAACCCAAGGTAGGCTATGCTGTCAAGGATCTCATTAAGGATATTGCCGCCTGTCTTGGCAGCGACAAAACAACACCTGCCGTACTGGTGGGAGCCGGCAAGCTTGGCAGAGCACTTCTTGAATACGACGGATTTCAGGAGTACGGGGTAAAAATTATTGCAGGCTTTGACTGTAATAATCAGACACTTTACTTCGGAAGGAATAAATTGCCGGTGTATTCTATGGACGGATTTAAAGAGTTTTGCGATAAGAACGGCGTCAGAATAGGAATAATTACAGTAGGCTCAGGCTCTGCTCAGCAGGTTTGTGACGAAATGATAAAATCCGGCATAAAGGCCATATGGAATTTTGCTCCCTGCAAATTGAATGTGCCTGATGAAATATGTTTAAGGCAGGAAAATCTGGCTTTATCATTGGCGTATCTTAACAGCCAACTAATCCAATAAATTATTTTAGGAGGACATAAAATGGAAACCAAGGCTTATGAATTTGTTGACAGTGTAGAAAAGCTTCAGGAAGCTATTTCACGCACAAGAAAGGCTCAGCAGGAATTTGCAACCTTTACACAGGAACAGGTAGACAAGATTTTCCTTGCAGCCGCTTCTGCAGCTAATAAGGCAAGAATCCCTCTTGCAAAGATGGCAGTGGAAGAAACAGGCATGGGTGTTGTTGAAGATAAGGTTATCAAAAACAACTATGCAGCCGAATATATCTACAATGCTTATAAGGATACAAAGACCTGCGGCGTTATTGAAGAGGATAAGGCCTTCGGTATTAAGAAAATCGCAGAACCTATCGGTGTTGTTGCCGCTGTTATTCCCACAACCAACCCCACATCTACAGCAATTTTTAAATGTCTCCTCGCTCTTAAAACAAGAAATGCAATCATTATTTCTCCCCACCCCAGAGCAAAGAACTGCACAATTGCAGCCGCAAAGCTTGTTCTTGAAGCGGCAGTATCAGCAGGTGCTCCCGAAGGGATTATTGATTGGATTGATATTCCGTCCCTTGAAATGACAAACATGGTTATGAAGGAAGCAGATATTATCCTTGCCACAGGCGGTCCCGGCATGGTTAAGGCCGCTTATTCAAGCGGTAAGCCGGCTCTCGGTGTTGGTGCAGGTAATACTCCTGCAATTATCGACGACAGTGCAGATATTCTTCTTGCTGTTAACTCAATTATTCATTCAAAGACCTTTGATAACGGTATGATCTGTGCTTCAGAGCAGTCTGTTATCGTTATGGAAAGCATATACAATGCCGTTAAAGCGGAGTTTGCCGCAAGAGGCTGTTATTTCCTCAATGCTGCAGAAACAGAAAAGGTAAGAAAGACAATCATCATCAACGGTGCTCTTAATGCTAAAATTGTCGGTCAGAAGGCCGCAAAAATTGCAGAGCTTTCAGGTGTGACTGTTCCCGCAGGCACGAAAATCCTTATCGGTGAGGTTGAAAGTGTTGACATAAGCGAGGAGTTCGCCCACGAAAAGCTTTCTCCCGTTCTTGCCATGTATAAGGCAAAGGGTTTTGAAGATGCACTCACAAAGGCTGAACAGCTTGTTGCTGACGGCGGTTACGGACATACCTCTTCCGTTTACCTTAACGAAGTTACCGAAACAGAAAAGCTTTCAGCATTTGCCGCAAGAATGAAGACCTGCCGTATTCTTGTCAATACACCTTCATCACACGGCGGTATCGGTGACCTTTACAACTTTAAGTTAGCACCGTCACTTACACTTGGTTGCGGTTCATGGGGCGGCAACTCCGTTTCTGAAAATGTAGGCGTAAAGCATCTTTTAAATATCAAAACAGTAGCAGAAAGAAGGGAAAATATGCTTTGGTTCCGTACACCTGAAAAGGTATATATCAAAAAAGGCTGTCTGCCTGTAGCTCTCGACGAGCTTAAAAGCGTTCTCGGTAAAAAGAGAGCCTTCATCGTAACCGATACCTTCCTTTATGAAAATGGCTACACAAAGCCCATTACAGATAAGCTTGATGAAATGGGTATTGCACACACCACATTCTCTAATGTTGCTCCCGACCCCACACTCGCTTCTGCAAGAGAGGGTGCCGCACAGATGGCAACATTCAAGCCCGACACAATCATTGCTCTGGGCGGCGGCTCTGCAATGGACGCAGCAAAGATTATGTGGGTACTCTACGAGCATCCCGAAGCAGACTTTATGGATATGGCAATGAGATTCATTGATATCCGTAAGAGAGTTTATACCTTCCCGAAAATGGGCGAAAAAGCATATTTCATTGCTGTTCCCACTTCAGCAGGTACAGGCTCAGAGGTTACACCCTTCGCAGTTATTACAGACGAAGCAACAGGCGTTAAGTATCCTCTTGCTGACTATGAGCTTCTTCCCCATATGGCTATTATCGATACTGATTTCCATATGTCAGCTCCCAAGGGACTTACAGCAGCATCAGGTATTGACGCTGTAACTCATGCAGTTGAGGCTTATGCCGCAATGCTTGCAACAGATTATACAGACGGTCTTGCTCTTCAGGCACTCAAAACCATATTTAAATATCTTCCCCGTGCTTACGAAAACGGTCAGACAGACGTTGAAGCAAGAGAAAAGATGGCTAATGCCGCTACAATGGCAGGTATGGCTTTTGCTAATGCCTTCCTCGGTGTATGCCATTCCATGGCTCATAAGCTCGGTGCTTTCCACCACCTTCCTCACGGCGTGGCAAATGCACTTATGATTGAAGATGTTATCCGCTTCAATGCTTCTGAGGCTCCCGTAAAAATGGGTACATTCTCACAGTATGATCATCCTCACACTCTTGCACGCTATGCTGAAATCGCTGATTATCTCGGTGTAAATGGTGAAACCGATACAGAAAAGCTTGAAGGTCTTATTGCAAAAATCAACGAGCTTAAGAAAACTGTAGGTATCAAGGAAACAATCAAGGATTACGGTGTTGACGAAAAGGTATTCCTTGACAATCTTGATGAAATGACTGAGCAGGCATTTGACGACCAGTGCACAGGTGCTAACCCCAGATATCCTCTTATTAGTGAAATTAAAGAAATGTATCTCAATGCTTATTACGGTAAGCATTTCACAGAGCCTGATATGCCTACGGCTGACGACATCGAAAAGGATGTAAAGCCCGATGCAGTCAAGGCAGCATACCGTGTAGGTAAGAAAGCATAAGAGAAGGAGGAGAATAAAATGAAACTTGACAGAGTGATTGCAGTAAGAAACAACAAAACAATTTACCGTGACGGAGATGTCTGTGTTAAGGTATTCAACGACGATTATTCAAAAGCAGATGTTCTTAACGAAGCTCTCAATCAGGCAAGAATCGAAGAAACCGGCCTTAACATTCCCAAGGTCCGTGAGGTTACAATGGTAGACGGCAAATGGGCAATTGTTTCCGATTATATTAAGGGTAAAACACTTCAGCAGCTTATGGATGTGGATAACGAGAATAAAGATAAGTATATTGAAATGCTCGTTGACCTTCAGCTTGAAGTCCATTCAAAGGTAAGTCCTCTTTTAGGAAAGCTCAAGGATAAGATGAACAGAAAAATCTGTCAGTCAGACCTTGATGCAACAACCCGTTATGACCTTCATACAAGACTTGAGGCAATGCCAAAGCACAACAAGGTCTGCCACGGAGACTTCAACCCTTCAAATGTTATTATTACCGATGAGGGCAAGGCGTATATTCTTGACTGGGCACATGCAACTCAGGGCAATGCTTCTGCCGATGCCGCAAGAACATATCTTCTTTTCTGGCTTCACGGTGACATTGACGGAGCAAAGAAATATCTTGATCTTTTCTGTCAGAAAAGTGACACAGCCAAACAGTATGTTCAGAAGTGGATGCCCATCGTTGCCGCTTCTCAGTCCGTAAAGGGTAACGAAAAGGAAAGAGAATTCCTTCTTTCATGGGTTAATGTTGTTGATTACGAATAATTAAAGGAGAGATAAAAATGAAAATTACAGTTTGCATCGGTTCTTCATGTCACATCAAGGGCTCACGTCAGGTAGTTGAGGAGCTTCAGTATCTCATTAAAGAAAACAACCTCGGAGATAAGGTTGAGCTTGGCGGCACCTTCTGTATGGGTAAATGTCAGCAGGGTGTTTGTGTTACGGTTGATGACGCCTTCCATTCAGTAACACCCGAAACAGTTAAGGAATTCTTCGAAAAAGAAGTTTTGAAAAAGGTGTAAAGCGATGATAATTCAGGTGTGTGTCGGCAGCTCCTGCCATTTAAAGGGCTCACCCGAAATTGTTGAGCTGTTTCAGAAAGCCGTAGCTGATTATCATCTTGAAGACGAAATAACACTTGCCGGTAGCTTTTGCATCGGCAAGTGCAACCGTATCGGCGTTACGGTACAGGTTGATGATGATATTCACACGGGAATAACCAAGGAAAATTTCAAGGAATTTTTCAAGGAAAATGTATCAGATGTTATAAATAAAGAAAGGGGTTGACATTAATGTCCAACTGTCTTACTTTAAAAAAATCAAACTGTAAAAACTGTTATAAATGTATCCGTCATTGCCCGGTTAAAGCCATTCGCTTTTCGGGCAATCAGGCACATATTATAGACGACGAGTGTATTCTTTGCGGACAGTGCTTCGTTGTCTGTCCTCAGAATGCAAAGCAGATAGTTGACGAAACCGAAAAGGTTAAGGTGTTTATCCAAAGCGGTGACCCGGTTGTAGTTTCTCTTGCACCGTCCTTTATTGCCAACTATGACGGTGCAGGCATAAACGCAATGAGAAAAGCACTTAAGAAAATGGGCTTTTACGATGTTGAGGAAACGGCAATAGGTGCAACCATTGTCAAGAATGAATATGAAAGAATACTCAGCGAAGAGGACAGAGATGTAGTTATTTCCTCCTGCTGTCATTCGGTAAATCTGCTTATTCAGAAGCATTTTCCCTCTTGTCTTGAGTATCTTGCCGATGTTATGTCACCAATGCAGGCTCACTGTATCGACATAAAAAAGAGAGTGCCCGGTGCAAAGACCGTTTTTGTGGGACCTTGTGTAGCCAAAAAAGACGAAGCAGAGCACTATAAGGGTATTGTTGATGCTGTTCTGACCTTTGAAGAGCTTACACAATGGATGAAGGAAGAAAAAATTGAGCTTGAAGCTGAGCTCGATTACAATGAATACAGCAGAGCGAGATTTTTCCCCACAACCGGCGGCGTTCTTAAAACAATGGATGAAAACAGTGAATACACTTATGTTTCAATAGACGGTGTAGAAAACTGTATGGCGGTTTTGAAAGATATAGAAAAAGGCAAAATACACAAATGCTTTATCGAGATGTCCTCTTGTACCGGAAGCTGTGTTGCAGGCCCCGTTATTGAAAAGTACCATCACGATTCAAGCATAAAGGACTATCTTGAGGTCGCTTCCTATGCAGGTAAAAAGGATTTTGATGTTCTTCAGCCTAAGCCGTCAGAGCTTAAGAAGTTCATTTCTTTCATCGAGCGTAAGCTTCCCATGCCTTCGGAAATTGAAATCGGAAGTGCACTTCGTCAGATGGGTAAATTCAAGCCTTCAGACGAACTTAACTGCGGCTCCTGCGGTTACAATACCTGCCGTGAAAAGGCTATTGCCATTTGTCAGGGAAAGGCAGAAATTTCAATGTGCTTACCCTTCCTTAAGGATAAGGCTGAAAACTTCTCTGACACAATAGTAAAGAACACCCCCAACGGTCTTATTGTACTTAACGAAAACCTTGAGGTTCAGCAGATAAACGAGGCAGCAAGAAAGATTATGAATATACGTTCTGCTTCTGATGTGCTTGGCGATCAGGTTATACGAATTCTTGACCCTACTGTATTTATGAATGTTATTACAAGCGGTAAAAACGTAAAGGATCAGAGGGTGTATCTTGCCGAATATAAGCGTTATGTTGAACAGACCATCGTTTACGATAAAGAGTCACATCTTCTTGTTGGCATTATGCGTGATGTAACCGATGAGGAATATGAACGTGAAAGAAAAGAGAATATAAGCCGCAGGACTATTGAGGTCGCTGATAAGGTAGTAGATAAGCAGATGAGAATCGTTCAGGAAATAGCTTCACTGTTGGGTGAAACTGCCGCCGAAACCAAAATTGCACTTTCCAAGCTGAAGGAGTCGATAACTGATGAATGATTTGTGTGCAGATATCGGATATAAAAGTATAAATCATTTCGGTGAAGAGCTTTGCGGAGACCATGTGGATGTTGTTGAGGAAAGTGAAAACTCTACCGTTATTGTTCTGGCTGACGGTCTTGGAAGCGGTGTTAAGGCAAGTATTCTTTCAACCCTTACCTCGAAAATCATATCAACAATGATGGCAGAGGGCCTTCCTATTGAAGAATGTGTTTCTACCATAGCGGCAACGCTTCCCGTTTGTTCGGTAAGAGGGGTGGCATATTCTACCTTTACAATTATTCATATAAAAAATAATGAAACAGCCGAAATTATTCAGTATGATAATCCTCATGTTATAGTTATCCGTGATGAAAAAAATTATGATTATCCGAAAACTGAAATGAATATTGACGGCAAAAAGATTTTCAAATCAGTTATAAATCTTCAGGAAAATGATATTTTTATTGCAATGAGTGACGGTTGTCCTCATGCAGGCATCGGTATGATGTATAATTTTGGATGGAAGAGAGAAGACATCGTTGACTTTCTTGAAACTCTTGCTCCGGCAGGGTATACTGCAAAAACTCTTTCCACAATGCTTGTTGATGAATGCAATAAGCTTTACGGCGGAAAGCCCGGTGATGATGCTACGGCTTGCGTTGTAAGAATAAGAAAAAGAGAGCCTATGAATATGCTTTTCGGACCACCGTCAAACCGCGATGATGCAAACCGTATGATGTCCCTTTTCTTCTCAAAAGAGGGTAAGCATATTATCTGTGGCGGTACAACATCATCAATAGCAGCAAAATATCTCGGTAAAGAATTGAGAGCAACGCTCAACTTTGAAAAAAGTGATGTTCCTCCGATTGCAGAAATTGAAGGAGTGGATCTTGTTACGGAAGGTGTTATTACCGTCAACAAGGTGCTTGAATATGCCAAGGATTATCTCGGTGATAACGAGCATTACGAGCATTGGAGCTTTAAGCGTGACGGAGCCTCTCTTATCAGCAGACTGCTTTTTGAGGAAGCTACGGATATAAACTTCTATGTAGGCAGAGCGATAAATCCTGCTCATCAGAATCCTGACCTTCCTATTAACTTCAGCATAAAAATGAATCTTGTTCAGGAGCTTTCAGAGTGTCTGAAAAAGATGGGTAAAAGAATTAAAGTGAGCTATTTCTAAGGAGCTTAAAATGAGAAAATTTGATACAAAAGTTCAATATTTAAAATATAAAGTGCTTCGTGAGGTTGCTTCTCAGGCGTGGAATGACACACTCTTAGAGAATCTTTTGGACATTCCGAAAATAATTGTTCCGGGAAAAACCTCCACAATGCGTTGCTGCGTTTACAAGGAGAGAGCCATCCTTGCTGAAAGAGTAAAAATGGCAATGGGCGGTGAAACACAGAATAACAATGTTATTCAGGTTATAGATATAGCTTGTGACGAATGCCCTGCCGCAGGCTATGAGGTTACCGATTCCTGCCGTGGCTGTCTTGCTCACAGATGTGAGGACGTGTGCAAAAGAGGTGCGATTTCCTTTGACCACAACCATGTGGCACACATAGACAAATCAAAGTGTGTCGAGTGCGGTGCATGTGCAAAGGTTTGTCCCTTTGCGGCTATTGTAAACCGCAAAAGACCTTGTCAGATTTCCTGCAAGGTGAAAGCAATTTCCATAAATGAGGATAACGCAGCTTCCATTGATAATGAAAAGTGTATTCAGTGTGGTGCGTGTGTATATCAGTGTCCCTTCGGTGCAATTACGGACAAGTCATTTATACTGAATGTGGTTGATCTTATTAAAAAGAGTGAAAACAACAGCAAATACAAGGTTTATGCTATGGTTGCTCCTTCAATTTCAAGCCAGTTTACTTATGCTAAATTAGGCCAAGTAATAACCGGACTGAAAAAGCTCGGATTTTTCACCGTTGTTGAAGCCGCTTTGGGTGCTGATATGGTAGCTCACGCCGAGTCAAAGGAGCTTTCGGAAAAGGGCTTTCTCACCAGTTCCTGTTGTCCTGCTTTTGTACAGTATGTCAAATCAGCCTTTCCGAAGCTATTACCCTTGGTGTCACACAATCTTTCACCGATGGCAACTCTTGCCAAATATATAAAGGAAACTGATAAAACTGCAAAGATTGTATTCATAGGCCCCTGTACTGCAAAAAAAGCAGAAGCACAGCTTGAAACAGTAAAGCCTTATGTGGATGCTGTTCTGACCTTTGAGGAGCTTCAGGCACTTTATGACAGCCGAAACATTGACATAACAACACTTGAAGAAGATGTTCTTGATAATGCCTCCTATTTTGGCAGAATCTTTGCACGTTCAGGCGGTCTTACCGATGCTGTGAAGCAGGGACTTATAGAGCAAAAGATTGATTTTGAACTTAAGCCCATAGCCTGCGACGGTATTGAGGAATGCAGAATAGCACTTCTTAAGAAGAATAAAAATATACTTGATGCCAACTTTATTGAGGGTATGGCTTGCACAGGCGGATGTATCGGCGGAGCAGGTTGTCTGACTCATGGCGAAAAGAATAAATCAGAGGTTGACAAATACGGCAGAGAAGCCCTTGAAAAGACAATAAGCGACGCAATCTCTGTTTTATGATCTGACCTATTTCTCCTCTTAATCCATACACTAAAACACACGAACCTCTTTCTTCTTAATTGCGGGAAGAGGTTTGTGTGTTTTTGTGAGTATAAATATGTATCAAACTGTTGACCTGATACAGTATATTGGTGTAAAATATAATTAAGATTTTCAAATCTTAACTAATAAAAAGGAGTAAGTATTATGGCAAACAGATTTGTACTTAACGAAACATCTTATCACGGCAAGGGTGCAATTGCAGAAATTGCAACAGAAATCAAGGCAAGAGCATTTAAAAAGGCTTTTGTGTGCTCAGACCCTGACCTTATTAAGTTCGGTGTAACAAAGAAGGTAACAGATATTCTTGATGCTGCTGAAATTCCCTATGAAATCTACAGCGAAATCAAGCCTAACCCCACAATTGAAAATGTTCAGACAGGTGTTGCCGCTTTCAAGGCAAGCGGTGCTGATTGTATTGTTGCAATCGGTGGCGGTTCATCAATGGATACAGCAAAGGCAATCGGTATTATCATAGAGAATCCTGAATTTGCAGATGTACGCTCTCTCGAAGGTGTTGCTCCCACAAAGAATAAGTGTACTCCCATTATCGCTGTTCCCACAACAGCTGGTACAGCCGCTGAGGTTACAATCAACTATGTTATAACCGATGCTGAAAAGAACAGAAAAATGGTTTGCGTTGATGTACATGATATTCCCGTTGTTGCAGTTGTTGACCCTGATATGATGGCTTCAATGCCCAAGGGTCTTACAGCCGCTACAGGTATGGATGCCCTTACCCATGCTATCGAAGGTTATATCACCAAGGGCGCTTGGGAAATGAGTGATATGTTCCATATCAAAGCTATTGAAATTATCGCAAAGAGTCTTCGCGGTGCAGTCGACAACACAGCCGAAGGCAGAGAGGGCATGGCTCTCGGTCAGTACATTGCAGGTATGGGCTTCTCAAATGTGGGTCTTGGTATTGTACATTCAATGGCACATCCTCTCGGTGCTGTTTATGACACACCCCACGGTGTAGCAAATGCTATCATCCTTCCTACTGTTATGGAATATAACGCACCTGCCACAGGCGAAAAATACAGAGACATCGCAAAGGCAATGGGGGTTAACGGCGTTGATGCAATGAGTCTTGAAGAAGCAAGAAAGGCAGCTATTGATGCCGTTAAGCAGCTTTCAATTGACGTTGGCATTCCTGCTGACCTTAAAGAGATTGTTAAAGCAGAGGACATTGACTTCCTTTCACAGTCGGCCTTTGATGATGCTTGTCGTCCCGGTAATCCCAGAGATACAAGCGTTGAGGAAATCAAGGAGCTTTATCTTAAGCTTATGTAATATTTTACATTACAGAAAACTGACAACTGTTAAAGCCTAATTTTCAAAACAAGACACTTACCCGACGGTAGGTGTCTTATTTTCGTACCATCAAGGAAGGATGTAATAATTCAATAATACTCAGAAAAAATTCAAACACGTCAGTTTTATGCGGCAGGTTTAAAATCAAATTTTGGCTATATGAATACTGCATCACTTTTCTCTACATACAAAAATTTTTTAACTTTTTTCAAAATCTTGGAACATTTCACCCCTGCTTATGTCGTTGTATATATGGGAGGTAAAAATTTTTATCCAAATGCCTAAATCAAATATTATTGGCCGTGAAAAATTTTTTAAACCATTCGACAAATTTCCCGTTGTCAAAATTTTCAAAATAATATATCATACCACCGTCACAATGTTTTTGTTGAGCTTGGCAAAACTACAACTGCTTTAATTATGCTTTGCACAAACAGCCACACACATCGA
This sequence comes from Clostridia bacterium, assembly GCA_017517865.1. Lineage (GTDB taxonomy): Bacteria > Bacillota > Clostridia > Oscillospirales > Acutalibacteraceae > UBA6857. The sequence continues at coordinate 633 of JAFWYB010000025.1, read as the reverse complement.
TTTATATTTAGCTTTATTTAAAAGCTGTTACATAGTGACCCAACAGAATATGAGCGAGGTGAGATTTTCTCTACACGCTTGTTTCTGTTGCCTATGTAGCGGCTTTTTTGTTTTGCATTTTTCCTTGTGGCGGGTTTGTGTCCTTGTCTTAGCGAGCATTGGATTTCGGGCCCGGAAATCCCCAAACGGTCAAAAAGCCGTTTTACAAAACAGAATGAATGGAGATGAAAAGAAGAAAAGAAAAGAATTGAAGCTCACCAACACAAAGTATTATGTTGATGACGGTTACACGGGAACGAATTTCAACAGACCCGGTTTTCAGGCAATGCTTGAAGATATAGAAATGGGATATGTAACAACCGTAATGGTAAAAGACTTATCCCGTCTCGGCAGAGATTATGTTTCTGTAGGTCACTATACGGATAACTTCTTTCCCGAGCATAACATCAGATTCATAGCGGTCAAAGACTTGGTTGACAGTAAGCAAGACAAGGCGTAGCCGTTGAATATCTCACGGCATAAAAAAGAGCAGGCTCAAAACCTGCTCGATACATAACAATTTAAACTTAGAGGAAATGTAAAAAAAGAAAAGTGAGTATTCACTTGTGTTATGAATACTCACTATGGTGCGAG
>JAFWYB010000049.1 GCA_017517865.1 Clostridia bacterium | reverse complement strand
ATTTCTGCAGCATTTCCCATATCAGCTATTGCTTTTTTCTCTGCGTCTTCTTCAGATAAGCCTTTGCTAGTATAAGAATCTTTCAATTCGTCAATATGTAAAGATAGTTCATCCTTGACCTCTTTATGAACACCTTTGTATTTTATGTAACTGCAAACATCATTGATAAAGCTATCTATAACTCTACTCATAACAAATCCCTCCTATAATCGTATTAACTGCCTTGGAATAGACACTCCACTCAGCCTTTTTATCTTCCAAAAGTTTCTTTCCAACTTTTGTGATATGATAATATTTTCTGCGTTTTCCGTTATCTGCATCTTTCCAATATGCCTCGATTGCTTTCTCGTTTTCCAAGCCATGCAAAAGAGGATATAATGTACCTTCTTTCATCTCAAACACATTATTGCTTTCTTCTTTTAAAGTTTGCGTTATTTGATAGCCATACATATCTTCTCTTGATAACAACGATAAAACAAGAATTGACGTGCTGCCTTTTACAAGTTCTTTGTTAATTGCCACTTTCATCACCCTTACATCTTAATTCTATATACATAGATATTCTATGTATATTTATATTATAGCTACATAGTTTTAATTTGTCAATCCCCTACTACAAATTTGTAGAATATTTTTATTCATAAAAAATATCGCATTAATAATCAGAAAATGCTATAATAAAAATAAATTATAAAAATCATGCACCCAAATTGAATTTTAAGGTGTCTATATAGGTGAAATGCGCATTTTGAGATCCTTGAGGTGGTAAAACAAATGAATGACAAGAAACAAATTAAACTCATGCAGAGAGGTGATGAAAAAGCACTTGAAAGCATCATCCTTACATATACAAATTATGTCGGCACAATAATCGCAAATCAGCTTGGTTCATTTTGCGACTGCCAAACTGTCGAGGAGCTTGCATCAGATGTGTTCTTCAGCTTGTGGCAAAACCGGAACACTCTTACAAAAAATAATATAAAGAGCTGGCTTGGCAGCACAGCGAGAAATAAAGCAAAAAATTATATTCGTTCACGGCGTATTGTTTTCGAGGAACTTAATGAGGATACGATAATCTGTTCTGATGATAATGCTTTCGATAAGCTTGAGGCGGATGAACAGAATGAAGTTATATCCTCGGCACTGAAAAAACTGGATAAGAAGGATCAGGACATCCTGATACGGTATTACTATTACAATCAGTCCACAAAGCAAATCTCCATTGAAACAAATACGAATTTGGAAACGATAAAAAGCAGGCTGAACCGAAGCAGAAAGAAATTAAAGGACATATTTGAAGAAGGAGGGTATTTCAAATGAGGAAAAATTTGAGAGAGTTATTTGATAATTACCTTGACGAAACGGTTAATTTGAATACAAATATATCAATTTCATCGGACAGAGTTTTAGAACTCACAAAAAACAAAATTACGGAGGAACAAATTATGAATACAAGTACAGGAAAAACAAAAAGAAAATGGTCTGTTTCGCTTGTGGCAGCAGCAATAATTGCAGCAATTTCACTTACCGCGTTTGCAGCATATTACTTTCTTACACCGAAAGATGTAGTAACTCATCTTGAAAGGTATGAGCTTGCAGAGCTTTTTTCAAAAGATGATACAACTTTTAACATTCCCGCACAGACAAGTGGCGATTACAACATTGAATTGCTCGGTATGACATCCGGCAAAAATCTTGATAAGGTTCCAGATGCAGATGTTGACAAAGAACTTACATATATTGTAGGAGCTATCACAAAGGCTGACGGCAGTGCAGTAACAGATTACTCTAATCTCATGATTACACCGCTTGTTGAAGGTTATAAACCGTGGCAAATAAACATATTCACCATAGGAAACGGCGGCAAGCATACCTTTATTTATGAGGGTGTTGAATATTTTCTGATTGAATGTGGAAGTATTGAAGTATTTGCAGATAAACAGGTTTACATTGCTGTCTACGAAGGAGGCGCACCGAGTTCTGATCTGTTTAACATTTCAGAAAACGGAGCAATTTCGTTTAACGAGTCATATAAGGGAGAAAAAGCATTATTTGAAATTCCACTTGATAAATCAAAAGCAAATCCTGATGCTGTTAATGCTTTGCTTGAAAAGCACGGGTTTGAAGAAAAAGATGTAATTTACACAACATCAATTCTAACCGAAAGTGATAATCAGGAATCAGAATATGGTGTTCCTGAAAAGGAAGTCGAAATTACACTTGAAGAAGTAAAAGACGGTACTGAGTTTGAATATGTAATCGAATAAAAAAGTGATGCCTTAATGTAAAAAGCATTAGGGCATTACTTTTTTAGAATACTTTTTTGAAAATTTGTAGAATATTTTTTTGAAAACGTGCCTATACTATTGACATTATCACGATACCGTGATATAATATTATCGAAAGGAGACGATGTTATGCCTGTACTATCAAGATTCTATGGAATTATAATTCGTATGTATTTTTTGCAGAAAGAACATAATCCGCCACATGGCAGCAATAACAATACCTGACGGAAAGGTTATAGAAGGAGCTTTGCCGAACAAGGCTCTCGAAATGGTTAAGGAATGGGTTTCTCTCAATAAAGACGAATTACTTACAATGTGGGAAACTCAGGAATTTAAGCAGCTTTCTCCGTTGGAATAAGGAGGTATGCAGTATGTTCCATAAGATTAAAAATGTATCTCCGCTTACTGATTATCGTCTGAGCGTTCAGTTTGCAGAGGGCTGCACAAAGATATATGATGTTAAACCACTATTCGATGCAATACCTGCATTTAAGGAATTAAAAGAACCACATCTGTTTTCTGAAGTTACTGTTGATGTGGGCGGATACGGAATTATATGGAATGATGATTTGGATTTATCCTGCGATGAATTGTGGGAAAACGGAATCGTTACCGAAACACCTTTTGACGGACTTATGGCCTTCAGCGATGCGACTACACTCTGGGCACTCAATGAAAGCACATTAAGAAAAGCTATCAGTTACGGCAAGCTTGTAGAAGGTGTGGATGTTTGTAAGTTCGGAAAGCAGTGGGTTGTATCTACCGCAGCAATGAAAAGAGAATACGGAGAACCACGAGTATAAAAAAGCAGGAGCATAGCCACGAAGGTTATGCTCCTATAATTTATGTTATTTGCTCCAAAGTACAGTTTCTTTACCGTCATCTTCAACAAAGACAATTCTGTTTATTTCGCTGAATTGAAGACTTGTCATTGTTTTCTGATAACTTTCAGCTTTATTGTTTAAAAGTGTTGTTTTAAAGGCTGAAATGTAAATTGTATCCCCTTTTATTTCGTGTTTTATAGTTCTGATAAAGTATTCAGAACTTACTGAAAATACAGTTACATACTTATTCTTTTCTATCGTATCCTCAGTAACAGTAATCTCCCCTATTTCGGGAATTCTAACCTCTATCTTTTGCGAATTATCACTATCATCCGAATAAATTGTAACCGATTCCGAATTTGGAACATTGCTTGCAGGATTTTCTATAAGCTCTTCAAACGAATATACATTTGCAGACACTATCACATCATCAGGCGAAACTTCTTTTAATGCGACATTAAATAGAAGAGTAACCCCGACGATAACAAACACCATTGCTGCCACCGCACCAAGAACAATGTTTCTGATTTTTTTATTAATTTTGCTCTTTACATTCTTCAAGTTATTAGCCATTTTCATATCCTCCGAATTGTCATTTTCTTTTGCTACAAATCCTTCCGTTGATTTCATAGACTCATAGTAATTCCTGCATTTTTCACATTCTGACAAGTGATTTTCTACTGCCTGTTTGCTTTCTTCGTTGCATACATCGTCAATGTATAACGGAAGCAGATCTCTAATAATTCCACAAGGGTAAGTCATTATAATTCCTCCTTTATCATAACTTTTGCTCTGTAATAAGTAACTCTGGCCCAGCTTTCGGTTTTATCAAACAATGAACCGATTTGAGCGAAAGATAGTTCTCCGAAAGTTCGCAGCCAGAATACTTCCTTATACGGCTCATTGAGTTTGTGTAAGACTTTATGAATGGAATAAGCTGTTTCTTTATCAGCAAACTTTTCTTCAATATTTTCGTCAGATATTATGATTTCAAGCGGATAATCGACCTGACGGTTATTTTTCTTTGCATAGTCGTAAAAAGTGTTTTTTGCAATCCTACACAACCATGTACTCAGCTTACACTCACCCTTAAAGCTTTCTATGTTCTTGAGAGCTTTAAAAAATACTTCTTGTGTGATTTCTTCTGCCAATACAGGATTTTGGCAAAGTGTCAACACAAATTTATAAACTTCTGAAAAATATTCAGCGTATATTTTATCAAAGTCCTGCACAATCTCACCTCCTTGTCACCTATTAGACTTCTATAATGACAATTCGTTACAAACTTTTTGAAAAATTTTAGGAGCATAATATAATCATGCCCCTAAAACATTATGATCTTTTTTGATATATCCAATAAGCAATCCAATAGATTACAACAAGTAAACATACAGAATAAGCAATATATTTTGCTATATCACGCATATTGAAAAGTGATAAAATAATTACTGCTGTACCCATAAGAGTAATGTATATTGTGAATGTAGCACTTTTTGCTTTGTTAAGTATCGAAAGATTTCTTTCATCCGTTTCAGCAATTTGCTGCTTTTTAATTGTTTCTTCATTTTTAGTAATCATAAAATAATTTCTGATACGAACAATTCCCATTACTACCAATGCGAAACCAAATGATGATATGAAATCATTATCTGTTTTAATTGCAAATGTTCCTGTAATCATCATTATCCCGAGCGAAATATAAATAATAGCAATGTATAATCTTGTTTTAAGTTTCTTTTTAAATTCCATAAATCATTCCTCCTCCAAACTAAACAAATCTTCAACAGATACATTAAAAAACTTAGCCATTTTTAACGCAAGTTGAAGCGATGCAACATATTTGCCATTCTCAAGGGAGATAATAGTCTGCCTTGTGACATCTACTTCTTTTGCCAAGTCATCCTGCGTTAGTCTTCGCATCTTTCTATATTCCTTTATTTTATTTTTCACGCATATCCTCCTTGTTCAAAAATGTATAGCCGACTTTACATTTTAATTATAACAGAGCAACAATAAAATGTCAAGTACATTTTACATTTTTAATAGGAAATATTTCACAATTATCCATATAAAAGAGAGCATAACCATAAAAGGTCATGCTCCTTAAATCTATTGACTTATTATAGAAGACTTATAAGTCTTACTTTACTATTTTAGCAATTACATCATCAGGAATAACGAATTCCGGAGAACCTTGTGCGCCTGCAGCAATCTCATATTCGTCAAAGCAGATTACAAGTTTGCCATCATTGTTGATATAGAAATTCTGGTCCTTTCTGATCTTCGTAAATCTTTCGTCCTCATCCCCATCAAGGAAGTAGAATCCGCCATTATTCTCGTTTTCATTTTTCATTTCGTCAAGAATGTAATTGCTGATAGGTGTAATATAGTCAGCGTTTTTCTTAAACAGAGAATCAAGTGTTATAAGCGTTCCTGCTTTTTTGTCTATATTATAGAAACGGTGGCTTGTAACAGATGAAGCCTCTATGGTTGTGAAATAAAAATCCACTGCGAGTATATCTTCATTGTTTGTTTTTACAATATAATCAGCATTGACGCTAAGATGGAAGTTTTT
>JAFWYB010000048.1 GCA_017517865.1 Clostridia bacterium | reverse complement strand
AGTAACGGCAGATAACTGGCAGAAAAAGGCTTCTCTCGTTATCAGAGGCGGTAGCTTTGAGGGCGACTTCGTTGCCACATCAGATACTCTTGAAGAAGCAAACATCATTATAAGCGGCGGTACCTTCTCCGTTCCCGTGCTTAAGGAACACTGCGACAAGGGCTACGATCCCTACACAATTGAAGAAGGTAAATACGGTGTATGTAATCACCCCGTAAAAAGAGTTACCGAAAGCAAAGACAAAACCTGCTTTGAAGAGGGTTACGACAAGATTCAGTGCACAAACTGCGATTATACAATTATAATCAGATATCTTACAGCAGGACACGATTTCAGCGTTTATACATCAGATAACAATGCAACATATCTCAAGGACGGCACAAAAACTTCCGTCTGCGGCTATGAGGGCTGTGAAGAAACACACACAGTAACCGACGAGGGCTCAAGACTTCTTCTTAAGAACACCTCATCAATCTCAGCATCACAGACCTCGGCAACAGTTACACTCAAATGGAAGGCTGTTGAGGGCGCAACCGGCTACAGAGTATTTATCCGCGACGGCGAATGGGTACAGCTTGCAGAAACAAGTGCTCTTACCTATAAAATCTCCGGTCTTGCCTCAGGCACACAGTATAAGTTTGCAGTAAGAGCCTTCGTTGAGGGCGACGGAGAAAAGATAATCGCCCCTTCATTCAAAACCATTACAACAACCACCAAGCCCGCTCCCCCGAAAACAGTAAAGGCTTCTGCAACAACCTCCACATCAGTTACTCTCAAGTGGAGTGCATGCACGGGCGCTACCGGCTACAGAGTATATATCAAAACTGCAGACGGCTGGAAAACAGTAAAAACAACCACCGGCCGCAGCTACACCGTTACAGGCCTTGACAATAACACAAAATACACCTTTGCCGTTAAGCCCTACAAAAAGTACGATTCAAAATATTATTGGGCACCCAAGTATACGACCTTCTCAGTTTCAACACCCTACTTTGACGTACCCGTTCTCAAGGTTGCATCAACAGCAAAGGGCAGACTTACTGCCGCATGGGGCGATGTAGACGGCGAATCAGGCTATCAGCTTTATTATTCAACAAAGAAATCAAGCGGCTTCAAAAAGCTCGATAACTACAAAGCAAACACCACAAAAGTATATGAAACAGGCTTTGAAAGCGGCACAACCTATTACTACAAGGTCAGAGCTTACACAAAGGTAAGCGGCAAATATGTTTACAGCGATTTCAGTGCTGTAAAGTCGGTTAAAATAAAATAAAGCGGAAGGACCTCACACAGTGGGGTCCTTTTTATCTTGACTATTTCATACTCAGGGTCTATAATAACTCTCAGGAGTGATTTAAATGAAAGAAATCAATAATGAAAAGGCAATATCTCGCTTTCAGGCTATGATAAGAAAAAAGACAGTTTCCCAAAAGGATGCCTACGGCTATAAGGAGGAATTCGAGGGCTTTTATCAGCTTCTTGAAGAAAGCTTCCCCGCTGTTTTTTCTGCAGTGGAAGACCTGCGCAAGGGTGAAAGAGGTATTCTTCTCAGATGGAAGGGTAAAAACGAAAAGCTTGACCCGGTTATACTTATGGCGCACCACGATGTAGTTTCCGATGAGGGTCAGCAGTGGAAGCATCCCGCTTTTGAGGCTGAAATCCACGACGGCTGTATCTGGGGCAGAGGTGCCATCGACACCAAGTGCCTTATCGGCGGTATTCTCGAAGCTTGGGAGGCTCTTATAAATGAAGGCTTCACACCCGAAAGAGATATTTACTTCGCTTCAAGCGACTGCGAAGAGGTTGCAGGCAAAACTATGCCCGAAATTGTAGAATGGTTCAAGAAAAACAAGATAAATCCCCGCTTTATACTCGATGAAGGCGGCGCAATTATGTCGAATCTGCCTATGGGAATAAAAACGCCCTTTGCTATGATTGCACTTTCTGAAAAGGGTTGGGCAAAGGTTAAGCTTACCGCAAAGAGCAAATCTGCCGCTCACGGAGCAAAAGCATCCGCTTCAGATAAGGTTTCTGCACCCGTAAAGCTTGTAAGAGCACTTAACGCTCTTGAAAAGAACCCCACCAAGGCGGTCATAACTCCTGCACTTGAAGAAATGCTCAGAAGCTTTGCACCCTATATTGACGGTCCCGTAGGCAAGGTGCTTGAGAACATAAAAATATTCAAGCCTGCAGTTAAAAAGTTTATGGAAACCAACGCTGACACAGCCGCTATGATACGCTCGGCTGTCAACATAACAAAAATAGAGGCAGGCAACGATAAAGGCTCCGTACCCGACACGGCAACTGCTTTACTCAGCCTCAAGATTGCTCCCCACGACACCGTGGACGGCGTAATTGCGCACATCAGAAAGGTCGTTGGCGACAGCATTGAGGTTGAAGAAATCAGCCGCTCAGACCCGCCGCGCATTTCCGAATTCAGAACGGAGAATTTTGAGCTGGTCAAAAATACGGTGAAAAAGGTATTCCCCGATGTGGGCGTTGCTCCATTTATTCTCAACGCCGGCACAGACGCCCGTCATTTTTCGCCTATATGTAAAGAGATTTACCGTTTCGGTGCTTTCCGCCTTGACGATGACCTTTTCGGCACTGTTCACGGCGCAGATGAAAGAATTCCCGTTAAGGATTATCTTAAGTGCATAGAGTTTTATTATGAGCTTGTCAAGAGCATAAAGTAATTAAGCAGTTCGTCACCTCCCTTTCGGAGGTGACTTTTTTCGGGTATTGCTTTTTATTTTCTTTTTTTGTATAATGAAAAATAACGATTATTAAAGGAGAAAACGGAATGGAATATGTACTCAGGCCTAAAAAGCGACACTATATCAGCATCCTTCTGTTACCCCTCGCTGTCTGCATCTCCTTAGCGGTAATAATTTCATCGTTTTTACAATATTCAGATGTTGCCGCCAACACAGCCTTGCCCGGGTATCAGATATATTCAGAGCCCTCTTTCGGGGATGTTCTTTCAGAAATATTTTATGAATCCCCCGCTGTGCTCATACAGCTGATTCTCTTAATTCTTTTTATTCCTCTTTCGATTGTAGTTATACGGAAAAATCTGTTCTGGCAGGTAACCTTCAACAATACCCACTTCACCTTCAGAGATTGCACCTACACCTATCAGCAGATTGAAAAGGTAAAGATAAGAGGCGGAAAATACGGACGTATTTTTTACTATGTTACGGTAAACGGTAAATGCCTTTTCGTATATGAGGCTTATTATGAGGGCGCAAAGGAATTTCAGTTCTATCTGGATTATTATAAGGTTCCGATAGTACCTTATTGGCAAGGATAAGGAGAGATATTATGAAATACAAGCTCAAGCGTTCACCCACAAGTCTCATTATAGCTTCCGTCGCGCTGATTCTTATGCTGGCTATATGCATTTTCTCAGAGGCTTCATTAGAGGATTCCTTTGTGCCCGGAATAATCTTTATTTTGGTTTTCGTCGGTATAATTATCTATGAGGCGGGAAGAATCAGAGGCGACAAATTCTTTTTCGACGAAAACAGCTTCAGCATAGACGGCGAAAAATATACCTATTCTCAGATTGACTATCTGCAGGTTTATGCGGTAAGCTCAAGATACCGCAGAACAGAAAATATTGATATCTTCATCAATGACGAATATGTTTTCGGCTTTAACAAAAACTATGAAAACTCAGGTAAATTCATTGAATTTGCTCAGAATCATAATGTAAAGGTCAAGGTCGGTCTCAGCGACGAATGATTTCAGTATCACCACTTGACAAAGCATTGTCTGAGTGATAAAATAACCCATAAGAAAAGAAAATTCAACATCCCTTAAAGCGTTGAGGGAGAGGGCTTTTTCACAAGGAATTTTCAGAGAGTCCGACGTTTGCTGTGAGTCGGATAAATTTCAGAATAACGCCTACCACTCCCGAGCGTGTACCGAAACAAGGTATGCCGTATGACTGCGTTAAAGTCTTATGAGTGCCGTCTTATGACGGAATACGGGTGGAACCGTGGAGTGTAATTATCGCTTCATCCTGTGCGTAATGCGTGGGATGGAGCTTTTCTTTTTATACCAATCAGAAAGGAAGAAAAACAATGATTAACGTAACTCTCAAGGGCGGCGTTGTCCGCGAATACGAAGACGGCTCAAGCATTATTGATGTTGCCAAGAGCCTCGGTGCAGGTCTTTACAAGGCCGCCTGCCTTGCAAAGGTAAACGGAGAAATCTGTGACCTTCGCACAGTGCTTACTGCTGACTGTGAGGTTGAAATTCTCACCTTTGACGATGATGAAGCAAAAAAGACCTTCTGGCATACCTGCTCACACATCCTCGCTCAGGCTGTAAAAAGACTTTACCCCCAGGTAAAGCTTGCAATCGGCCCCGCAGTTGACAACGGCTTCTATTACGATTTCGACAGCGAGGTAAACTTCACTCCCGAAATTCTTGAAAAAATTGAGGCTGAAATGAAAAAAATCGTCAAGGAAGGTCTTTTCCTTGAAAAGGTTGAAATGGAACCCGCCGAAGCACTTGCTCTTATGGAAGAAAAGGGTGAAATCTATAAGGTTGAGCTTATCAGGGAGCACGCCGACAAGGGCGAGCCTATCTCCTTCTACCGTCAGGGCGAATTCCTTGAGCTTTGTGCAGGCCCTCACATTCCCGACACATCAAGAGTCAAGGCTTTCAAGCTTACCTCCTGCACCGGTGCTTACTGGAGAGGCGACAGCAAAAACAAGATGCTTCAGCGTATCTACGGTACCGCTTTCACAAAGGCAGCAGACCTTGAAGCCCACCTTGCACAGATTGAAGAAGCCAAAAAGCGTGACCACAATAAATTAGGCCGTGAACTTGAAATTTTCACCACCGTTGACTATATCGGTCAGGGCCTTCCCATTATGCTTCCCAAGGGTACTCATATCATACAGACTCTTCAGCGCTTTGTTGAAGACGAGGAAAAGAGAAGAGGCTGGCTTCGTACAAAGACTCCTCTTATGGCTAAGAGCGACCTTTATAAAATCTCAGGCCACTGGGACCACTATAAGGACGGTATGTTTGTAATGGGCGACGAAGAAGCAGACGACGAGGTGTTTGCACTTCGTCCCATGACCTGCCCCTTCCAGTATCAGGCATACCTCAACAGAGCACGCTCCTACCGCGACCTTCCTATGAGACTCGGTGAGACCTCAACTCTTTTCAGAAACGAAGCATCAGGCGAAATGCACGGTCTTATCCGTGTACGTCAGTTCACGATCTCGGAAGGTCACCTTATGTGTACTCCCGAGCAGCTTGAGGATGAATTCAGAAGCTGCCTTGAGCTTGCTATCTATATGCTCAAAACCCTCGGTCTTTACGAGGACGTTTCATACCGCTTCTCACAGTGGGATCCTGCTGATACAGATAAGTATATAGGTACTGCTGAGCAGTGGGATGAGGCTCAGGGCATGATGGGCAGAATTCTTGACAATCTCGGTATCGATTATAAAATCGGTATCGGTGAAGCAGCTTTCTACGGTCCCAAGCTTGATATTCAGATAAAGAACGTTCACGGCAAGGAAGATACTCTCATCACCATTCAGATCGACCAGATGCTTGCCGAGAAATTCGGTATGGAATACGTCGCTCCCGACGGCACAAAGAAGAACCCCTATATCATTCACCGTACTTCAATCGGCTGCTACGAAAGAACACTTGCTCTTCTTATCGAAAAGTATGCAGGCGCCTTCCCCGTATGGCTTGCACCCGAAAAGGTCCGTATTCTTCCCATTGCAGACCGTCACCAGGATGCCGCTTATGCTGTTAAGAAGGCTCTTTTTGAAGCAGGTATTGACGACGTTGATGTTGATATAAGAAGCGAAAAGCTCGGCTACAAGCTTCGTGAAGCTCAGCTTGAAAAGATTCCTTATATGCTTGTTATCGGTGATAAGGAAGCAGAGGAAGGCACAGTTTCCGTCAGAAAGCGCGGTCACGGTGACCAGGGCTCAATGGCTGCAGCAGACTTCATTGAGCTTATCACAGAAGACATTGAAACAAAGGTTATATGGTAATAAAAAAACTGCCTTCGGGCAGTTTTTTTATTTTTTATCTTTCCCACAGCTCATACCACTTTTCCACTATCCACAGCCTTACCTCGTACCTTTTGCCGCCGGTGACAATATCAAGCCCTCTCTCATCAAGCACGTCACTGAGCTTTGCCTGCTCTTTTTGAGCCGCAGGCAGACACATAGGCGGAAACATCACACACCACCAGTTATGTCCCTCACCCTCCCCCAGCACAACTCTGAGCGCATTGTAATTGCCGGCAGGCAAGGTTACGCCGCCGTATTGCCTTGTGGGAAAATAGCATTCTGTCAGTTCAATCTCGGCAGAATATGTATAGCCGTTTTCTCTGAGAGTACGCTCTGCTGCAGCCTTCATCAGCTCAAGGTTTTCGCTGATACTTGTTTCTGCCTCTTCTATATCCGAATTACCCTCAAAAAGCTCTCTGCCCTCACTGAGCAAAGCATCCCGCACCTTAAGCTTTACAGACTGAGCCTCCTCACTGTCACTGTCTGCAATTACGTGAAGACGAAGCACGTTTTCTCTTATATCCTCACAATCGTTTTCGAAGCTTACGCAGCTGATAATACACACAAAAAGTGCAATAACTGCAGAAAGCTCAAGCATACGTAATTTCATCAAGAATCACCCTTTCTTTTTACAGCTTCATTATTGCCGCATTTTACCAAGCTTATACCGATGCTTTTTAATCGGTATTTTTTGCTTTTGTCGGGTTAAAATTACCTTGTGAAGATTTTTTCGGTTCTATTGACAAACAAATGCTTTGCAGATAATATGATGTATAAAGGAGTGAATTCAATGCAGACCTTTGAAAAAATTTGTGTGCTTCTCCGAGAGCAGCTCGGTCTTGACGGTGACTTTACCATTACAGAAAAAACAACCATTCAGGACCTTGATGCAGACAGCCTTGACGTTGCCGAGTTTTTTATGACTCTTGAGGATACCTACGATATTGAAATTCCCGAGGAATCAGAGCTTAAGGTACACACAGTAGGCGACGTTGCAGAGCTGGTTGAATCACTTTTATAAAGCAAAGCTGTGCAGATAAGAGCTTCTGAACAGTGAAAGGAAGATAAATATGTCTGAATTCAAGTATATTATTTGGGACTGGAACGGTACTCTGCTTGACGATGTTGATATCAATATTGAAATAATAAACACCCTGCTTAAAGAAAGAGACCTCCCTCTTATAGAAAGCCGTGAGAAATATAAAAACCTCTTCTGCTTTCCTATACAAAGCTTCTATAATGAGCTGGGCTTCACCTTTAAGGATGAGCCTTTTGAGGCAGTTGCAAGACAGTATGCCTTTATGTATGACGAAATGTATCCGTCGGCTGAGATTACCTATGAAACCGAGGAGCTTCTGCGCACCTTCAAGCAAAAAGGCATAAGTCAGGTTATTATCTCTGCAACCGAGCAGAAATTTCTGCTCAAGCAGGTTACATATTTTGAGCTTGAGCATTATTTCACCGATATTCTCGGTACAAGCGATATTTACGTCAGAAGCAAGGTCAGCGTTGCAGAAAAATGGATGCGGGAAAACGGCATTTCCCCCGACGAGGTACTTTTTGTGGGTGACACCACCCACGACAAGGAGGTTGCCGACAGTATAGGCTGCGAATGTATTCTCGTTGCCAAGGGGCACCAATCGAAACATATTCTTACCTTCTCCGGAGCTGTAATTGCAGACAGCCTTAAGGATATAGAAAAAGCGGTGATAGGATGAAAAAGATCGTTATAGCCCCCGACTCCTTCAAAGGCACTTTTTCCGCCACGGAGGTCTGCCTTATTATCAGCAGAGAGCTGACATGCAGATATCCGGACCTTACGGCAGTACAGATACCCGTTGCAGACGGCGGTGAGGGTACAGTCGAAGCTCTTATCACCGCACTTGGCGGAGAAAAGATATTCTGCACCGTCAAAAGCCCTCTCGGTAGAGACGTAAAAGCTTATTACGGTATTCTGCCCGACGGTACGGCTGTTATAGAAATGGCTCAGGCTTCGGGTATAACAATTGAAAAAGAAAACAATGCTCTTAAAAGCTCTACCTACGGTACGGGACAGCTGATTCTTGAAGCATTAGACAACGGAGCTGAAAATATAGTTATAGGCATAGGCGGCAGTGCCACAACCGACGGCGGTATCGGTGCCCTTTCCGCTCTCGGCATTCGTTTCCTCGATAAAAACGGAATGACCGTACCTACCTGCGGTGAGGGCCTTCACCTTATTGACTCTATTGACCTTTCGGCACTTGATAAAAGACTCGCCGACTGCAATATAACTCTGCTTTGCGATGTTACCAATCCGCTTTACGGCAAAAACGGTGCGGCCTATATATTCGCACCTCAGAAGGGAGCATCAAAAAGCGATGTTATGCTTCTTGATAATGGACTGAGAAATCTTGCCCGTGTGAGTGAAAAAGCTCTCGGAAAAGATTTTTCCCAAAGCGCGGGCTCAGGTGCCGCAGGAGGTCTCGGCTTCGGTCTTATTGCTTTTCTCGGCGCAAAGCCTGAAAGCGGTATAGACTACATACTGAAAAAAACAGATTTCGTTAAAGAAACAGAAAACGCTGACCTTGTCATCACCGGTGAAGGTAAAATGGACAGCCAGAGCCTTATGGGAAAGGTACCTTTCCGTGTGGCGGAAAAGGCACATTGCAAAAAAATTATTGCACTCGTGGGAGTAAATGACATAGAACCCGAAACAGCCCTCAAAGGCGGCATTTCTCAGATAATAGAAGCAAATCCGATGCATCTGCCCTTTGATAAAATAAAGTCAGATGCAAAAAAACTGCTGATTGATGCGTGCAAGAATATAATTTTATAAATAAAGAAATTTTTGACAGTTTTCTCTTGATTTATTTTCAGTTTTGCGGTTTAATATAGGATGTAATATTATGAATGCAAAGGAGCAAAAAAAATGAGCAATATCAAAAGACTTAAATATTTTGTTGACGGTCAGTGGCTTGAATCAAAAACCGAAAAGTATATGCCTGTTTACAACCCCAGCACAGGTGAAGTAATTGCTGAAACACCCTGCTGTACTCAGGAGGAGGTTGAGGCCGCTATCGCTTCAGCTAAGGTAGCTTTCCCTGCATGGTCAAACACTCCCGTTATGAAGAGAGTTCAGGTGCTCTATAAATTCCGTGAGCTTCTTGTTGAGCATCTTGACGAGCTTTCAGAGCTTTGCGCTCTCGAGCACGGTAAGGTTCTTTCAGAGGCAAAGGGTGACATTCTCAAGGTTAAGGAGCCCGTTGAGCACGCTATCTCCGCTCCCTCACTCACTATGGGCGACTGCATGAGAGACACCTCAAACGGCTACGACACAACTCTTTACTACGAGCCCGTCGGCGTTTTCGCAGGTATCGTTCCCTTCAACTTCCCCGGTATGATTCCTATGGGCTGGATGGTTCCCTGCTGCATCGCTTGCGGTAACACCATCGTTCTTAAGCTCGCTTCAATGACTCCGATGACCGCTATGCGTCTTAACGAGCTTCTCACAGAAGCAGGTCTTCCCAAGGGCGTTGTTAACCTTGTTACCTGCTCAAGAGTAGAGGCTGATATCTTCCTCAAGCACCCCGATGTTAAGGGCGTAACCTTCGTCGGTTCAACAAAGGTTGGTCTTCACGTTTATAAAGAGGCTTCCGCAACAGGTAAGAGAGTTCAGGCTCTCTGCGAAGCTAAAAACCACGCTCTCGTTCTCGAGGACGCTGCTCTTGAAAGATCGGCAAGAGGTATCATCAACTCATCCTTCGGCTGCGCAGGCGAAAGATGTATGGCTCTTCCCGTTGTTGTTGCTCAGGAAGGCATCGCTGATAAGCTTGTTGCTCTTCTCAAGCAGTACGCTTCAGAGCTTAAGCTCGGCCCCGCATATGAAAAGGAATCAACCCTCGGCCCCGTTGTTACTGCCGAGCACAAGCAGAGCGTTATCAACTGGATCAACAAGGGTATTGAAGAAGGTGCAACTCTCGTTCTTGACGGACGTAATGCAGTTGTTCCCGGCTATGAAAAGGGCTTCTATGTAGGTCCCACAATTCTTGACAACGTTACTGAGGATATGACAGTAGGCACTCAGGAAATCTTTGGTCCCGTTCTTTGCATCAAGAGAGTAAAAACCTTTGAAGAAGGTCTTGCTCTTATGAACCGCAACCCCTTTGCTAACGGCTCAGTTATCTTCACACAGAGCGGCTACTATGCAAGAGAATTTGCAAAGAGAACAGACGGCGGTATGGTAGGCGTTAACGTTGGTATTCCCGTACCTGTTGGCGTATTCCCCTTCACAGGCCACAAGCTCTCATTCTTCGGTAATCTCCACTGCCTCGGCAAGGACGCTTTCCGCTTCTTCACAGAAACAAAGGCTGTTACAACTCGCTGGTTTGACGAGGAAGAAATGAAGGCTACAACCGTTGACACATGGGACGGCTCAGTAGGCGGCGGCATCTGATAAATGCAGATTGCGCTGAAGCTGTGCAATAAAGAGTAACAGCTTCCCGCCAAATATAAAAAAGCTAAAGGACGCTTCAGATGGGCACGCCCCATAAGGATGTTTTTTTGAGAGATACGGTGTAACCCCGTTTGGGGTTGCACCGTTTTTCTCTTTGTCAAGCTACAATACGATATTCTTGAGGATTATTTCTTGCTTCTTCCATCATAGCAATAACTTCTTCCTCTGTCGGAATACAAATCATTCCGACACCTGTAAAATAAATATCCACCTTCACAAAACAATGACCACTTGACTTATCATTGTTATGAACCTCAATACGCTCAATAAGTGAATTGACAAGTGTCGGTGTCAGTTCCTGTATATCCGTCATTTCTCTGAAAGTACGAAGGAGCAATCTCAAATCAACAGATTTCTGTTCAGCAGACTTCAATGTTTCCTGACCTTCCGAAACAGTTATAGCAAGCTCTTTTTGCTCTCGCTCATATTTTGACATCAGCTTTCGGTATCTGTCATCATCCATTCTGCCGAGAGCATTGTCCTCATAAACCTTTTCAATAAGACGGTCTAACTCTTTCGTACGGATTTCACCGTCAGCAACAGTCTTTTTCAGCTTTTCATACTCTGCTTTTCTCATAGCATCATTCTGTTTTGCAATCATATACAAAAAGACCTTTTCATTGTAGCGAATGAATTCTGCCAAGTTTCGTATGGCTTCAAGTACAATTTTCTCAAGCGCCACATTACGGATATAATGAATTTTACAAGTACCTCTTCTGCCGTCCTTGTAGTTTGCACATCTGAAAAACTCCTGATTCTTGTTCAGACTTTTAGCCGCACAGAAGTGCAATTTCGCACCGCAATCATAGCAATAGACTAAGCCGGAAAACAAACTTGTTTTACCTGTTGCAGTGTTTCTTCTGCGGTTTTCACGAAGCTCCTGAACTCTTAACCACTTTTCTTCGCTGATAATCGGCTCTTGCATATCAGGGATTATCTGATAATCCTCTTTTGCGTTATATATTTTCTTGTGAACCTTGTAACTGACAGTAGTCGTCTTGAAGTTTACAGCACAACCGGTGTACTGTCTGTTTTCAAGAATGTGAACAACTGTCTTTTGGTCCCATCTATAAGGATTCTGCGGTACAGGGTTTGAATGTTTTCTGCCGACAGATTCATAATAGGCTGACGGAACCGGGATTTTCTCCTTTTCCAAATCACGGGCAATCTGTAAAGGACCTCGCCCTGCAAGACACAAATCATATATTTTTCGTACAACCTCTGCCGCAGGTTCATCAATCAGCCATTTTTCTTTATCGGTTGCGTCTTTTACATAACCAAAAGGTACTGTAGAAGATACTCGTTTACCGTTGTTAGCCTTTGATTGCCATACAGCACGGATTTTTTTTGATGTTTGTGCGGCATACCATTCATTAAAGATGTTATAGAACGGTAGCATCTCCATACCGTCACCCGTGGAACTGTTTACATTTTCCTGAATGGAAATGAAGGTTACACCGAGTGACGGATATACAATTTGCGTTAATCTGCCCGCTTCGACCTGTTCACGACCAAATCGGGACAGGTCTTTTACTATGATTCTGCAAATCTTACCTTCTTCAACCATTTGTTGCATTTGGTTAAAACCGCTTCTGTCAAAGCTTGTACCTGAAATACCGTCATCAATGAAGAACATTGTGTTTTTGTATCCGTGTTTTTTACAGTAATCAAGCAAAATCTGTTTCTGATTGGATATACTGTTTGACTCATCTTCTCTGCCGTTCTTCTTTTTGGATTTATCATCCTTAATATCTTCAACGGAAAGACGGCAGTAGAGAGCTGTAATTAATTCATCATTTATTGTTTGTCCTGAAATATTTGTTGCAGTTGTCATTAAATATTCTCCTTTCCGACAACCGGACATCGCAAGGATATTCACATTTTACAATGTCCGATTGTCTTTTTTCAAATGTGTGATATTACAATAATTTTTCTGATAAAATCAATTCCTTGAACTGTTCAAAGATACACTGTCTGCCTTTGGGATTAAAGTGCGTTGAAACCTCATAGGTTGTACCACCAAATTTCATTTGAAAGGTTTCTTCACCGAAACGGCGTATTTTGTTACGGTCAACAACAGCTTCATCACTACGGGATGCCATAATATCAGAAAGACTTGTAAGCTCATTTTCATCAATAGGCTCAGGCGGTACTACAAATATGCTTTTGTTATCGGGAAATATATTTTTCATTTTACTCACCTCGCATCCCTGTTGCGCTGACGCTGAAGGTGTTTGTGATAATATTCCAAAGCCTTTAAGATATGCTCTTCTTTCTGTTGTTTGGTGTAATTTTTACCGAAGAACTTGTTGATACGTTCTTCAGGAATTCTTATAGCTTCTGCCTGATTTGGTTTAGGTGCAGTTAAAATTGCTAAAACCGTATCAGCATTAAGCTGATTCTGCTCCGAGAGCTTTCGCATTTTCTGTGCCTGTGCAAGTGATGGAGTTACCTCATCACTCTCATAGGTTTCAAAAATCATCATCTGTTCTTCGGGAGTAAGATATGAAAGTTCAACCGCAGGTCGCATTGCGATTCTGCCTTCATCTACAAGGTTAAGAAGCGACTTTTCAAGGTTAGTCAGGCGGATATACCTTTTGATTTGGGTTGCACTGTCTTCGCTATCCTGTGAGATTTTTTCTGCAGAGCTCAACTTTGGACCCACCGGGTCCGAAGTTAAATCTGTGCGTTTGCCCTGCTTTTTAAGTGCATCCATTTTCATCTTGTATGCAAAGGCTTTTTCACTTGGTAAAATGTGTTCTCTGTGCAGATTACTGTCAACAAGGATAATATCTGCTTCCTCTTTGCTTATGTCCAAGACAACAACAGGAACCTCTGTCATTTCAAGCCTTGAAGCTGCGAGAAATCTTCTGTGTCCTGAAACGATTTCGAACACATCAGCCTTATCGTCCTTGCGCACCATAAGAGGCTGGATAATACCGTTTTCACGAATGCTGTCTTCCAACGGCTTCATATCCTCTTCACGGCACTTGTAGGGATTTTTGAAATTCGGAACAATTTTGCCTACAGGCATATTTACGATTTCTGTAGTTGTGGGTTTGGTTTCTTCTGTTTTATCAAACAGGGTGTTAATAAAATTATCTTCAATATTCATTTAATTACCTCTCTTTTTTAATATCAATATTTTTGTTGGGTTTCTCTTTTCGGACAGTTTTTAGCACATCCGAGATAAATGCTTTTACTTTTTCAGGCATCAGCCTCAATGCCTCAAGATACGGTGCACAGACTTGTTCAAGCTCATGAAGCCTGTTGCTCAGTCTGTTTATATGGCTCTGCAATTCCCAATTCCTTTTTCGGAGTCTTTCATTTTCTCTCTCAAGGTCAAATATCTTGCTTCTTGCCGCAACAGACTGCTTTGCCATATTACTCAGGTCATTGAAATCTTCGCTTGAAATTGTGACTTTACCCGTAAGTGTTTTCTTGCCCATACCGTCAATTTCATTGAATGTTTTATGCACGTTCTGGATTTCATCATATCTGATTTCTTCTGTCTGTAATCGTTCCTTAATTTCTTCAAGTCGTTTCTTATCCTGCTGAATCTCATACTGCAGACAAGACAGGTGTTCAGTTGTACTGCCTTTTTCACCACGAATGAAATCATTGAAACCGGCTCTTTGCATATGATTGAAGAAATCATCCTGCAAGATACTGTAAGACGGAATCAGTACAGGCTTGCCTTTTTCGTTGAATACAACATTACCGTTTTCATCAACAGCCTGAGGTGATTTCCATTTCTTTGAATGGCTTATCTGATTAACCGTTTCTTTAACAGTGCCTACAAGTGATTTATCCTTGCACCGCTTTGTCCACAGTATTTGCTTTTCCACAACAGGCAGAGCTACAAGGTGCATATGGTAGTGGTACACGGGTTTTCCGTACTGTTCTGTGAGAGCCACATTCAGTTCATCAGCGTGCATTACGGCAGAGATGATATTCTGTTCACCATACAAGGCTACTGCAAACCTGTATGCTTCTGCATAAAACTCTTTGGCATATTCATAACCGCCGTGTGTTTCAAAGTAGTCTGTGTTGACGTCGAATATCATTTCATCAAAGACCTTTGCATCAGCTTTCAGACCTCGCATACAGACCTTCTTTTCGGCTATGAGCTTATTCAGTTGTTCGTTGTAGGTCAGTTCACCGCAACCTTTGAAGTGCACATTCATATCACACCGAGCCGTATCAACATTCATATTTGCGTAAGACTCGTTCTTTCTCTCGTTGTGCCTTTCACATTTACCGATTGAGCTTTGTGTATGAGTGACAACTCTTGCTACACTGTAATTCTTCTTTGACATAGGTTTTTCCTCCTTTCTTCGTTTTTTGTTCCGCACTTTTCTCAAAGTACGTAACCCACTATGACACTTTCAGCCGTAAACGACTGCAAAGATGTCAGTGGGCTCTGCGAGGCCCATAAACTAAAGTTTCTCGCTTATCAAGGGAGCGACAAACTTTAGTTGCGGTATATACCGCAGACGAGCTTCGCTATGTAAGGGTGGCTGTAGTATCCTTTATACCGAGATACTTTTGTGGGGGCAGTTATTATATATAGAAATTGCATCTACAAGTAATGGGAATAAGCCACATAAAATTGTTCCTGATTTTCAGAAAAAGTTTTTTACAAACAAAAAAGCCGTCACATAGACAGCACAAATAGCGGGAAGACATTTCATCCTCTCGCACAGTTTGCACTGAAACTATGTAACGGCTTAAAATTTAAGCTCTGATTGTCCGTATGTTACTGACCGAGTATTCGGACAGATACTCTTCAGGTCAGTACAGTGATTTACGCCTCACTATAGGCACTAATAAATAGGTGTTTCAGTTTATATGTAGTTGTAAGTAAATACATTATTTACCATTTTATCATTATAAAGAACATTTGTTTGTTTTGTCAAGTGCTTATTCAAAAAAATAGTAAATTCGGTTATATCTAAATGAATATGAACTAAGCCAACTCATTCTATATTTGAGTTGGCTTGGCTATTTTTTTCGGCAATATTTAATGTAACAACTCACAATAACTGTTAATTATTGTGAGTT
>JAFWYB010000001.1 GCA_017517865.1 Clostridia bacterium | reverse complement strand
GACGACCATATTTCTGACCGTTTCGCGCGCTATGTGAAGTAGCGGAACAACCTTACAAAATGCCTTAATAGCTCAGTCGGTAGAGCACGCGGCTGTTAACCGCGGTGTCACAGGTTCGAGTCCTGTTTGAGGCGCCAAAAAATACAGACATCCATCAGGGTGTCTGTATTTTTTTATGTTTCATATATGCCCGAACCTGTTTTACCGAGGTTATTTAAAGCCGCGCGGCTGTTAACTGGTTCGTCGTGCCCCGCTCCCGGTGGGAGATGAAGGGGTGCGGCGAACAGGAAGAAATAGAGAGTATCACGAAGCGCTCCAAGCGAAGCAAATCGACCATATTTCTGACCGTTGGTGTCACAGGTTCGAGTCCTGTTTGAGGCGCCAAAAAAATACAGACATCCATCAGGGTGTCTGTATTTTTTCTTTTGGCTTCTCATTAGTTCTCTCACCTATGCTACCGTAACTATACAGACGTAATGCGGCTGTTAACTGGTTCGGCGTGCCCCACTCCCGGTGGGAGATGAAGGGGTGCGCCGAACAGGAAGAAATAGGGAGTATCACGAAGTGCTCCAAGCGAGTGAGACGACCATATTTCTGACCGACACTCTCTTACCGTTACAGAACTTTTCGGGGGCGGATTTGTTCAGAGCGAGGCGAGGATGGGGCAACGGTTAAAATTGCTCGGCGCTCCAAGCGAAGTTAGCGACATATTATGAGCGAAGCGAATAACAAGGTTCTGCCGTAGGCAGGTTCTTATATTTCTGACCGAGGTGTCACAGGTTTAGAATTATTATATTTTTCTTAAATTATGATTATTTATCTTGATTATTATATTTACAAGCATATAATTAATCTAATGATAAAAAAGGGGTGTTATGATGAAGAAGAGTAGAACATTTATCTTTGGTCTCGTTATTTCGTTTCTTATTCTTGTTATACCAGTTATTTATGTAATTTACAGTAAAATGAATAGTCATGTTGTATCTGATGTTATGATATTGATTCCTATTATAGCTTTTGGAGTTTCCGTTGTGATTGTTTTGATAAGAAGAGTTCCTAATATTATCAAATTGTCTTTTCCTGTGCTGATTTTTACAGTTAGTTTATTTTCTTTTTATTGGCTGAACGGTGTAGGCGGATATATTGAATTCAGAGTATTTCATGGTGTAAATGAAATTAATGAATATTATTCGGACTTTAGTTTTAATGAATTTGGTGAGTATGAAGATATTTTTAATTACAAATATCATTCAACAGGTATTTTTCAACAAGAGGCATATACTACTATTTTGAAATATGATAATAAAAACTTTGAAGAAGAAAAAAATAATATTGATATGAATTATAAGTTTTACAACCAGCCTATTGTAAAAGCAGAGCCGGAACCATTTTTTACTTTTGAAGGCTTTGATTTCAGGGTTGAAAAAAACAAAAGTCCGAAAGAATGGTATCCGAAGCAGTTGTATTTGATAGGTATAAATGAGGAAAGTTACGAAATAGCTTATGTTTATTTTCAGGATTATGATCTTGATTGTGTATCAGATTTCAATGATATTTTAGATTTTTATTGTGGTTGGCGATATATTATTCAAGAAAGAACAAAGTGATTCTTTTTTAAGGGGTTTAAAAAAGTGTACGAATCCCAAAAAGAAACGATCACCAATCGGAGTACCCTTCATAAGGAAGTTGGTACCCCGAGGTGGCCTTTGTAGTAAAAATATTGTTTTTTTACGGTGTAGCTTATGCTATGCCGTTTTTTTCTTTTGATCGTTTGCTGTTAATGTGCTTCTGATAAAGAGCTTCCATTTCTTCAGGCGAGAAGAATTTGATAATACCAACACCTTTATAGTATATATCAATGTTTTGATGTCTAACACCGTCAATGTAAGCAGGATTTGATACAACAATCTTTTCAATAAACTCATGTACAATTTCAGGAGTTAATTCCTTAATTCTTGTAACTCGCTTTGCTTTTTCAATGAATAGCTGTAAGTTTTCTTTCTTAACGGTTGCAGTACTGATATACTCTTCCATTTCAGGAATGGTTTCTTTTAAATTTCTCTGCTCGTTTTCCAAAGATAAGGATAACGTGGCAAACCTTTCATCAGATACCTTTCCGATTATGTTATCTTCGTAAAGCTTCTGAATTATGTTGTCAATTTCATTTACACGCCTGATTGCTTTTTCAAGCTCTCTGCGTTTAGTAAGCAACTCTTTCTGTTGCCTTATGTCAAGAATGTTCATCTGCTCTTTTGCAAACTGAGTTTCATAACATTGCACATACCATAAAACTCTTTTCATACTTTCAAGCACAAGCTCATTGACAATCTTTTCTCTGATGTAGTGTACTGAACACACATCAGAATTTTTTCTATAAGCCGAACAACAGAAGAATGCTTGATGGCGTTTGTAATTGTTTGTTGAGCAATAGTAAAGTTTTTCTCCACAATCACCGCAATACATAAGTCCTGAAAACATACTTATAAATCCTGTTCGGTTCGGTCTTCGCTTATGTTCTCTTAACTCCTGTACCAAAGCAAAATCCTCTCTACTGATTATTGCAGAGTGCGTATCTGTAAAAATTATCCACTCATCTTCGGGCCTTTCAATACGCTTCTTGTTCTTAAAAGATTTTCTCGTATAACGAAAGTTAACTGTATCGCCACAGTATTCTTGTTTAGAAAGAATACCGGCAACAGTATCGGGACTCCAATGAAATTGTCTTTCAGGCGGTTTA
Organism: Clostridia bacterium; assembly: GCA_017517865.1. GTDB lineage: Bacteria > Bacillota > Clostridia > Oscillospirales > Acutalibacteraceae > UBA6857. Next base: position 2,669 of record JAFWYB010000001.1, on the reverse strand, counting down.
GAACAACAACGACCAATGCTGTTCCAATATTCCGTAGGTGTCATTATCTGTTCAGCCTTTAACCTCTTTGCAATCTGTGACGGACCTAATCCTTCAATGCAGAGATTGAAAATTTTTCTTACAACTTTGGCAGCAGGCTCGTCAACAATCCACTCTTTTATATTCTCAGGATTTTTCATATAACCGAAAGGCGGATTAGTTGTAAGCGGTACACCTGACATTCCTTTGCTCTTAAAAACATTTCTTACCTTTTGACTTGTGTTCTTTGCGTGCCACTCGTTAAACAAATCCTGCATCGGTACAATGTCACTTATACCCTTTGCCGTATCAATGTTATCCATTATGGCAATGTACCTGATACCCATTCGGTCAAACTCTTCTTCAAGCAACTGACCGACAACAAGTCTGTTTCTTCCGAGACGGGAATGGTCTTTAACAATGAGCGTAGAAATTTTTCCTTGCTCGCCGAGCTCCATAATTTCCGTGAAGGCAGGTCTTGTGAAGGTTACACCTGACCATCCGTCATCAATGAACACTCTTATGTTTTTAAAGCCGTTTTCTTTGGCATACTTTTCAAGTATTGCCTGTTGATTTTTTATGCTGCCCGATAAGCCTTCCTGTTCATCATCTCTTGACAGTCGGCAATAAAGGGCGGTAATTTTTTCTGACTGTTTACGCATTATACTCCTTTCCACAGCCGTTATGATTTGAATTGTAGGACATCTATAGTATAGCATAACTTTTCTTAAACTTCAACACTTTAAAGTGTGATGTTTTAGTTTTTTACTGTTCTTCTTTTAAAATTATTCTTTCAATTTTTCTGACCAAAGGTTCATTTGATTTCTGATTGAAGTGACTGTTAACCGAATAAACTGTTCCGTCAATTTTCTTTTGAAAATTTATCGGATGAGGGTACTGAAACTTTTCATACCAAGCTAACCGTTCCTCTTGTGTCATCGCAGAAATTTTTGAAATCAAATTTTTAATTTCTCTCATAAACGCCGTGATGAAAATGAATTCGTCTTCACTTAAATCTTTAATCTTATACATAGCTTCGCTCATCTTTTCGTCTCCTTTCTTTTTAATTTTTCTCTCGGGGTTTTAGGGCAGCTCCCTAACAAGCGGAATTTGGATATTCAAATTCATTGCTTGTTAATACTAATGCCACCGCATTAAGTAGTAACAAAGCACGAGTTGTGAGTACCCGAATTCAGTGCTTGTTGATACTGATGCTACCTAAAACCGCATTCATTGTATTCTGATAATTGTAATTAAGTTTGAATTGTTGTTCTGAACTTTTTCTGACTCCTTTCCAAATGATTTGAGCTTTTTGTTTTGGCATAAAAAACAATTCCTCACCTATTAGGACTGGGAGAGACAAAATGGACACCCTAAATCGAAATTGTTTTCAAAATATTCACAACCCGCCGCATAAAAAATTGCAAAACAAAAAAGCCGCTACATACTTCGGGCAACAGAAACAAGCGTGGAAGAAAATTTCTTTCCGCGCCGGTATTCTGTTTTAAACCCAAAATATGTAACGGCTTTGAATTTAATCAAAGCAAAAGAAAAAGAAAAAAAGGGTTAACTCTGTCTCCACATCTCGCTGAAAGGGACAGCCACCTTTTGTCACAGCGAGCCTAACTTTTAATGTCTGTGTTGACGGGGCTATTGTACAGCAACAGGAAAATTTTGTCAATGCGGAATTTGTCGAAGAGTTTAAAAAATTTTTTACGGTCAATAATATTTGGTTAGGCATTTGAAAAATATTTTTCTCTCCATATATATAACGACATCAGAACGCAAAAATGTTCCTGAGTTTTGAAAAAAGTTGAAAAAATTTTTTTGCTTCGCAACCTGCCGCCAAGAAGAAAAAGTTTTCACTTCTGTCTGTTTTTGAATTATTACATTCTTCCTTAAAGAATTTTTTTGATAACCTTAACGGTTATATGGTGAGGGTATCACCCTCGTAATTACAAAAGAGCACAGAATGTTTTTGTTGTCAAGAGAAGAAGCAGAGCGGCTCTTGATAATGAAAACAGGCTGTGCTACACAAAAAAATTTGTTACTTTTTAATTTTTCTTACACTATATATTTATAAGTGATTTTAATCGTTAAATGCAAAACTAAACGCAACTGAAAACACAAAAAATAGAAAAAACATCAAAATATATTTGTTCAGATGCTGTAAATATGATATAATACAGATGAAACCAACTGTAAACAGATAAAAATGAGCATAATGAACCAGACCGGTTGTGATGTGGTTTTGAAAAAGTAAACGCAACCGGCTATGTGTGAATATTTGTGTTGCGTTACTGTCTGTTTATCTTTAAATTATCTTTTGAACAAAGAGGGTTTCAGGTGGACATCATCGGGCTGGATGATGTCCATTTTTAATAGCTCCATAAGCCATTTCATATTGTCATCACCCTCAGGCACTGTTTCGTAAGGACATCGCCCGTGTAAGCTCGGTCTTTTCACACTGTTAATGTGATTCATAAGTAAATTCATATCTTCCTGTGTATAATGCTCATGTACGGTAAGGAAGCAAGCAACCGAAAACAAGAGATAGACCGCCAGCACTACACTATTCCGAACCAAAGACCAAAAGATAAGCATTGTGGGAAAATCTAAACTTTTGGATTTTCCTACAATGCCGACTACGG